>JBMOOD010000001.1:0-180510 GCA_049323595.1 Pseudomonadota bacterium
CCCCGCGGCCGGCCGGCTGCGCAACTTGATCAGCTCCACCGCCCGGCCGCTACCGCCGGCGCTGGAGATCAGCTACCAACCCCCTGGGCTCTCATAATGATCGAGGGACCGGCGGGGGGCAGGTCAGGAGGTCGAGCGACCTCGCACGCTAGGCGGATCTTCGAGCGCGGCGCGGAAGGGCCGAGCGTCGCGCGGCTGAGCGTTTCGTCTGCGCTTGAGTGACGGGCGCGCGGTCGACTAGCCCTGAGAGGGCCCGTAATCGAACTGGGCCTCCTCACGGTTGTCGGCGAACAGGTTGATGTACGGGCTGTAGCGATAGACGCGGTAGCGCTCCTGGCCGGTCATCTCGAAGAGAATCCCGGCGTCGACAAACCGCTGCACAAGCGCATTTGCGGGCGGATAGGTGATGCCGAGACTTTTCTGCACCTGACCAACCGTCACGATCGGGCTACTGAAGAGTCCCTCGAGAACATTCAGGCCGTTCGCTGCGGCGCGCCCGAAACGCTCGGTGACAAGACGACGATGGCGCTCCCGCAGGTCGACAATGGCTCTCGCCGTTTCTGTTGCCTCAAGGCTGACGGCAGCGATGCCGGTCAGGAAGAATTTGAGCCAGGGCTCCCACTCGCCCCGATCTCGCACCGCTTGAAGGCGGTCGTAGTACTCGGCTCGATTCCGTCGGAAATAGTGAGAGATGTAGAGGACGGGCTTGAGCAGAATCTCGTTCTGCATGAGCAGGAACGTGATCAGCAGGCGACCGACGCGGCCGTTCCCATCGAGGAATGGGTGGATGGTTTCGAACTGCGCGTGGATCAGACCGATCTTCACCAGGGCCGGCAGGTAGACCTCGGAGTGCATGAACGACTCGAGATCACCGAGCGCGTTCATGACCTCGTGGGGCGGCGGCGGAACGAAGCTCGCCGTCTGCAGCGTGCATCCGCCGGGACCAATCCAGTTCTGCGACGTGCGCACCTCTCCAGGGTTCTTCTCACGGCCGCGGACATCGTGCAGGAGTTCGTTGTGGATTTCCTTGATCAGCCGGATGCTGAGCGGGAGTTCCTCCAATCTCTGCAGTCCGTAGTTCATTGCGGTGACGTAGTTCAGGACTTCGCCCACATCGCTCGGATGGTGCGGATCGAAGACGCTGGCTTCCACCTCCAGCACGTCCGCTAAGGAGGACTGCGTGCCTTCAATCTGGCTTGAGAGCACCGCCTCCTTGCGGACGTACATGAAGACAAAGAGATCCGGGTTCGGAAGGGTCTGGATAGAACCATCCAAACGTCCCAGCGCGCGATCCGCCCGCGAGAGCAAGGTCTGCATCTCGTCGTCGAACAGCAGAGGCGGGTTTGGGGGAAGCGCATTGGGAATGAAGGCGGCGTAGCCGGTAGCTTGGCGGACATATCGGCCTGCCCGATCGGATTTCGCCCTCTCGCTAGCGACTGACATTTTCGCCCCTTACTAATTGCAGCTTTTAATTATGGAGGATTCTCCCCGCCTAATAAATCGCTGCCTTTAATAACAGCCGGCGCGCGCTCGCCCCTCCGCCTCGCTGGGACGTTATCAAAGGGAGCGAGACATAAGCTGCGGGCCACGACGCTAACGAAGCGCTGACTTTCGTTAGGTGCGAACTTTCCCCCTCATTAAGCGCAGCGAACACTAAGCCGGCAATCGACCCGTCTAATCATAGGAAAGCGACGCGCTCCTGCCGAGACGTGCCGGAGCACGCGAATTGGTGGGACCTGCGCTCGCCCGCAGGTCCGTTGCTCCCGCCACGCTCAGCGGTCGTCCGGCCTTTCGCTCTCAAGCGGCCGCAGGACGTCGTCGTGGAACACATCGACGACGGTGGCCAGCGCATCGACGTGATGGCTCTCCGGACACTCTGCAGCGAGGTCAAGGACCGCCCTGACGAGATCGCTGTAGACGCGCTTCGCCTGTTCGACATTGAGGGGTGAGTTACGAGCCATTGTGGAGCCTCCACGAGAGGCCTCCAGCCTCGCGCAGATCCTGCCCCCGGTCGCTACGTAACCTTACGCCCCCGGCCGCTGATGAGTCGTCGCCTGAGGGGCCCGCCCGAAGGCGGATTGAAGCCCCGTGGAACGCAGCGAAACGCCAGGCGATGGCAGACTGCAAGTGGTACCCCGGTGGTACCCAGCGCGCTTCGAGCTTCGTTGGGTCGGTATGCCCGCGCAAGCTCCTGCCCGAAAATGAAGAGGGCCTTCAGTGGTTTACTGAAGGCCCCCATGGTGGAGCTAAGCGGAGTCGAACCGCTGACCTCTTGAATGCCATTCAAGCGCTCTACCAACTGAGCTATAGCCCCGGAGGTCCGGTCTTCCCGGGGCTGGGGCCCCAGGAAGGCGCGGAACCTATTCAAAGCCCTTCCCGCGATCAAGCCCGATTTATCGGCTTCTTTCGTCGCAGGCCGAACCCCGGATTCCTATCGGTCGTCGTCGTCGTCCGGCAGGCCTTCGATCTCGGATTCATCGAAGTCGTCGTCGTCCTCGTCCTCGAGGAAGGGCACGTCCTCGCTGTCGTCGTCGACGTCTTCGTCGTCGGTGAACTCGCCGAGGTCTTCGGAGACGCCGCCCTTGGCAGGCTCGTCGCCGTCGTCATCATCGTCCGTGGAGACCGGGGGCTCGTCGTCCGCCTCGTCGAGTTCGGGCGTCTTGACGTCCTCCTCCTCCTCGTCCTCGTCGCGCTCGGTTTCCTCGGCGACCTGATCCTCGCTCTCCTCGTCCGCCTCGGTGTCGGGCGTGACGGCGCGCGCGCGGACGCGACGGTTGCGGACGGCTTCATCCGGATCGAACTCGGTCTCGCACTTTGGACAGCGCGCGGGACGCTTGTTGAGATCGTAGAACTTAGCCTGGCAGTTGGGGCAAACTTGCTTGATGCCCAGCTCGGGATTGGCCAAAGGCGGCGACCCTCTGAACGTTGGTTTTGCGAAAGGCGGCGTCACTTGCCACGGGCGGGGGCGGCTGTCAAAGCAATCCCCCGCTTGAGATTGGCCCTGATCCGGAGGCGTGTTTTCGACATATGACGGCGGCCCGACTGACCGCCTGCCGCGCCGGCCCGCTGAAGGGGGTCGTGCGCGCGCCCGGCGACAAATCCATCAGCCATCGGGCCCTCATCCTGGGCGCCCTGGCCAGCGGCGTGACCGAGATCGAGGATCTCCTGGAAGGCGACGACGTTCGGCGCACCGCCGCGGCCATGGCGGCGTTCGGGGCGGGCGTGGAGCGCCTGGGCGACGGCCGCTGGCGCGTGGAAGGCCGCGGCGGGTTCTCCGAGCCGGCGGACGTGGTGGACTGCGGCAACGCCGGCACCGGCGTGCGTCTGATCATGGGCGCGGCGGCGGGCTTCAACCTGGCGGCCACATTTACCGGCGACGCCTCTCTGCGCGGCCGGCCGATGAACCGGGTGCTTAGGCCCCTCGGCGAGATGGGGGCCACCTGGATCTGCCGCGCGGGCGGACGGCTGCCCCTGACCCTGAAGGGCGGCGACCTCAGGAAGATCGCCTACCGTCTGCCGGAGCCTTCGGCACAGGTGAAATCGGCCGTGCTACTGGCCGGCCTGCACGCCGAAGGCGGCGCCGAAGTGATCGAGCCGGAGGCCACGCGCGACCACACCGAACGCATGCTGCGCGGCTTCGGCGCCGAGGTGGAGGTCCGGGAGGCGGGCGCGGGACGCCACATCGTGCTGCCGGGCGGCCAGAGATTGTCCGGAACGCGCGTCCGCGTGCCGGGAGATCCGTCCTCGGCCGCGTTCCCGCTGGTGGCGGCGCTGGTGACGCCGGGCTCGGAGGTGACAGTGCAGGGCATGCTGCTGAATCCCCTGCGCATCGGCCTGCTCGACACCCTGGGCGAGATGGGCGCGGACCTTTCGGTGACCAACGTGCGCGACGAGGGCGGCGAGACGGTCGCCGACGTGACCGCGCGGCACTCCGAACTGGAAGGCGTCGAGGTTCCGCCCGACCGGGCCCCCGCGATGATCGACGAGTATCCGATCCTGGCTGTGGCCGCCGCCTTCGCCTCGGGGCCAACCGTCATGAGAGGCATCGGCGAAATGCGGGTCAAGGAAAGCGACCGGATCGCCCTGATGGCTGCGGGACTCGCCGCCTGTGGCGTCGGCGTCGAGGAGGAAGCGGAGGCCCTGACCGTCGTGGGCGCGAAACGCGGGAACCACTCCGTCAGGGGCGGCGCCACCGTGACCACCCACGGCGACCACCGGATCGCCATGTCACATCTCGTCCTCGGACTTGCGTCCGAGACGCCGGTGAGCGTGGACGAACCCGGCATGATCGCCACCAGCTTCCCGGGGTTCGTGGACCTGATGCGTGGGCTGGGCGCGGAGATCGGCGACGCGGCGCCGGCGGCGGCGTGAGCGGCTTCGTCATCGCCGTCGACGGGCCCGCCGCGTCGGGCAAGGGAACGATCGCCACCCGCCTGGGCGGCATGTTCGGCCTGCCGGTGCTGGACACCGGGCTGCTGTACCGCGCCGTCGGGGTGCTCACCGACCGCGCGGGCAAGGATCCCGACGACGAAGGGGCCGCCGCCGCCGTGGCGGCCTGCCTCAGCGCCGACCTGCTGGACGATCCCGAGCTGCGCACGCGAGGCGCGGGCGAGCTGGCCAGCCGGGTGGCGGTGCACCCCCGGGTTCGCGACGCACTGCTGAACTATCAGCGCACCTTCGCGCGTCAGGAGGACGGCGCGGTCCTGGACGGACGCGACATCGGCACCGTCATCTGGCCGCAGGCGCCGGCCAAGCTCTATGTCACCGCGACGCCGGAGGCGCGGGCCGAGCGGCGCTGGAAGCAGCTCCGGGGCCAGGGGGAGGCGGTCGCCTACGAGGACGTGCTGGCCGACATCCGCCGCCGCGACGCCCGCGACGGCGGTCGGGAGGCCGCGCCCATGCGGCCGGCCCCGGACGCGACCTTGCTCGACACGACCGAAATGACTATAGAGCAGGCCGCCGATGCGGCCCGCCGCATCGTCGAGGCGGCGCGTGTCCGTTGGGAAGCTTCCCGATAGGACGAAATCCCACCGCGCCATTCCCTCGATCGCCGCGGGCAAATTCACCAGCGCAGGCTTCCTGCGCCTTCGGTTGCAACCTCTAACCCGGCCGACGGGATTTCGCCCGACACCAGAGGTGTGCGGGCCCCCAGGCCATTTGAACGAAAGACCCTTATGGCTGACGATCTTAGCCTCAACCCCACGCGCGACGACTTCGCCGCGCTTCTCGACGAGTCCCTGGGCGGACGCGACTTCATGGAGGGCCAGGTGGTCCACGGGAAGGTCGTGGCCATCGAGAAGGACTTTGCCATCGTCGACGTCGGTCTGAAGACCGAA
Source organism: Pseudomonadota bacterium (assembly GCA_049323595.1). GTDB lineage: Bacteria > Pseudomonadota > Alphaproteobacteria > Caulobacterales > Caulobacteraceae > Phenylobacterium. The sequence continues at coordinate 5,337 of JBMOOD010000001.1, forward strand.
GGCCGCGTCCCGCTGAAGGAATTCGGCATGGACGAGGGCAAGCCCGCTCTGAAGGCCGGCGACACCGTCGAGGTGTTCCTGGAGCGCGTCGAGAACGCCATGGGCGAGGCGGTGATCAGCCGCGAGAAGGCCCGTCGCGAGGAGGCCTGGACGCGCCTGGAAGGTGTCTACGAGAAGAACGAGCCGGTGATGGGCGTCATCGTCGGCCGCGTGAAGGGCGGCTTCACCGTCGACCTGGGCGGCGCCTCGGCGTTCCTGCCCGGCTCGCAGGTCGACATCCGTCCGGTGCGCGACGTCGGCCCGCTTATGGGCCGCGAGCAGCCGTTCGCGATCCTCAAGATGGACCGGCCGCGTGGCAACATCGTCGTCTCGCGTCGCGCCATCCTGGAGGAAGCCCGCGCCGAGCAGCGCACCGAGCTGGTCAGCCAGCTGCAAGAGGGCGAAGTCCGCGAGGGCGTGGTCAAGAACATCACCGACTACGGCGCGTTCGTGGACCTGGGCGGCATCGACGGCCTGCTGCACGTCACCGACATGAGCTGGAAGCGCGTCAACCACCCGAGCCAGGTGCTCGCGGTCGGCGACACGGTGAAGGTCCAGATCGTCAAGATCAACCCGGACACCCAGCGTATCTCGCTCGGCATGAAGCAGCTCCAGTCCGACCCGTGGGACGGCGTGGAGGCCAAGTATCCGGTCGGCGCGAAGTTCACGGGCCGCATCACCAACATCACCGACTACGGCGCCTTCGTGGAGCTGGAGCCGGGCGTGGAAGGCCTGGTGCACGTCTCGGAGATGTCGTGGACCAAGAAGAACGTCCACCCCGGCAAGATCGTGTCGACCTCCCAGGAAGTCGACGTGGTCGTGCTGGACGTCGATCCCTCCAAGCGCCGCGTGTCGCTGGGCCTCAAGCAGGCCCTGGCCAATCCGTGGGAAGCCTTCGTGGCCGCCCATCCGATCGGCACGACCGTCGAGGGCGAGGTCAAGAACGCCACCGAGTTCGGCCTGTTCATCGGCCTGGAGAACGACATCGACGGCATGGTGCACCTGTCCGACCTGGACTGGGCCACGCCGGGTGAGGAAGCCATCGCCCGCTACAACAAGGGCGAGACCGTCAAGGCGCGCGTCCTGGACGTCGACGTCGAGAAGGAGCGTATCTCGCTGGGCATCAAGCAGCTCAGCGGCGACCCGCTGCAGGGCGACACCTTCCGCAAGGGCCAGACCGTCACCACGACCGTCACCGAGGTCACCTCGGGCGGCATCGAGGTGAAGTTCGGCGACGAGGAAGCCCCGATGACGGCGTTCATCCGCAAGTCGGACCTGTCGCGCGACCGCGCCGACCAGCGGCCCGAGCGCTTCGCCGTGGGTGACCGCGTGGACGCCCAGGTGACCAACGTCGACAAGGCCGCCCGGCGGATCTCGCTGTCGATCAAGTCCCTGGAAATGGCCGAAGAGAAGGAAGCCATCGAGCAGTTCGGGTCGTCCGACTCGGGCGCCTCGCTGGGCGACATCCTGGGCGCGGCCCTGCGCGAGAAGGCGCAGAAGGACTAGTCCAGCCTTCAGTCGGAAACGGATGCGGCGGGCCGAGCGATCGGCCCGCCGTTTTCGTGTCCGCGCGTCGGGGTTGCGGCGCCGCTTATCGCAACAAGCTTTGCCTTAGAGGGGCGGAAACCCTTTTTGCGCCTTGAATCGCCCGCCCGCATTCGCCATGGTCGCGCCGGTTCGAGGGGATAATGATCAAGTCCGAACTCATCGCGAAGCTCGCGGAGGAGAATCCTCACCTGACCCAGCGCGACATCGAGCGCGTGGTCGGGGTGATCCTGGAGCGGATGATCCAGGCGCTCGAGGATGGCGGCCGCGTCGAGCTGCGCGGCTTCGGCGCGCTGTCCGTGCGCGCACGGGACGCTCGCGCGGGGCGCAACCCGCGAACCGGCGAACCCGTTGACGTACGCGCCAAACACGTCCCCTTCTTCAAGAGCGGCAAGGAGCTGCGCGAGCGGCTGAACGCCGTCGACGAGGGCTGAGACACGAGGCCCTCTGGCTGGAGGGTCTCATGGGCGTCTTCTCGGAGTTCCGCGAGTTCATCGCGCGCGGCAATGTCGTCGACCTCGCCGTCGGCGTGATCATCGGCGCGGCTTTCAACGACATCGTCAAGGTGCTGGTCGACCAGGTGGTGATGCCGCCGATCGGCCTTCTCCTGTCGGGAGTCGACTTCTCGAGTCTGGCCTGGGTGCTCAAGGCAGACGACCCTGCGACCGAGGCCAGCGAGCTGGTGGCGATCCAGTACGGCGCCCTCATCAACGCCGGCATCAAGTTCCTGATCGTGGCCTGGGTGATCTTCCTGCTCGTGAAGGCGGTCAACGTGATCCGCCGCCAGGAGCAGGAGAAGCCTCCGGAGGAAAAGACCGCCGCTCCGCCCCCGCAGGAAGCGCTGCTCATGGAGATCCGCGACCTCCTGAAGGGCCAATCCGGCCGGTAGGGGGGTTGCGAAGGGGCGGCCTCGGCCCCTAATTCCGCCTCCATGACCGCGAAGACCAAGATCTGTGGGGTCTCGACGCCCGAGGCCGTTCGCGCCGCGGTCGACGGCGGGGCGGCGTTCCTGGGGTTCATGTTTTTTCCGAGAAGCCCCCGCAACATCGCGCCCGAGGCCGCGGCCCGTCTCACGCCGCCGGCGCGCGCGAAAGGGGTCAGGATCGTGGCGGTGACCGTCGATCCCACCGACGCGGAGCTGGACGCCATCATGGCCGGCCTCTCGCCCGACCTGATCCAGTTGCACGGCAAGGAGAGTCCCACCCGGGTGCGCGAAGTGGCGCAGCGGTCGGGGCGCGGGATCGTCAAGGTGGTTCCAGTGGCCGAGCCGTCCGACCTGGCCGCCGCCTCCGCCTACGAGCCCCTGGTCGAGCACCTGATGTTCGAGACCAAGCCGCCCAAGGACGCCGACCGGCCCGGCGGGCTGGGGGTGACCTTCGACTGGACGCTGCTGGAGGGCCGCCGCTTCCAGCGGCCCTGGTTCCTGGCCGGCGGGCTCAATCCGTGGAACGTCGCCGAGGCCATCGCCGCCTCGAAGGCCCCTGTCGTGGACGTTTCCTCTGGCGTGGAGCGCGGTCCCGGCTTAAAGGACCCGGCCTTGATTACGGCGTTCCTGGACGCTGTTCGCCGCGCCTGAGATCGACCCGACGCCGACCATGAACGCGCCCACCCGCCCGAACGACTACACCGCATATCCCGACGTCCACGGGCGATTCGGGGACTACGGCGGCCAGTACGTGCCCGAGACCCTCATGCCGCTGGTCCACGACCTCGACGCGGCCTATGCGGCGGCCAAGGCCGACGCGGCGTTCCAGGCCGAGCTGGCGGACTTCCTCAAGCACTACGTCGGCCGGCCCAGCCCGCTCTATTTCGCCGAGCGGCTGACGGCGCACTATGGCGGCGCCAAAATCTACCTGAAGCGCGAGGAGCTGAACCACACCGGCTCGCACAAGATCAACAACTGCATGGGCCAGATTCTGCTGGCCCGGCGGATGGGCAAGACCCGGATCATCGCCGAGACCGGCGCCGGCCAGCACGGCGTCGCCACCGCCACGGTCTGCGCCCGCTTCGGCCTGCCCTGCGTGGTCTACATGGGCGCGGTGGACGTGGAGCGGCAGAAGCCCAACGTCTTCCGGATGAACCTTCTGGGCGCCGAGGTGCGGCCGGTGACGTCCGGCTCGGCGACGCTCAAGGACGCCATGAACGAGGCCCTCCGCGACTGGGTCACCAACGTCCACGACACCTACTACCTGATCGGCTCGGCGGCGGGGATGCACCCCTACCCGGCCATGGTGCGCGACTTCCAGGCGATCATCGGGCGCGAGGCGCGCGAGCAGATCCTGGAGCTGGAGGGCCGACTGCCCGACGCCATCGTCGCCTGCGTCGGCGGCGGATCGAACGCCATCGGCCTGTTCCACCCCTTCCTGAACGACGAGGGCGTCAGGATCTACGGGGTCGAGGCCGCCGGCGAAGGCGTCGATACCGGCCGCCATGCGGCGGCGATCAACGGGGGCCGCCCCGGCGTGCTGCACGGGAACATGACCTACCTGCTGCAGGACCGCGAAGGCCAGATCGAGGAGGCGCACTCCATCTCGGCCGGCCTGGATTACCCGGGGATCGGACCCGAGCACGCGTGGCTGCACGACGTGGGCCGGGCGACGTACCTCACAGCCACCGACAAGGAGGCGCTCGCCGCCTTCCAGCTCCTGTCCGAGCTCGAGGGCATCCTTCCCGCCATCGAGAGCTCTCACGCGCTCGCCCGCCTGCCCGAAATATGCGCCGAGGTCGGCAAGGACGGGATCGTGGTGCTGAACCTCTCGGGCCGCGGCGACAAGGACGTGAACACGGTGGCCGCGCACCTCGGCCGGATCATCTGATGAGGGGCCGGCTGAACATCCTGATCGCCTTTGCGGCGGGGATCGTGCTGGGCGCGCTCGCCATGGGCGCGGCCAAGGTGAGCGTGGCGCTGGACGAGGCTCCGGCGGAGACCGCCAGGTGACAAGGGCCCGCATCGACGCCCGCTTTGCGGCCCTGAAGGCCGAGGGCCGCGCCGGCTTCGTGCCGTATGTGATGGCCGGCGACCCCGACCACGAGACGGCCCTGGCCATCCTGAGGAGACTGCCCGCCGCCGGCGCCGACCTGATCGAGGTGGGCTTCCCCTTCTCCGATCCCATGGCCGAGGGCCCGCCGATCCAGCGGGCCGCCCAGCGCGCGCTGTCCAAGGGCATGACCCTGGCGGGGACCCTTGAGACCATCCGCGCCTTCCGCGACGGCGACGCGGACACGCCCGTGATCCTGATGGGCTACATGAACCCGCTGGTGACCTGGGGGTTCGAAGCCTTCGCGCGAGATGCCGCGGCGGCCGGCGTCGACGGCCTGATCATCGTCGACTGCCCGCCCGAGGAGGCCGATCCGCTGGCCGACGCGCTGGAGGCGCACGGCCTGGCCCTGATCTTCCTGACCACGCCGACCTCGGACGACCGGCGCCTGCCCACGATCATCCGGCGCGCTTCCGGCTTCGTCTACTACGTGTCGGTGACCGGCGTGACCGGCGTGAAGGAGGCGGACGCCGACGCGGTGCGGCCGCACGTCGAGCGCATCCGCAAGGCCGCGGGACTGCCCGTGGCCGTCGGGTTCGGGATCAAGACACCGGAACGCGCGGCTGCTATAGCGCAGGTCGCCGACGCGGTCGTCGTCGGCTCCGCGCTTGTGGATGAAGTCGCCGGAGCGATGGACCTGAACGAAGACGTGACCGCCCGAGTTCTTTCCAAAGTGGAATCGCTGGCTAAGGCTGTGCGCCTCGCGCGTCAGGCCTGACGACGATCTGACATCATGGCTATGGCTGAACAGCGTAACGAAAAGCCCGGGCGTGCGCCCGCCGAACGCCGCCGGGGGTGGCTGTCGCGGATCGCGCCCGGCGTCCGCGGCCTGACCAAGAAGGACACGCCCGAGAACCTGTGGGTGAAATGCCCTGACACGGGCGAGATGCTGTATCGCCCGGATCTGGAGGCCTCCCAGTGGGTGACACCGTCCGGCGCACACATGCGCATCGGGGCCAAGCTGCGGCTGGGCTACACCTTCGACGAGGGCCGGTACGAGCGCATCCCGACCCCCATCGTGCCAGACGACCCGCTGGGTTTTCCCGACGACAAGCCCTACCCGGAGCGCCTGAAGGCCGCCCGCAAGGCGACCGGCGAGCAGGATTCCATGGCCATCGGCTATGGGGACATTCAGGGCCAGCCGGCCGTCGTGATCGTGCAGGACTTCGCCTTCATGGGCGGCAGCCTCGGGATGGCGGCGGGCGAGACCTTCGTGGTGGCGGCCAAGGAGGCCGTGAACCGCGAAGTTCCGCTGGTGATCTTCACCGCCTCGGGCGGGGCGCGGATGCAAGAGGGCACGCTCAGCCTGATGCAGATGGCCCGGACGACCCTGGCCCTCAACGAGGTCAAGGCCGCCGGCCTGCCCTACGTCGTGGTGCTCACCGACCCGACCACGGGCGGCGTGACGGCGTCCTACGCCATGCTGGGCGACGTGCACCTGGCCGAGCCGAACGCCACCATCGGCTTCTCGGGCCGCCGGGTGATCGAGCAGACCATCCGCGAGGTCCTGCCGCCGAGCTTCCAGCGCTCGGAGTTCCTGGTCGAGAAGGGGATGGTGGACCAGGTCGTGAAGCGCCCGGACATTCCTTCGGTGCTGAGTTCGATCCTCAAGACCCTTATGATGGGGCGTGAACGCCTTTCCTCTTCCGCCGCCTAGCGGCCTGACGGCCCGGACGCCTGCTTTGCTCCCCCGTCCGGGGAGGGAGACCACGCGAAGCATGGCCGAGGGGGCCTTGGTCCGAGCTCAGCAGAAGGGGCGAGCCCCCTCCACCGCGTTCCGCGGTCCCCCTCCCCCGCCGGGGGCGGAGAGAAAGGTCTCCTGCCGTTGAGTCTGCCGCCCGATCCCGGCCACGATCCGATCCGCGCCTCGGACGCGGTGATCCAGCGGTTGCGCGCCAACCATCCGACGCTGATCGACCTGACCACCGGGCGGGTGGAGCGCCTGCTGGCCGCGCTGGGCCGGCCCGACCTGAAGCTGCCGCCGGTGATCCATGTGGCCGGCACCAACGGCAAGGGCTCCACCGTCGCCTACATCCGCGCCATCGCCGAGGCGGCCGGCCTGCGCGTCCATGCCCTGACCTCGCCGCACCTCGTCCGCTTCGCCGAGCGGATCCGGATCGCGGGCGAACTGATCACTGATTCGAGGCTCGCCGAGCTCACCGACCGCGTCGAGGCGGCGAACGCCGGCGAGCCGATCAGCTTCTTCGAGATCACCACCGTTCTGGCGTTCCTGGCCTTCGCCGAGACGCCGGCCGACCTCTGCGTGGTGGAGGTGGGCCTGGGCGGTCGGTTCGACGCCACCAACATCTTCGCAGCGCCGGCGGTCAGCGTGATCACGCCGGTCGACTTGGACCACCTGGAGATGCTGGGGCCTGGCCTGCCCAAGATCGCCTGGGAGAAGGCGGGGATCATCAAGCGCGGGCGGCCGGTGGTGGTGGCCCGCCAGGCCGACGAGGCGCTGGAGATGATCGAGCGCGAGGCCGACTCCCTGATGGCGCCCATGCTGCTGATGGGCCGGGACTTCGACGCCTGGGAGGAGCGCGGACGGCTGCTGGTGCAGATGCCGGACCGGCTGCTGGACCTGCCGCCGCCCAGCCTGTTCGGCGGCTATCAGTTCGCCAACGCCGGGGTGGCCGTCGCCGCGGCCCTGATGTTCGACCACGGACTGTCGGACGAGGTGCTCGGCGACGGCGTCTCCAGCGCCGTGTGGCCGGCGCGGATGCAGCGCCTAACGGCCGGGCCGCTCGCCGAGCTGGCGCGGGCCAGGGGCGCCGACATTTGGCTGGACGGCGGCCACAACCCGCATGCGGGCCGCGCCCTCGCCGAGGCCGCGAGCCGCCTGGTGGACCGAGACCCGCGTCCGCTGGTCCTGGTCACCGGCATGTTCGCGCGCAAGGACGCTGAGGGGTTCTTCCGCCCCTTCGCCGAGATGCGACCGCGCGTGATCTGCACCACCTTCGACTCGCCGATCGCGGCCAGCGCGGAGGACCTGGTGGACGCCGCGGCCCGGGCGGGCCTCGCCCCCGAGACCGCGGCGAACGTCATGGACGGGGTGGCGCGCGCCCTTGAGGCTGAGGGCGCGGCGCCGCACGTGCTGGTGTGCGGGGGCCTCCACTTCGCCGGCGAGGTGCTGGCGATGAGCCCCGAGACGTGGCCGAGCTAGAGCCCTTCCCGTTCAAACGAAATCATTTGAACGGGACAAAAAGGCTCTAAATCAAAAGCTTGAGCGCGATCTGACCGCAAAACCGGCTTCCACTATTGCGGTCGCGCTCCAGGTCAGGCCGCGACGCCGGCCTCGGCGAGCCATTCCAGGATCTTCTGCTTGGGCATGGCGCCGACCTTCATCGAGGCCATCTGGCCGCCCTTGAACAGCATCATGGTGGGAATGCCTCGGACGCCGTAGCGCGACGGCGTGGTCGGGCTCTGCTCGATGTCGAGCTTGGCGATCGTCACCTTGCCGGCCAGCTCCTCGGAGAGCTGCTCGAGCGCGGGCGCGATCTGCTTGCACGGGCCGCACCACTCCGCCCAGAAGTCGACCAGCACGGGCTGTTCGGCCTGCAGGACGTCGGTCTCGAAGGATTCGTCGGTGACCTTCACGGTGCTCATGGAAGAACTCCTATCGCGCGGGACTTGCGGCAACGCCTTCCCGCGCCTCTTGATCCGGCCATGTAGGCGGCTCCCCGGGTTGTATCAACCGTCACGGTGGAGCTCGGCAAGGGTATCGGCCAGCAGCTTTTCTGGAACCGGCATCAGCTTCGGCCCATCCGTCCAGACTATGGCGGCCTCGATCCGGCGTCCCCGGAAGATATCGCCCAGCACCGCGGCGTAGAGCGCCATCTGGCGCAGATAGGCCGGGTCGGCGTGGTCGATCCGGTCGGGGGATGGCCGGTTGGTCTTGAAATCGACGACCAGGACGCGGTCGGGCAACACCACCAGACGGTCGATGCGCCCGGAAATGCGCAGGCCCGCCGGCAGGCCCGGGGCCGTCCCCGCCACGGCGATCTCGGCTCGGGAGCCCGGCCCGAACACCTCCGCGAACCGGGCGTCCTCCAGCACCGACAACGCCGCCGCCGTCATCTCGGCGCGCTGGCCGGCGGTAAGGTCCGGCTCGCGGGCCAGTAGCGCGGCCGCGCCCGTCGCACGGTCCGACGCGGGCAGGTCGGGCAGAAGCTGAAGGAGGCGATGGATCAGGTCGCCGCGCCGGAAGCGTCCCAGGCCCTGCGCGGCCGCCAGGGGCGAAGGCGCCGCGACGGCCGCCCCCTCGCCCAGGTCCGAGGGCGAGGCGTAGCGGGCGAAGGCCTCGGGGGCGGCGGCCCGGCGGGTCCAGGCGGGGAGGTCGACGGCGGGCGGCTTCAGCGCCGTGGTCCCGCCCAGGCTACGGGGATCGGGGCCGAAGCGGTCGAACACCAGACCGGCGCTCTCGACGCTGCGGACCGCGCCGGCGATCTCGGCGTGGGCCAGCGCTTCGCGAATGGCGCCCCACCAGCCGCGCAGCTTGGCCGGGTCGGACCGTTCGGCCACCCGGCCGCAGAGGATCAGCCGGTCCCGGGCGCGGGTCAGGGCCACGTAGAGCAGGCGGTAGGCCTCGGCCTCCTCGCGGGCGGCGCGGGCCTCTCGGGCCGAGGCGGTGGCTTCGCAGTCGCGGGCCGCGGACGCGCACCAGAGGAAACCCTCATCGCCCGGCCGGCCGGCGCGCATCAGGGGTGAGCCGCGCGCGGTCTGGGTCAGGGTCGTCTCGGGGAGGAAGACGATCGGCGCCTCCAGCCCCTTGGCGCCGTGGGCGGTCATCACCCGAACCTCGCCCCGCTCGGCCTCCAGCTCCCGCTTCACGGTTATGTCCAGGCCCGCCAGGGCGGCGGCCAGGCCCTCCAGGTCGTGGACGCCGCGCGCCTCGGCGGCCAGGACCTGGTTGAGGAACTCGTCCAGGGCGTCCTCGGCCTCGGCGCCCAGGCGCACCAGCAGGCGCTGGCGCATGGAGCGGCCCTCGGCGTCCACGGCGCCCAGCAGGCGGGCGTAGAGCTCGAAGGGCCGGCGGACGCGGGATTCAGCCAGTGCGTGGGCAAGGAACGCCGCCGCCTGGCTCCAGTCCGGCCGCTCGCCGGCGCGCCGCTGCAGGCGGGCCCACAGGGTCTCCTTCCCGCGGCCGTGAGCCAGGGCGTAGAGGCTGTCGTCGGAGAGGCCGCAGAAGGGGCTCTTCAGCAGGGCGGCCAGGGTCAGGTCATCACCCGGGAACAGCAGGAAGCGCGCCAGGGCCGTCAGGTCGTCGAAGACGATGTGCTCGGAGAGCGCCAGCCGATCGGCGCCCGCCACCGGGATGCCGGCGTGCTTCAGCGCGCGCAGAATCTCTTCGAACAGGGCCCGGCGGCGGCGCACCAGGATCAGCACGTCGCCGGCGTGCGCGGGACGTTCGATCCGCCTGTCCTTGTCGTAGACCACGTCGCCCCGCGCGATGAGGGCCTTGATCTCCTCGGCGATCCGGCGAGCCAGCCGGCGGTTGGCGCTGTCTTCGGGCTCGGCGTCCAGCGGCGCGTCCCAGGCCTCGCGTTCCTCGCCCTTGCGGTCGACCTCCAGCGGCCAGATGTCGACGCAGCCGGCGCGCGCCTTGAGGAAGTCGGCCGGCTCGTGACGCACCTGTTCCGGCTCGGCCCGGGGCTGAATGGCGCCCGCCAGCTCCGCCGGGGCGAAGAGGGCGTCTACGAACGACAGCACCTGCGGCGTGGAGCGCCAGGAGGTGAGCAGGTCCACCCGCTCGAACCGGAAGCCCGCGCCGGTCGCCCGGTCGCGGTGGAACTCGAACTTCTGCAGCAGCTGTTCGGGCTGGGCGCCCTGGAAGGAGTAGATCGACTGCTTCTCGTCGCCCACGACGAAGAGCCGCCGCTGGCGGGTATCGTCCCGCACGCCCGCGCCCGAGAAGAACTCCTCGGTGAGCGCATCGACGATCTTCCATTGGCTGGGGGCGGTGTCCTGCGCCTCGTCCACCAGGATGTGGTCGATGCCGCCGTCCAGCTTGTAGAGCACCCAGGCCGCCGCCGGCCGATCGCGAAGCAGTTCGCACGCCTTCTCGATCAGGTCGGCGAAATCGAGCGCGCCGACGGCCTCTTTCTCGATCTCGTAGGCCTCGAGGTATGCGTTCGCGAGGGTGAGGGCATGGACGGTGTCCTGGGCCACCTGGGCGGCGCGGACGCGCAGGCGGGCCTCGTGCAGGCGGGTCTGTTCGGCCAACAGGCGGACGCGAAGGCCCTCGTGCGCCTTCAGGCCGCCGGTCTTGGACACCCACTTGGCGGCGTCGCCCTCGCCGTTCTCCGTGAAGAAGACGGCCAGCGCCCGGTCGAAGGTCGCCTCGGCGTCTGCGACCAACGCCGCCATCTGCGCGGCGCACTTCTGGTCGGTGGCGCCGCCCAGGCGCAGCACCTCGGACGCCTCGCGCCAGAGGTCGCGGTCGAGGCGATCCATGGCCTCGGCGGCCAGGTCGTCGGGATCGGATCCTCTGGGCACGTCCACGGCCCGCCAGACCCAGGCCTTCGCACCTTCCAGCCCGCCCTGACGTTTGAGAAAGTCGGCCAGCACGTCCCGCCGGGCCTCGAAGTCGGCGAACATGGCTTCGAAGCTCTGGAAATCCAGCGCCACCGAGAACCGGGCGTAGGCTTCGGCCACATCGCCTTCGGCCGCGATCACGTGGCGCGCGACCATGCGGCGGGCGGATCGGGCCACGGCGGCGGAGGCCGCGTCATCCATGACCCGGAAGCCGGGGGAGACTCCCGCCTCAAGCGGGAAGCGGCGCAGCAGCTTCTCGCAGAAGGCGTGGATGGTCTGGATCTTCAGGCCGCCGGGGGTCTCCAGCGCCTGGGCGAACAGGCTGCGAGCCTCGGAGAGCTGGTCGGCGCCGTAGCTCTCCGGCGACCGATCCTGCAGATCGGCGAGGGTGCGGCGCAGCTTGGCGTCGGGATCCACAGACCAGGACCCCAGAACCTGGAACAGCCGGCGCTGCATCTCGGACGCGGCGGCCTTGGTGTAGGTGACGCAGAGGATCGTCTCGGGCCTGGCCTTGGCCAGCAGCAGGCGCGCCACCCGGTCGATCAGGGTCTTGGTCTTGCCCGAGCCCGCGTTGGCGGTGACGAAGGCCGACAGATCCGGGTCGGCGGCGATGCGCTGGGGATCGGCGGCCGGGTCGGCCGGAGCCTTGGCCGGGAAGGCGATGACGTTGGTCATTCCTCGCCCTCCTCGCCGCTGGTGGACCATTCGAACACTCGGGCCAGGTGGTCGTAGTCGCTCATCCGCGCCTTCACGAACTGCGGCGCGACGCGGGAGAGGTAGGGCTGGGCAGGGTCGTCGAAGCGGGCGATCAGCTTGTGCAGTCCCTCAAGGGCCCGGGCGGCGGCCTCGGCGCTCTCGTCGCCAGCGGCGGCGCGGGTCTCGACCTTGCCGGCCGGCTTGCGGCCGGTGATCTCCAGATAGGTCAGGTCGCCGGGCTTCAGCGGGCCGAGCTCCGCGAACCCGCCGGCCTCGAGGATCGCAGCGGTCAGGGTGAGCTGCGGCGAGAAGCCCGTGGCGACCTCCTTCTTCGAGGGCGCCCTGCCGGTCTTGTAGTCGAGGATGTGGCCGTAGCCGTCGCGGGTGACCTCGATGCGGTCGGCCCGGGCGGTCACCTTGAATGGGCCGGCGGGGCCCTGGATGGTCCGCTCCCCCTTCAGTTCGACCTTGATGGCGCGGCCGTCGCGGCGCTCGCGCTCCAGGTCGGCCACCCACTCGGCGGCTTCCTTCGCCAGCGCCGCCTCGCGGGCCATGGCCTCGTGCGGCAGGCCGGCCTTTTCCAGCTCTTCCAGGTAGAGGCCGGCGAAGACGGTCGCGGTGTCGTCCGGGATCGCCGCAGGGTAGGCCAGGGCGAAGCGCTCGAAGGCGGCATGGATCGCCGTGCCCCGGGCGCGGGCGTCGGCCTGCTCGTCCGGGCGGTCCATGGGATAGAGCCGCAGGATGTCGCGGGCCCAGACGGCGTAGGGGTCGCGGGTGAGGCTCTCGACGCGGGTGACCGCGAGTTCGCGCGGCCGGTGCGCCACGGGCGGGACCGGCGCCGGGCGCCTGATCGGATCATACGTCGGGGGCGCGTCCAGGGCGCGGGCCCAATCCAGCACCTCCGGGCGGCTCGCGATTTCGAGGTCCGCCCCGCGGGCCAGGGTCTCCAGCCGCCAGAGCCAGCGGGACTTCACCGACGGCGCGCCCTCCCGGCGCTCGGTATGCAGCAGGATCACCTCGGGCGCGCAGGCGGCCTGGGCGAAGTCGTGGGCGGCCAGGCCGATGCGGCGTTCGGGCGAAGGCAGATCGAGGGCCTTGCGCATGGGCCGCGAGAGGAACGGGTCCAGCGGCGCGCCGCCGGGCCAGACGCCCTCTTCCAGGCCCGCCACCACCAGCCGGTCGGCGCGCACCAGCCGGGCCTCGATGGCGCCCAGGATGCGCAGGCGCGGATGCGTGGCGCCGCCGCTGCGCACCGTCTCGCCGTCCATGAGCTTCTGGAGAAGGTCGGCGAACTGCCGCGGCCTGACGGCGGGCAGGGCGTCGCCCTCGCGGATCAGGGCGCCCAGCAGCCGCGCCACGGCCTCGCCGCCGTGGCCGGCCCAGAGGTCCCCGGTCCGGCCGTCCGCGTCCGCCGCGACGGCCTCCATGGCGGTCGCCGTGCGCTGGGCCGCCAGGGCCGGCGACTCGAATTCCTCCGTCCACGCCAGGGCCGCGACGATGGCCTCCAACCGCTCGGCCAGGGGCATGGCTTCATGCGCCTTGGCGAGCCGGCCCTTCAGCTCGTCCCACGTCCGGGCCCGCGGCCCCCGCAGGGCGGCCGCCTCCAGAACGGCGCTGTCGCCGAGCCGCGCGAAGGGGTGCTTAAGAAGGCCCAGCAGGATCACGGGATCGAGCGGGTCCACCGCCGCGCGGGCGACGAGCCCCGCCAGCACGCCGCAGGCCGAGCCGGCCAGGCTCTCGCCGGCCGAGCTGTCCGGGACAACGCCCCAGCGAGCCAGCTTGGCGGTCACGCGGCGGGCCAGCACCTGGTCGGGCGTCACCAGGGCGGCGGTGCGGTCCGGGGTCTCCAGCGTCTCGCGCAGCAGGAGGGCGGCGGCGCTGGCGGCCTCCTCCTCGGTGCGGGCGCTGACCAGCGACAGCCCGTCCAGCCCCTTCTCGATCGCCTGGGGGTCCTCGGCCTTGAGCCCGGCGATCACGGCCAGCCAGTCGGCGGTCTCCTCGGCGGGGCGCAGCGCCTCGTTGACGATCCGCCTGCGCCAGCGCCCGGCGCTCTCGGCGCGCAGCGAGGCCGGCCAGACGGCGACCTCGCCCTTGGCGACCCGGGCCTCGTCCAGGAGGCGCTTCAGGGCGCCCTGGGGATGCTGGACGTCCACCTTGGCCCAGGCCTTGTCGGCAAGATCCTGGTCCAGGCCCGGCAGCACCACGGCCCCCTTGGGCGCGGCGGACACCGCGATCATCAGCGCGCGGGTGGCGGGCGCGGTGCCGGTGGAGCCGGCGGCCACCAGGACGCCCGCCGGCGGGGCGTTGGTCCAGTGTTCGGCCAGGCGGCGCAGCAGGCGCACGCGCCGCTCGCTGACGTCGACCACGCCCAGGGTCCTCAGCCGCTCGGGCCAACGCGCCAGGGCCGCCTCCAGGAAGGTGCGGGAGACCTGCCAGTGCTCTGCAAGCTCGGCCTCCACTAGGCCCGCCAGCCGGTCGCCCACGGCCACCTCCTCGATCTGCAGGCCGTCGAAGAAGCCGCCCAGGGCGTCGGCGAGGTCGAGAGCCGCCGAGGCGCTGACGATGCCGCCGGGCACATGCTCGGCCAGCTCCGCCACCAGCCGGGTCAGCTCGAAGCGCCGCCGCAGCGGGTCGATGGCGGCGGGGAGATCGAGGGCGAGGTCGCCGGGCTCGAACGGCGGCTCGCCGGCCTCCAGGTCGCCCAGGGGCCGCATCTGCGGCGGCAGGACGGCCCGGCCCCCGGCCGCGGCGACGAAGGCGTCGGCGAGCGCCCGGGCGCCGCGGCGGGTCGGGGTGAGCACGACCGCATCGGCCAGGGCCTCCGGACCCAGGGGCGACAGTGCTTCGTATAGGCCGAGCGCCAGGTCTTCCGCGAACGGCCGGTGCGCCGGGATGTTGAACCAGCGTGAGCCCGGCTGCTCGTAGAAGGCGGTCACGAGAGCTGCGCCTCCACAGCCGCCAGGGCGCGCGGGTCGCCGACCTGCATCCAAAGTCCTTCAGGCTGGAAGCCGAAAAGCCGACCTTTGTCCGACGCCCGAAACCAGATGTCGCGCAGGCTGAAGGCGTCGCGCGGATCGGCATAGACGAGGCGCGGGTCGAGAATCTCGATCCCGATGGCGTGGAGCGGCGCCTCAGGCCGGTCGCCCCGGTGCGTCAGCCGGCCGGCCTCATCCTGGTAGAAGTCCCCCGGGCTCTCTTCGAAGCCGACCGTCCGCGCCTTGGGGACGACCGTGACGAGGGAGTCCATGCGCTCGGGATCCCAGGCGGCGATCAGCTCGTCGAGGACCGGCGCGCCGGCCTTCCGCCAGACGTAGTCGCTGTTGCAGCGAAAGATCGGCGCCTCGCCCAGCAGGGCGCGCGCATGCTTCACGCCGCCGCCGGTCTCCAGGAGCCGGGCGCGCTCGTCCGAGACCAGGAACTCCGCGTCGTTGCGGCCGCGCAGATAGGCCTCGAGTTGATCGGCATGGGCGTGGACATTCACCACCACCCGCTCGACGCCCGCGGCCACCAGCGGATCGATCACATAGGCGATGAGCGGCTTGCCCTTCACCTCCACCAGGGCCTTGGGCCGGGTGTCCGTGAGCGGCCGCATCCGCGTGCCGAGGCCCGCGGCCATGACCATGGCGGTCTTCGGCCCCTGGCTCACCGGCGGGCCTCCCTCGGGACGTGCCGATCGAACCAGGCCTTCAGGCCGGCGAGCGCCGGGTCTTCCAGGTTCCGTTCCAGGTAGCGCCAGGTGCGCGGCATGTAGGCCTCGTACTGCCGCCGCCCCAAGAGCGCCTGGCGGGCGAACACCCGGCCGAGGATGCGGGCGGCGTTCGAGGCGGCGAGCGCCCGGTAGCCCTCGAGGAACGCCTCGCGATCAAGATCCGAACGCGCGTCGAGGAAGCGCGCCAGCATGGCGGCCTCCAGCTCGCGCGGGACGTCGCGGCGCGCGTCCTGAAGCAGATGGGTCAGGTCCCAGGCGGGATGGGCCTTCAGGGCGTCCTGGAAATCCAGCATGCCGACCCGCGCCACGGCCGTCCGCGCCGGCAGCCAGAGCAGGTTCTGCGCATGGTAGTCGCGGTGGGTGAAGACGGACGCGCCCGCCTCGCCGCGCACCCACACGGGCGCCCAGAGCGCATCCCACTCCGCAGTCGCGGCGTCGCCGAAGGGCGGGAGGCCCGCAAACTGGGGCCACCACTCGAGAAAGGTGTCGGTGGCGACCTTGAGCGCCAGCGCGTCATAGGTGAGCAGCGGCCACCTCGCCCCCTCAGCCTGCAGCACGTCCGGCGGCGGCTCGGCCTGCATCACGACCTGCGCGTCGACCGCGGCCTCGTAGAGCGGCGTCTCGTCCACGCCGCCGGCGACGAGGGTAGCGAAGAGGTCGTCGCCCAGGTCTTCCAGCACCGCGAGGCCGACCTCGACGTCATGGGCGTAGACCTTCGGCGCCGACAGGCCGCAACCCCGGAGGTGCGCCGCCGTCGTCACGAAGGCCGCGACGGATCCGGCGGCCAGGCGGGCCGCGGCGTTGTAGCCCAGGGCCAGGCGTTCGGCGCCGCTCGCGCCCGGCGGGCAGACCGCCGTCTCGAGCGCGGGAGGCTGGTCCATGAAGACCAGCCGGGCTCCGCTCGGCGTGTGCAGCCGCTCGTACTGACGCGTCGAAGCATCGCCCGAGAGGATCTCCCGCCGGACTTCCCCGAGACCCGCGGCCTGCAGGAACCCGACCTTCAGAGCCTCGCGTTCAGAACCCAAGTTCACGTCCCTTCCAGGCGCCGTGCGCCACCAGCCGCACGCGCCGCGCATCGTCATCCGCCGCGACGGGCTCGATCTCTACATCGAGTCGATCCGGTGGCAGGCGGCCCTCCAGGCGCTCGGGCCATTCGATCACCGCCGCGCCGTGGTCCAGCGCCTCGTCCAGACCGATCTCATAGGCTTCGTCGGGGCTCGAGAGGCGATAAAGATCGAAGTGGGCGACCGAAAGCCGCGGGCCCTCGTAGAACTGCACCAGGGTGAAGGTGGGGCTGGGCACCTCTTCGTCGGGGGTCGTCAGCGCCCGCACCAGCGCCCGCGCCAGCACCGACTTGCCAGCGCCCAGCGGACCGGACAGGCATACCGCCTCGCCTGGCTCCAGCGCAGCCGCGATCGCCGCGCCGAGCCGCGCGGTGGCCGCCTCGTCCTGGAGCCTCATGCGAACGCCCGGTCGGGATCGGCGGACAGCTCACGCTCGACGTAGGCCTTCAGCCGCGCCGTCACCGCCGTGGGGTCGCCGTCCAGGGCCTGCGGGGGAATGGGCGGCCCCACGGTGAGCGAGAACTCACGGCCGCGCTTGTTGAGCAACTCGTGGAACAGGGTGATGTCCCGCAGCTCCGGAGAGAAGCCGTCGAACAGGTGGAAGAGCGCCGACCACGGCCCCGCGACGTGAATCGGCGTGACCGGCGCCTCGTAGCGGCGGGCGATGGAGACCGCCGAGGGCATCCAGTCGGGATCGGCGAGGCTTCCGTCCGACTGGCGCCGCGCCAGCCGGCCCGCCGGAAAGATGGCCAGACATCGCTCGGCCTCCAGCACGTCCCGGGTCAGGGCCAGCATGTTGCGGGTCTTCTCGCGCGTGCGCTTGGCCTCGACCCATTCGACGGGGATCAGCACCTCTTCGAAGCGCGGCGAGACCCGGTGGGCGTCGGCGTTGGCGTAGAAGCAGATGTCGGGGCGCAGCGCCTTGAGCGCGTCGAAGACGGCGACGCCGTCGGCGATGCCCGTCGGATGGTTGCAGATGGTCACGACCCGCCCCGACGCGGGCACGCGGTCGAGGCCCTGGACGTTCACGCGCAGGGCCAGGAGCTCCGAGACGAAGTCCAGCGCCGCGCGTCCCGACAGCGGCGCGATCGTGTCGGCCATGCGCCGCGCCTTGCCGTAGTCGAGGAGCGTGTAGAGCAGCGGTCGCAGCAGGGGCCATGTCGCATGTGACGAAAGCCGCGGCGCCCGCTCGGCGATCAGCACGTCGACGATGTGGTCTTGGCGCGCGGGCCTGCGGACCGCGGCCGCCGGAGAGGCGAGCGTCATCCGGCCAGGATGCTCCGGTGCGGGACGGTCCCGCAAGCGCCCTGGCTCAGCTCCGAAGGCGGCGGATCAGGGCTTCGGTGGAGGGGTCGTGCGGACTCGCCGCCCCGCCCTCGAGCTCGGCCAGCACGCGTGCGGCCAGGGTCTTGCCCAGTTCGACGCCCCACTGGTCGAAACTGTTGATCCCCCAGAGCACGCCCTCGACGAAGGTCTTGTGCTCGTAGAGGGCCAGGAGGGCGCCGAGCCGTTCGGGATCCAGGCGCTCCAGCAGGATGAAACTGGTGGGCCGGTCCCCCGGGAACGTCCGCTGGGGCGCCAGGACGTCGATCTCGGACGGCGAGGCGCCGGCGGCGACGAGTTCGGCGCGGACCTCGGCCTCGGCGCGGCCCACCATCATCGCCTCGGCCTGCGCGACGGCGTTGGCCAGCAGCTTGCGCTGCGCCGCCGCGTCGCCCTCCGATCCTTCGCGTACGGCGAGGATGTCCACGGGGACGATGTCCGTGCCCTGGTGCAGCAACTGGAAGAAGGCGTGCTGGCCGTTGGTGCCGGCGTCGCCGAACACGGCGGCCGCCGTGGGACGCGCGACCGGCCGGCCGTCGGCGGTGACCCGCTTTCCGTTGGACTCCATCTCGAGCTGCTGGAGGAACGGCGGGAAGAGCCGCAGCCGCTGGGCATAGGGCACGACGGCGCGGAGCGGCCGGCCGAGACCATTGCGGTTGAACAGGTGCGCCAGCGCCAGAAGGATCGGGGCGTTGCGCTCCAGGGGCGCGGTCTGGAAGTGCTCGTCCATCGCCCGGCCGCCGGCCAGCAGGCGGTCGAACAGGTCGAACCCGAGCGCCACGGCGCATGAGAGGCAGACGGCCGACCAGACGGAGTAGCGTCCCCCCACCCAGTCCCAAAAGCCGAACACCTGGTCGGAGGGGACGCCGAAGGTCCGGGCGCGATCCGGCGCGGCCGAGACCGCGACGAGGTGCGCGTCCGACGCCGGGCCCAGCGCGGCGCGCAGCCAGGCGCGGGCCGCCTCGGCGTTCGTCAGGGTCTCCAGGGTGGTGAAGGTCTTGGAGACCGTGACCACCAGGGTCTCCGCCGGATCGAGGCCGGTCAGCGCCTGGGCCAGCTCCGCCGGGTCGACGTTGGCGACGAAACGCAGGTCGACCTGCGGCTCAAGCGGCTTCAGCGCCTCCCAGACGAGCCGCGGGCCCAGGTCCGAGCCGCCGATGCCGATATGGACGATGGCGCGGAAGGGCTTGCCCGTGGCGCTCCGTCTAGCGCCCGAACGCACCGCCTCGGCGAAGGCGCGCATCGCCGCGCGCGTAGCCTCCACCTCGCCCGAGATCGGGACGCCGTCGGCCTTGATGCCTGCGCCGTCGGCGGCGCGCAGGGCCATGTGCAGAGCCGGGCGGCCTTCCGAGGCGTTCACGATCTCGCCGCCGAACAGCCGCGCCCGGGCGGCCTCCAGATCCGCAGCCCGCACGAGATCGAGCAGAACGGGCAGATCGGCCGCGGACCATGCGTGCTTGGAAAGATCGATCTCCAGCCCCGCCGCGGCGAGCGTGAACCGCTTCAACCGGTCGGGCTCGGCCTCGAACAGACCCGCGATGCGCCGGCCGCGCGCGGCTTCGGCCGCCTTGGCGAAGGCCGCCCAGGCGGCGTCGGTCTTGGACACGCGGGCGCCTTCCTCAGTCGGCCGAAGCGTACTTCACACTGCATCCGTAGGGCCGCGTCGCGGCCTGGGCCACCTGCCGACCGGCCTTTATGTCGGCAAGCGCGGCGGCGACGTAGTTCTTCGCGCCCTTGAGGCTTTCGGGATTCGACGACGGCCTGTCGTCGATGCCGCCCATGTAGACCAGGGTCCCGGCCTTATCGACCACGAACATGTGCGGGGTGGTCTTGGCGTCATAGGCGCGACCGGCCTTGCCGTCGGGATCGAGCAGCACCGCCGTGGCGTGCGCCTTCTCCTTGGCCTTCCAGGCCTTGGCCGACGCGGGCGTGAGGTGGCCCTGCATGCCCGGGGCCGACGAGATGATGGTGAGCCAGACGGCGCCATCCTTCGTCGCCTGCTGCTGCAGCGCCTGCATGGCGCCCGAGTTGTAGTGCTTCTGGACGTAGGGGCAGCCGTTGTTGGTCCACTCGAGGACGACGGTCTTGCCTTTGAACTCGGCGAGTGAGCGGATCTTGCCGCTGGCGTCCGCGGCCTGGAAAGCCGGCGCCGGCTGGCCGATGACGGGCGCGGCGTGGGCCGATCCGGCGACGACGACGGACGCGACGGCGGCGGCGATGAGGTGTCGGCGGGCGAAGGTCATGGTCTTTGGCTCCTGTGACGGGCTTCAGCTCGGCTTGCCGGCGGCGTCGAGCGCCTTGACGACGACGCCTGCGGTCAGGATCGAGGGCAGGATAGCGGGTTCGCCACCGTCCGCGCCATAGACGAGGTAGAGCGGCACGCCGGCCCGGCCGAAGCGGGCCAGTTCGGCGGCGATCACCGGGTCGCGCTTCGTCCAGTCCGCCTTGAGATAGGCGGCGTTGTTGCGGGCCAGCGCCTCGGCCACGCCCGCGGTCGACAGCGCCACGCGGTCGTTGACCTGACAGCTCACGCACCAGGCGGCGGTGTAGTTCACCAGCACGGGCCGGCCTTCGGCCCTGAGAGCGGCGAGACGTTCGGGGCTGTAGGTCTCATCGTCCAGCGTCGCCGCCTGACCACCGTCCGCCGCCGAGGCGACTGCATAGGACGGCCATACCGCCCCGCCGGCGACCGCGGCCAGGGCGAGCGCGCCGGCCGCCGCGGTCAGGCCCGTGTGACGGCGGCCGATCGCATGCTGGCGCTGGGCGGCGCCGCCGATCCAGGCGGCCAGGGCCAGCAGGATGGCGGCGCCCAGGATGCGGGGCACGGCGTCCGGGCCGACCTGCACGGTCAGCACCCAGACAAGCCAGACCACGGCGCCGTACATCGGAAAGGCCAGCGCCTTCTTGAAGATGTCCATCCAGGGTCCAGGCCGGGGCAGCCGGTTGATCAGCGCCGGCACGAACGCCACGGCCACGAACGGCAGGGCGAAGCCGAGTCCCAGCGCCGCGAAGACCAGGAGGGCGGCAAGCGGCGGCTGCACCAGCGCCCAGCCGATCGCCGGCCCCATAAAGGGCGCGGTGCAGGGGGCCGCCACCACGACCGCCAGGACGCCCGTGAAGAAGGACCCCGTCACGCCGCCCTTCGTCGCGAGGCCCGAGCCGACGCCCTGCAGGGACGTTCCGATCTCGAAGACGCCGGAGAGGTTCAGCGCCACCGCCAGCATGACGAGGGCGAGAATCGCCACCACCGTCGGGTTCTGGAGCTGGAAGCCCCAGCCGACCTCGGCGCCCGCCGCACGAACCGCGATGAGCGCGCCCGCCAGCGCCAGGAAGCTGAGGAGCACGCCGGCGCCGAACGCCACGCCCTGCCGTCTCGCATCGCCATGGGCGCCGCCGTGGCCGGCGAGCGACGCCGCCTTCATCGCGAGCACCGGGAACACGCACGGCATGAGATTGAGGATGAGGCCGCCCACGAAGGCCAGGCCCGCGGCGCCGACGAGGCCGAGCGCCATGCCGCCTCCGTCCGTCAGGCGCGGCTTGGGCGGCCCCAGGCCCGCCGCGGCCTGGGGAAGCGGTCCGGAGGTGGCGCTGAGGGCGTAGGCCCGATCGCCGAACGCCAGGACGCCGGCGATCTGCTGCGGCGCCTCGCCGGACTGGAAGCCGTAGCCCGGCGTCAGGGAAAGGGTCAGGCCGTCCGGGCCAAGCTCGATCGGCTGCGGCTTGGCGTGGTCGATCACGGAGCCGGAATAGGGGAAGAAGTAGGCGTCCGAGAGATCGGCGCCCTTGAGCTTCTCACCGGTGATCGCGAGCTTCAGGATCTCATCCGTCTTCTCGAAGGCGGCGTAGAGCCCGACGGCCTTCGGCGCGTCGGCCAGGGTCTTGCGGATGACAGGGCCCCAGGTCGGGTCCTCCGGCGCCGGGCCGGCGGTCACCGGCAGCGTCAGCTCGAGGTTCGCATCCTCCGGGATGCAGATCTCCTCACAGACCAGGAAACTGGCCGCGCCGCGCAGGGTGACCGTCTGGCCGGGTCGCGCATCGGCGGGCGCCCGAAGCTCCACCGGCAGGATGACCTCGCCCTCGTAGCCGTAGTTGACCAGCGGCCCCACGGGCAGGCGGTGCGGCGTCGGCCAGGTGAAGTCGGAGGCGGCCCAGCCGGGCGGCAGGGTCCAGACGATCTTGGTAGCCTCACCGGAATCGCCGGGGTTGCGCCAGTAGGTGTGCCAGCCCTTCTGGATCTTCTGGACGAGAGCCACCCGGACCGACTGGCCCGGCGCAACGCCCTGGCTGGCCGCCACCAGTTCCGCCGTCAGATGGCCCGTATTTACGGGCTGCGCGAACGCCGCGCCGGAGAAGACGAGGGCGCAGAGCGCGCCCAACAGGAACCGCATCATCACCTCGAGGCCAACCGATCCTCTACCGGCGCTATATGGCGCGCCGATGTCCGCAGCGCAAAACAGGCAGGCGCCATTAGGGATTACGAGCTAGGGACCCTGGCGGTTACAGCGGTGCGGGCTCGACTTGCGTCGCCGTCCCGCCATGATCTGCGAATCGTGTTCCGCCGCCGTGAGGGATGTGCGCGTGCCTGCCTCGTTCGACAATATAGAGATCGGCCAGGTGGCCTCGCTGGGCGCCATGGCCGTCGACCCGCGGGCGCTGGAGGCGTTCGTCGCCGCTTTCACTCCGGGATGGAGCCTCGACCGGGGGGCCCCCGACGCCATGCTCTACGCCATCTGGGCCAAGCTGGACGCGGTGGCCGCGACGGACTGGCCGCAGACCAAACGCCTTGGCGTGGACGCGCTGCGCTGGATGCGCAACCCACCGGCCGGAGAGCTCCTGCGCGGGCGGATGACCGTCATGGCCAAGGACCCCGTGGGCGACGACAAGGGCATCGTCATCGCCCAGCACGATCTTCTCGACGAGGCGGGCCGCCTCGTTTTCTCGTGCCTGACGCGGAGCGTCTTCACGCGGTGAACTCCCTCCCCGCGAGGGGAGGGAAACCTCGTCAGGCGTTCGCGGCCTGGGGCTGCTGGGCGGCCTTGGTCATGGCGAGCGCCACGAGGCGGTCCCAGCCGACCAGGCTGTGCATGTGGGCGTAGATCTGCGCCAGGGCGCCGTTGTCGCGCAGCTCGATGAACTTGTCGGCCGGCAGCTTGTTGAGCTTCTCCTCGGAGACCCCGAAGTACTCGGCGATCTTCTGGGGCTGGCCCGGGGTGCCGTCGGGGTTCGGCGGCGTGAAGGTGGCCTCCTTGGTCTCGAACAGGTCGAGGTCCTTCAGGAGCTGGACGAAGCTGACCGTGCGCTGGCGCTCCATCTCGAAGTTGTTGCAGAACTCGATGCAGTTCTTCGTGTACTCGGTCGGCTCGCCGTTCGCCTCGAAGAAGGGCATGTCGTAGCCCTTGTCCGTGATGAACTCGGCGGCGCGGTCGATGCACAGCACCATCTGCTTGTTCTGGTCGTCGTTGGCGAAGACGAACGGATAGCGGCGGATGTAGGCCGGGATGTAGATGCCGCTCTCGAACTGGCCGTCGTCCTTCACGAACATGTTGTCGCCGGCGTTCAGGCCCATCACTGCGATCGGCAGCTTCTCCTCGCCCACGAAGATGATCGGGCCGGTGACGGCGGCCAGCGGGAACTCGCCGACGGTCAGCGGGATGGCGTGGCCGGCCTTGGCGAACTTGAACGGCCCGTCCATGCGCTTCACGCCGAGCTTGGAATGCAGCTCCTTCGCCAGCGGCTCCGGCTTGGAATAGAACAGGACGTTGCCGGAGAGCTGGCCCGGCGGCATCGTTTGGGTGGCCATCAGATAACCTTCGAAGATTCGTGGAGCGGCGGCGCCGGCGGCCCTCGCGCGCAAGGTCGCCTCCTCTAGCCGATCCCGTGAAGACCGGCAAATGGCGCAGGATCGCTTGCCTCGGCGACGCTTGACGCCTTCAATTGGAAGAACAGGTACGCGACGAACGGGGAAACGCCATGCCGATCTACTATCCGGACATCCTGGACCAGGGGACCAAGCCCAAGGCCTTCAGCTACGACGACAAGGACGTGATGCTGTACGCCCTCGGGATCGGCCTGGGCGCCGATCCGATGAACGAGACCGAGCTCGCGTTCGTCTATGAAAAGGGCCTCAAGGTCGTGCCGACCGCGGCGACCGTCCTGGCCGGCCGCGGGCGCGGCGAACCGCTGCCGACCAAGGAAGGCCACCGCCCCAGCGCGCCGAACTTCCTGATGCTGGTGCATGGCGAGCAGAAGGTGGAGCTGCATCGTCCGCTGCCGCCTTCGGGGAACTTCACGAGCGAGAGCCGCACGATCGGCGCCTTCGACAAGGGCAAGGACAAGGGCGCGGTCCTGGTCAGCGAGACCATTTGGCGGGACGAGAAGGGCGAGAAGGTCGCCACGCTCACCGGCTCCAGCTTCTGCCGCGGCGACGGGGGCTTCGGCGGCCCCTCGGAAGGCGCGCCCGAGCCGCACCCGGTCCCCGAGCGCAAGCCCGACCTCAGCGTGGACTTCGCGACCCGACCGGACCAGGCGCTGCTGTACCGCCTGAACGGCGACCGAAATCCGCTCCACTCGGATCCCGACGTGGCCAAGCGGGCCGGATTCCCGCGGCCGATCCTGCATGGCCTGTGCACCTACGGCATCACCTGCCGGGCCGTCCTGCAGGCGATCACGGGCTACGATCCCGACCAGATCGCCAGCCACCAGGCCCGCTTCTCGGCGCCTGTCTTCCCCGGGGACGTCATCACGGTCGACCTGTGGAAGGATGGAGGCGTGATCTCGTTCGAGGCCCGGGTTAAGGAGCGTGGCGCCACGGTGATCAAGAACGGCAAGACCGTGCTGCGCAGCTGATGGGGACCTTCCAGACCGTGCTTCGACAGACCGCCCTGGCCGCTGCGGCCCTGCTCTTCGTCACCGCCTGCGCGACCGGCCCCGGCGGGTCCGAGACCACGGCCGCGGCCGATCCGGCGCGGGCCGCGCCCGTTCCCACCAAGCTGACGGGCTATCTCCCGGCGAGCGCGCTCGACGGCAAGGCCATCCTGCCGCCGCCGCCTGCGGCCGACTCCCCGCAGCACCGGGCCGACCAGGCCTACTACGACGACACCCGGACGCTGCAAGACACGCCGCGCTGGAAGCTGGCCCAGCAGGACAACGACCTTTGGCAGGGCGGCGCTCTCAAGCGCTACTCCTGCGTCCTCGGCGTGGAGTTGAGCCCGCGCGAAACCCCGACAGCCTGGAAGCTGCTGCACCGGATCGAGCTCGACGTGCGCGACGTGGGCACCCCGCCCAAGGACCACTTCGCGCGCCGGCGGCCGGCGCTGGGCAACGACAAGCCCATCTGCGTGCCGCGGGAGAAGTGGATGGAGACCAATGCCTCCTATCCCTCGGGCCACGCCATGGTGGCCTGGACTTGGGCCCTCATCCTCACGGAGGCGGTTCCGGAGAAGGCCGACGCCCTCCTGAAGCTCGGCCAGGAGAGCGGCGACAGCCGGGCGATCTGCGGCGTGCACTACCCCACCGACGTTCAGGCCGGCCGCACGCTCGCCGCCGGCATGGTGGCGCGCCTGCACGCCGAGCCGGCCTTCATGGCCGATCTGGCCGCGGCCAAGCGCGAGATCGCGGCCTCGAAGACCCGCCCCCAGGGCTGCGCAGGCTGACGCCGAGGGGTTCGGTGCGACCGGCCGCCGCACAGCGCACGGCGGCCCGTTCACTCTTCGCCAACGGCTGACCGGTTAGCGGGATGGTGGCGGCGGCCTTTGTGGCCGGGACGCCGATGTCAGAGCCCGGAGCCGCGGCGCGTATGCCCCTGGTCGCCCAGCCGCTTGCGAAGTTCAATCTTTCGCAGGCTGTTATCCTGCTCCTCGAGCCGTCGACGGCCGAGCTCGATCTCTATGGGCAGATGCTGTTCGGCTTCGGCGGAAAGCAGGTCCACCGTTGCCAGACGCGCGAAGAGGCGCGGATCGCCCTGCTTTCGCACCCGATCGACCTGATCATCGTGGACGCCAAGCTCGGCCCCGAGGACGGGGACGGCTACGAATACGTCCGCGAATTGCGCCGCTCCGGCGACTCCAACGCGTTTCTGCCCGTCATCATGATCACCGGCCACACGCCGAGCTCGCAGGTCACCGCGGCGCGGGACTCGGGCGTGCACTTCGTGGTGCGCAAGCCGGTCAGCTCGAACGTGCTGCTGGAACGGATCCTGTGGATCGCCCAGGAAGGCCGATCGATCATCGAGTGCGAAAGCTACGTCGGTCCCGACCGCCGTTTTCAGAACCTGGGCCCCCCGAACGGTGTCGGCCGGCGAAAGAACGACCTCCCGATGGAAGTCGGCGACGCGCAATCACCCAATCTCGACCAGGATGAGGTCGACCAGCTCCTGCGCCCCCGGAAGGCCCAGCCATGAGTGACGTGAAGGTTCATAGGGTCCGCTACAAGCTGGCGACCAAGCTGCGCGAGGGGGCGAAGATCTCCATCGCGACGGCGCAGCAGGCGGCGGTGGATCGCGTGCGCGAGATCGAGCCCAAGCTGCTCGCCGCGATCGACGCCGAGCTCGCGGTGCTGGACCAAGGCTACAAGGCCTTGCAGGCGGGGGATGCGGCAGGCCTCGCCCGCATGTACGAGACGGCGGACCGGATCGTCGGGCTCGCCGGCGCCGCGCCGCGCCTCAAGGCGCTCGGGACGGCGTCGCTCAGCCTGTGTGACCTGCTGGACGGCCTGGGCGGCGCGGCGCCCGACGACCTTCGTCCGATCGCGGTCCATATCGACACCCTGCGCGTGCTGAAGACCGACATGCCCGAGCGGGACCAGCTCGTCGTGCTGGGCGGGCTGACGAAACTGCGCGACCACTACAAGTCCAGGGGCGCCGCCCGCGAGAGCTGATCAGGGGCGCGTCACCACGAAGGTCACGTGGCGACGGAGCGGGTGATCGTCCGCGAGCTTCGGATGATCGAAGTCGCGCGCCGGATCCGGCGCCATGCCGATCCGACGCATCACCGCCTGCGATCGCAGGTTGGAGGCGGCGGTCCAGGCGAGGATCTCGTCCGCAGAGAGGTTCGCAAAGCCCCATCGCAGCGCCGCGGCGGCCCCCTCGGTGGCGAGCCCCTGCCCCCAGGTCTCGGCGGCCAGCCGCCAGCCCATCTCGAGGCACGGGGCTGGCGGGGCGTCGGTCTGGCGGCGCAGGCCGACCATGCCCACGAGCCGGCCGTCGGCCTTACGCTCCGCCGCCCAGAATCCGAACCCCTGCTCGGCGATCTCGGCGCTGAGCCGCTCCATCAACGCGTCGCTGGCGGCGCGGTCGATGACGCCGCCCAGCCAGTCGCCGACGCGCGGATCCCCGTTGATGTCGGCGAAGGCGGCCCGATCCTGGTCACGCCAGGGCCGCAGGATCAGGCGCGCCGTCTCGATCATGCGGGGCGGGGCCCGAGGAGCTGGCCGTAGAGGTCGGTCCGCCGGTCGCGGAAGAAGCCCCAGGCGGCGCGGTGGGTGGCCAGGAAGTCGAGGTCGAAGGTGTGGGTCAGCACCCCCTCGTCCTCGCGGCCCAGGGCGGCGACCAGGTCGCCCCGGTGGTCGGCGATGAAGCTGGAGCCGTAGAAGAGCTGGCCCCCGTTCGGATAGCCGTCCCAGGGCTCGAAGCCCGTCCGGTTCGCGCCGACGACCGGGATGACGTTCGAGACCGCGTGCCCCTGCATCGCGCGTCGCCAGGGCGCCGCCGTGTCCAGGGTGGCGTCGTGCGGCTCGGAGCCGATGGCGGTGGGGTAGAACAGGATCTCGGCGCCCATCAGGGCCATGGCGCGGGCGCATTCCGGGTACCACTGGTCCCAGCAGATGCCGACGCCGATGCGGCCGAAACGCGTGTCCCAGACCTTGAAGCCCGTGTCGCCCGGCCGGAAGTAGTACTTCTCCATATAGCCGGGGCCGTCGGGAATGTGGCTCTTGCGGTAGACCCCCATCAGCGAGCCGTCCGCGTCCACCATCACCAGGCTGTTGAAATAGTGCGGGCCCTCGCGCTCGAAGATCGAGATGGGCAGCACGACGCCCAGCTCCTTCGCCAGCGGCGCAAGCGCCGTGACGCAAGGATGCTCCCGCCAGGGATAGGCGGTGGCGAACCAGCGCTCCTCCTGGGCCACGCAGAAGTAGGGGCCCTGGAACAGCTCTGACGGCAGGATCACCTGGGCGCCTTCGGCCGCCGCGGCGCGGATGAAGCCCTCGGTCTTCGCGATGTTGGCGGCCATGTCCTCGCCGTACGAGGTCTGGATGGCGGCGACGGAGATCGTTCGGGACATCAGGCCGGCTCCTGCTGGGTGATGCAGTGGAAGGATCCGCCCCCGGTCAGGATAGCCGTCGACGGCAGGCCGATCACCTCGCGGTCGGGGAAGACTTCCTTCAGCGCGCCGACCGCGAAGTCGCCGGGCTGCTTCGCATAGATCGGCACGATCACCGCCTTGTTGGCGATGAGGAAGTTCATGTGGCTGGCGGGGACGGGTTCGCCCTCGCCGCCGTCGATCCAGCCGGGAGACGGGATGCGCACGACCTTGAGCGGCCGACCCTCCGCGTCGGTCATGCCGGCCAGGCGACGCGCGGCGTCGTCATACGCCTCGGCGTTCGGATCGCCCCGGCCCCAGGCCACCGGCACGGCCACCGTGGCCGGCGCCACGAACCGCGCGAGGTTGTCGACGTGGCCGTCGGTGTGGTCGTTCCGCAAGCCTTCGCCCAGCCACAGCACCTTGCGGGCGCCGAGGCTCTCCGCCAGCGCCGCCTCGGCGGCCTCGCGCGTCCAGCCGGGGTTGCGGTTGGGATTGAGCAGGCACTGGTCCGTCGTCAGCACCGTGCCGGCGCCGTCGTGGTCCACGGCGCCGCCTTCCAGGATGAAGTCGTGGCGCGCGAGTTCGGCGCCCGAGGCCTGCGCGACCTGGTCCGCGACCTCGTCGTCGTACGGCAGGTCGTACTTGCCGCCCCAGCCGTTGAAGCGGAAGCCATGCGCCTGGCCGCCCGCGAAGATCGGGCCCGTGTCGCGCAGCCAGATGTCGCCGAAACGGCCCGGAACGGTCTCGATCCCGGGGGCGCCGCCCAGCATCCGCCGTGCCGCGGCTTCGCCGTCGGGATGGCCCGTCATCAGCTTCACCTGCTCGCCGCCGGGCCCGGCCAGGGCGCGCGCAAGGGCCGCCACCTCTTCCTGGGCCGCGGGGAGGTCGTCCTCCCACAGCTCCGCATGGCTGGGAAAGCCCAGCCACATGGCCCGGTGGGGCGCCCACTCGGCGGGAACGACGAAGCTCATTGCGGCCAGACCTCCAAAGCCGCGCGCATGTGGCCCCCGGGGGCCGCGGCGTCAAGCGAAGGCCCAAAAGGAAAGGGGCGGCCGCGTTGCCGCAGCCGCCCCTCGCGTTACGCTATCGTGCGAAGCCTCAGAACTTGTACTTCGCGCCGAACTTGATCTGCCACAGCGACTGCTCGCGGCGGAACGCCTTGACGGGCTCCTGGAACGCGCCGCCCGCACCGGTGCCGGTGATCAGGTAGCGCGCGCCCGGCGTGCCGCAGCCGACGGCCGCGGTGCTGGCCGCCGCCACGCAGCTCACGTTCACCACGGGCACGCTGCGGTGGAAGTCGTACTGCTCGAGCACGCCCCAGTCGTCGTTGATCAGGTTGCCCAGGTTCTCGACGTCCATGAAGACCTCGAGCTTGGCGCCGTTCGGGAAGAACGCCGGCAGCTCCTGGCTGATCCGCAGGTCGATGGTGGTCACGTCCGCCTGACGGAACGCGTTCCGCGGCGCGATGCCGCCCGCGTACTTGGTGAGGCCCTCGTTCGCCAGGAACGCCTGGAAGCGAGCCTGGTCGAAGCCCGCGCCGTAGACCACCAGCGGGTCGTTGGCGGTTGGCACGTAGAGCAGGGCGTTCGAGGTCGCCTGGCGGCCGGAGTAGCTGGAGACGTTGTAGCCGAAGTCGTTGTCCAGCGTGCCGGTGCGGCTGTTGGCGAAGGTGTAGCTGAACGGCAGGCCCGACCGGTGCTGGGCGAAGACGTTGATGCGGGTCTCGTTGTCCCCGAAGAACTTCTTCGAATAGTACAGGTTCAGCGCGTGGCGATGCCGGACCTCGTAGTCCGAGGTGGCCGCCGGCGGGTTCTGCGGATCGAAGGTGCCGTAGCGGGTGTAGCTCGACTGGGCGATCGAGCTGGTCATCGGGCTGGCGTCTTCGGCCTCGGTGTAGGTGTAGGCGTAGCGGAAGCCCAGGCCGTCCCAGATGCCGTCGCGCCATTCCTTGGCCAGCGAGAAGGCGAAGGACTCCGAGCCGCCCTTGTCGGTGTTCGACAGGAGGAAGTCGGAGGTGTTGCCGGTGGTCACGCCCACGTTGTTGCGCGTGTAGACGGGGCGGCCGTCAGGAGCCACGCCGACCTGGAGGGCGCGGGCGTCATACCAGTAGAGGGCGTTCTCGTTGACGGCCCGCAGGTAGTCGCCCTGGACCCGCCAGTTGTCGCCGAAGCGGCCCAGGTCGAAGTCGTAGCCGACCGTCAGGTTGGCCTTCCACACCGTGGGGATCTGGAACCCGGGCGCCAGGGCGTTCACGTCACCGCCGCGCGGGGTGAACGTGCAGCCGGCGGGGGCCGCCGTCAGGTCCACGTTGGTGTAGGGGCCGGCCGGGCAGGCCGCGTTGGTCTGGCTGACGCCGGTGTTCGAGAAGGCGTTCGAGATCCAGACGTTCAGGCCCGTCGAGGAGAACCGGCCGAAGCCGCCCGACACGTTCAGCCGGTCCATCGGCTCCCAGTTGAACGACACGCGCGGCAGGACCACGGACTCGCCGTCGAGCGTCTTCTGGTTGTCGAACCCGTTCCGCGACACGAAGGCCGTGTTGAGGATCGGCTCGTCGTTCATGGAGTACCAGTCGACGCGCACGCCGGCCGAGACGTCCAGATTGTCGAGGATCTGGATCCGGTCCTCGGCGTAGATGCTGGAGAGGCGGAACCCGAAGACCGCCGCGCCGTCACGAGCGGTGCCGAGGGTCGCCGGGATCGTGCCCGCATTGGGATCGATGCCGCCGGTCAGCGAGAAGCTGGCCGCCCTGCGGTTCAGGTAATCCGCGTAGCTGTTGAAGTTGTAGACGCCCAGCGAGCGCGCCACGAAGACGTTGACGATGTCGTCCTTCTCCGTGCGGGCGCCGAACAGGAAGTCGTGCGGACCCAGCCGGTAGCGGGCGATCGCCTCGAAGGTCTCGACCTCGACCTTGAGGTAGTTGTCATGACGGAACTGGTCTGCGCCGAAGCGGATCTGCGGCGTCCCGGCGCCCGGCTGCACGCCCGGCAGGTCGGCGACGTTCACGGTGATCTCGCCGACGCTGAGGCCGCCCAGCGGGATCTGGGTCGTCTCGGTTTCCTTCTTGGAGTAGCGGAATTCCGTCGAGAAGTTGTCGGTCCAGTCCGAGTTGAGCTGGGCGTTGTAGGCGATCAGCTCCTCGGTCTTGTTGTACTGGTGCGACGACAGGCCGATCCGCGGCTGGGAGACACTGTTGCCCTGGGCGAAGGTGGAGCTCACCGAACCGTTCAGCGAGTTGCCCTTGGTGTTCTGGTAGGTGAACGAGGCGCGGTGGTTGTCGGTGATCGCCCAGTCGATCTTGCCGAGCCACTTCTCGTCTTCCACCGGGAAGCCGCCGGTCACAGCCGAGCCCGGGTCATAGCCGTAGATGCGCTGCGTATCGGCCCGGAAGGTGTCGATGGCGCTCGAGGTGATCCGCGGGATCAGCACCGAGGCGCTGCCGTCGGCGGGCGCCTCGTCGAAGCCGAGGGTGCCCTCGAACTTCTCGTACGAACCGAAGAAGAACAGGCGATCCTTCAGGATCGGGCCGCCGAGCGTGAAGCCGTAGACTTCTTCCTCGAACGGGGCGCCGGTCTTCACGCCCTCGATGGAGTCACCCTGCAGGTCGCGGTCAGTCTTCTCGTAGTAGGCCGAACCGTGGAACTCGTTGCCGCCCGACTTGGTGACGGCGTTGATCTGGCCGCCGGCGAAGCCGTTGTTGATGACGCTGTAGGGGGCCACCGAGACGTTCACCGCTTCGATCGCGTCGAGCGAGATCGGCGAGCGCTGGGTCGGATAGCCGTTGTTGTTCAGGCCGAAGTCGTCGTTCTGGCGCACGCCGTCGACGGTCAGCTGGTTGAAGCGGGTGTTGGTGCCGGCGAAGGACAGGGCGTCCTGGTTCGTCGGGTCGATAGTGGCGAACGGATCGAGGCGCGCCGTGTCCTTCAGGTCGCGGCTGATGGACGGCAGGCTCTGGATGTCGGCCTCGGTGAAGTTGCTGCTGGGACCGCCCTGCGACGCCACGGCGCGCGTGCCGGTCACGACCAGCTCGGAGACTTCCGCGCCCGCGGCGTAGAGCAGCACGTCCACCGTGGCCGGCTCACCGACGCCGACCGCGCCGACGTTGACGCCGCCGCCCTCGAAGCCCGCGGCCGTGGCCGCCACCCGGTACGGACCGCCCGGGCGCAGGCCGCGCACCGAGTAGAAGCCGTCGGGTCCGGTGACCGAGGTCGAAACCGAGCCGGTTGGCACGTGCGTGACGGTGACCGTCGCATTGGCGACACCCTGGCCGGCGTCGTTCGTGACCTGGCCGCGGATGGCCCCCGTGGTGGCCTGCGCGTAGACCGCCGTGGAAGCGGCCGACGCGAGCACGGCCAACGCCGCCCCGCAGGCGAGTCGATGCATGGATCGCATGAAGATATCCCCTCTTCGAAGACTGCAGCGCGCCTTCGCCCCTACGCCGACGCACCAGTCTTGGCGGCCCTATAACCTCAAAAATCAGGTCGTTGGTGACTGTTTTGCGACGGTTTCCGCTTCGATGTCACAGTGCGGCGAATGTGCATCAGTGCCCTCGGCGGAGCGCTGAAAATGCGGGCGATCCCTGTGGCGGCGGAGAGCCCCAACGGGTAGGGTCCGGCCGCGCCTGGAACACAAGATGTCACAATCCGGAAGGCCGCTTCGCGCGGCGAGCGAGCTGCGCGCCGCCATCCTGCTCACCGCGGGACTTTTTTTCGCGCGGCTGGTCGCGCTGTTCCGCACGCCGCTCGAACTCTATCCGGACGAGGCCCAGTACTGGCTTTGGTCGCGGACCCTGGACATCGGGTACTACTCCAAGCCGCCCGTGATCGCCTGGGCGGTCTGGGCGACCACGGCGCTCGGCGGCGACGGCGAGGCCTGGGTGCGCCTGTCGGCGGGGATCTTCCAGGCCGGCGCCACGCTCCTGGTCTTCCTCATAGGGCGGCGGCTCTATGGCGGCGCGGCGGGGCTGGCGGCGGCGGCGCTCTACGGCCTGATGCCCGGCATCCAGCTCTCGGCCCTGGTCGCCGCGACCGATGCGCCCCTGCTGTTCTTCCTCGGCCTCACGCTGCTCGCCTATGTGAACCTGCTGGAGGCGGAAGGGCCCCTCCGCATCTGGCTCGGCGCAGCGCTGGGGGCGGCGTTGGGCCTGGCGTTCCTGTCGAAGTATGCGGCAGTCTACTTCGTGATCGGGCTCGCGATCCACCTGGCCCTGTCGCCCCAGGCGCGCGCGGCCTGGAGCTTGCCCGCCGCCGCCGCCGCGGGCGCCGCCCTGGGCGCCGTCCTGGCGCCGAACCTGATCTGGAACGCCACCCACGGGTTCGCGACCTTCCAGCACACGGCCGCCAACGCGGCCTGGAGCGGCGTGCAGCTGTTCAACATCCAGGAAATGGCGGCCTTCCTGGGCTCGCAGTTCGGCGTCTTTGGCCCCATCCCGCTAGCGGCGCTGGCGCTGGGCGTCGCGCTGGCGGTGCGCGGCCGCCGCATCGCGCCCGCAGATCTCACCCTCCTCTGCTTCACCCTGCCGCCGCTGCTGATCGTCACCGCCCAGGCGTTCATCAGCCGGGCCAACGCCAACTGGTCCGGCGCCGGCTATCTCGCCGGTTCGGTGCTGGTGGCCGCCTGGCTGCTGCGCTGGCGCGCCCGGGGCTGGCTCACGGCGGCGCTGGCGATCCAGGGCGTGGTGGCGGCCTTCTTCCTGGCCACGGTGATCTCGCCGGCCCTGGCAGACCGCGTCGGCCTCGCCAACGGCCTGAAGCGCGCGCGAGGCTGGGAAGAGACCACCGATCTGATCCTTGACCGCGCCGCGAGCGAACCTGGCCTGACGGCCATCGCCGTCAACAACCGCTTCCTCTTCTACGCCATGAACTACTACGGCCGCGACCGGCTGCCGTACCTGCCCCCGCTGACGAGCTGGCTGCTCATGGAGGGGCCGCAGAACCAGGCCGAGATGGTGGCGCCCCTGACCGACGAGCTCGGCAGGCGCGTCCTGATGGTCTCGTACGAAGGCTGGCGGCGGGAGGAGATGGAGGCCGACTTCGCCCGGGCCGGCGGCCTGGAGATCGGCAGCGTCCGCCTGGACCCCGATCACAAGCGCCGCTTCGAGATGTTCGTGGGGGAGGACTTCCGCCCTCAGCCGCGCGACCCGGTCACCGGCCTCCCCACACCACCTTGAGCGTCCGATCTCGGCCGCAGCCGATGCGGTAGCGCTCGTAGTGGGCCGGGTTCTTCTTGGCGAAGTCCTGGTGATAGGCCTCGGCGTTGTAGAACGGCGCGGCGTTGCGGGTGGCCACGGTGACCTTTGCGCCGAGCAGCTTCTCCACCTTGGCCTTTTCGGCCTCCGCCACAGCCCGCTCCGCGCCGTTGGAGACGAAGATGGCCGTGCGATACGACGGGCCCTTGTCGCACATCTGGCCCGACGGATCGGTGGGATCGATGTTGCGGTAGAACGTCTCGACCAGTCGGGCGTAGCTGACCTTGGCGGGGTCGTAGGTGACTTTCACCGCCTCCAGGTGGCCCTTGTGGTTCTCGTACGTAGGATTGGCCGTCGTGCCGCCGGAATAGCCCGAGACGGCCTTCACCACGCCGGGCGTGGCCTCGAAGAACTTCTCGACCGACCAGAAGCAGCCGCCGGCGAACACGGCCGTCTTCGTGGCGGCCGACGCGGTGGGCGCGGCGCAGGCGACGAGGCCGGCGGCCAGCGAGGCGGCGGCGAATGCGAGTGTCTTCATGGGTTCAGGATTCCTCACGTCTGCCCCGCCCGGCAAGGGTCGTCACGGGATAGTACGTCGGAACCCGCCCGGCGGTTACGCGCGGCCGCGTCGCCTCAGGCGGCGACGGTCTCCGCCACCTCGAACGGCGCCTCGGTCTTGGCGCGGGCCTCGTCGACGGTGACGCCCGGCGCGAGTTCCACCAGCTTCAGCGGACTCTTGCCCCGATTGACTTCGAAGACGCCGAGATCGGTGACCACCAGGTCCACGACGCCCTGGCCCGTGAGCGGGAGCGTGCAGGCGTTCAGGAGCTTGGGCGCGCCCGACTTCTCCACGTGCTCCATGACCACGACCACGCGCTTGACGCCAGCCACCAGGTCCATGGCGCCGCCCATGCCCTTCACCATCTTGCCCGGCACCATCCAGTTGGCGAGGTCGCCATTGGCCGCGACCTGCATGGCCCCCAGGATCGAAAGGTCGATGTGACCGCCGCGGATCATGGCGAAGCTGTCGGCGCTCGAAAAGTAGGAGCTCGAAGGCAGGGCGGTAATCGTCTGCTTGCCGGCGTTGATCAGGTCGGGGTCGGCCTCGCCTTCGTAGGGGAACGGACCCATGCCGAGCATCCCGTTCTCGCTCTGCAGCGTCACGTGCACGCCTTCGGGGATGTAGTTGGCCACCAGGGTCGGAATGCCGATGCCCAGGTTCACATAGTAGCCGTCGCGTAGCTCACGGGCGGCGCGGGCGGCGATCTGGTTGCGGTCCCAGGCCATCTCAGACTTCCTCTCCAGCCGCCGCGCCTTCGACCTCGCGCTTGCGGGTCGTGAGCTGCTCGATGCGCTTCTCGTGTTCGCCCTTCAGCAGGCGGTCCACATAGATGCCGGGCGTATGGATGTGGTCGGGGTCGATCGAACCGGTTTCGACCAACTCCTCGACCTCGACGACGCAGACCTTGCCGGCCGTCGCCATCATCGGATTGAAGTTTCGGGCGGTCATCCGATAGACGAGGTTGCCCTCGTGATCGCCCTTCCAGGCCTTGACGATGGAAAGGTCGGCGGTGAGGCCGCGCTCCATCACATAGAGTTCGCCGTCGAACTCGCGAACCTCCTTGCCCTCGGCCACCAGGGTGCCGACGCCGGTCTTGGTGAAGAAGGCGGGGATGCCCGCGCCGCCCGCGCGAATGCGCTCGGCCAGGGTGCCCTGCGGGTTGAACTCCAGCTCCAGCTTCCCGGACAGATACAGCTCGGCGAACAGCTTGTTCTCGCCCACGTAGCTGGAGATCATCTTCCGGATCTGACCGCCGGCCAGCAGGACGCCCAGGCCGAAGCCGTCGACGCCGCAGTTGTTCGAGACGACCGTCAGGTCCTTCACGCCCGACTGCCGGATCGCCGCGATCAGGTTCTCCGGGATGCCGCACAGCCCGAAGCCGCCGGCCATGATCGTCATGCCATCGAAGAGCAGCCCTTGCAGCGCCTCGACCGCGTCCTTGCGCACCTTGTTCGCCATGCGGCCTGATTACGCCACGGAACGCCGGTTGAGAACCGGGTCTCGGAAAAAATTCATCACCTGATGAGTTTGGGGGCGATCAGGCGACCGGTGCAGGTCCGCGCGAGCGATCGGCCAGGGCGCCGGCCGCCTCCTCGTTGATCGCCTGGCCCTCCTGCCGGGGCTTGGAGAGCGGCTCGGGCTGCGGCGTCGGCATGTTGCCGCGCATCAGCCACCGTCCGGCCTGGATCCCGCCTGCGATCTGCAGGTCCAGCCGCTCGGTGTCGCGCCGGCGCACGTCGCGGCAGATCTCCGCGGCCTCGACTTCGTCCACGCCGAGTTCGATGAGGGCGTGCCGACCGAAGGTGAGCGCCGATTCGAAGGTTTCGCGGACCTGGTAGTCCACGCCAGCCTCGATCAGCCGCAGGACATGGCCACGGTCGAAGGCGCGGACCAGCAGCTTGGCGTGCGGGAACTCCGACTTTACGAGCTGCACGATGTGGTCCGCCACATCGGGCTTGTCGACGCACACGAGGATCGCGTCGGCCCTGGCGGCGCCTGAGGCCCGGAGCACGTCGAGCCGCGCGCCGTCGCCATAGTAGACCTTGAAGCCGAAACCGCCGGCCGCGCGGATCATCTCCACGTCGTTCTCGATCAGCGACACCTCGATTCCGCGGGCTAGCAGCGGCTGGCTGACCACCTGCGCGAAGCGGCCGAAGCCGATCATCAGCACGCGGGCTTCCAGGCCATCGGCCAGGTCGACTCCGTCGAGGGAGGCCGCCGGCTCGGGCGTAAGGGCGTTGAGGGCCATCACCACCAGCGGGGTCAGCGCCATCGACAGGATCACGATCGCGGTGAGGACGGCGCTGATGGATCCGTCGAGAACCCCGGCGGCGACCGCCGCCCCGTAGAGCACAAAGGCGAACTCGCCGCCCTGGGCGAAGAGCGCCGCCCGGGAAATGGCCTCGCGGTGGTCGGCTCGGAACAGCCGGGCGACCGCATAGATCGCCGCCGCCTTCACCGCCATGAACGCCACCACGCCGCCCAGCACCATCGGCCAGGCGGCGGCGACCGTCACCAGGTCCAGCGACATGCCGACGCTGAGGAAGAACAGGCCCAGCAGGATGCCGCGGAACGGCTCGATGTCGGCCTCGAGCTGATGGCGGAAGCTGGACTCCGAAAGCAGGACGCCCGCCAGGAAGGCGCCCATCGCCATCGACAGCCCGCCCCACTGCATGAAGGCCGCTGCGCCCAGGACGACCAGCAGCGCGGCCGCCGTCATGATCTCGCGCGCGCCGGTCCGGGCCAGGATCTGGAAGAACGGGTTCAGCAGCCAGCGGCCGGCCGCCACCACGGCGGCGATGCAGCCGGCGGCGATCAGCAGGCCCAGCCACAGGGGGCGCTCGTCGGCAGGCCCGCCGCCCGCCAGCGAGGCCAGCACCGCCACCAGGGCGAGCAGCGGGACCACGGCCAGATCCTCGAGCAGCAGAATGGACACCGCGCGTTGCCCAGCGGCCGTCGACGTCTCGCCCCGCTCGTCAAGCATCTTCATGATCACGGCGGTGGAGGAGAGAACGAAGCCGCTGGCCCCGATCACCGCCGCGGCCGGCGGGAGGCCCGCGAGCATCGCCACGCCGGCCAGCAGGGCGCAGCAGAGCAGCACCTGCGCCGCGCCCAGGCCGAAGATCTCGCGGCGCAGCGCCCACAGCTTCGCCGGCCGCATTTCCAGCCCGATGATGAAGAGGAACATGACCACGCCCAGTTCGGCGACGTGGAGGATCGTCTCCGGATCGGTGAAGACCTTCAGCCCATGCGGGCCGATCGCGAGGCCGGCGGCGAGGTAGCCCAGCACCGATCCCAGGCCGAACTTGCGGAACAGCGGCACAGCCACGACGGCCGCGGAGAGGAGCACGACGGCGTGCCCAAGGTTGATCGCGTCTCCAGCTTCGGCCGCCATGATCTCTTCCTGTCCCCGCCCGGCTATGTGGGAGCGAAACACGCTGCGGCGCAACATCGCGCCTTCGCCAGACGACGCACCGGCTGGAGGCGGGCCCGAGGCGGGTGTAGAAGGCCGCCATGAGCCAGGCGCTGCAGATCCAGGACTCCATCGAGCCCGTCCCCTTCGATCTCTATGGAAGAGACTTCGAGGCCTTCACCCAAAGGCTGGGCGACAGCTTCGCCCGCTGGGGCTTTGCGGTGATCTCCAACCACGGCCTTGAGCAGCGGAGGGTCGACGCGGCGATCGACCAGACGAAAAAGTTCTTCGCCCTGCCGGTGGAGTCCAAGCTCAAGTACAAGCTCGGCGTCGGCGGCCAGCGCGGCTACACCCCTTTCGGCGTCGAGACCGCCAAGGGCCATCAGCACTACGATCTGAAGGAGTTCTGGCACGTCGGCCGGGACCTGCCGCCTAGCCACCGGTTCCGCGACCACATGGCCGACAACGTCTGGCCCGACGCCGAACTTCCGGAGTTCCACGAGAAGGTTCAGTGGCTCTACACGGCGCTGGACGCCATGGGCCTGAAGGTGCTGGAGGCGATCGCCACCTACCTCGGCCAGCCGCGCCACTTCTTCGACGACAAGGTGGATGTCGGCAATTCGATCCTGCGCCTGCTGCACTATCCGCCCGTCCCGGAGGACGGTCCGCATATCCGGGCCGGGGCGCACGAGGACATCAACGTCATCACCCTGCTGCTCGGCGCCGAGGAGGCGGGGCTTGAGGTGAAGGACCACGACGGGCGCTGGATCGCGATCAATCCGCCGCCGGGCGCCCTCGTCATCAACATCGGCGATATGCTGCAGCGGCTGGTCAACCACCGCCTGCCGTCGACGACGCACCGCGTGGTGAACCCCACGCCGGAGCGGCGCGGCTTCCCGCGCTACTCGACCCCCTTCTTCCTGCACTTCAACTCGGACTTCCTGATCAAGACGCTGCCCGACTGCGTCGACGCCGAGCACCCGGATCGCTACCCCGAGCCGATCACCGCCCACGGCTACCTCGAAGAGCGGCTGCGCGAGATCAAGCTGAAGTGACGCCCCCGGCGGCGGCGTGATCCAGGATCCCGGCTTCTACGCCCTGGCTGTCCCTGCGGTCCTCATGATGGGGCTGGCCAAGGGCGGCTTCGCGGGCGTCGGCGCGGTCTCCATGCCCCTCCTGGCGATGGCGGTGTCGCCGGTGCAGGCGGCGGCGATCCTGCTGCCCATCCTCATCGTCCAGGATGTCGTCAGCGTCTGGGCGTTCCGGCGGACCTGGGACCGGCGAATCCTGGCGATCATGATCCCGGGCGCGGCGGCCGGGATCCTCGCCGGCTACCTGCTGGCCGCCCAGGTCTCGGCGGCGGCGGTGCTGGGGGCGCTGGGGGCGATCTCGATCCTGTTCGCGCTGCACCGCCTGTGGCTGATGCGAGGCGGCGGACTGCAGGCGCCCGCCAACTCGCCTGCGGCCGTCGGCGTGGCCTTCGGCGCTGTGGCCGGCTTCACTAGCCAGATCGCGCACGCCGGCGGGCCGCCCTTCCAGATGTGGGTGCTGCCAAAGAAGTTGCCGCCGGAGGTCCTCGTCGGCACCACCGCGATCTTCTTCGCGGTCATCAACTGGATCAAGGTCCCCGCCTACGCCGCGCTCGGGCAGTTCACGCGGGAGAACCTCTCGACCGTGGCAGTCCTGCTGCCGGTCGCCATCGTCTCGACCTTCGCGGGTGTCTGGCTCGTTCGACGGGTGCAGGCGGAGAAGTTCTACATCTTCATCTACCTGCTGATGATCCCGGTGGGCGCCCACCTGATCTGGAAGGCGCTCACCGGAGGCTAGCAAGCCTTCAGATCACCAACCGCACTGCTGGCCCTTGTTCTGCTTCGTCAGCCACGCATCGAGCGGCTTGAAGTAGTCGGCGACGGCGCTGGCGTCGGTGCGGGTCTCGCCCGAAAACGCCGCCAGGGCTTCCGGCCAGGGCTTCGACATCCCCTGTTCCAGCATGGCGTTGAACTTCTCGCCCACCGCCTTCTGGCCATAGACCGAGCAGCGGTGCAGCGGGCCCTTCCAGCCGGCCTGCTCGCAGGCGGCGCGGTGGAACTGGAACTGGTAGATGTGGGCCAGGAAGTAGCGGGTGTAGGGGGTGTTGCCCGGCACGTGGTACTTGGCGCCCGGGTCGAAGGCGTCCGCGGGCCGGTCACCCGGAGGCTTAAGACCCTGATATTTCAGGCGAAGATCCCACCACGCTTGGTTATACTCTTCCGGGCTGGTCTCGCCGGAGAAGACGTCCCAGCGCCAGCGGTCGACCAGCAGGCCGAACGGCAGGAAGGCGATCTTGTCGAGGGCCATCTTCAGCAGGAAGGGAATGTCCTCGGCCTCGCCCGGGACGGTCTCGAGCAGGCCGATCTGCTGCAGGTAGGTCGGCGTCGAGGCCGACAGCGCCGCCCAGTCGCCGACCGCCTCGTGGAAGCCGTCGTTGGCGGAGCCGCGGAACAGCACCGGCTGGTCCTTGTAGGCGCGCTGATAGTAGTTGTGCCCGAGCTCGTGGTGGACGGTCCGGAAGTCGTCGGCGTTCACCTTGGTGCACATCTTGATGCGGATGTCGTCCTTGTCGTCGAGGTTCCAAGCGCTGGCGTGGCAGACGACTTCCCGATCCTTCGGCCGGGTGATCAGCGAGCGCTCCCAGAAGGTCTGCGGCAGGGGCGCGAAGCCGAGCGAGGAGTAGAAGGCCTCGCCGGTCTCGACCATCTTCTTGGGCGTATAGCCCTTCTCGACCAGCAGCTTGTCCAGGTCGTAGCTGGACTGGATGCCCTTGGGCTGGACGATGTCGTAGATGTTGCCCCACTGCTGGGCCCACATGTTGCCCAGGAGGTCGGCGCGGATCGGGCCGGTCTTGGGCTGGACCGCATCGCCGTACTGTTCGTTCAGCCGGGCGCGGACGTAGCAGTGCAGGTTCTTGTAGAACGGCTCCACCTGCTTCCACAGCCGGTCGGTCTCGGTGGCGAAGGCGTCGGGGGCCATGTCGTAGTTGGAGCGCCACAGGGCGCCGGTGTCCTTGAAGCCCAGGCTGACGGCGCCCTGGTTGGAGAGCTGGGCGAACTTCGCATAGTCCGGCTTCATCACCGGACTGACCGTCCGCCATCCCTCCCACACGGCCTTCAGCTCGGCCGGGTCGCGGGACTCCTTAAGGATGTCCTCGGCGTCGTTGAGGGTGATCGGCTTGCCCTTGTGCTCGAACTTGCCGGTCGAATAGGTGGAATCGAGCTTGGTCAGCAGGGCCGCCAGCTCCTCGGCCGCGCCCGGGCGGTCGGGCGCCGGCGCCACGAGGTACAGCTTTAAGAGCTTGAGCTTGCGCGCGGTGACGGGATCGGCCGCCACCCCGTCGAAGCGGGCGGCCTCCTTGGCGAGGCGGGTGGCGAGCTCGGTTTGCTCGGCCGTGGCCTTGGCCTCCAGCCATTGGGTGTCGGCGGTGATGAAGTTAGCCCGCACCCACGCGGCGCGGGCGGCGAAGGCGTTGACGTCCTCGAGCTGGGCCTCGGCCTGCTCCACGAAGGCCTTGGCCTCGGCGGGTGTGGGCTTGGCGGGCGCCTGGGCTGCGGCGGGCGCGGCGCAGGCGAGAACGGTCGCCGCGGCGGCGGCGAGAAGCTTCAGTTTCATAGAGCGGTCCTAGACGTTTCCGGTGGCGGCGATGTGGCCGCCTCTGGGCGCGAACAAAAGGGACCGCGGCGAAGGCGTCAAGGCTGGGTCGCCACGACCCCGTCATCCTGGCCGGAGCGCGACCGAGAGCCTGGACCCAGGAGGTTGAGCGCGGAGTTTGCAGGCCCTGGGTCCCGGATCGGCCTTCGGCCGTCCGGGATGACGTTGAAAGCAGACGCTTGTTCACATAATGTTCTCGCCATGGAGCGCGCCTTCACGGTCTACGTTCTGGCCAGCCGGCGGAATGGCACGCTCTATGTCGGCGTCACCAGCAACCTTGCCCGTCGCGTTCATCAGCATCGCGAGGGGACGGCTTGCAGCTTCGCTCGGAAGTACGGCGTTCGGCTGCTCATCTGGTACGAGAGCTTTCCCACGGCGCTCGAGGCCATCGCTTTCGAGAAGCGGCTCAAGCGGTGGCGGCGCAGGTGGAAGCTGGAGCTCATCGAGAAGGCGAACCCCCGCTGGGACGATCTCTACGAGACCTTGCACCACTAGCTTCGTCATCCCGGCCGGAGGGCCGCGTGCGGCCCGCAGAGCCGGGACCCAGGAGGTTGAGCGCGGAGTTTGCAGGCCCTGGGTCCCGGATCGGCCTTCGGCCGTCCGGGATGACGGGGAAGAGGCGTGTCAGTCCGCGAACTCGGCCAGGTCCTCGGGGCCGGCGACGCTGACGTCCAGGTCGGTGACGATGCCGGTGCCGAGGGTATAGACCCAGCCATGGACGCTGAGCGGCTGGCCGCGGGCCCAGGCCTCGCGGACGAAGACATCCGAGGCGACATTGCGCACCTGGCGGATGACGTTCAGCTCAACGAGCCGGTCCCACTTCGCCTTCTCGTCGGGCAGGGCCTCGAGCTCGTGGCGGTGGCAGTGGTGGACCTCGCGGATCGGGTGCAGCCAGTGGTCCACCAGGCCCCGGCGCTGGCCATCGACGGCGGCCGCGACGCCGCCGCAGCCGTAGTGGCCGACCACCAGGATGTGCTTCACCTTCAGGACGTCGACGGCGAACTGCAGCACCGACAGGTAGTTGGCGTCCTGCGGCGGGGCGAGGTTGGCGACGTTGCGGTGGACGAAGAGCTCGCCGGGGTCGAGGCCCACGATCTCGTTGGCGGGCACGCGGCTGTCCGCGCAGCCGATCCAGAGGTACTCGGGCGCCTGCTGGCCCTCCAGGCGCTTGAAGAACCCGGGATCGGTGGAGATCTTGCCGGCGGCCCAGGCGCGGTTCTTGGCTTTCAGGTCTTCGAGGGTTTTCGGCATCAAAGGGGCTTTGCGTCCGGTTGGCGGTTGGGGTGAGCAGCCTGGAAGGCCGGATGGCGGCCGGCGCGTTCGGCGACGCCGGTGATCGCAGGCCAGGGTCCTAAGTCCACCTCGTAGCGGGTGGCGGAATAGACCTGGGGGATCAGGCAGCAGTCGGCGATGGTGGGCTGGTCGCCGAAGGCGAATTCGCCCGCGTGCTTGGCCACCATCGGCTCGAGCGCGTCGAAGCCCTCGCGGATCCAGCCCTGGATCCAGTCGCGGATGGCCTCCTGGTCGACGCCCATGTGGTTCAGCTTGCGGCCGACCCGGGTGTTGTTCAGCGGGTGGATGTCGCAGGCGATGATCCCGGCCATGGCGCGCACCACCGCGCGGTCCAGGGCCGAGCGGGGCAGGATCGGCGGATTGGGCCGGGTCTCCTCCAGCCATTCCAGGATCGCGAGGCTCTGGGTGAGCACGTGGCCGTCGCCGAGGTCGAGGGCCGGCGTGAGGCCCTGGGGGTTCACGGCGCGGTAGGCGGGCTCGCGCTGCTCGCCGGCGAGGAGGTCGACGGCGGCGTAGTCGTACTCGACGCCCTTCAGCGCCAGGCCGATGCGGACCCGGTAGGGCGCGGTGGCCCGCCAGGCGGAATGCAGGGTCAGGGTCATGCGCAACCGCTCCCGGTCACGATGGCGGTCCAGTTCTCAACGTCATCCCGGCCGCAGGCGCGCGCCCGCGCGGCGGAGAGCCGGGACCCAGAGGCCAAGCGCCCGGCTCCTGGGTCCCGGCTCGACCCTGCGGGTCGTCCGGGATGACGGATCTTGGGGAACGGGATCATCAGGCCACCGTGAAGCTTAGCTTGCCGACGCCGTCCACCTCGCCCTCCACGCAGTCGCCGCGGACCAGGGGGCCGACGCCTTCGGGCGTGCCGG
Organism: Pseudomonadota bacterium; assembly: GCA_049323595.1. Taxonomy (GTDB): domain Bacteria; phylum Pseudomonadota; class Alphaproteobacteria; order Caulobacterales; family Caulobacteraceae; genus Phenylobacterium. Next base: position 49,584 of record JBMOOD010000001.1, read on the forward strand.
TGTAGATCAGGTCGCCGGGCGCCAGCGTCCAGAGCCTGGAGGCCTCGGCGACGATCTCGGCCAGGTTCCAGATCATGTCGGCGACGACGGCGTCCTGGCGGACCTGGCCGTTGACGCTGAGCGCGATGCGGCCCTGGGGCGGGGGGCCGCTCCAGCGGCGGATGGCGGAGATCGGCGCCGAGTCGTCGAAGCCCTTGGCCGAATCCCAGGGCTGGCCTTTGTCGCGCGCGGCGGCCTGCAGGTCGCGGCGGGTGAGGTCGACGCCGACGGCGTAGCCGAACACGTGGCCCAGCGCATCGGCCACGGCGATGTCGCGACCGCCCCTGCCGATCGCCGCCACCAGCTCGATCTCGTGGTGCAGGTTGGCGGTGGCCGGCGGATAGGCCGGGTCGCGACCGGGCGGGACGACGGCGTCGGCGGGCTTGGCGAAGAAGAACGGCGGATCGCGATCGTCGCCCCCCATCTCGCGCCGGTGGGCGGCGTAGTTGCGGCCGACGCAAAGGATGCGGCGGACCGGGAAGACGGCGGCCTCCCCCTCGATCGGGACGGTCGGGATCGGCGGCGGGGGAACAGCGGTCTCGGCCATGCGCGGGGACTTAGGCGCACGCGGCGGGAATGGGAAGTGGACGTTGGGGAAAGCGCGGTGGGGAGCTTGGCCTGCGCTACATCTCAGGCGCGCCGAGCTTCTCGCCAAAGTCCAACTGACCAACAGGTTCGCGAGTCTCCGTCGATCGGACCTTCGATGGCGATGCGGACCTCTCTGACCGCCGGCGCGTGCTCGAACAACCAGACGGGACAGTCGAACTCACCGAAGAAGTAGAGATCGGGTGCGTCTCGTGTCTCCGCAGGCGAAACGTGCGCAGCGGTGACGGATGGCTTGCGTAGCTTTGGGGCGTCCTGGACGCTGAGCCCCACCCACCCGAGGGCATGGCGCGCCTTGGAACAAAACGCGTACATGGATGCTCCTGGGCGCCGGGACAAGTGGCTGTCGCGACGTCCCCCGGCCGTCATCCCGGACGGCCTGCAGGGCCGATCCGGGACCCAGCCGCCGCGCGCGCCGCCCCTGGGGTCCCGGCTCTCCAGCCCGCGTGCGCGGGCTTGCGGCCGGGATGACGTGGACGGCGATCAGTCCTCGAAGCCGAGGAAGGTCGCCGCCTCGTCGACGGACTTGCGGTGGGAGACCACGGCGTTGGCGGGGAAGCTGTCGTCGGGCCAGCCGAGGGCGATGGCCTTCATGATGACCTGGTCGTCGGGAATGTTCGCGTGCTCGCGCACCACGGGCGACTGCATGATGCCCTGGCTGTTGATGACGGCGCCGAGGCCACGGGACCAGGCGGCGTTGACCAGGGCGTTCGTCACGGCGCCGCAGTCGAACGGGGTGTCGTCGCTGCCGTCCAGGACGCGGTCGTAGGTGACGATGATGCAGACCGGGGCGTCGAACTGGCGGAAGCCGCGCAGCACCCAGTCCTGGCGGCCTTCCTTGTCTTCGCGGGCGATGCCCATGGCGCCGAAGAGCTGCTTGGCGACCTCGACCTGGCGTTCGCGGTGCGGGCCGGCGAAGGGCTGGCCGATGCGGAACTCGCGCGAATGCGGCACGCCCGCCAGGTTGCGCTCGGTGTTGCCGGCGCGAATCCGGTCCAGCGGCTCGCCCGTGATGACGTGGAAGTTCCACGGCTGGGTGTTCATCGAGGACGGGGCGCGCATGGCCAGCTCGAGGATCTCGCGGATCAGCGCCTTGGGCACCGGGTCGGGCTTGTAGCCGCGGATGCTGCGGCGGCCCCGGACGACGTCGTCGTAGGACAGGGCGGGGCGGACGTGGACGGTCATGGATTTGATCTCGGGCTGTGGTTGTCCCTAGTGGAGGCGGACCGGCGGGCGAGCGCAAGATGCCGCGGGGGCAAGCCGATCGGCTCACGCCGGCCGGAAATTCGGGGTTCTCCACAGCCGCGGCGAGATCAAATGCGGAACGCGCCCTGGCCGGACGCGGCGTTCCACCGCATAAGGGACCGATGACCGCCGCCGCCCTCGCCGAGCCCCGGCCGACCGACCTGGGGGACCGCGCCCGCGACATCCTGCGCCGCACCTTCGGACACGCCGAGTTCCGGGGCCTGCAGGCCGAGGTGATCGGCGAGGTGCTGGCGGGCCGCCATGCGATGGCCGTGCTGCCCACGGGCGGGGGCAAGAGCCTGTGCTACCAGATCCCGGCGCTGGTGCGGCCGGGCCTCGGGCTGGTGGTCTCGCCGCTGATCGCGCTGATGACCGACCAGGTGGCGGCGCTGGTGCAGTCGGGCGTGGCGGCGGCGCGGCTGGATTCCAACATCGACCTGGGCGAACGCGCCGAGACCTGGCGGCGGATCGACCGGGGCGAGCTCGACCTCCTCTACGTCTCGCCCGAGGGGCTGATGCAGCCGGCGATGCTGGAGCGGCTGTCGCGCACGCCGCTCTCGATCATCGCCATCGACGAGGCGCACTGCGTCAGCCAGTGGGGCCACGACTTCCGGCCCGAGTACCGGATGCTGGGCCGGCTGGCCGAGCTGTTCCCTGATGTGCCGCGCCTGGCCGTGACGGCGACGGCCGATGCGCGGACCCGCGAGGACATCCGCCGCGAACTGCGCCTGGAGGACTCGGCCGAGTTCGTGGCCAGCTTCGCGCGGCCCGAGCTGATCCTGTCGGCCGAGCGCAAGCGGGGGAACCCGGAGAAGCGGGTTGTGGAGCTGGTGACCGCGCGGCCGGGCCGGTCGGGCGTGGTCTACGCCGGCTCTCGCGACCGGACCGAGTCGCTGGCGCAGGCGCTGCGAACGGCGGGCGTGCCGGCGCTGGCCTATCACGCGGGGCTCGACAAGCAGGTTCGGGCCGACCGGCTGGAGGAATTCCTGGAGGCGGACGCGGCGGTGATGGTGGCGACCATCGCCTTCGGCATGGGGGTGGACAAGCCGGACGTCCGCTTCGTGATCCACGCCGATCCGCCGGCCTCGATCGAGGCCTACTGGCAGGAGGTCGGCCGCGCGGGGCGCGACGGCGAGCCGGCCGAGGGGATCACCCTCTATGGCGCATCGGACCTGTCATGGGCGCTGCGGCGCATCGGCGAGCGCGACGTGGACGAGGCGGTCAAGCAGGCGCAGGTGCGCAAGGTTCGCCAGCTCTACGCCATGCTGGACGGGGCCGGCTGCCGCGCGGCGGCGGTGCGCCGCTACTTCGGCGAGGAGGGCGTCGAGCCCTGCGGCCAGTGCGACCTGTGCGCCGGCGACGTGGAGACCACGGACGTGACGGTGGCGGCCCAAAAGGCGCTGTCGGCGGCGCATCGGCTGGGCGGGCGGTTCGGCCGCGGACGACTGGTGGACCACCTCCTGGGCAAGACCAAGGACGTCAGCGACTGGGAGGCCGGGCTCTCGACCTGGGGCATCGGCGCCGAACTGTCGGCCGCCCAATGGCGCGACCTGACGGAGCAGCTGCTGTTCGAGGGCCTGCTGCGCGAGGATCCGAACGACGGGCGGCCGCTGGTGGGCCTGGGCGACCCCGAGGCGGTGCGGGCGGTGTTTCGCGGCGACCAGCGGGTGGCCATGCGCAAGGCGCCGGAGGGCGCCGGCCGGGACCGTCAGCGGCGCAAGAGCCGCGAGGCGATGGCGCTGGCGGCGGCGGACCGGCCCCTGTTCGAGGCGCTCCGGGCCTGGCGCGCGGCCGAGGCCAAGGCCCAGCACGTGCCGCCCTATGTGATCTTCCACGACCGCACCCTGGCGGAAATCGCCGCGGCCAGGCCCGGCTCGCGCGCGGCCCTCGCCGCCCTGAACGGCGTCGGCGAGGCCAAGCTCGCCCACTACGGCACGGCGGTGCTGGACGTGGTGGGCGGGTTCGTGGGCTGAAACGACGAAGGGCCGCCGCGATCACCGCGACGGCCCTTCCCGATCTGTCCTGATCCGCGCAGATCAGAAGTTCGCCTTCACCTCGACGCCGATCGTACGGGGGTCGTTGACGAAGCCGGTGAGGTTGTTGAAGTCGATGCCGCCTTCCAGGGACCGGTCGTTGGTGATGTTGCGGCCGAAGGCGGCCACTTCCCACAGGCCGTCGGGCGCGCGGTAGCCGACGCGCAGGCCGCCTTCCAGCAGCTTGTCGTCGGTGAACTCGACCGACTCGTAGAGGAAGAAGTTGACCTTCGAGCGGTAGGCCCAGTCGGTGAAGACGAAGACCTCGCCCTCGCCCACCGGCCAGGAATAGCCCGCCGTGATGTTGGCGATCCAGCGGGGCGCGTTCGGCAGGCTGTTGCCGTCGATCCGCACCGTGCCGGCGATAGGACCGGCCGGGTCCAGCACCGTGCAGGGCGCGCCGCAGGGCTGGGTGAAGAGGTTGGGGTCGTCCATCTCGGTGTGGTTGTAGGACAGGCCGGCCGTCAGCAGCAGGCGGTCGACCGGCTCGGCCTCGGCGTTGAACTCGAAGCCGTAGCCCGTAGCCTTGTCGGCGTTCAGCAGGCGGTTGAAGTTGGCGCCGCCGCCGACGGCCGTCACCTGCAGGTCGTTGGCCCGGAAGTAGAAGACCGAGGCGTCGAAGCGCGCGCGCGCGGCCGGCAGGCGGCCCTTCACGCCGGCCTCGTACGACATCAGCGTCTCCTTGCCGGCGACCGACAGGGTGTCGCCGAACACGAGGCGGCCCTGGATCGACGGTGCGCGGTAGCCGCGCGAGACACGGGCGTAGAGGTTCATGTCCTCGGTGGCCGCATAGGTGGCGTTGAGGTTGAAGCTCACTTCGCGGGAATCGGGGCTGGCGCGCAGCACCGGCGTGTTCGGCGCGCCGAACGGCGAGAGGGTGCGCTGGGCGTAGAAGTTCTTGGAATCGTCCGACAGGCGGACGCCGCCGCCGATGTTGAGCCGTTCGCTGACGTCGTAGTCGAGGTTGGCGAACAGGGCGCCCGATTCGGTCGACTGCTTCTGGTAGGCGAAGCCGTCCATCACGCCGCCGGCCAGGGTGTTGTAGCTGTAGCTGTCGATCTTGATGTCTTCGCGGAAGAAGTAGGCGCCGACCGTGTAGCCGAGCGCGCCCGCATCGCCCGAGAGGCGGACCTCCTGGGTGTACTGCCCGTGGAACGGGATGGCGTCGGCGCTCTCCGACGGGAAGGGAATGAAGCCCGGACCCGACGGCGGGGCGAAGACCGCGCCGAAGCCGCCGTCGATGTCGCCGCGGGAATAGGCGTCGACCCGCTCGTAGGCGGTGATCGAGACCAGTTCCCCCCAGCCGAAGTCGTACGTGAGCTTCAGGTTGGCGCCGGAGGACTCGATCTTCTGGTAGGCGCGCGTCTGGGCGTCCTGGGCGATCTCGTCGCGTTCGAAACCCGGAACGAAGTCGTTGGTCCCCTGCTGGATGATGTTGGCCCGGAACACGCGCGGCGTGCCGTCCAGGTGCTGGTAGTGGAGGTTCAGGAGGGCGCTGAACTCTTCGGTGGGCGTCCAGAGGAGCTGGCCGCGGACGGCGATCTGGTCGTAGCCCTCGCTGGCGTTGTTCTCGCCGGTGAAGGTGTTGTCCACCCAGTCGCTGCGGCTCTGGTAGAGGGCCGACAGGCGCCCCGCCAGCACGCCCGGGACGATCGGGCCCGAGACGGCGCCTTCCAGGTTGATGGTGTCGAAGGTGGCGTAGGAGGCCTGGGCGTAGCCCTCGAACGACTGGGTCGGCTTGGCCGAGTCGAACTTCAGCACGCCGGCCGGGGTGTTGCGGCCGAACAGGGTGCCCTGCGGGCCCTTCAGCACCTCCACCTGGTCGATGTCGAACAGCGGGAAGCCCTTCAGGACCGGGGTTTCCAGCACCACCTCGTCATAGACGAAGCTCACCGGCTGTGAGGCGTTGAGGTCGAAGTCGGTGTTGCCGAGGCCGCGGATGTAGGGGCGCGGGAAGGTGCGGCCGAAGCTGGACTCCAGCGTCAGGCTGGGCACCCGGGCCGAGAAGACGCGGATGTCGCCGCCCGAGGCGCGGATCGCGTCGAGCTTGTCGCCGGACACCGCCGTGACCGCCAGGGGCACCTCGTTGATGTTCTGGGCGCGCTTCTGGGCAGTGACGACCACCTCGCCGACGTCGACGCCTTCCTCCTCGGCGGCCAGGGCCTGGGGCGAGCAGAGCGCGAACGCGGCGGCGGAGGCGCTGGCGGCGAGCAGGACGCGCAGCGACACGGACGGCTTCATGGATGACCTCGGTTGCGACGGGCGCGGGGAGCCGCCCAAATCGCCGCATGGCTACACCATACCGAGATCAAACAGTCATGAAGCCGACACGAGTGTCACATTTATGCGCCCCTGCGTGATCTTGGCGCAACAGTGTTCGCTCGGGGTTGGCGGTCAGGTTTCGGGGCCCGCGACGCGCCCGCAGCATGGGGAACCGCACAAGGGGACGCCGCCGAAGGCGCTTCCATCGACCGTCATCACCTAAGTATCAGCCCTTACGGAGCGATCCGGAGTTGTTGTTGGATTGGCCGAACTCCTAAGGTTGCGTCAAAGACGGAACTCGGCTCGCTGCCGCGTGTCAAACGAGAACGGGCGATGGCCGAAGCTCTAAGGGTCCTTATTGCAGACGATCATCCCATCAACCGTCTCGTTTTTCAGCACCTGTTTGAGATCCTGGGTTGCGACGTCCACGCCGTCGAGGACGGCGCCCAAGCCATGCTCGCCGCGACCGCAGGCGGTTTTGATCTCATCTGCCTGGACCGGCACATGCCGGGGTTGACGGGTGACGAGGTCGCCACCCGGCTGCCAGAAGATCAGTTCGTCGTCGCATGGTCTACAGACCTTGCGGACCTGCCGGCGCGCTTCAACGCCGTCCTGGCAAAGCCCCTCACCGCCGAATCCGCGGCAAGGGCTCTGTCGCTCGCTACCGCATGGCGGGACACGGACTTCTGCCGCTCACGGGGCCGGACCGACCGCCACTTCGGCGCCTGACCTTGCCCGACGCCTCAAAGCCCACGCGACTGAACGGGCGAATGATGACCTTCGATCGCCGCGAACAGGCTTCCCTCTTCTCAGAGGCCCCGCCACGCGAATTCGCGCACATTGGCCAAGAAGTCTCCGATCGGGGCTATAGGCGCTCGCCTTCGGTCGTCCCGTAGCCCAGCCAGGAAAGCAGCCCGCCAAGCGCGAGCAGCGCGACGAAGACCGCCTTGGTGAACGGCCCCTCCTGTACCGTGACCGCCTCCGGTACGATCATCCGGGCGAGACCGAGCGCAGCGACGCCCCAGCCGGTGAGCGTCACGAGCAGGGGCGAGCCCCAACACCACCTGTTGTGCGCCTGGACGATGGCCACGCCACCCACGAACAGCAGGGTTCCGTTCAGGTAGATCACAGGCGCTGTCTGAGCCGCGAAGATATGCATGTTGGCCGACTCGGTAGCGGCGACGGCGATCGCAGTGGGCCCCGCGATACGTGCGATCCGACGAGATGCCGAGGTCATGCCGCGCGCTCTGCTCCGGGTTCAAAGCATGGGAGGCTGGCCCTGGCGAGAGAGCTATGACGCAAATCAAGGCCTGGAGACTCACCTTCCAGACCGAGGGCAGCATCAGCCTCAAGCCAGGACGGGGTCCCTCAGGTCTCGACGCGAGGCGCGCTTGGACGCGGTCAGATCCAGATCAACGCGGCGCCGCTGGCTCCGGGGCAGACACGAATCTTGTCCCACGGGAAGGACCCGGATGAGCATCAGATCGAAGCGCGCGTCCAGGGGACGGCGCACGCCGGCTGCGTCGCGCCGCCAGCATCCATACCCCTTCCGTTCGGAGGGAGTTGGGGGCGGCAAAGAGATTTCGGTGAAGAGCCCAGACGGCGCACGGCCCAGCGGCGAACCGCCCGGACGCGTCCGTCGACCTACGAGGCGATACGCGGCCCCGTCGCCTTAGACGTCGACCTCGGCGTCCAGGGCGTTCTCCTGGATGAACTCGCGCCTGGGTTCGACGAGGTCGCCCATGAGGCGGGTGAACATGTCGTCGGCGTCGTCGGCGTGGTTGACCTTGACCTGCAGCAGGGTGCGGGCCTCGACGTCGAGCGTGGTCTCCCAGAGCTGCTCGGCGTTCATCTCGCCCAGGCCCTTGTAGCGCTGGATGGAAAGGCCGCGGCGGCCGTTGTCCATGACCGCGTTCACGAGGTCGAGCGGGCCGCGGACCTTGGCGGTGCGGTCCTTGCGCGTGAATGTCGCCACGCCTGCGAAGGTCTCGGCGAGCTGGGCCGCACGTTCGGCGAGGCGCCGCGCGTCGGCGGCGTGCAGCAGGAGGTCGTCCAGCACGACGCGTTCGGAGACGCCGCGCTTCACGCGGCTGAAGGCGTAGCCGCCGCCGGCGGCCGCCTCGCCAGACCAGGGGCCGTCGCCCTCTTCCGCATAGAGGTCGAGGCGCCGGGCGGCGGCCTGCGGATCCCCACTCTCGCCCAAGAGGCCGGCGAGGGCCGCCTGCTCGATGGCGAAGGCTGGGGCGCGGGCGGCCAGGCGCTCGACATTGGCCTTGGCGGCGCGGGAGGTCTGGACCAGCGCCAGCAGGTCCTGGCCGGTCAGCCGCTCGCCGGACGCCAGCTCCAGGACCGCCCCGTCCACGCCCTCGTCGATCAGGTAGATCTCGAGCTCGGCGTCGTCCTTCAGGTAGCGGACCGACTTGCCCTTGGCCGCCTTATAGAGCGGCGGCTGGGCGATATAGAGGTAGCCCCGCTCGATCACCTCCGGCATCTGCCGGTAGAAGAAGGTGAGCAGCAGGGTCCGGATGTGGGCGCCGTCGACGTCGGCGTCCGTCATGATGACGATCTTGTGGTAGCGCAGCTTGTTGATGTCGAACTCGTCGCGGCCGATGCCGGCGCCGAGCGCCATGATCAGGGTGCCCACCTGGTCCGACGACAGCATCTTGTCGAAGCGGGCCCGCTCTACGTTCAGGATCTTGCCGCGCAGGGGCAGAATGGCCTGGTTCTCGCGGTTGCGAGCCTGTTTGGCCGAGCCGCCGGCCGAATCCCCCTCGACCAGGAAGATTTCGGACTTCGCCGGGTCCTTCTCGGAGCAGTCGGCGAGCTTGCCGGGCAGGGAGGTGATGTCGAGCGCCGACTTGCGCCGCGTGAGCTCGCGCGCCTTGCGGGCGGCCTCGCGGGCGGCGGCGGCCTCGGCGATCTTCTGGACGATCAGCTTGGCTTCGTTCGGGTGCTCCTCGAACCAGCTCGAGAGCCCCTCGCTGACGAGGCCCTCGACCGCCGGACGCACCTCGGACGAGACCAGCTTGTCCTTGGTCTGCGACGAGAACTTGGGGTCGGGCACCTTCACCGACAGCACGCAGGTCAGGCCCTCGCGGGCGTCCTCGCCCGAGACGCTGACCTTCTCGCGCTTCGCTGCGCCCGAAGCCTCGGCGTAGTTGGTGATGATCCGGGTGAGCGCCGAGCGGAACGCCGCCAGGTGGGTGCCGCCGTCCCGCTGCGGGATGTTGTTGGTGAAGCAGAGGACGTTCTCGTGGTAGCCGTCGTTCCACCAGAGCGACAGGTCGACCTCTACCGTGTCGCGGCGGCCGCGGACCACGATGGGCTGCTTGATGAGCGGGGTCTTGGCCTTGTCGAGGTGGCGCACGAAGGCCTCGATGCCGCCCTCGTAGCTCATCACCTCCTCGAACGGCTCGGCGCCGCGGTGGTCCTTGAGCCAGATCGTGACGCCCGAGTTCAGGAACGCCAGCTCGCGCAGGCGGTGCTCCAGCGTCTTCAGGTCGAACTCGATGAACCGGAAGGTGTCGAGCGAAGGCAGGAAGGTGACCTCGGTGCCGGTCAGGAACTCGCCGTTCTCGCGCAGGGGCGACTTGCCGGTGATGGCGAGCGGGGTCACCGCGTCGCCGCGGCGGAACTCCATCTCGTGGGCCATGCCGCCGCGATGGATCTTCAGCTTCAGGAAGTCGGAGAGCGCGTTCACGACCGAGACGCCCACGCCGTGCAGGCCGCCCGAGACCTTGTAGCTGTTCTGGTCGAATTTTCCGCCCGCGTGCAGCTGGGTCATGATGACCTCGGCCGCCGAGACGCCCTCGCCCTCGTGGATGTCGGTGGGAATGCCGCGGCCGTCGTCAGTGACGGTGCACGAGCCGTCGGCGTTCAGGATCACCTCGACGCGGGTCGCATAGCCGGCCAGGGCCTCGTCGATGGCGTTGTCCACCACCTCATAGACCATGTGGTGCAGGCCCGAGCCGTCGTCGGTGTCGCCGATGTACATGCCCGGGCGCTTGCGCACCGCGTCCAGGCCCTTGAGCACCTTGATGGATTCCGCGCCGTATTCGCCGGCGCCGTTCCCGTTGGTTTCGGGGCCGTTCTGCTCGGTGTTGTCTTCGCTCATCTCGTGTCCGCTAAGGGGCGCCTGTTCGGTGGGTTCGGACCCTCAGTCCCGAGGCGCCGCATGGCCGCCCCCGCGCCGGGCGCGGAACGAGCGGGTTCAGGCCTCTCTATATAGGGTCCCGGGCTGATTCTGCACATGCTTCGGCGCCGCAGCGAAGTTAGGGATGGCGACGTGAGAGCCATCCCCACAGGAGGAGCGCAGAAGAGCGAGCCGACCCGGCCGGGAGGCCCGGGCCTTCCTCAGGCGGCGAGCTTCATCGCGACGTCGCGGCCGCGCACCTGAGTGTTCAGTTCCAGGCCGGCGCACCACCGGACGAACTCCTGGAACTCGGGAGTCCAGACGCCCCGGTCGAGGCTGAGCTGCAGGAGATTGAGGTTGCCGCCCGGGTTCATCTCGAGCGCGCGGACGCCGTCGTCGCAAAGGGCGATGTCCCACGACTGGACATGCAGTCCCGGAAACCCCGAGCCGGCGCGCCGCGCCAGATCCATCGCCTCGCGCACCAACGGCAGTCTCAGGCCGGCGAAGGCGACGCCCGTGTCGGGATGGGCGTCCAGCGTCTCACGCTCGAGCCCGACGCCGCGGACAACCGGCCCGACAGCCCCGGTCTCCGGATCGACGCTGCAGATCAGGTTGCCCGGCCGGCGGAAGTTGTCGACGCGGTTCTCACCGCTCGGCAGGCGGGCGATGATCTGGAAGACGGCGGGTCCGGCCCGATCCAGGAGAAGGACGATGCGCAGCGTCGCAAGGCGCCCGTCGGTCAGGCGCGCCACCTCGGCGCAGGGCCGCAGCGCCTCCTGGAAGACGTAGCCGTCGCCGTCGACATACCGTTGCGCCGCCGCGGCAAGCACCTCCAGCCGATACGAACGCCCCGCGTCCGTCACGAAGGTTCCGGCCTTGCCGTCGATGGCCTGGATCATCACGCCCCCCTGCCCGTGGCTGGCGATCAGGGGCTTGCCGAACAACGGGGTCGGCGCCGTGCGCAGCCAATCGACCAACTCGGCCCGGGTCCTGAGGTTGGCCACGCCGCCGAACCGCCGCTCGGAATGGGCCAGCGCGAGCAACGTCGGCGTCGGATAGCCCTGGGCCTGCATCGCGGCATGGAAGGCGAGCTTGTCCTCGGCCGCGTTCCACCAGGTGAAGTGATTGGCGAGCAGGTAGACCGACTGGGCGCGCCTTTGCCCGACATAGGCGTCCCGCTCGAGCCAGCTCCGTTTCGGATCGTAGAGACCGTAGTAGAAATACTCGTATGGCGTGAGCGCCGTCCGGCGCCGCTTCAGCCTTATCATATCGAAGGTCTGACGGCCGATCCCGACACCATATTGCCGCTGCACCTCGACCATGAGCCGGGCCGGATCGAGGCTGGGCAACGCGCTCGACGTCACGAATACTTCTTCACTGCCCGCCATGACGCCACTCCAAACTTCGCGCGTAGGTTGCAGTCGGAAAGATTGCGGATCACTTAAACACCCGCTGGCGCCGCGAAAACTCCGGTGTCCGGCAGAGGGGCGCCGGACTTGCCGGGGACCGCGGTTGGGTGTTCACCGTCACCATGGACGCCGAAGACGCGCCCGCGGCCAAGCCGGGTCACCTGAATGCCGCGCAACTGGGCCTCGCCCGCCTGTCGCTCGCGTACGTCCTGGACGCCATCGAGATCAGCCGGGACGGCGCCGACATCGTCGATCGGCTGCTCGTGGCCGCGATCCTGGACGCGAATCTGGGCCCGGTGAAGCAGGACGCGTCCCTCCAGGCCGCCTACGCCGGGGTTCACGCGCCGCCGCCCCAGGCGCTCTTCCGCCCGGTGAGCATCAACGCCATCGCGCAGTCCCTGGGCCTCCCGTTCGAGACGGTTCGCAGGCGGGTGGCGCGGCTCGTCCGGGCAGGCGCCTGCACATCCACCGCCCAGGGGCTGGTGGCTTCCCAGGACCACCTCGGCAGCGCCGCCTTCAAGGCCATGAGCGTCGCGCGGTACGAGCGGCTGAAGCGCTTCTACTTCGACCTGAAGGCCATGGACGGCCTGCCGCCGCTCCGCGGCCGCACCGCGCCAGCGGTGACTGCGGAGGCGCCTGTCCGGATCGCGAACAGGATCCTCGCCGAACACCTGATGCGCTTCATCGAGGTGGCCATGCGGCGCGTCGGCGACCCGCTGGCGGCGCTGGTTCTCCTGCACATGGCCCGCGCCAACACCGAGGGCGTCGATATTTCTATCGGCGATCCGCGCGCTCTGGCGGCCGCCGCGCGGCCGGTGACCAACAGGCTCCTTGGCGACCTGCTCAACGTCTCGCCGGAGACGGTGCGGCGACGGACGGCCGCCCTCACGCGCGCCGGATACTGCCGCCGCACAGCAGAGGGGTTCGTGGCCCGGCTCGAGGCGCTCGATCGGCCGGAACTTGTCCGGCTGTTCGCCCACAACGACGCCGAGGTGCGCCGGTTGTTCGGCGACCTGGACCGATTCGGCGTCGTCGCCGCCCTGGACGAGGACTTGGCGACCTCCTGACAGGATCAGGCGGCCGCCAGTCCCGAGCCCTCCACGCGGAAGCCCTGAGCACGGCCGGCCAGCCCTTCGAACAACATCTCGTCCGTGCCGGTGAGGAAGGCCTGCAGCCCCAGCGCTTCGATCTCGTCGAACAAGGCGGCTCGCCGCCGCGCGTCCAGGTGGGCGGCGACCTCATCCAGGAGGAGGATCGGGGCCGGCTGGCCCTCGGCGCGGGCGAGGCGGGCGGCCTGGGCGAGCACCAGGTTGAGGACCAGGGCCTTCTGCTCGCCGGTGGAGCATTCGGCGGCGGGCCGGTCCTTCTCGTCGTGGATCACCGACAGGTCGCCGCGGTGCGGACCCGTCAGCGCGCGGCCGGCGGCGGCGTCGCGCTCGCGGGCGCCGCGCAGCGCGCGGGCCAGCCGGGACTCGATCTCGGCGAACTCGACCCCTTCCGCCGCCATCCGCTCCCAATCGCCGGTGAGCGCGAGTCTGGCCTGCGGAAACGGCCGCTCGCCGCGTGTCGCGATCTCGGCGGCGAGGGCCGCAAGGGTGCGGGCGCGCGCTTCGGCCATCAGGGTCCCGGCCTCGGCGAGGCGGGCCTCCAGCGCGTCCAGCCAGGCCGCGTCGGGCGGGCCCTCGTCGGCGAGCAGGCGCATCCGTTCGCGCAGCGACTTCTCGTAGGCCTGGACGTGGGCGGCGTGGGTCGGCTCGGCGGCGTAGACGAGACGGTCGAAGAACCGACGGCGGTCGGCGGCGCCCTCCAGGAACAGCCGGTCCTGGGCGGGGGTCAGCCAGACCTGGCGGACGAATTCGGCCAGGCGGCCGGGCGGGGCGGGCTCGCCCTCAATGCGCACCACGCGGCGCGCGGCGCCGGGCTGCTCCACTCCCGTGCCCAGCCGGGTCTCCTCGCCGTCGATGCGGAGCGTGACGGACACGGCCCAGGCGCGTCCCACAGGCTCGCCGGGCAGGCGGCGGCCGACCTCGGCGATGGCCGAGCCGCGCAGCCCGCGGCCGGGGATCAGGAAGCTGACGGCCTCGAGCAGGTTGGTCTTCCCCGCGCCGTTGGCGCCCGCCAGCCAAACGGGCCGCCCGTCGAGGTCGAGGGCGGCGTGTTCGTAGGAGCGGAAGTCGCTGAGGGCGAGGCGGGTGAGGACCGTGCGCACGGGCGGTGTTTAGCCCTGCGTCCCGTCAGCGTCGATGGCGGGCGAGATGCAGGCCGCCGGCCAGCAGGCTGCCGACCACCAGCCCCAGAGCCGCCGACACCAGGGCGGTCACCAGCCAAGCGAGCGCGCCGCCGACGTGGGGGACCTCGTGCGCGGGCGCGGCGAGCGCATGCGCAAGCTCCGGGATGACCGGGGCGTGGTAGTGCTCCAACCCGTGCAGCAGGATGCCGCCTCCGACCCAGAGCATGGCCGCCGTCCCAATCGTGGCCAGGCCCGACAGGACGAGCGGCATGGCCTTCACGAGGGATCGGCCGACCCGGCGCGAGGCCTCGGCCGGGCGCCTCGCCATGTGCAGGCCGATGTCGTCCATCTTCACCACCAGGGCCACGACGCCATAGACCCCGACGGTGATCAGCAGGCTCACGACCGCCAGCGCCGCCGCCTGGATCACGAGCGGGCGATCGGTGACGTTGGAGAGCGAGATCGCCACGATCTCCGCCGAGAGGATCAGGTCGGTGCGGATCGCGCCCGACACCTTCTGGCGTTCGAGCTCCGCCGAGCTGAGCGCCAGTTCGCCGGCCTCGTCGGCATGGTCTTCGTGCAGGATCAGTTCGAGGATCTTCTCGGCGGCCTCGAAGCACAGGAAGGTCCCGCCCAGCATGAGGATCGGGGTGACCGCCCAGGGCGCGAAGGCGCTGAGCAGCAGGGCGCCGGGCACGAGGAACAGGAACTTGTTGCGCAACGATCCCAGCGCGATCTTCCAGACGATCGGCAGCTCGCGGTCGGGCGTGAAGCCCATGGCGTAGCTGGGGGTGACGGCCGCGTCGTCGACCACCACGCCCACCGCCTTGGTCCCGGCCTTGCCGGCCGCGGCCGAGACGTCGTCGAGCGAGGCGGCCGCCACCTTTGCGATCGCCGCCACGTCGTCGAGCAGCGCAACAAGTCCCGACGCCATGCAGAGCTCTCCCGTCCCAACGCCCGGCTAAGCGGTCCCAGGCGATCCGTAAAGCCGAACGCCGCCATGCGTTGCGCCCGGTCCTGGCCGTTCGTGTCCGAATTCCGCCAGCGGAATGTCACGGGCGACCCCATATCCCCGTCCTTGCCGCGACGAAGCCCGAGGGGAGCGCATGAGCCAGACCGCCAAAGCCGAACTGTTCGCCAGACTTCACCAGGGACCCGACGTGCTGGTGCTGCCCAACGCCTGGGACGCGGCCAGCGCGGCCGTGGCCGCCGACGCCGGGGCCAAGGCGGTCGCGACCTCGTCGGCCGCCGTTGCCTGGGCGCACGGCCAGGCCGACGGCGACATCCTGCCCGTGGAGACGACCTGCGCCATGGTCGCCGAGATCGTCCGGGTCGTGGACGTCCCCGTGAGCTGCGACTTCGAGGGCGGCTTCACCGACGACCTCGCCACGCTCGCCGACAACATCGCCCGGTTGATCGCGGCCGGCGCCGTGGGCATCAATTTCGAGGACGGGACCCGCGATCCGGACCTGCATGCCCGCAAGATCGAGGCGGCGCGGGCGGCGGCGGACAAGGCCGGCGTGCCGCTGTTCATCAACGCGCGGACCGACATCTATCTGGAGGGCCTGGCCGAGGGCGAGGCCGCCGAGGCCGAAGCGATCCGCCGGGGCAAGCTCTACCTCGCGGCCGGCGCCAGCGGCGTCTTCGTGCCCGGCGCGGTCGAGGCGGGCCTCGTGGAACGACTCGCCGCGGCGATCCCCGCGCCGCTGAACGTCATCGCCTGGCCGGGCGTGCCCGACGCCAGGACGCTGGCCGGGCTCGGTGTTCGCCGGCTGAGCGCCGGGACCGCGACGTTCCGGGCCGCGTTCGCCGCCCTGGCCAAGGCCACGGAAGCCTTCCTGGCGACCGGCGATTCCGACGCCCTGCTCGCGGCCGGCCAGGGGGCGCCGCCGCTGCAGAAGCGGTTCAGCGCCTGACGCGCCATGCGTTGGCGCCGGGGCGGGTGACCTTGTCCCCGCCTCGCCCTATCTTGGGGCCATGACCGACACGCTCGACGCCGCAGCCCCGCCGCTGCCCGATGTGGACCGCCCCAACACCCAGGACGGGCCGGCGGTCCGGCTCTATCTCGTCGACGGGTCGGGCTTCATCTTCCGGGCCTTCCACGCCCTGCCGCCGCTGACGCGCAAGTCGGACGGCCTGCCCATCGGGGCGGTCAGCGGCTTCTGCAACATGATCTGGAAGCTGCTGGTGGAGATGCGGGCGCAGGCCGACGCGCCGACGCACCTCGCCGTCGTGTTCGATCACTCCGAGCAGACGTTCCGCAACAAGCTCTACGACCAGTACAAGGCCCACCGCCCGCCGCCGCCCGAGGACCTGGTCCCGCAGTTTCCGTTGGTCCGCGAGGCGACGCGGGCGTTCGGCGTGCCCTGCCTCGAACTGCCCGGCTACGAGGCGGACGACCTGATCGCGGCCTATGCCTGCAAGGTGCGCGACCTTGGGGGCGAGGTGGTGATCGTCTCTTCCGACAAGGACCTGATGCAGTTGGTCGGCGACCGGGTCTCGATGCTCGACACCATGAAGGGTGTGAAGCTTGGTCCTGATCAGGTCGTCGAGAAGTTCGGCGTTCCGCCGAACAAGGTCGTCGATGTGCAGGCGCTTTGCGGCGATTCGGTCGACAACGTGCCCGGCGCGCCCGGGATCGGCATCAAGACCGCCGCCGCCCTGATCAACGAGTTCGGCGACCTCGACACGCTGCTGGCCCGCGCCGCCGAGATCAAGCAGCCCAAGCGCCGCGAGACCCTGATCGAGTTCGCCGACCAGATCCGGCTGTCGCGCCAGCTCGTGCAGCTCGACTGCGACACGCCCCTGCCCGAGCCGATCGACGCCCTGGCGGTGGACGACCCCGACCCCGAGGAGCTGCAGGCGTTCCTGGAGAAGATGGAGTTCCGCACGCTGGCGCGCCGGGTCGGCGACGGGAAGGGCGGGGCCGCCCCCGCGGCCACGCCGGCTCCGGAGGCCAAGGCGCCGCCGAAGCCGAACCATCGCGCCATCGACGTCACGGCCTATCAGTGCGTCCGCGATCTGCCGGCGCTTGAGGCCTGGATCGCCAAGGCCTACGCGGCCGGCGTGGTGGCGTTCGACACCGAGACCGACGCGCTGTCGGCCTCCAGCGCAAACCTCTGCGGCGTCTCGCTGGCCACCGCGCCCGGCGAGGCCTGCTACATCCCCGTGGGCCACGAGGAGCTGGAGGGCCTGCAGCTCGACGCGCCGGCGGACCTGGCGCAGATCCCGATCGTCGAGGCGCTGGCGCGGCTGAAGCCGCTGCTGGAGGATCCGGCGGTGCTGAAGGTGGCCCAGAACGGCAAGTACGATCTGGCCGTCCTTTCCCGCTACGGGATCGACGTCGGTCCGATGGACGACACCCTCTTGATCTCCTTCACGCTGGAAGGCGGGCTGCACAAGAGCCACGGCATGGACGAGCTGTCGCGGCGGCTGCTCGGCCATGAGCCGATCAGCTTCAAGACCGTGGCCGGGACCGGCAAGGCGCAGAAGAGTTTCAAGCATGTCGCCCTGGGCGAGGCCACCTGCTACGCCGCCGAGGACGCCGACGTGACGCTACGGCTCTGGGAGCACCTGAAGCCGCGCCTCGCCCACGAGCGCCTATTGACCGTCTACGAGACGCTCGAGCGGCCGATGCCCAAGGTCCTGGTCGACATGGAGCTGGCGGGGATCAAGGTCGATCCCGAGCGCCTGCGCCAGCTCTCGAACGACTTCGCCGTGCGGATGGCCGAGCTGGAGACGGAGGCGCACCGCGTGGCCGGGCGGCCATTCAACCTGGGCAGCCCCAAGCAGATCGGCGACATCCTGTTCAAGGAGATGGGACTGGCCTCGGGCAAGACCACCGCGACGGGCGCGCAGTCCACTGACGCCTCGATGCTGGAGGACCTGGCCACCCAGGGTCACGAGCTTCCGCGCATCCTCCTGGACTGGCGTCAGCTATCGAAACTGAAGGGTACGTACACCGACAACCTCGTTGCGGCGATCAACCCGCAGACCGGCCGTGTGCACACCTCCTACAAGCTGGCCGCGGCCACCACCGGCCGCCTCGCCTCGGAAGAGCCGAACCTGCAGAACATCCCGATCCGCACCGAGGAGGGGCGCAAGATCCGCCGCTGCTTCATCGCCGAGCCGGGGCATGTGCTGATCAGCGCCGACTATTCCCAGATCGAGCTGCGCCTGCTGGCGCACATCGGCGACATCCCGCAACTCAAGAAGGCGTTCGCCGACGGCCTGGACATCCATGCCATGACGGCGTCCGAGATGTTCGGCGTGCCGATCGAGGGCATGCCGGCCGAGACGCGGCGGCGGGCCAAGGCCATCAACTTCGGCATCGTCTACGGCATCTCGGCCTTTGGCCTCGCGAACCAGCTCGGCATCCCGCGGGAGGAGGCCGGGGCGTACATCAAAACCTACTTCGAGCGGTTCCCCGGCATCCGCACCTACATGGACCGCATGACCCAGCAGGTTCGGGCCGAGGGGTTCGTGACCACTGTCTTCGGGCGCAAGGTGCACATCCCGGCGGCCAAGGGCCGGTCCCAGGCCGAGCGGGCGTTCGGCGACCGCGCGGCGATCAACGCCCCGATCCAGGGCGCGGCGGCCGACGTGATGCGGCGGGCCATGATCCGCATGCCTGCCGCCCTGCGCGACGCGGGTCTGACGGCGAAGATGCTGCTGCAGGTGCACGACGAACTGGTCTTCGAAGCGCCGGAAGCCGAGGCCGACGCCGTCATCGCCGTGGCCCGGCGGATCATGGAGCGCGCCGCCGAGCCGGCGGTCTCGATCTCGGTCCCGCTGGTCGTCGAGGCCCGCGCCGCCGCAAACTGGGACGACGCGCACTGAACGCATGGTGAGCGTCAGACGGCGATCCAGCCCGTCGAAGTGCTGCTCAGGTCGGCGAGTGTCAGCTTCTCCAGGAAGATCGACTCGCCGGTGCTGAAGGCGATGGTCACGCCGTGGACGGTCTGCGAGAGCGCGGCCTCGGCCCCGCCCTTCAGGAGGGCGCTGGCGTCGATGACGTCGCGGTCGGAGTGGGCGCCGAAATCGCGGATCCGGTCGGCGCCCGATCCCGGCCCGAAGACGAACCGGTCGACGCCCTCGCCGCCCACCAGGACGTCGTCTCCCGCGCCGCCGTCCAGCGTATCGCGGCCCTCGCGCCCGCGCAGGAGGTTGTCGCCGGCGTCGCCGCGAAGCGCGTTGGCGTCGGCGTCGCCCTCGAGAAAGCTTGGTGAGCTGGCCGTGTCCGAACGGTCGGCGACCGGATCTGGCGTCGACCCGCCGTTCGCGCTCCCGGCCAGCCACGCCTGCACGGCCGCGGCGCCCTCGTCCCGCGCCAGCGCGAGGAGCTCGGTCCCACTCTCGGTCACACCTCGCGACTTCTCGATGATCGTCAGGTTCGTCGAATTGTCGGTAACGCGGCCGCCCTCGACGTCGCGCAGGCGGATCCACGACTTCTCGTCCGCGAAGCCCTGGACGATGTTGTCCTCGACGACCACGTTGCGGCCGCCGTTGACCATGATGCCGTTGTAGCTGGCGCCGGCGACCAGGTTGCCGCGGATGACGACGTTCTCGTAAGGCAGGTCGCCGACCTGGTCGCGGAAGAAGATGCCCTGGACCTGTTCGCCGTCGCCTCGCACGAAGCTGTTGCCTTCGATGAGGATGTCGCGGGCCGAGGATTTGGTGTGGGTCGTCCAGAACTGGATGGCGTCCGGGTGCTCCTTCGCGCCCGGGAAGAAGTCGGTGAAGGTGTTCCCGACGATGGCCACTTTCGAGGACCCGCCGCCCCGGATCCCGTCCACCTGCAGGTGATGGAACGCGCTGTCGCGGACGACCAGGCCCTGGACGTCCTGGTGGCCGATGCCCCAGGCCAGATGCGAGAATTCCGAGTCGGTGATGGTGACGTCGTTGCTGAACCGGATGAGCAGGCCGTCAGGGTCCTTGCGGGCCTTCCCGTCGAGCGCGCCGTGAACGTCCAGGCCGGTCAGCGTGATGTCGACGCTCCGCAGGACGGCGAAGTCCCCGCCGCGGCCGAGGTCGATCTCCAGCCCCACGAGGCTGACGCCGTCCGCCCCGTCGATCTTCACGCCGGTGAACACCGGCGTCGCGCCCGGAGCCGCCTTCAGGGTGACGCCGTCGAGGTCTTCGATCCGCAGGGCCCCGTAGGAACCCGACTTGAGCAGGATCGTGTCCCCGGGCTTCGCGCTCAGCAGCGCCGATTGCAGCGCTTTCGCGCTGCCGACGGTAATGTCCATTGAGTAGTCCCCGCGACTCGAATCGTCGGCTCTCCGACGCGCACACGTTTCAGGCGAAATCCGGCGCCAATCGTCCGAGATAAAGGCAGGAACGTGGTGATCCGGGATTTACGCTCGGGTGTGCGCGGAAGTCGCAGCTTGAGTATGACGGCACCTTGTCAGCGCCTGACCTGGATGAAATCTCGCGCCCGACCGTGAAGACGCGCGGCCGTCAGGACTCCGGTGAAATAGCAGCCCGTATCCACGCCGATGCGGTTCGCCCGGACCTCCGGCGCGTGGGCCGGGGTATGGCCGTGCACCACGACCTTGCCGAACGCCGCGTCGGAGGACAGGAACTCGTGCCGGATCCAGAGGAGGTCGCGTTCGTCTTGAGCCTCCACGGCCACGCCCGGCCGCACGCCGGCGTGGACGAAGTGGTAGTCGCCGACGGTGTGGCTGAGGGCGAGGCGGCCGAGGAAGCGCCGATGCGCGTCGGGCAGCGCCGCCTGGAACCGCGCCTGCACCGCCTTGCCGCCCCAGGACTCGACGCCATAGGCCCTGAGCGTCGCCTCGCCCCAGTTGGCGATCCAGGTTTCGGCGTACGACGGGTCCGCAAGGAAGCGGATCAGGGCGTCCTCGTGGTTCCCCTTGAGCGCCACGACCTCGAACTCGCCCGCCGCCTCGACCGCCAGCACCGCATCGATCACGCCTCGGCTGTCAGGGCCCCGGTCCACATAGTCGCCCAGGAAGATCAGCAACGGCTGCTGGGCCGCGCGCGACGCCTGCGCGTCCGCCGCGATCCGCCGCAACAGCGCGCCAAGCTCCTCCGCATGGCCGTGGACGTCCCCCACCGCATAGACCAGCCGCCCGCCGGTGGACGGCGGGTTCGGGTCTGTCGCATGTGGGCTCATGGAAGGTTCCTGGTGGAGCCGAGGGGAGTCGAACCCCTGACCTCCTCATTGCGAACGAGGCGCTCTACCAACTGAGCTACGGCCCCAGGAAGGCGCGGAATAAGTCGATTGAGGGGCTTCCTGTCAAGCGGGCATGCGCGGGCGGGCGAAAGGCCGCGCCTTGCCAGAGCCGCAAACACCGCTAGAAGCACGAGGGATGACCGGCTTCATCCTCTTCGTCCTCAGCAACATCATCGGCCTTCTGGTCCTGGCGATCATCATCAGCGCGATCCTGTCGTGGCTGGTGGCGTTCAATGTGATCAACCTGCGCAACCAATTCGTCTATGCGGTGGCGCGGTTCCTGGAGGCCGTCACGGCGCCGGTCCTGCGGCCGTTCCAGAAGATCATTCCGCCGCTGGGCGGGATCGACGTGAGCCCGATCGTCGCGATCCTGGTGCTGCAGGGCATCCGCATCTACCTGCTGCCTTGGCTGGCCCAGCCGCTCTACCGCCTCATCGGCTGACCGTTCGCGTCACGCCGCGGGGCGGGCGCGACGCGGTCGAGGGCTGGGCGGCCGACGAGGCTGGCCGGCCTGTGCTGAAGCTTCGCGTGGCCGCGGCGGCGACCGAGGGGGCGGCGAACGCCGCCGTCATCGCCCTGGTCGCCAAGGCCCTGAGGGTCCCGAAATCTGCGATCCGTATCGCCGCCGGCGCCAGCGCGCGGGTCAAGCGGCTGGAGATCGACGGGGTCGCCGAGGCGGACGTCGCCCGCGTCTTCGGCCGTTCGTGAGCGATCGGCGGGGAACCTCCCGCCCCGCCGCCGGTTGGTCGCGGGACCGTCCAACGACTTGCCTGTCGGACACGGACGGTCCGGACCGGCCCGACCCATACCCCTGGCATCCCCCCGACCGCGGTCGGGCCGGTCCCCCAGCATTCTGCTGCGTCAGGGCAGGCCCAGGGTCGGCAGGGCGATCGTCTCGACCGCGTCGAGGCGCGACTTGCGGAAGCCGGCCCGGACCCCGCTCCTGTCGCCGAACTCCATCAGCCTGTCGCTCGCCGGATCGTAGGCGGGCCAGGCCTCGTCGCCGCATTTCGGCACGCCCGCCTTGGCGAAGGCGACCCAACAGGCGTGCATCAGGCTCGCCATGGCCCTGTCCTCGTCGCTCACGACGCTCATGGGCGTGCGCCGGCCCCAGTACTCGAAGACATACTGGATCTCGGCGGCGTGGAAGGCGCGGGTGACGGCGGGGCGGAACCGCGTACCGACGTAGGAGAAATGATAGAGCCAGGCCGGCTGGCCTTCGGACGCCTCGGCCGCCACCCAGCGGGCGGCGCCCACGAAGATGCGGTCGCCGAAGACGGCCCGGGCCAGGGCCTCGTCGCCCTGCGCCGCCTCCTCCGCATAGACCGCCCGCGCCGCCGGCGGGACCGTCGCGGTCTGGGCAGGCGGCAGGGGGCGCAGACCCAGCAGCGAGTCCTCGCCGGAGTTGGCGCCGATGATCAGGGGAACGTCGGCGAACGTCCCGCGGGCAAGAGCCTGGGAGGCGGTTTCCGTCATGAGCTTTCCGTCCACGATCGGCCCGTAGTTGGCGGCGATCGGGACGAGCCTGTCGAACGGGATCGCGCGGAGCTCTTCCGCCGTGGCGGTCGGGGCGATGTCGAGCTTGGCGAGCGCGGCGACGCCATCCTTCTCGCGGGCGGCCAGGGTGACCGGCGGGAACCAGCCGCCCCCGCTCTGGACGATAGCCTTCTGGTAGAGCCCCTTCGCCGAGGGGGTGGCCAGCAGCGCCAGGATGCTCATGCCGCCGGCGGACTCGCCGAAGACGGTGACGTTCCGAGGATCGCCCCCGAAGGCGGCGATGTTCGCCTTCACCCACTTCAGCGCCGCGATCTGGTCCATGAGGCCGAAGTTGGCGGTGGGCGCCTCGCCCGCGGCCTTGGTCAGCGCCGGGTGGGCGAAATAGCCGAGCGGGCCCAGGCGGTAGTTGATGGTGACGACCACCACGCCGTCGCGGGCGAAGTTCTGGCCGTCGTAGACCCAGCCGGCGCCGGTGCGGTGGCTGCCGCCATGGATCCAGACCATGACGGGGGCGTCCTTCGCATCCTTCGGCGCGAAGACGTTGAGCTGCAGGCAGTCCTCCGAGACCGGACCGTTGGCGCCGCCGGTGTTGGGAGTCCCGTTCCCGTTCATCGGCTGCGGGCAGGACGGGCCGTTCTCCGTCGCCGCCCGTTCGCCAGTCCAGGCCGCGGCGGGCTGGGGCGGGGCCCAGCGCAGGTCGCCCACCGGCGGGGCGGCGTAGGGGATGTTGCGGAAGACGTGCGCGCGGTCGGTGGCCTCGCCCACCAGGACCCCGGCGTCGACCCTGGCCTTTACGGGCGTCTGCGCCGCGGCGTGGCCGCTCAAGGACAGCGCGACCGCCGTCAGAATCCCCGCAAGCCGCCGCATCCGCTCATCCTCCCCGAGTTGCGTGCGGCGGACTGTAGCGAGCGGACCCCGGAAGGGGAACTTGACTCCGGCGTTCCAGGTTCTAGAACAAAATCGGAACAAAAGGAGTCCCAAAGCCATGTCCGATTTTCGCGGCAGGACGCGGCTCGCCGCCCTCGCAGCGGAGATCGCCGCCTTGGAAACCAGCGGGCGAGCCGAGGCGGGCGTGCTGCCGTTCGGCGACCAGGACATCGATGGACGACTGCCGGGCGGCGGCCTGCCGCTGGGCCGCTGGCATGAGATCACGGGCCCTGGACTGGAGACCGAAACCAGCGCCGCGCCGGCGGCCTTCGCGGCGCTGACGGCGGCGCCGTTGGGCGCGCGGGGCGAGGCGGTGTGGGTCACCCGCCGTGACGACCTGTGGGCGCCCGGGCTGGCCGGACTGGGCTTTCCGCCGGAACGCCTGATCCAGGTCTGCGCCCGCGACGAGGCCGAGGCGCTCTCGGTGATGGAGGATGCGCTCTCCACCGTCGGCGTGGCCGCCGTCATCGGCGAGATCGAGGCCGTGGACCTGACGGCGGGACGGCGGCTGCAGCTGGCCTGCGAACGGCGGGGCGCGACGGGGTTCGTGCTGAAGCGCCGCCCCTTCGGCGGGACGGCCAAGGTGGAACGGGCGGGCTCGGTGGCCGCCACCCGCTGGCGCGTGGCCGCCGCGCCGTCCGAGCCGCCGGCCGGAGAGTTCGGACTGGGGGCGCCGCGGTTTTCCGTGACCCTCGAACGCTGCCGGGGCGGGCGGACCGGCGCATGGATCCTGGAGGCCTCTGCGGCCTATTCCTGGGAGGCAGGCGATGTCGCGCATCCTCTGCGCCTGGTCGCCCCTGTGGGCGATCGCGAACTGGCGCCGGCGGAACGGCACGAACGCCGGGCGGCCTAGCGAGCCCAGCGCCCCCTCCACCACATCCGTGGTCCCCCTCCCCCGCTCAGGCGGGGGAGGAACTGGACGCGCACCGTTCCTCCCCCGTGCAACGGGGGAGGGGGACCGCGAAGCGGTGGAGGGGGCGCTGCCGCCCCTCGCGCTCCTCGAAACGGTCCGTCAGGTCCGGCGGCTGGCGGCGGTGAGCCCGGAGGCGGCGAGGCTCGGCCTCTACGTCGGCCAGAAGGCCACCGACGCCGCCGCCCTGGTCCCGGAGCTGGTCACCGCGGACGCCGACCCCGAGGCGGACGCCGCCGCGCTCACCGCCCTCGTCGACTGGTGCGTGCGCTTCTCCCCCGCGGTAGCCGCCGATCCCCCGGACGGCCTTTTCCTGGACATCTCGGGCATCGCCCACCTGTTCGGCGGCGAGGCCGAGCTGATGGCGGAGCTGCGAAGCCGGCTAGAGGCGAACGGCCTGCCCTTCCGCCTCGCCATCGCCGACACGGCGGGCGCGGCCTGGGCCCTGGCCCGCCACGGCCGCGACGGGACCATCGCCCCGCCGGGCGGCCAGGCCGAGTTCCTGAAGCCGCTCCCGCCCGCCGCGCTGCGTCTCGATCCGGCCGCCGCCGCCCAGATCGAGCGGCTGGGCCTGCGGCGTCTCGGACAGCTCATGGAGATCCCGCGCGCCCCGCTGGGCCGCCGGTTCGGCGCCGCCACCCTGAACCGTCTGGACCAAGCGCTGGGCCGCGCGCCCGAGGCGCTCGCCTTCCGCCGTCCCCCGACGCCCTGGATCACGCGCCTGGCCTTCTTCGAGCCGATCAGCGCGCCCGAAGACATGGCGCGGGTGACCCAGGACATCACCGCAAAGCTCTGCGGCCGCCTGGAGGCCGAGGGTCGCGGCGCGCGGCGGTTCGAGGTCGCCTTCCACCGGGTGGACGGCAAGGCCCTGCCCCTCGCCGTCGGCCTGGCGCTGGCCGGTCGCGACGCGCGCCGCATCGCCCGCCTGTTCCAGCCCAAGCTGGAGACGGTCGACCCCGGCTTCGGGATCGAGTCGGTGACGCTGGCGGCCTATGCGGTGGAAGCGGTCTCCGGCCGGCAGGGCGGCCTGGAGGCGGGCCAGACGTCCGCGGTCGAGGACGGACTCGCGCCCCTGGTCGACCGGCTGGTGAACCGGCTCGGCGCCGAGCGGGTCTGGCGCGCGGTTCCCGTGGAGAGCCATGTGCCCGAACTGGCCGTCGGCAAGGCCGCCCCGCTCGGCGCGCCGGACACGGACGCCGCCCCCTGGAACCGCGAAGCGCCCCGCCCGGTGCGCCTGTTCCGCCGGCCCGAGCCGCTGGAGCAGGTGGTGGCGCTCACCCCCGACGACCCGCCGCGCCGTTTCCGCTGGCGCGGCCGGCTGCACGAGGTGGCTCGCGCGGAGGGGCCCGAACGGATCGGCGAGGAGTGGTGGAAGCGCGGGATCGAGGACGTCAGCGTCGGCCACGTCCGCGACTACTACCGGGTGGAGGACGCCGAGGGAGCGCGCTTCTGGGTGTTCCGCGCCGGGATGTACGGCGACCCCGAGACGCCGCCGAAGTGGTGGCTGCACGGGCTGTTCGGATGACCGCCTTAACAAGATCCTCCCCCTATGGGGGAGGATTTGCGCCATGACCCGCTACGCCGAGCTGCAGGCCACCACCAACTTCTCGTTCCTGCGAGGCGCATCGCATCCGCACGAGCTGGTGACGGGCGCGGCGGTGCTGGGGATGGCGGCGATCGGGGTCTGCGACCACAACAGCCTGGCGGGCGTGGTGCGCGCCTGGTCGCAGATGGGCAAGCTGCGGCAGGAAGGCGTGGAGGTCCGGGCGCTCACCGGTTGCCGCCTGGACTTCGTCGACAGTACGCCGAGCCTGCTGGTCTATCCGTCCGACCGGGAGGCCTATGGCCGCCTCACCCGCCTGCTCACCCTGGGCCAGCGGCGCGCCGAAAAGGGCGAGTGCGAGCTCCACTGGCGCGACTTCCTCGACCATGCCGAGGGCCAGCTCGTCCTGGTCGTCCCGCCCGAGCGGCTGGACGGCGGCTTCGAGGCCGACCTGCGCCGCATCGCCGGCGAACTGCCCGACGTCTGGCTGGCGGCGGCGCGGCGCTATGGCCCGCGCGACCTGCAACGTCTGTCGCGGCTGGCGGCGCTCGCGGACTCCTGCGCCGCTCCGTTGGTCGCGACCAACGACGTGCTCTACCACGGCCCCGAGCGGCGGCCGTTGCAGGACGTCCTCACCTGTATCCGAGAGACCTGCACGATCCAGGAGGCCGGCCTGCGGCTCGCCGCCAACGCCGAGCGGCACCTGAAGTCACCCGAGGAGATGGCCCGACTGTTCGCGAAGTTCCCGGGCGCGGTGGAGCGCAGCGTCGAGATCGCCGAACGGATCGGCTTCGACCTCTCCCAGCTTCGCTACGAATATCCGGACGAGCCCGTGCCGCCGGGCAAGACGGCGATCCAGCACCTGCGGGACCTGGCCTGGGCCGGGGCGGAGTGGCGCTATCCGGGCGGCGTCCCCGACAAGGTCAGGAAGCTGGTCGCCCACGAGCTGGACCTGATCGAGAAGCTGGATTTCCCGAACTACTTCCTCACCGTCCACGACATCGTCCGCTGGGCGCGGGAGCAGCGGATCCTGTGCCAGGGCCGCGGCTCGGCCGCCAACTCGTGCGTCTGCTACTGCCTGGGCGTCACGGCGGTGGACCCCACCAAGCCCGACCAGGACCTGCTCTTCTCCCGCTTCATCTCCGAGAACCGCGGCGAGCCGCCCGACATCGACGTCGACTTCGAGCATGAGCGGCGCGAGGAGGTGATGCAGTACGTCTACGAGCGCTATGGCCGCCATCGCGCCGCCATCGTGGCCACCGTAATCCACTACCGCCCGCGCATGGCCATCCGCCAGGTGGGCAAGGCCCTGGGCCTGACCGAGGACATCACCGCCGCCCTCGCGAACACCGTCTGGGGCAGCTACGGCGACGGCGTGCCGGACGAGCACATCCGCCAGTGCGGCCTGGATCCCGACGCCCCGGAAATCCGCCGCGCCACGGCGCTGGCCCAGGAGCTGCTGGGGTTTCCGCGCCACCTGTCGCAGCACGTGGGCGGCTATGTGCTGACCCAACGGCGGCTGGACGAGACGGTACCGATCGGTAATGCGGCGATGGAGGACCGCACCTTCATCGAGTGGGACAAGGACGACATCGACGCCCTGGGGCTGATGAAGGTGGACGTCCTGGCGCTCGGCATGCTGACGGCCCTGCGCAAGGCGTTCGAGATGCTGCCGCCGAGGGCGGACGGGAGCCGGATCACCGACATCGCCGACCTGCCCCAGGAGGATCCGGAGGTCTACGAGATGCTCTGCCACGCCGATTCCGTCGGCGTGTTCCAGGTGGAGAGCCGGGCGCAGATGTCGATGCTGCCCCGGCTGAAGCCGCGGAAGTTCTACGACCTCGTGATCGAGGTGGCGATCGTGCGGCCGGGGCCGATCCAGGGCGACATGGTGCACCCCTACCTGAAGCGCCGCGACGGGATCGAGCCGGTGAGCTATCCGCGCCCCGGCACCGGCTATCCGCAGGACGAGATGGAGCAGATCCTGGGCAAGACCCTGGGCGTGCCGCTCTTCCAGGAACAGGCGATGCGGGTGGCGATCGTGGGGGCCGAGTTCTCGGACAACGACGCCGACGGCCTGCGGCGGTCCATGGCCACATTCCGCAACATGGGCACGGTGGGCGAGTACGGCCACAAGTTCGTGGAGGGGATGGTGCGGCGGGGCTACGACGCCGAGTTCGCCACCCGCTGCTTCAAGCAGATCGAGGGCTTCGGCTCGTACGGCTTCCCGGAGAGCCATGCGATCAGCTTCGCCCTGCTGGTCTACGCCTCGGCCTGGGTGAAGAAGCATCACCCCGACGCCTTCTGCGCGGCCCTGCTGAACAGCCAGCCGATGGGCTTCTACCAGCCGGCCCAGCTGGTCCGCGACGCTCGCGAGCACGGGGTGGAGGTGCGCCCGCCCGACGTGATGGCGTCCGACTGGGATTGCACGCTGGAGGAAAAGGAGGACCGTCTTCGCGCCGTCCGCCTGGGACTGCGGCAGATCAAGGGCTTCAAGCGGGAAGACGCCGACCAGCTGGCGGCCGCGCGGGCGGAGGGGGCGAACACCGTCGAGGCGTTCGCCCGGAAGGGCCGCCTGTCGCGCCGGGCGCTCGAGTTGCTGGCCGAGGCCGACGCCTTCCGGGGCCTTGGGCTTTCCCGGCGCGACGCCCTGTGGACGGTCAAGGGCCTGGCCGGCGAATGGGGCGCCGAGCGGGACGCCCCGCTGCTGCTGCGTCAGAGCCTGAAGGAGGCGCAGGTGGAACTGCCCTTCATGAGCGCCCCGCAGCACGTGGCCGAGGACTACCGCACCACCAGCCTGTCGCTGAAGGACCACCCGGTGCGGTTCTTCCGCGAGGACCTGGCGCGCCAGCGCGTCGTTCCCTGCGCCGCTCTGAAGACCGTCCGCGACCGCCGGCGGCTGTCGGTCGGCGGGCTGGTGCTGGTGCGCCAGCGGCCGGGCACGGCCAAGGGGGTGGTGTTCATGACGCTGGAGGACGAGACGGGGATCGCCAATGTCGTCGTCTGGCGCGACGCCTTCGAGGCCAACCGCCGCCTGGTGATGAGCTCGGCCTTCCTGATCGTCCATGGCCAGGTGCAGAAGGAGGGCGAGGTGATCCACCTGGTCGCCGAGCGCTTCACCGACCTCTCGGGCCGTCTTTCGGAACTGCGTGAGGACGAGGGCCAGATCGGCGTGCGCTCCAAGGTCTCCGGCGCCCTGATCCGCAGCCGCGATTTCCACTGAACCGGTGTCGGACTATCCTCCCCCCGCACGTCCTTGGGCTGGGAGGTTCCAATGACGCACGCCATCCAGCTTCTGGTCGGGACCCGAAAGGGAGCCTGGATCTATCGCAGCGACGCCGGTCGATCGGCCTGGGCCGTCGAGGGCCCGCTGTTCCTGGGCCAGATCATCAACCACTTCGTCCGGGACCCGCGGGACGGCAGGACCATGCTCATGGCGGCCTCGACAGGCCACCTGGGCCCCACCATCCTGCGCTCGGTCGACGGTGGGAAGACCTGGGCCGAGGCGAAGCAGCCACCGGCGTTCCCCACGGGCGAGCCGCATGGGCGGTCGGTGGACCATTCCTTCTGGCTGGAGCCCGGCCATGCGGACGAACCGGGCGTATGGTGGGCGGGAACCTCTCCTCCCGGCCTGTTCCGCAGCGCCGACGGCGGCGACACGTGGGCCAGCGTGGATGGCCTGAACCAGCATCCGCAGGTCATGGACTGGTTTCCGCCCGAGGGCGGAACGCCGGACGGCGCGATCCTCAACCAGATCGTCGTCGACCCGCGGGACGCCCGGCACATGTACCTGGCCACCTGCTCGGCCGGCGTGCTCGAGACCGTGGACCAGGGCGCGACCTGGCGGCCGCTCAACCAGAACGTCCGCTGCGACTTCCTGCCGGACCCCTACCCCGAGTTCGGCCAGGACAGCCACTTCATCGCCCTCGCGCCCACCGACCCCGACCGGATCTGGCAACAGAACCACTGCGGGATCTACCGACTCGACCGGCCGGACGAGCGCTGGGAGCGGATTGGCGACAATATGCCCCGCGAGATCGGCGACATCGGCTTTACCGTCGTGCCACACGTGCGCGACCGCGACACCGCCTGGGTCTGGCCCATGGACGGCACGGAGGTCTGGCCGCGGACCAGTCCCGGAGGGCGGCCCGCCGCCTACCGCACGCGCGACGGCGGCGCGTCCTGGGAGCGCCAGGACCGGGGATTCCCGGCCGAGCAGGGATGGTTCACGGTGAAGCGCCAGGCGTTCTGCGGCGACGCGTGCGATCCCATGGGCCTCTACATCGGCACCACCGGCGGCGCGATCTGGGCGAGCGCGGACGAGGGCCGGAGCTGGCGCCAGATCGCGGCGCACCTGCCCGAGATCTATTCGTTGAGCGCGGTCCCGCTCGAGCCATGATCCGCGTCTCGATCCCCTCGCAGCTCATCGCCTACACCGACGGCGCGACGCGGGTGGAGGCGCAGGGCGCGCACGTGGCCGAAGTGCTGGACGATCTCGACCGCCGGTTTCCCGGCCTGAAATTCCGCATCGTGGACGAACAGGGCCGCATCCGCCGCCACGTGCGGATCTTCGTCGGCCAGGACGAGGCGAAGCGGATATCCGTACCGGTCCGCAATGGAGGCGAGGTGCTGATCTTCGGGGCGCTCAGCGGGGGCTAGCTACGTCAGCATGATGCTGGCGCGGGGCTCCGAAGTGCCCACGGTCTCGGCCGTGAGCGGCGCGCCCGCGGCCGCCAGGGCCGCGCGGCGGCCGGCGGGATTCGTGCGGATCTGCGCCTGTTCGAACGGCTCCAACGCCTTCAGGGCCGGGTGATCGAACACCCGTGCGATGAAGGCTGCGGTCTTCGGCCAACGCGCGGCGTCGACCTTAAAGCCCGCATAGGCGGCGTTCCTGAGGAAGCTTGAGATCGAGATGTCGGCGAGGCCGATGTCGCCGAACAGGAAGCCGTCGGCCGGAAGCTGGGCTTCCAGATAGTCCAGCGCCGCGGGCGCGTCCGCCGCGAGCGTCTTGTCGATCCGCGCCTGGTCGCCGGGAGCCCCCCACACCGCCGGGTGGACGACCTTCGGATAGAACAGGCCCCAGATGAAGACGTCGCCCAGGCGGCTGTCGGCGAACTCTTCCAGCCAGCGGGCGCGGGCGCGGTCCTTCACGTCGATCGGCAGCAGCGACGGGCCCGGATAGGCCTCTTCCAGGTACTGGCAGATCACGGAAGAGTCGCAGAGCGCCAGGTCGCCGTCGACCAGCACCGGGATGCGGCGCAAAGGGCTGACCGCCTCGAACGCCTCGCCGCCGTAGAAGGGGGTGATCGGGTCGATCTCGTAGGCGAGGCCCTTGAGATTGAGACAGGCCAGCACCTTGCGGACATAGGGGCTGACGTAGCTGCCGATCACCTTCATGCGCGCCTCCCGACCGAAACCGCTCAGGTGAGCCTTCGGCCGGGAGGCGGCAAGAGCCAGTTCGTCAGAACTTCAGCGTACGGGCTTCCTTCACGTGCGGCAGGGCCTGGATCTTTTCCAGCAGCTTCGCCGTCGGCTCCTGATCCACGCCAATCAGGGCGATGGCGTCGTCGCCGGCGTCGATGCGGCCCAGGTTGAACGTCGCGATGTTGACCGCCGCGTCCGCCAGCAGGGCGCCGATGGCGCCGATGAAGCCCGGCTTGTCGAGGTTGTTGACGTAGAGCATCCGCGGCGAGAAGGGTGCATCCAGCTCCATGCCCTTGACCTCGACGATCCTCGGCGCGCCCGCCATGACCGAGCCGGCGAACGAGCGCTTGCCCTTCTCGGTCGTCACGGTGATGCGCATCAGGTTTTCGTAGATGGGCGAGTCTTCCTGGCGGCTCTCGGAGACGACGACGCCGCGCTCCTTCGCGATGGCGGGCGCCGAGACCATGTTGATCTCTGCCAGCATCGGCCGCAGCACGCCGGCGAGGGCCGCCGCGGTGAGCGGCTTGGTGTTCAGCTTGGAGACCTCGCCCTCGAAGGCGATGTCCACGGCCTTGATGCCGTAGTCCAGCATCTGGCCGGCGAGGGCGCCCAGCTTCTCGGCAAGCGCCACGAACGGCTTGAGGCGCGGCGCCTCCTCGGCCGTGACCGAGGGGCTGTTCAGCGCGTTGGTCACGGCGCCGGTTAGCAGATAGTCGCTCATCTGCTCGGCCACCTGCAGGGCGACGTTCTCCTGGGCCTCGTTGGTCGAGGCGCCGAGGTGCGGGGTGGCGATGAAGTTCTCCGCGCCGAACAGCACGTTCTCCTTCGCCGGCTCCTCCACGAAGACGTCGAAGGCGGCCCCGCCCACGTGGCCCTCGTCCAGCAGCTTGCGCAGCGCCGCCTCATCCACCAGGCCGCCGCGGGCGCAGTTGACGATCAGGACGCCCTTCTTGGTCTTGGCGAGGTTCTCGGCCGAGAGGATGTTTCGGGTCTTGTCGGTGAGCGGGGTGTGCAAGGTGATGATGTCGGCGCGGGCCAGCAGGTCCTCCAGCTCGACCTTCTCGACCCCGATCTCGACCGCACGCTCCTCCGAGAGGAACGGGTCGTAGGCGACCACCTTCATCTTCAGCCCGTTGGCCCGGTCGGCGACGATGGAGCCAATGTTGCCGGCGCCGATCAGGCCGAGGGTCTTGGCGTAGAGCTCGACGCCCATGAAGCGGTTCTTCTCCCACTTGCCGGCCTGGGTGGAGACGTCGGCGGCGGGGAGCTGGCGAGCGAGCGCGAACATCATGGCGATGGCGTGCTCGGCGGTGGTGATCGAATTGCCGAAGGGGGTGTTCATGACGACCACGCCGGCGGCGGTGGCGGCGGGGATGTCGACGTTGTCGACGCCAATGCCGGCGCGGCCGACGACCTTGAGGTTTTTCGCGGCGGCGATCACGTCCTTGTCGACCTTGGTGGCCGAGCGGATGGCGATGCCGTCGTACTGGTCGACGATCTTGAGCAGTTCGTCCTTGGTGAGGCCGGTCTTCACGTCGGCGTCGACGCCGCGTTGCTTGAAGATGTCGATGGCGGCGGGGCTGAGCTTGTCGGCGATGAGTACGCGGGGCATGGGAATCTCCCGAAGGATGCGCCCTCCCGGAGTCCGTCCGGGAGGGTCGGTGTCAGAGTGTGCGAGGGCGGCCGCTCAGGCGGCGGCGAGGTCGGCGGAGACGGACGCGAAGGCCCAGTCGAGCCAGGGCGTGAGGGCGTCCAGGTCGGACGTCTCGACCGTGGCGCCGCACCAGATGCGCAGGCCCGGCGGGGCGTCGCGGTAGCCGCCGATGTCGAGGGCGACGCCCTCCTTCTCCAGCACCGAGGCCAGCTTCTTGGCGAAGTCGGCCTGGGCCTCGGCCGGCAGGGCGGCGACGCGCGGGTCGACCACCTTCAGGCAGACCGAGGTGTTGGAGCGGGTGGCCGCATCCTCGGCCAGGAAGTCGACCCAGGGCGTCCGCGCGACCCATTCGGCCAGGATCGCCAGGTTGGCGTCGGCCCGGCGCCGCATCTCGGGCAGGCCGCCGATGGCCTCGGCCCATTTGAGGGCGTCGATAGCGTCCTCCACGCAGAGCATCGAGGGCGTGTTGATCGTCGAGCCTTCGAAGATCTCGGCGTTCAGCTTGCCGCCCTTGGTCATGCGGAAGAGCTTGGGCATCGGCCAGGCCGGCGTGTGGCTTTCCAGCCGTTCCACGGCGCGCGGTCCAAGGATCAGGATCCCGTGGCCGCCCTCGCCGCCCAGCGCCTTCTGCCAGGAGAAGGTCACGACATCGAGCTTGGCCCAGTCCAGCGGCTGAGCGAAGGCGGCGCTGGTGGCGTCGCAGATGGTGATCCCCTCGCGGTCGGCCGCGATGAAGTCGGCGTTCGGCACGCGCACGCCCGAGGTTGTGCCGTTCCAGGTGAAGACGAGGTCGGCGTCCTTGCGGACCTTCGACAGGTCAGGAAGCTGGCCATAGGGCGCGTCCAGCACCTCGGCCGGCAGCTTCAGCTGCTTGGTGACATCGGTGACCCAGTCCTTGCCGAAGCTCTCGAAGGCGAGGAGCTGAACCGGACGCGGCCCCAGCATCGACCACAGCGCCATCTCGACGGCGCCGGTGTCGGACCCGGGCACGATGCCGATCAGGAAGTCGTCGGGGACCTCGAGCACCTGGCGGGTGCGATCGATCGCCTCCTTGAGGCGCGCCTTGCCGAGCTTGGACCGGTGCGATCGGCCCAGGACGGCGTTTGCGAGATTCTCGGGGGCCCATCCGGGGCGCTTGGCGCACGGACCGGACGAAAATTCGGGGCGCGCCGGACGCATGGCCGGCTTCAGCGCCCCACCTTGAGCGGGGTTAGTCACTGCGATGTCTCCCATCCTTGCAGATGGGCTGCGCCCCGTTGGGAGGGCGTGGCCCGCCGGCCAAAAGCCTGCGTTTGGCCGGCGAAGCAAGCGAAACTTTTCTGCAGCGCGCCTACAGCGGCGCTAGGTCGCGGCCACACGGCTGCGCCGCAGCCTCGCGCGCCAGGCCACGATCGTGCCGATGATCAGGCACGATACGATCCCGAAGAAGTTCAGGTTATTGATCAACGAGCGGAAGT
The DNA here is from genome assembly GCA_049323595.1 of Pseudomonadota bacterium. Taxonomy (GTDB): domain Bacteria; phylum Pseudomonadota; class Alphaproteobacteria; order Caulobacterales; family Caulobacteraceae; genus Phenylobacterium. Next base: position 84,147 of record JBMOOD010000001.1, read on the forward strand.
AGTCGGAGTCACGCTGCATCACGATGTAGAACGAGTGCATCGCGAACTGCGCGGCATAGAACAGCATCACGCCGCCCATCCAGAGCGCACCGAACCTCACGGTGATCCCTAGGAGCACGAGCGCCGTCACGCCGTCGTTCACCAGGCGGATCTGATCATTCAGATTGGGGGCCAGATAGTGGCCGGTCTGGCCCACGAGTATGTTGGCGAGCACGGCGACCGACGCCCAACGCTCCGCCGGGCCGCCCTTCCACCACGCGAAGAGGCAGCATGCGATCGCGAACGAATTCAGGATCAGACGCAGATCGAACATGATTGAGCGCCCCTAATGCAGATTAGAGGCGCCCAACCAGTTAATCTCTTGCAATGATCCGCCAAGAACTGGGCGGATCGGCCGGTTTAGCCGACGTCGCGCATCGTGGTGACGTTGCGCTCGACCGCCTGGGCCGGCTTGTTGTCGAAGTCCATCTTGGTGCGGATGCCGAGGCGGAGCTTCGCTTCGTTGAGCTCGTTGTGCACGCCGACCATGGCGGTGCGGGCCTCGCTGAGGGCCTTCATGGCCTCCATCATCTTCACCTGCACGTCGTCGGCGAAGACCAGCGAGGTCTTCACGTCCTTCCGCGCCTGAAGCATTTCGCTCATCAATTCAGCCGCTTCCATGAGAGCGCCGTCAACGGCGGCCTCGGTGGAGAACAGCTTCTTGGCCACGCGTTGGGCCACGAACGCCTTTTCCATGTGGATACACCCCTTGAGATACCCGACACCCGTTAAGGTAAAGGAAGCGTTACCAGACACGCAACGGATTCAGGAGTTGTTAACCATGTTTTTCTCTGGGGCTGGTTGTATCGTGGCGCCGAAAGCACAGTTCTGCCGCGAAAGTCGGCGCTCCACGGCGGCCTGCGGAAGCGAAGCGTTAGGACCTTCCCTCTATTCCTGACGCCCATGCACGCGCCGGGGGAAAAGACCGATAGCGCAACGTCCGGGGGCTCTGCGCCGACGGCGACCTTCCATGCGCGCGTCGCCGGCGTCGGCCTTGTGACGACGGTGGTCGTCCTCATCGCCGCATGCCTCACCTTCATGCTGCAACAGTGGGCGGTCGCACGTACGCAGTCGCACCGCTTCCACGAGGAGCTCGCAGCCATCGCCGCCCAGGTGGCCGCCCCGTCGATGACGTCGGCGGACCGGGACGAACTCTCGCGCGGTCTGGCCTCGGTGAAGGCCAGTCAGGATGTCCTAACGGCCCGGTTGCTGGACGCCTCCGGGCGCGAACTGACCAGCTTCACGCGTCCGGCCGGCAACGCCATGGCGACCGAAACCATCGTCGCCCCCGTGGTTCATGATGGACGAAACGTGGGTCAGATCAGCCTGGTGGTGGAGCAGCCCTCGCTCACGCCGATGCTGCCCCAGTTCATCGCGCTGACGTTCGTGCTGCTGTTCGGCGGGGTGGGCGTGGCCCTGTTCCTGGCCCGCAGCCTGGCTCACCGGGTGATACAGCCCGTTCAGAGCCTTTCCAAGGCGATGCACGACGTCGCCGCGGGCGGCAGCTTCACGCCGGTTAAGGTGGACGCCAGCGACGAGCTCTTCCAGAGCCTCACCGAGAGCTTCAACCATCTGCTGGCGAAGCTGGCCGAACGCGAAGACGACCTGAAACGCGCGATGCGCGAGCTGGAGCTGGCGCGCGACGCCGCCAACGCGGCCAACGTGCTCAAGACACAGTTCCTGGCCAATATGAGCCACGAGATCCGCACCCCGCTCAACGGGGTGCTCGCCATGGCCGAGGTGATGGCCATGGGCGATCTTGCGCCGGTTCAGCGCGACCGCCTGGACGTGATCCGCCGCTCGGGCGGGCTGCTCCTGGCCGTGCTGAACGACGTGCTCGATCTTTCGAAGATCGAGGCGGGCAAGCTGACCCTGTTCGAGGACGATTTCGACCTTGAGGCCGCCATCGATCAGGCGCGGGAGAACTTCCAGGTGATGGCCGACGCCAAGAACCTGGAGTTCCGCGTGGACGTCGCCGAGGCCGCGCAGGGATGGTGGCGCGGCGACGCCGACCGGCTGCGCCAGATCATCGGCAACCTCCTGTCTAACGCCGTCAAGTTCACGCCCCAGGGCTCCGTCACGGCGACGGTCGACGTGGGCGAGATGGGCGGACTGCGGATCGTCGTCCGCGACACCGGCGTCGGCATCCCGCCCGAAAAGCTGCCGACGCTGTTCGAGAAGTTCACCCAGGCCGACAACTCCGCCACGCGGCGCTTCGGCGGCACGGGCCTGGGCCTCGCCATCTGCCGCGAGCTGACCCAGATGATGGGCGGCTCCATCGACGTTGAGAGCCGCGAGGGCGCCGGGTCGACCTTCACCGTCGAACTGCCCCTGAAGCGGGGCCGGCCCGCCTCGCTGCAGGCCGCCGAGCCGGCGAACGCCTCCGATGACGGCGACCTGCGGATCCTGGCCGCGGAGGACAACGCCACCAACCAGCAGGTCCTGGCCGCGGTCCTGGGCTCGCTGGGCATCGACGTCCACATCGTCCCGGACGGGAAGGAGGCGGTGGAGGCCTGGCGCACCGGCTCCTACGACCTGATCCTGATGGACATACAGATGCCGGTCATGGACGGCATCACGGCCGCGGCGACGATCCGCGAGGCGGAGAAGACGGGCGGCCGACGGCGCACCCCCATCGTCGCGCTGACTGCGAACGCCCTGACCCACCAGGTCGAGGAATACCTGGCGGTGGGCATGGACGCCCACGTGGCCAAGCCCATAGAGATCGCCAAGCTGTACGACGCCATTTCCACGGTGCTGAACGCCGCCGCCACCGGCGGCGGGGCGGCCAAGGCGTCCGGCGCGGCCGCCTGACGATCCGCTCATCAAGCTGAATTCCAGCCAACGACGGGCTCAGGCCCGCGTCAGGCCCAGCGTGGTTTCCTCCGATCATCGAAGGCCGGGCTCCCGGCCGACACGGATCTGGAGGACCAGACATGAAGACCCTCATCGCCACCCTGGCCGCCGCCGCCGCCGTGACGGCCGCCGTCCCCGCCGCCGCGCACCCGGTCCACAATGACTACGGCCGCTACGAACGCGGGCACGTCGGATACAATATCAACGCGCGGCAGCACGAGCTGAATCGCATGATCGAGAACGGCGTCCGCCGGGGGGCCCTGACCCGCCGCGAGGCGAACCAGCTCCACTGGCAGTCGGAGAAGGTGACCACCCTGGAACGGCAGTACCGCCGCGGCGGGCTCTCCCCCCGGGAGCGGGCGATCCTCGACCGGCGCCTCGACCGCCTGGAGTTCCGGATCGTGGCGAACCTTCGCGACGGTGAGCGCCGCTACGGCTACGGCTACGGCTACGGCCACCGCCGCTGAGGCGCCGGCCCGCCTCGATGACGCACGAGACGCCCTCGGAGCTTCAGGCTCCGGGGGCGCCTTGCGTTCCGCCCGCCAGCCGCAGGCGGCTTTCGACAACCGTCACGGCGCGCCCCCGGATCATCACGCGCCCGCCGCGCACCTCGCACGCCAGGTCTCCGCCGCGCCCCGGATAGGCCTGATGGAACCGCACCGTCGCGCGGCCGAGCTTGTCGGCGAACAGCGGCGCGAGGATGCAGTGGAGAGAGCCGGTCGCCGGATCCTCCGGGATACCGGACCCCGGCGCGAAGAAGCGATCGACCACATCGTGATCCGACCCGACCGCAGCCGGCGCGGCGACGCCGACATTGCCCCGCCCGCCCGTTGCGGCGCCGGAGATCTCCTTCAACGCCACAAGGTCGGGCTTGAGGCCGCGCACGATCGCCTCGTCCTCGAAGAGCGCCACCAGGTAGGGCCCGGCCCAGACCTCGGCCGGCTCCTCGCCCAGCGCCTCGGCGAGACCGGCCGGTACATCCGTCCGGACCGGGGGCTGCGAAGGGAAGTCCATTTCGTAGAGATCGCCCACCCGGCCGACCGTCAGTTCCCCCGACTGCGTCTGGAAGGCGAGGCGGCCGCCGCCCAGGCCCAGCTCGGCCATCAGCACGTGCGCGGCGGCCAGTGTCGCATGCCCGCAGAGCGGCACCTCCAGGAGCGGCGTGAACCAGCGAAGCCCGAAGCTGTCCGCCCGGTCCGTCCGCAGCAGGAAGGCGGTCTCGGCCTGGTTGTTCTCGGCGGCCAGGGCCTGCATCCAGGCTGCATCCGGCCAGGCCTCGAAAGGCTCGACGACGCAGGCGGGGTTTCCTCGGAAGGGGCGGTCGGCGAAGGCGTCGACGGTCCACTGGCGCATGAGTGGTCTCCTCGAATAGCGGGCACTGGACTTGCGGCGCGGAGCGGCGACGGGCAAGGGCCACTTCCCCCGACGCGGACATCGAGGAGCAAGGAAGATGGCGTTCGAGGCCGCCGCAGACGGCTTCACCCTGAGCGACGATCCGGCGCGTTTCGACCTCGCCACGGCCCACCGTTGGATCGCGACGCAGAGCTACTGGGCCGAAGGCATACCGCTCGAAACCTTCTCGCGCGCCTGCGCCGGCAGCCTGACCGTAGGAGCCTTCGCGTCCGATGGCGCCATGGCCGCCATGGCCCGTGTGGTCACCGACCGCGCGACCTTCGCCTGGCTGTGCGACGTCTTCGTGGACGAAGCGTTCCGCGGGGCGGGCCTCGGCAAGCAGCTCGTGGCCTATGTGAAGGCCCATCCCGACCTGCAGGGTCTGCGCCGCATGCACTTGGCCACCCGTGACGCCCACGGGCTCTATGCGCAGTACGGCTTTGCAGCCCTCACGAAGGTCGAGAACTGGATGGAGATCCGCGACCCGGACGTCTATCGGCGCTAACGCTCCAGCACCTCGATCTCCGGCCAGCGGTCCTTGGCCGACGCGGCGATGCGCGGGAAGCTGCGCTCGCCGCGCATCGGATTGGGCCGCAGGACGCGGGCGAAGAGGTCCTCCAGTCCGAAGGGCGCCACGACGGTCATGCTGTCGTCCGACTCCAGCTTCACGCCCACCGCGAACATCGGGCTCACGAACCGCGACGGCGCCTCGGCCGAGCAGGACAGGGGCGTGTAGGGCTCGCCGAACTTGGCTTCGAACCAGACGTGCACCCGCGCCTGGTTGCGAACCTCCACCAGCTCGCGAAGCGGCGGCTCGAACGCCGCAGCCACGCGCCGGATCACCGCGTCCTCCGCGTCGTAGGAGATATCGGAGGCGTCGAAGTAGCCGACGTCGTAGTCCTTGACCCCATAGTCCAGGTCACGGCCCCCCAGGTGGTTCAGCACCCGCTGGTAGACCGCGCCCGAGAACAGCAGCCAGTCCGGCAGGGCGAGGTCCCGGATCGTCCGCAGGACCCGCATCAGGGGCTCCGACCGGCGCAGGATGGCTTCGAGTTCGGCCTCCTGGCTCATCGCAGACGCCAGGCGTGATCGAGCGGACCGTGGCCGGCGCCGAACCCGGGCGCCCGCAGCATCGCCTGATGCACATAGTCCCAGGCCTGCGCCACCGCCTGGACCAGCGGCAGGCCCTGGGCGAGGCCTGTCGCGCAGGCGGACGCCAGGGTGCAGCCGGTGCCGTGGGTGTGCCGTGTGTCGATCCGGCCGCCCTCGAAGACGGTTTCGCCGGCCGTGGTCATCAGGATGTCGACGACGCGCTCGCCCGGCACGTGACCGCCCTTCATCAGCACGGCGCTGGCGCCGCGTTCCAGCAGCGCCTCGCCGGCCCGGCGCAGGTCGTCGGTCGAGGTGACCGCAAGGCCGGTCAGCGCCTCGGCCTCGGGGGCGTTGGGGGTCAGCAGGTCCGCCCGCGGAACCAGCTGGTCCCGCACTGCGCCGACGGCCCTGTCCGCCAGCAGGGGCGCGCCGCCCTTGGCGATCATCACGGGGTCGATCACCGCGGCCGCCCCGGCTTCGTCCAGCAGCCGCGCCACGAGCTCGACGGTGGCGACGTCCCCCAGCATGCCGGTCTTGATAACGTCGGCGCCTATGTCGGACAGCACCGCCCGCGCCTGGGCCTCGATGATCTCCAGCGGGATCGGATGCACGCCGGTCACGCCCAGGGTGTTCTGGACGGTGATCGCGGTCACCGCCGTGGCGGCGTAGCCCCCCAGCGCCGTGACGGTCTTGATGTCGGCCTGAATCCCAGCCCCGCCTCCGCTGTCGGAGCCGGCGATGATCAGGACTCGGCCAGGTGCGGGCATTGCGGGGCGATAGCGCGTTTTCGTCCTCATGGCACATGCCAGTTGAGTTATATTTCCTATTGAGTATATATTTTTCGACATGACGCCCTTCGAAGCCGTCGCCGAGCCGAACCGCCGCCGCATCCTGGACGTGCTGCGCGAGGGCGAGCGGCCGGCGGGCGACCTCGTGGAGGCGCTGGCGCTGAGCCAGCCGGGCGTCTCGAAGCATCTGAAACTGCTGCGCGAGGCCGGCCTCGTCGCCGTCCGCGCCGACGGTCAGCGGCGGCTCTACCGCCTCGAGCCGAGAGGCCTGGCGGAGCTGGAGGCCTGGCTCGCCCCCTACCGCCGCTTCTGGGCCGACCGGCTCAGCCGCCTGGACGAGCATCTGGAGCGAGAGCAATGACGCCTGGACCTTTTGCAGCCCTGATCGACGACGAACTCGGCCAGGTCATCGACCGCGGCGGCGGGCTCTACGATATCGTGCTCGAACGCCGGATCAGGAAGTCGATCGAGAAGGTCTGGGCGGCGCTCACCATCCCGGAGCGGATCGCCGACTGGTTCACCGAGGTTGAGCTCGACCTGCGTCTGGGCGGCGTCTACCGCCTGGCCTTTCCGCAGGACGACTACCGGATGACCGGCGAGATCGTCGAGCTCGAGCCGTTGCGGCGGTTGGCCCACACCTGGCCCGACGAGACCCATCCGCTGTCGATCGTCCGCTACGAACTGGAGCCCGACGGCGACGGCTGCCGGCTCACCCTGACCCAGACGCACCTCAACGCTGGGCAGCTCGGGACCCTGCCCGGGTGGCACACGTTCCTGGAGGCCCTGCCCGGAGCTGCCGACGGCCTCCGCACGCCCTGGAGCTGGGATCGCGAGAAGGCGATGGGCCAGCGCTATCAATACATCATCGCGAGGTAGCCGATGAGCGTCGCCGAACAAGACCTGGGCGAGGTCACCCGCCACGGAGACACGGTCACTATCGTCTTCCGCCGCCGCTATGCGAAGCCGATCGATAAGGTATGGGCGGCCCTCACCGTCCCCGAGCGGCTGGCGGACTGGTTCGCCGAGACCATGGTGGACCGGATGGAGGTCGGCGGCGCCATGCAGCTCTATTTCACCGGCGCCGACTACCGGAGCCTGGCGAGAATCGAGGTGTTCGACCCGCCGCGGACGATCGCCTGGCGCTGGTCAGAACTGGATGGGACCAAGGATTCCCTCGTGCGCTTCGACTTGGAGCCGGACGGTGAAGGCTGCCGCCTGACGCTGACGCACTCGGAACTGGCGATCAGCGAAGCCAAGGGTGTGCCGACGGGCTGGCATGCGCACCTGGAGGCTCTGGAGGACGCCGCGGAGGGGATCTTCACGCCCTGGGACAAGCTGCTGGAACGCGAGGCGCGGCTGCGGCCGCTGTATCCCGAAGCGTTCTAGACCCGCGTCGCGTCGATCGCCGCCCAAACGTCCAGCGCCTGGACTGTCTCGGCGACGTCGTGGACCCGCACGGCCGCCACGCCCGCGGCCGCGCCGGCGAGCGCCGCGGCGATGGAGCCGCCCAGGCGCTCGCGCGGCCCGGCGCCTCGGCTCACCGCGCCGATGAAGCTCTTCCGGCTCGCCCCCAGCAGCACCGGGAAGCCCAACGCCACGATCCGCTCCAGGCTGGCGAGCAGCGGCAGGTTGTGGCGGGTCATGTGCTTGCCGAAGCCGATGCCGGGGTCGAGCCAGATCCGCTCCCGCGCCACGCCGGCGGCAATCGCCGCCTCGGCGCGCCCGGCCAGGAAGGCCGCCACCTCGCCCACCACATCGTCGTAGCGCGGCTCGGCCTGCATGGTGCGCGGCTCGCCCTGCATGTGCATCAGGATGACGTCGCAGCCGAGCGCAGCCGCCGTCTCCAGATTGTCCGGCGCATGGCGCAGGGCGGTGACGTCGTTCCACAGGCTCGCCCCGGCCTCGACGGCGGCGCGGGCCACCGCCGGCTTCATGGTGTCGACCGAGATGGGGACCCGGCTCTCGGCCCGGATCGCCGCGATCAAGGGGACGAGGCGGGCGATCTCCACCTCTTCCGGCACGGGGTCGGCGCCCGGCCGCGTCGATTCCGCGCCAAGGTCGAGGATGTCCGCGCCCTCGCCGATCAGCCGGCGAGCATGGGCCAAGGCGGCCTCCGGCGCGAGGTGCCGGCCGCCGTCAGAGAAGCTGTCCGGCGTCGCGTTGACGATCCCCATGACCTGGGGACGGCGGAGGTTGATCTGCGGTTGGGAACTCATCGGGCCTCAACCTTGTCATACTGTCGCCCGTAGCTTCACGGGAAGCCTGGAGGAGCGCCATGGCCGAGATCGCCGGAACGAGTGCGCAGGACACCCTGAACGGAACGACCGGGGCGGACATCCTGTCGGGACGCGACGGCTCCGACAGCGTCTTCGGCGGCGGCGGGGACGACGTGATCTACGGCCACTCGGCCGCCGACACCCAGGCGGGGAGCCACATCATAGATGCGGTGCGGGTGGCCTCGGGGCTCTCCAACCCCTTGTTCGCCGCCTCGCCGCCCGGCGATCCGGGCCGGCTGTTCGTCGTCGAGCAGCACACCGGCCGCATCCGGATCCTCGACCTGGATACGGGCCAGCTCAACGCCGACCCCTTCATGGACCTGCCGGACTCCAGCCTGGCCGGCGGCGGCGAGCAGGGGCTGCTGGGCCTGGCGTTCCACCCGGACTACGCGACCAACGGCTTCTTCTACGTGAACCTGACCAATGCCTCTGGCGACACCGAGATCCGGGAGTACCGGCGCGCCGACGCGAACCACGCGGACGCCGGATCGGGACGGGTGGTCCTCAGCTACGACCAGCCGTTCTCGAACCACAACGGCGGCTGGATGGGCTTCGGACCCGATGGCTTCCTCTACATCGCCTCAGGCGACGGCGGCGGGGGCGGCGACCCGCAGAACAATGCCCAGAACCTGGGCAACCTGCTGGGCAAGATCCTGCGGATCGATGTGGACGGCGACGACTTCCCCGCGGACCCCGCCCGCAACTATATGATCCCCGCCGACAACCCCTTCGCGGGCGCCACGGCCGGGGCGGACGAAATCTGGCTCTACGGCCTGCGCAACCCCTGGCGCGCCAGCTTCGATGCGGCCACCGGCGAGCTCTGGATCGCCGACGTCGGCCAGGGCGCGCGCGAAGAGGTGAACGTCATCGGCGCCGGCCAGGGCGGGCTGAACCTGGGCTGGCGCTTCAAGGAGGGCTTCTCGACCTACTCGGGCCCGGTCCCCGCGGGACTGACCGACCCCATCCTGGACTACGACCGGACGACCCCGCTCTACGGCGGCGTCTCGGTGACGGGCGGATACGTCTATCACGGCCCGGGCGGCATGGACGGCCTCTACGTCTTCGGCGACTTCGGTAGCGGCAATGTCTGGAGCGTCGAGCACGTGGGCGGCCAGGCGCAGGACTTCCTCAACCGCAATGCCCAGATCTCGGTCGCCGGCGGCGGCGACATCGACCTGATCGCCTCGTTCGCCGTCGACGGATCGGGACGGCTCTACCTGATCGGGCTGGACGGCGACATCCACCGCCTGTCACCGCGCGCCACGGCTGGCGATGGCCTCGACTACCTCCGCGGCGGAGAGGGGAACGACCGCATCCATGGCGGCTTCGGCTTTGACGACGTCCACGGCAACCAGGGGGACGACACCGTTTCCGGCGGCCATGGCGACGACTGGGTGGTGGGCGGCAAGGACGACGACCAGCTCTTCGGCGACGAGGGCGCCGATATCGTCTACGGCAATCTGGGGGACGACACCTGCGAGGGCGGGACCGGCGCCGACCTGGTCCGCGGCGGCCAGGCCAACGATGTCCTTGCGGGCGGCGACGGGAACGACTTCCTGTCCGGCGACCTGGGCGACGACACCGTCACGGGCGGCGCCGGCGCGGACGTCTTCAACAGCTTCGGCGCCGCGGGGCTGGACCGTGTCACCGACTTCAACCGCGCGGAAGGCGACCGGGTGCGCCTCGATCCGGGCAGCGCCTATACCGCCAGCCAGCAGGGGGCGGACACGGTGGTCGAGATCACCGGCGGCGCCCGGGTCGTCCTGGCCGGCGTCCAGCTCGCCAGCCTGGACCCGGGATGGATCTTCGTGGGCTGAGGCGCCGGAGGCGATTCAAGCCACGGAAGACGCGGAAGGACGCGGAAGCGACAGCGGCCATGCTTCCGCGTTTTTCGCCTCTTCCGCGGCTCAAATGAAAGAGGCGGCCGCCTGCGCGACCGCCTCCAAGGTTTCGTTTCGGCCCGGAGCCTTACGCCGGTTCGGCGCTGGGCCTCGGCGAGATCGGCACCGCCACCGAGGGTCCGGTCGGGCGCTTGGCCTCGGCCTCGTCGCGGTGCGGGGGCACGCCCTTCAGCGCATTGACGATCTCGTCGCCGGTCAGGGTCTCGTACTCGAGCAGGGCCTTGGCCAGGGTGTGCAGATCCTCGATCTTCTCGGTCAGAATGCGCCGGGCCTCCTGCTCGCCGGCCTCGACCAGACGGCGGACCTCCTCGTCGATGATCTTGGCGGTCTCTTCCGAGACGTTCTGGTTGCGGGCGACCGAATGCCCCAGGAACACCTCTTCCTGGTTCTCGCCGTACTCCACCGAGCCCAGCCGTTCCGAGAAGCCCCACTTGGTCACCATCGCGCGGGCCAGCTTGGTGGCCTGGCTGATGTCGGAGCTCGCGCCCGAGGTGATCTTCTCCTTGCCGAAGATGATCTCCTCTGCGACGCGGCCGCCGAACAGGATGGCCAGGCGCGAGGTCATCTGCTCGAAGCTCATCGAGAACTTGTCCCGCTCGGGCAGCTGCATGACCATGCCGAGGGCCCGGCCGCGCGGGATGATCGTCGCCTTGTGCACCGGATCGGTGGCCGGGACGTTCAGCGCCACCAGGGCGTGGCCGCCCTCGTGGTAGGCGGTCAGCTTCTTCTCATCCTCGGTCATGACCATGGACCGGCGCTCGGCGCCCATCATGACCTTGTCCTTGGCGTCCTCGAAGTCGCGCATGGTGACCATGCGACGGTTCTTGCGCGCCGCCATCAGGGCGGCCTCGTTGACCAGGTTGGCCAGGTCGGCGCCCGAGAATCCGGGGGTGCCGCGGGCGATGATCTTCACGTCCACGTCGGCCGCCAGGGGCACGTTCTTCATGTGGACGCGCAGGATGCGCTCGCGGCCGTTGATGTCCGGATTCGGCACCACGACCTGGCGGTCGAAGCGGCCGGGACGCAGCAGGGCCGGGTCCAGCACGTCAGGGCGGTTGGTGGCGGCGATCAGGATGATCCCCTCGTTCGCCTCGAAGCCGTCCATCTCGACCAGCAGCTGGTTCAGCGTCTGCTCGCGCTCGTCATTGCCGCCGCCCAGGCCCGCGCCACGATGGCGGCCCACGGCGTCGATCTCGTCGATGAAGATGATGCAGGGCGCGTTCTTCTTCGCCTGTTCGAACATGTCGCGCACGCGGCTGGCGCCGACGCCCACGAACATCTCGACGAAGTCCGAACCCGAAATGGTGAAGAACGGCACGCCCGCCTCGCCGGCGACGGCGCGCGCGATCAGGGTCTTGCCGGTGCCGGGCGGGCCGATGAGCAGGGCGCCCTTCGGGATCTTGCCGCCCAGGCGCTGGAACTTCTGGGGATCCTTCAGGAAGTCGACGACCTCCTGCAGCTCCTCCTTGGCCTCGTCCACGCCGGCCACGTCGTCGAAGGTGACGCGGTTCTTGTTCTCGGTCAGCAGTCGCGCCTTGGACTTGCCGAAGCCCATGGCGCCGCGCGCGCCGCCCTGCATCTGGCGCATGAAGAAGATCCAGACGCCGATCAGCAGCAGGATCGGCAGGGCGTTCAGCAGCAGGCCCGTCAACAGGTTGCCGCCCGGCGGCTTCACCGTGATGTTCGCGCCCTGCTTCTCCAGGCGCTTCACCAGGTCGTCCTGGTTGTTCGGTGTCACCGTCGAGAAGGAGCGGTTGGACTGGTCGGTCACCTCGACCAGGGCGCCGCGGATCGTGGCGGCCTTCACCTCGCCCGAGTCGACCTTGCTCAGGAGCTGCGAATAGGTGATCGGATCGGCCCCGGCCGCGCCGCGGCCGCCGCCCGTCATCATGCTGTAGAGCCCGATCAGGACTACGACGATGACGCCCCAGATGACCAGATTGCGGAGGTTCATATCAGGACCGTTCCCACGAAAGCGGCGTTCGAAAACCCAAGATAGGACGCCAGCCGATCACAAGCCATTAAGCGCCGGTCGTCCGCGACGGTACATCGCGCCTAGACCGTAGTACGCAAAAAGGGCCGCGCCGGCGGCGCGACCCTTCAAATAAGCATCAAACGTGCCAGGTTTTAGACCTGGATCAATTCAGCGCGACGGCTTCTTCGGCGCGGCGATCAGGCCTTCGCGCTGGGCGCGCTTGCGGGCCAGCTTGCGCGCCCGGCGCACGGCCTCGGCCTTCTGGCGAGCGCGCTTCTCGGACGGCTTTTCGTAATGGACGTGCCGCTTCATTTCGCGGAACGAGCCTTCGCGCTGCATCTTCTTCTTCAGCGCCTTCAGGGCCTGGTCGACGTTGTTGTCGCGGACGAAAATCTGAACCAGAGGAACCTCTCCTGCCTACGCTAGCCGCCCGCCTCGACCGGCAAAAGGCGGCGAGCGTGCAAAAAATAAATCGCCCGAAGGTGTGACCCTTCGAGTTGAGGGCGGGCAGATAGCAGAAGCGTGGGGCCGAGTCCACGGGGGCTTCCCGGCAAGATCCCCGGAAAATGAAGCGGATGACGTTGGAGAGTCCCGGCTTTGAGGCGTAAGGAAGCCGCATGACCACCGCCGCGCAGGAATGGGCCGAAGCGACCGAGCAGGCGCTGCTGGACGAGGCGCTGAAGCTGGCCCCGGTCCACGGGTGGACCTGGCGCACGGCGCGGCTGGCCGGGCGGGCGCTGGGAATGAGCGACGGCGAGACCGAGCTCCTGATCCCGCACGGGCCGGCCGACCTCGCCGCCCTGCTCTCGCGCCGTCATGACGCCCGGGCGCTGACCGCCCTGGCCGACGTCCACGCCTCGAACCTCAAGATCCGCGAGCGCATCCGCCGCGCGGTCGAGGCGCGGCTCGACGTGGCCGCCCGGGACGAGCCGGCCACCCGCCGCTGGATGGGCCACCTCTCGCTGCCGCAGAACCTGGCGCTGGGCGCGAAGCTGGCCTGGGAGAGCGCCGACGTGCTCTGGCGCTGGGCCGGCGACGAAGCCACGGACGAGAACCATTACACCAAGCGCGCCCTGCTGGGCGGCATCCTCACCGGCGCCATGGCGATCCGCATGGCCTCGGGGAAGGCCGAAGCGATGGCCTTCGTCGACCGCCGCATCGAGAACGTCATGGCCTTCGAGAAATGGAAGGCCACTACGAAGCTGCGCCCCGGCGAATGGATGGCCGCGGCCGCCGAACGGATGGGCCGCGCGCGCTATCGGGCGTGAGGATTCTCGAAGATCGTCTCCACCGGCTCCCCGAACAGGGCGGCGATCCGATAGGCGAGATCCAGTGAGGGGTCGTGCTTGTCGCTCTCCAGCGCGATGACCGCCTGTCGAGAGACGCCGAGGCGCTGACCGAGGTCCGCCTGGGTCCAGCCCCGCGCGGCGCGGAGTTCCTTCAGGCGGTTCTTCACCGGGTGGTCCTGACGATGGGCGTGACCAGGCCGTAGCAGGCCCAGAAGAGCGCATAGACGAGCCAGCCCGGCGCATGCGGCGCATCGGCGTAGCTCTCGGCGAAACCCCACGCGCTGAACAGGGCCATGGCCAGGCCGGACGCCAGGATGAACCGCTTGCCCATGAGTCCGCGCACGAACTCGTCGGCTTGCGCCATATAGGCCAGGGTGGCCCAGATCTGCCCGGCGATCGGCGCGGCGACGGCCAGGGCGAACAACCATGCGCCCGGCCGCTGGAGATCGTCGAAGGCGCCGAATATCGCCGCCACGTTGAGAGCCGCATAGGGGCCCAGGAACGCCCAGGTCCGGACTGTGTAGCGTCTTGCGGCGGGATCGGACGGAAACATGCGCGGCCTCCTGATGTAAGGAGAACCTGACATCTGGATCATGTAAGGTCAACCTTACATGTCCCCCCTTCCCGCCTGCGGGAAGGGAGAGCAGGTCAGAGCTCCCGCACCTTGTTCACATGCCCCATCTTGCGGCCGGGCTTGGCCTGCCGCTTGCCATAGAGGTGGATGCGGGTCTCGGGCTCGTGGGCTAGCCTGGCCCAGGCCTCGACCTCGCCGCCCAGGAGGTTCAGCATCTCGACGCGCGCGTGGGCGGCCGTGGGGCCGAGCGGCCAGCCGGCGACGGCGCGGACATGCTGTTCGAACTGGTCAACCTCGCAGCCGTCCTGGGTCCAGTGCCCGCTGTTGTGCACGCGCGGCGCGATCTCGTTCACCAGCAGGCGGCCGTCCTTCATCTCGAAGAGCTCGATGCCGATCACGCCGACGTAGTTCAGGCCTTCGAGCACGCGCAGCGCGATCCGCTCGGCCTGGTCGGAGAGCGCTGTCGTGACCTGCGCCGGCGCCAGGGTGCGCTTGAGGATTCCCCCCTCGTGATGGTTCTCGGCGAGGGGATAGACGGCGGTCGAGCCGTCGCGTCCGCGGGCGGCGATGATCGAGAGCTCGCGGACGAAATCGGCCGGCGCCTCCAGGATCACCGGAACCGAGCCCAGCTCGGCGAAGACCGCCGCCGCCTGCTCGGCGTGCTCGACCCACTTCTGGCCCTTGCCGTCGTAGCCCTCGCGGCGGGTCTTCATCAGCACCGGCGCGCCCAGCTGCTCGGCGGCGGCCACGGCCTCGGCGCCGCTGTCGGCCGAGGCGAAGGAGACGGTGGGCGCGCCGCTGGCGTTGAGGAACTGCTTTTCGGCCACGCGGTCCTGGGCGACGGCCAGGGCCTCGGCGCCCGGCGCGACCTCGACGCCCAGGGCCTGCAGCTTCAGCACCGAACCGGCCGGCACGTTCTCGAACTCGAAGGTGACCACCGACGCGAGCTCGGCCAGTTCCTTCAGCGCGGCCTCGTCGTCGTAGGGCGCGACGATGGTGTGCGCGGCGACCCGGCCGGCGGGAGAGTCGGCGTCCCGTTCCAGCACCGCGACGTCGAAGCCCAGCCGGGCGGCGGCCAGGGCCAGCATGCGGCCGAGCTGACCGCCCCCCAGGATGCCGAGGGTGGAGCCGGGCGGAAGCGGGAAGACGGCCATGGTTCGGGTTCTCTACTCGACCGCCTCGGACACGCTTGCGGTCTGGTGGGCGGCGAAGTCAGCGACGCGCGCGGCCACGCCTTCGTCCGACAGCGCCAGGATGCGCGCCGCCATGAGGCCGGCGTTCTTGGCCCCGGCTTCGCCGATGGCGAGCGTGCCCACGGGGATGCCGCCCGGCATCTGGACGATGGAGAGCAGGCTGTCCATGCCCTTCAGCGCCTTGGATTCGATCGGCACGCCCAGCACGGGCAGGTCGGTGAGCGAGGCGGTCATGCCCGGCAGGTGCGCGGCCCCGCCGGCCCCGGCGATGATCACCTTGAACCCGGCCGCCTTGGCGCCCGTGGCGAAGTCGTACATCCGCTTCGGCGTGCGGTGCGCCGAGACCACCTTGGCCTCGTAGGCGACGCCGAGCGCGTCCAGCATCTCTGCGGCGTGGCGCAGCACGGGCCAGTCGGATCGGCTGCCCATGATGATGGCGACAGTCGCACTCATTGGTGATGCCGATTCCTGCAGAGCCCCGGAGCGGGATCCTTGCGGATCACGCTTCAATTGCAAGGTGGAGGCCGCCTTCGGACGCCGAACCGGTGTCTACTTCGCCTGAAGGCGGCCTGAAGGGCGCGGAGTATAGGCGCCGGCCTTGCCGGCACAACCACGGCCATTAGATAGATTCCGTTAACCGCCGTGGCGTCGAATGCCGTTAACCATCCAGGCTTGGCCATGAAGATCACCGGCGCCCGCAGCGAACCCTTCTCCGCGATCCGCCGGCGCGCTGGCGCGGGCCGGTGCGGCCGTCCCGACCCAAGGCGCGGCCAAGGCCGACTCGACGGCGTTCCTTGGCGTGCCCAAGGCCGAGATGACGCCGGCCGTGCAGGCCGCGCTCAAGACCCTGCTGATCGAGGTCGAGGACCTGAAGGGCGAGGTCGCACGGCTGAAGGCGCGGCTCGCGCAGGCCGAGGATCTGGCCGATCGCGACGGGCTGACGCCGCTGCTCAACCGCCGCGCCTTCCTGCGCGAGCTGGGCCGCATCGGGGCGCTGGGCCAGCGCTACGGCATGCCCGCCAGCCTGGTGTGTTTCGACCTCGACGGCTTCAAGGCCGTCAACGACCGCTACGGCCATGCCGCCGGCGATGCGGCCATCCAGGCGGTGGCGTCCCGGCTCGCGGCCCATGTGCGCGAGACCGACATACTGGCCCGCCTGGGCGGGGACGAGTTCGCCCTCGTGCTGGTGCAGACCGACCAACTCACCGCCGAAGCCAAGGCGGCGGCGCTGGCGCAGGTGATCGAGGCCGAGCCGTTCCGCTTCGGCGATTGGACGGCGCCGATCCGCCTGTCCTTCGGCGTCCGCGAGATTGACCCGGACGCGGCGCCCGAGACCCTGCTGGCGCAAGCCGACGCGGCGATGTTCGAGGCCAAGCGCGGCCGTAAGGCGGGGTGACCCGGGCTTCCCGCAAGGGCAAGCGGGCGCTCACGCGATGATGTCGGGGTTCAGGAAGTCCTCGAGCCGGACGATTTCGTCCTTCAGGGCGAGCTTCTTCCGCTTCAACCGTCCGATGATGATGAGGTCCGGGACGGTCGTCGCGGCCAGGGCGTGGATCGCCGCATCCAGGTCTGCGTGATCCTGGCGCAGCTCCGCGAGCCGGGCCTCGAGGGCCTCATCGGAGAAATTGGAATAGTCCATCATCGGGCGGCCTATACTAGCCCAGCGCCGCGGCCAGTTCAGCCAGGGCGTTCGCGGGCGCCGGGCGTCCCCAGGCGGCGGACGCCGCGGTCAGGGCCTCCAGCGCCGGCGCCCCGCCACGACCTGCCGAAAGGCGATCGAAGGTCTCGAGCAGCAGGCGCTCGGCGGCCAGTTCCAGGCCCTTCACTTCTTCGCGCAAGGCCAGGCGCGCCTCGTCCTCGAAGGGCGGCAGCGGCGCCTTCAGCCCCCGGCGAACGTCACGCAGCGGGACCAGGGCCGTCCTGTCCCAGGCGCGGGCCGCCTCGGCGGCGTGGGCCAGGAGCTGCGGGTCGCGGACCTCGTCATGGACCGCCCACAGCAGCAGCGAGGTGTTCTGGCCGTACTCGTCCTGCAGCCGGAGGCAGGCCTCCGGCACGCCCGGCCGCGAATAGGCCTCAAGGGCCCACTCCCATATCGACATGTGTCAGGTCTCGCTTTCCGGGGGCCCGCTCGGGCCAACATCCCGGCCCCAGCGCTTAACGGGTGTCCATGACAGGCCGAAGAGATCGAGGGCGCGGCCGACCGACTGGTCCACCATCTCCTCCAGGGTCTGGGGCCTGGCGTAGAACGCCGGCAGCGGCGGGGCCAGGATGGCGCCCATCTCGGCGAGCCGCACCATCGTGCGCAGGTGGCCCAGATGCAGCGGCGTCTCGCGCACCATCAGCACCAGCGGCCGCCGCTCCTTGAGCGTCACGTCGGCGGCGCGGGTGAGTAGCGACGACGTCACCCCGGTGGCGATCTCGCTCATGGTGCGGACGGAGCAGGGCGCCACGATCATCCCGAGCGTCGGGAACGAGCCCGAGGCGACGGCGGCCCCCACATCCCCTGCCTTGTGGACCACGTCGGCGCGGCCCTGCACGTCACCCGGCGACAGGCCGGTCTCCTGCGCCAGGGTGAGCGCCGAGGAGCGGCTCATGACGAGATGGGTCTCGACGCCGAGTTCGCGGGCCGCATCCAGCGCGCGGAGGCCGTAGGCGACGCCCGAGGCGCCCGAGATCCCCACAACCAGCCGCGGCTTCCCGGTCATGCGTACGCGTCCCCGACCTGCGGCCCGGTTCCAGCGGGGCCGGCTGCAAACATATGTGATCTGACAGCCGCGTGAAGCGGGTGTTCACTCGATGACCGTCCAAACAGCGAGGAGGCATTCCGCCATGGCGCTAGATGCCCGGATCCGTGAACTCGGATCCCGTCACCAGTCCCTGGAACAGGCGATCCAGGACGAGATGCGCAGGCCCTACGCCGATGACCTCAGACTCAAGGAACTCAAGCGACAGAAGCTCAGGCTGAAGGAAGAGATCGAGACCCTCCGAGGCCAGATGCACTGAAGCCTTCTCCCTCCCCGTGACGGGAGGGAAAAAGGTCAATCTTCGTCGTCCTCCACCTCCGCCGTGTTGGCGAACACGGCGTCGAGATCCGTTTCCGGCTCCTCGTCGGCCACGGCGGCTTCGGGGGCCTCGGCGACGCCCGTCTCGGACGCCGGACGCAGGGTTTCGCCCTCAGGCTCGACGATCCCGCGGCGGGCGTCGTCCTTGGCCTTCTTGTCGGCCGCCTTCCGCACCACGGCGTCCAGCTCGAGCTGGGTGGCGAGGCCCAGCGTCACCGGGTCGACCGGCTTGATGTTGGCCGAGTTCCAGTGGGTGCGGTTGCGCACCTGATCGATCGTGGCCTTGGTGGTGCCGAGCAGGCGCGCGACCTGGCTGTCCGGCACTTCCGGGTGGTTGCGGATGAACCAGGCGATGGCGTCCGGGCGGTCCTGGCGGCGCGAGACGGGCGTGTAGCGCGGCGCCTTCTTCACCGGCTTCAGCAGCTCGGCATGGCGGCTCTTCTGAGCCTTCATGCGGTAGCTGGCGTTCTTTTCGGCCGCATCCAGCTCGTCGCGGCTGAGCTGGCCGTTGGCGATCGGGTCGGCGCCCCGGATGTCGCGCGCCACTTCGCCGTCCGCGATCCCCTTCACCTCCAGAGGGTGCAGGCCGCAGAAGTCGGCGATCTGGTCGAAGGTGAGCGAGGTGTTGTCCACCAGCCACACGGCGGTCGCCTTGGGCATCAGGATCTGGGTCATGGTTCAGGCCCCTGGGGCTTAGTCCCGGAAACGAAGGCGCCCGGCCTTTCGGCCGGGCGGTGAGGGTCTTTCTATAGGCCGTAAGTCGCGGCCTGGGAACTCGATAGTTACGCGCCGAAGATCCAGCCGGGCTGCAGTGCGGCCAGTTGCACGCCGACCAGCACCACCTGCCCTGCGCTCATGGTCACCACCACGTCGGCGCCGACCTGGGCCACGGAATATCCCGTGCCGGGATCCAGCAGCACCCGGTCGCCCTCCGCGGCGTTGAAGTCCAGCACGCGGTCGATCCCGGCGTCGGACGACGAGTGGAAGAGGTCCGCGCCCGCGCCGCCGGTCATGGTGTCGTCGCCGCGGTCGCCGGACACGAAGTCGGCGCCGGCCCCACCCATGAGCGTGTCGTTGCCCTGGCCGCCCCGGACGACGTCGTTGCCGTTACCGCCATCGACGGTGTCGTCGCCGAGGTTGCCGTAGACGAGGTCGCCGCCGTCGTCGCCGAACAGCCGGTCCTGGTCCTTGCCGCCTACAACCCAGTCGTCGCCGGCGCCGCCGGACGCGGTGTCATTGCCCTGGTTGCCATGGATGTCGTCGAAGGCCGTGCCGCCGACCAGCGAGTCGTTCCCGTCCTCCCCGCGCAGATATCCCGTGGCCGAGCCGCCGTTGACGGTGTCGTTCCCGGCGCCCGCCAGGATCCGATCCTGCCCCCCATTGCCGTTCAGCGCATTGTCCAGGGCGTTGCCGGTGATCGTATCGGCGCCGAAGCCGCCGATGGCGTTCTCGATCCTCGCACCCTGGGCCACGGCCACGTTGCCGACCAGGCTGCCCACGTTCGAGAAGTGGCCCTCGCGCAGGTCGATGACCTGGTTCTGGGAAAAGCCCGAGAAGTCGAAAGTGTCGGTTCCGCCCGCGTCCCAGACGGCGAAGACCAGGCGCGTGGAGCTGCTGGTCGCGACGAACCAGTCTCGACCCGCGTTGGAATTGAAGCCGTAGGTGGTGTTCCCCGTGCGGGTCGACATGTTCGCCCCGTACTCGATCTGGGCGGCGCGGATGTCGTCGAGCTGTGGCGCGGACGCATAGCGGCCGCCGTAGTCGGCGCCGGTGTTGCGCTCGGAGAAGTAGCTCATCACCGTGTACTGTCGCGTGTCCTCATAGTACTCGGCGTCGTTGGCGTAGCTGAAGGATTGGCCGTCCGTGGCGTTGTATTCGCCGGGATGGGCGAGGCCGATGGCGTGGCCGATCTCGTGCACCAGCACCTGGGCCCCGTAGTTCCCCATGCTGGGGAGGCTGTTCGATCCGGCCGTGACGTTGATCCAGACGTCGCCCGCCGTGGAACTGGCCGACGGATTGCCGGGGAAGTTCGCGAAGGCGGACGCGCCGTTCTCGCCGTCGGTGTAGTTGGCGAAGAGGATGGAGGCGTTGTCGGAATAGGCGCCCTCGCCCGAGCTTCCGATGCCGACCCGCACAAAGGTGATGTTTGCGACGTCGGACCAGGCCGCCATCGCCTGCTCGGCCTGGTAGATCTGCTGGGCGTTGAAGCGCTGGAAGCCCGTCGTGTCGCTCGGCATGCTCGCCGGCGCCGTCGATCGGAAGGCGTAGGTGACGGTATAGGCCTGGCCCGCCACGCCGCCCCAACCCGGGTAGGGCTCCATGGTCGAGGGGTTGAAGCCGGTCATCTGCAGGCCGGCGCGATCGATGGAGAAGCTGGGCTTGCCCTCGACGGCGCCGCTCGCGCGCTGGTCGGCGTTCAGATAGGCCTGGCCGGAGACGACATCCCCCTCGCTGACCGAAACCGCCCCGGTGCAGACAGGGCAGGCGCAGCCGGTCCCCCCGCCAACAAAGAACCGGGTCGAAAAGTCCGCGGCATCGGAAGGGATCGGGGCAAGATCAGCGGGCATCTTTTCAACTCTACTAAGCCCATCCCCTTCAATCTGCTAAGAGAATGAGTGAATCGGCGCAATGCGCGCGGGTGTCGCGTGTTGTGCGCGCTCTGGATGTACGGTCGGTGAACAAGCCGGGCTGCAAGACGCCGGCATTGAATTCCGCAGACCGCCTCTGCGCTCAGGCCGTGAGCCGCTTCAGCGCCAGCGCATCGAGCGGCGCGGCGCTCTTCACGTCGTTGTCGAAGTAGGCGTAGACGTCGAGCCCCTCGGATCGCCAGGCGGCGATCCGCCGCGCCCATCCGCGCAGGACGTCTTCGCCGTAGCGTCCGTGGTATCGGCCGCCGGGCCCGTGGCCGCGGACATAGACCCAGTTCGCGGTTACCTCCCAGGGGGCGGGGGCGTGATGATGGTCGGAGATGCACAGCGCCGCGTCGTACGCGGTCAGGAGGGCGAAGACCGTCGGGTCGTACCAGGACGGGTGACGGAACTCGACCGTATGACGCCCGGCCGGAAGGAGCCTGAGGAACTCGGCCAGGCGATCATCGTTGCGCCGGAGCTGGGGCGGAAGCTGAATGAGTGAGGGCCCGAGTTTCCCGCCCAGCGGCGCCATCCGGCCCCAGACCAACGCTACCGGCTCCTGGCAGTCCTTCAGCTTCTTGTTGTGGGTAATGAAGCGGCTGACTTTCCAGGCGAACAGGAAGTCCGGCGGCGTCCGCTCGGCCCAGCCGGCCACCGCCGCTTCGGTGGGTAGCCGATAGAAGCTGGCGTTGATCTCGGCGGTGTCGAACTGCGTCGCATACCACCGGAGGAGGTCGCGCTCCTTCACCTCGCGCGGATAGAAGGGGCCGCGCCAGTCCCTGTAGCTCCAGCCCGAGCAGCCGATGCGAAGCTCGCCCATGGCCTGGGAAGCGTCGGAACGGCCGCGTGTTCCCGCGAAGGGTGCGTCGCTCAACCGCCGCGGAGTCGCTTCGGACGAGAAGTTCTGCTTTTGTTCGATCGCAAGAGTAGCAGGAGCGTCCCTTGGTGAAGATGAGCTATCCGGGTCTGGCGGACCCTCGCGCCGCGTTCGAGGCGCTTCGGCCCTTCCGCGCCGCCATCATCGACATGCGCTGCCGGTGCCGGCCATTCCACACCGACTATCTGGTCCTGGATGCGCTGGACAAGGCGCTGACCACCGCTGCCTTTCACTTCACGCGCGATCCGGAGTTCTATGCCGGCAGGCCGCACAGCTCGTAGGTCCGCAAACGGAGCTAGCGGATCTCCACCGCGTCGCCAGGACGGGCGGCGGCCAGCAGCGCCTCCAGGTCTTTGCGCTCGATCGCCACGCAGCCGTGGGTCGGCGGATAGCCGGGCCTGCACAGGTGCAGAAAGATCGCCGAGCCCATGCCGGCCACAGGCGGATCGTCGTTGTGCCCGAGGACCACGATGATGTCGTAGACGCCTTCTTCGCGCCAAAGGCGTTCGGCGCTGGCGGGATAGGGCAGCTTCACATGGCGGTTGTATTCGGGATCCTCGGGGTCGTCGCACCAGCCGTCGTCCTCGGCCAGGGCCCGGACGCGCAGTTCGGTGGCCGGCGGCGGCCCCCGGTCGGGCCGGTAGAAGACCTCTCGGATCGGCCACACGCCCGCAGGCGAGGCGCCGTCGCCCTCGCGCTTCCGGGCCGCGGGCACGACCCCCGCCGGGCCCAGGGCGCAACGGACCCGGCGTTCTCCCAGATCCAGCCAACCGTCGGCGGTGGCGGTGAAGATCACGGGAACTCCGGGGCCATCTGGCGAATCTCTTTGCGACGCACGTCCGACATGGTGTTTGTTGCCGCATGGCTCAACGCAAGACCCTCCTCATCGTCGACGACGACCAGGACCTCCGCGGGGCGATCGCCGAGCAGTTGCAGGCCGAGGGTTTCGAGACCGTTGAGGCGGCCATGGCGGGCGAAGGCCTGCGCGCCGCCCGCGAGCAGAAGCCCGACCTCATCCTGCTGGACGTCGACCTCCCGGACATGGATGGCCGCGAGGCCTGCCGGCGGCTGCGTCAGGACGGCCTGCAGACGCCGGTGATCATGCTGACGGCCGCGGCCGGCGACGAGGACACGGTCCAGGGGCTGGACGCCGGCGCCAACGACTACGTCACCAAGCCCTACAAGTTCGCCGTGCTGCTCGCGCGCATCCGGGCGCAGCTGCGGGACTACGAGCATTCCGAAGGCGCGATCTTCCGCCTGGGCGCCTATGAGTTCCGCCCCGCCGCCAAGGTTCTGGTGGACGAGAAGGGCAAGAAGATCCGGCTGACGGAGAAGGAGACCAACATCCTGAAGTACCTCTATCGCGCCGGCGACAAGGCCGTGTCGCGCGAGGAGCTTCTGGCCGAGGTCTGGGGCTACAACGCCGGGGTCACCACGCACACGCTGGAGACGCATGTCTACCGCCTGCGCCAGAAGATCGAGCCTGACCCGGCGAACGCGCGCCTGCTGCTGACGGAACAGGGCGGCTACCGGCTGGCGCCTTAGCTGCCCCTACTCCTCTTCCTCGAACCTGCCGGCGACCAGGGCGGCGAGCGCGTCGAGCGCCTCCTGCGCCTGTTCGCCCTCGGCCCGGATCTCGATGCAGCAGCCCGGGGAAGCGGCCAGCATCATCAGGCCCATGATGGAGCGGGCGTCCACGGTCTGCCCGTCCTTCGAGACGCTGACTTCGGCGTCGAAGGCGGCGGCGAGCTTGACGAACTTCGCCGAGGCGCGCGCGTGCAGCCCCCGCTTGTTGACGATCTCGACGGTGCGGCAGGCTTCGCTCAGCTACTTCTCTCCGGCCAGGACGTAGGAGGCCACGGAGATGTACTTTCGCCCAGCTTCCTGCGCCGCCGCAACCGCATCCTCCAGGCTGACGCGATTGCGCACGGAGGCCAGCTTGATGAGCATGGGCAGGTTCAGTCCGGCGATCACCTCGGCCTTGGTCTGCTCCATCACCGAGATGGCAAGGTTGGAGGGCGTGCCGCCGAACATGTCCGTGAGCAGGACGACGCCCCGTCCGCTCTCTACGCGTCCGCAGGCCGCCAGGATGTCCTGGCGGCGACGCTCCATGTCGTCGTCCGGACCGATGCAGATCGCCTCCACGGCAGCCTGCGGCCCGACCACGTGTTCCATGGCGTAGATGAACTCTTGCGCCAGCCGGCCGTGAGTGACGATCACGAGGCCGATCATGCCTGACAATCCAAGGGTATCCCCACCCGCGGCCGGCGCCCCGAAGAAGGCGCGAGCGGAGCTAAATACGCTTGTTGTGCGCCGCGTCAAAGACCTCCAGCGCGCGACTCAGTTTCGCAGGGGCCGAGATTTCGAAGGGATCTGCCGCCAGGAGTGGAAGCGACACCCCAAGGATCGCCTCGGTTGCGGGCTCGGGCATTCGCTCGGACTGTCCGAGCCGCAGCGCCAGGACGATCTCGCAGAATGGAAGCGCGCCGGCGTCCAGCACGCCCACCCCGCGCACCTCGATGAGGCCCTGTATCGTGTCGGGAGCCCGCCCGTAGAGCCGCCCGGCGGACGTCCAGACCAGCACCCGGTCGTCGGCCACGAGCCGGAAGCCGTGGTCCATCGCCCGCAGCGCCAGATCGCTCTTGCCGGCTCCCGACGGGCCTTCGATCAGCACGCCGCGCCATGTCCCTTGGCTGCGCCTCGCAATGAGGCCGGCGTGGCGGATCACCGCGCCGCCGCCGGCAGCGAGAGGATGAACATGGCGCCCAGCACCTCGCCCTCGGCGCCCGTGCGGTTCTCGGCCCGCAGCGTGCCGCCGTGGGCCACGGCGATCTGCCGGGCGATCGAAAGGCCGAGCCCGGAATTGCCGCCGAACGCCGCGCCCTTGGGCCGCGAGGTATAGAAGCGCGCGAAGATGGTCTCGAGGTTCTCCGGCGGAACGCCCGGCCCGTTGTCTGAGACCGTGACGATGGCCTCGCCCTTGACCCGGACCAGGCCGACGGAAACCACGTCCCCCGGCGGACTGAACGAGCGGGCATTGTCGATCAGGTTGCGCAGGATCTGGCCCAGCGGGCCCTCGCGGCCCATGACGTAGACGGCGTCCGCGCCCTGGTGCGGCGTGAATTCGACGGCGACCTCGCCCCGCTTCGCCGTGGCGCGATAGGTGGCCGCCACGTCGGCGATCAGGCGGCCGAGGTCGACCAGCTTCGGCTGGTCGCGGGAGAGTTCGGCGTCCAGGCGCGAGGCGTTGGAGATGTCGGTGACGAGGCGATCCAGCCGCTGGACATCGTTCTTGAGGATCCCCAGCAGGCGGTCGCGAGCCTGCGGCTCCTTCACCAGCTCCAGGGTCTCGACGGCTGAGCGCAGCGAGGTGAGGGGGTTGCGGATCTCGTGGGCCACGTCGGCGGCGAAGGCCTCGATCGCGTCCATCCGCTCGGACAGCGAGTGGGTCATCGCCTCCAGGCTGCGGGTCAGGTCGCCCACCTCGTCGTCGCGCTTGGCCAGGTCGGGCAGGGAGATCGCCCTGGCGCGAGCCTGGCGCACGCGGTCGGCCGCGCGGGCGAGCCGCAGGACGGGCTGGGCGACCAGGCTGTTGAGCAGAAGGGACGAGGCCAGAGTCACCGAGATCGCGATCAGGATGAAGGGCGCCAGGCTCGCGCGCTCCCGGGCGATGATCGCGTCCACGTCGCTGGCCTCCAGGGTCACGACCCCCAGAACCGCGCGCACGTGCCGTATGGGGATGGACACCGACACCACGCGCTCGCCGCCATCGGACAGCCGCATGCCGGCCCATCGGCGGCCCTGGAGCGCCGTGGCCACCTCGCGGGAGAGTTCGGCCTGCACCTCCCCTGTGGTGGGCTTTGCGGCGCGGGGGATGAGGCTGAACCCACGATCCTCGCCGTCGCGCGCCCGGGCCGGCGGCAGCTCGCGGCGCTCGACCTCGTCGGCGATCCAGTCGGAGTCGGCCACGAGGCGTCCCTCGCTGTCGAACAGCCGGGCCCGCTGGGCCCGCGGGTTCGACAGCGTCTGCAGGAGCTCGGTCGCCAGCGCCGCATCCATCTGGGGCTCGGGCTCGCCCACCGTGGCGGCCTGGTTCAGGATGCTGGCGATCAGCTCGCCCTGGGTCGACAGGCTGTCGATGCGGGCATTCACCAGGCCCCGGCGCAGCTCGTTCAGAACCAGCGCCCCGGAGACCAGGATCGCCAGGCCCAACAGGTTCAGCGCCAGGATCAGGCGTCCGAGGCGCGATCCTGGGAGGCCGCGGTAGCGCCGACGGGCGGCGCGGTCGCCGCGCTCAGGATTCCCGGTATCGGTAGCCGACGCCATAAAGGGTTTCGATCGCGTCGAACTCAGGATCCACCTCGCGGAACTTCTTCCGCATGCGCTTGATGTGGCTGTCGATGGTGCGGTCATCGACATAGACCTGATCGTCGTAGGCCGCGTCCATGAGGTTGTCGCGGCTCTTCACGAATCCCGGACGCTGGGCCAGCGACTGCAGGAGCAGGAACTCGGTCACCGTCAGCTTCACGGGCTTGCCGTCCCAGAGGCTCTCGTGGCGCGCGGGATCGAGCGTGAGCTTGCCGCGCTTTAGCGCCCGTCCGGCCGCCTCGCCCGCGGCGGCGGGACCGGCCGCATCGTCGGCCTCGCCGCGGCCCGCCCGGCGCAGCACCGCCTTCACCCGCTCGATCAGCAGGCGCTGACTGAAGGGTTTGTGGATGTAGTCGTCGGCCCCGAGGTTGAAGCCCAGGATCTCGTCGATCTCCTCGTCTTTCGAGGTCAGGATGATCACGGGGATGTCCGAGGTGCGGCGCAGCCGGCGCAACACCTCCATGCCGTCCATGCGCGGCATCTTCACGTCGAGGATCGCCACGTCCGGCGGGTCGTTCTCCAGCGCGGCGAGGCCCGCGGCCCCGTCGTAGTAGGCCTTGACCGTGTGGCCGTGACTCTCGAGCGCCAGGCTGACCGAGGTGACGATGTTCTCGTCGTCGTCGACGAGGGTGATCTTCGCCATATGAGGATGGAGTCTCCTTAACCGGTTTGCGCGAAGGTATTGAGCCTTCACCGTGGCCTCAATGGGGCCGCGGCGCGAGACGAAACAAAGTCAACGTGGCTTTAAGCTTGTTGGGAGAACATGGTTTCCCTCCGGGGGACCAATTTCATGAACGGCTCCAAGATCCACTTCGAGGTCTTCGTCAGGAGGACTCCGGGCGCGCCCTGGACGCTGGACCTCGCCACCGAGAACCGGAATCACGCCGTCGAGTCGGCCGAAGAGCGGATGAAGTCGGGCCGGGTGGCCGGCGTGAAGGTCACCAAGGAAGTCTTCGACGAGGAGACCCGCGAGTTCGACTCGGTCGTGATCCACAAGCTGGGCCAGACCGAACCGCCGAAGAAGGCCAGGCCGCAGCACGAGCCGCAGCCCCTCTGCGTGGCCCCCCAGGACCTCTACACGCTGCACGCGCGCGAGCGGATCGGCCGCCTGCTCGAAGGCTGGCTGGAGCGGAACAGCGCCACGCCGTTCGAACTCCTGCACCGGCCGGACCTGGTGGAAAAGCTGGAAGCGTCCGGCGTCGACCTGCAGCACGCGATCCAGAAGATCGCCGTCCCCGAGGCTCATGCCCGCTCGATGTCGGTGCACGAGCTGATGCGGATCTTCCAGACCCTCATCGAGCGCGCGGTCGAGCGGCTCCTAAAGGACTCTCGGAAGGGCGTGCTGCCCGATCTCGACAAGGAGGGGTTCAAGGCCGCCGCCGAACGCCTCGTCCAGGCGCCCGAGCGCGGCTATCTCCTCGGGGCGGGCGTCGCCGCCTCGATCGCGCCGGCGAAGTCCTGGTCCGACAAGGTCGAGCGCCTGATCGACCTGGCCGACGTCGCGCCGGCGAACGGCCCGGCGCGCGGCCTGGCGCTGTCCACGATCCAGCAGCCGCTGGCCGAGATCCTCGAAGCCAAGCCGGGCATCTCCGACCTGCTGGGCAGGGGGCGCGACCTGGGCGACAGCCTGGCGGCCATGACGCGCCTGGCGGCCTATGACTCCGTCGAGATCCTGATCAGGGTGGAGCGCTCGGTCGGCGAGGTGATGCCGCAGCTCTCGCCGATCGCCGTGCGCCTGGCCCAGTGGCTGTCCGGCGAGGCCTTCAAGGACGTGCGGTCCGCCCTGGCGCGGCGCATCCTGCGCGAACTCCAGGGCCCGCGGCGGCTCTGCCCGGGCGACGCCGCGCGCGAGATCGACGTGCTGCGCGCGCTCGCCATGTCGCTCACCGCGGCGGCCGGCAACCTTATGCCCCTCGAAGAGGTGCAGTCCGCCTTCGTGGTGCGTTCGAAGATGCTGGTCACCGGCGACTTCGTGGAGGCCTACCTCGGCCAGGGCATGTCGGCGCTCGAAGAGGTGGAGTCCCTCGTCTGGCTGACCGAAAACGTCATCGGCGCGGCCAACAAGCGGCAGGCGGGCGGGTGGCTCCGCGCCAACGTCAACTCTCTGCGCTTCGAGAAGGAGTTCACGAGCGGCGACGACAATCCCCTCAACCGCCTCCTGCAACTCGCCGCCCTGCATCGCTCGGTCGGCCGCTGCGGTCTGGCGCCCGAGGACTATGCTCCAATCCAGGAGAAGCTGGGCGACATCGGCGGCCTGATCGAAGGCCGCGGCAAGCTCACCCAGACCCTGGCCCGCGCCAACGCTCCCATCCTCCAGCGCCTGACGCTGCTGCTTCGGCTCGCCGCCGGCGAGGCGGCGCCCCTGGGACCCGCCGCGACGCGGGCGAAGCAGGAGGCGCTGAAGCTCTTCCGGCTGGACGAAACCCGCACCGAGCTTGCTTCCGCGCCGGACCAGATGCGCCAGGTCCGCGACCTGATCCAGCAGGCGGGTCTGGCGGCCTAGAGGCCCAACGTTTCGCGCAGCGCGTCCACGACCCGCGCCACGTCGTCGTCGGCCATGCCCGGATAGAGCGGTAGCGAGAGACAGCGCGCATACCAGGCCTCCGCGCCCGGCAGGTCCAGATCGCCGTAGAGTCGCCGGTAGTAGGGCTGACGATGCACGGGGATGTAGTGCACCTGGCTGCCGACGCCCCGGGCCCTGAGGGCCTCCACCACCTCGAGCCGGGTCCGGCCGGCGGCCTCGAAGTCGATCAGGACGGTCATCAGGTGCAGCGCGGGGTCGCTCCACGCCGGGCGAGACGCGGGCCGCACGAGGGGCGCCAGGGGCCCCAGGGCCTCGAGATAGGCCGCCGCCAGCGCCCGCCGGCGCGCCACGAAGCGCGGCAGCTTAGCGAGCTGCGAAAGGCCCAGGGCGCAGAGGATGTCGGGCAGGCGGTAGTTGAAGCCGGGCTCCGGCATCTCGTACCACCAGGGCTCCGCCCCCGGCGGTCGCACCATGCCATGGGACCGCAGGATCCGCAGACGCTCGGCCAGGCCGGGATCGTTGGTCGCGACCATCCCGCCCTCGCCCGTGGCGATGGTCTTCACCGGGTGAAACGAGAAGGTCGCCATAGCCGAATGGCGCACATCGCCGATCGTTTCCGTCACATTGCCGAAGCTTGCCGTCGTTCCGAGGGCGTGCGGCGCGTCCTCGACGAGCACTGCGCCGGCGCTGCGGGCCAGCGCTTCCAGGCCCGGCAGGTCGCAGGCCTCGCCGCGCAGGTGCACGGGCAGGACGGCGCGCAGACGCCGGTCGCCCACCCGGTCAAGCGCCTGCGCCAGGGTCTGCGGCGTCATGAGCCCAGTCTCGGGATCCACGTCCGCGAAGACGACGTCGGCGCCGACGTAGCGGGCGCAGTTGGCCGTCGCCAGGAAGGTGATGGAGGGGGCGATCACGGCGTCACCCGACCCGACCTCGAGGGCGAGCATGGCCAGGTGCAGGGCCGCCGTGCCGTTGGCGCAGGCCACGGCGTGCCGCGCGCCCACGGCCTCCGCGAACGCCCGCTCGAACGCCTCGACCGTCGGCCCCGTCGTCAGGAAATCGCCGCGCAGGGCCTCGGCCACCGCGGCGATGTCGTCGTCCTCGATGGTCTGGCGGCCGTAGGGGAGGACCGGTTCGACCATACTAGTCGGTGGACCGGCGGCGGCGGTCGGGCCGCCCGGCTTCGTCCAGCATGGCCAGGAGCCCCGGGCCGTCCAGCCACTCGTCGTTGGTGTCGCTGGCGTAGCTGAACTCGTCGTCCAGCCGGCCGCCCTGGTGGGGATCGCGGCGGTACTCCACGAACGCCGGCTCGATGGCGTAGCGGTCGCCCAGGTCGACGGTGTTCCGCGCATCGTCCTGCGAGATCATCATTTCGTGCAGCTTCTCGCCGGGCCGGATGCCGATAACCTTGGTCGCCAGGTCAGGCGCCAGGGCGGCGGCGATATCGGTGACCTTCATGGACGGGATCTTGGGCACGAAGATCTCGCCGCCGCGCATGTCGCTCAGCGACGACAGCACGAAGTCCACGCCCTCGCCCAGAGTGATCAGGAACCGGGTCATCCGCGGATCGGTGATCGGCAGCTCGGTCGCGCCGCGGCCGATCAGCCGTTGGAAGAGCGGCACGACCGATCCGCGCGAGCCCACGACGTTGCCGTAGCGCACCACGGCGAAGCGCGTGCCGATATCGCCCGACAGGTTGTTGGCCGCCACGAAGGTCTTGTCCGAGGCCAGCTTGGTGGCGCCGTAGAGGTTGATCGGGTTGCAGGCCTTGTCGGTGGACAGCGCGACCACCTGCCTCACGCGGTTGGCGAGGCAGGCCCAGACCACGTTCTCGGCCCCCAGCACGTTCGTGTGGATGCATTCCGAGGGATTGTATTCCGCGGCCGGCACCTGTTTCAGCGCCGCAGCGTGGATCACGATATCGACGCCGCGGAACGCCAGACTCAGCCGCTCGCGATCACGCACGTCGCCCAGGAAGAACCGCATGGCCGCGAGCTTCTCGGGCGCGAACCGCTCGCTGAGATCCAGCTGCATCTCGCTCTGCTTGAGCTCGTCGCGCGAATAGACGATCAGCTTGCGCGGACGGGCCCGCGCGAGGACGGTCTCGATGAACCGGCGCCCGAACGAGCCCGTTCCGCCGGTGACGAGTATGACCTTGCCGTCGAGGTCCAGTGTGGTCGGCGCAAATCGGCCCAAGGGGCGCTCCGGGGCAGCCTATCCGAACAGTCGCCCCAAGGTGTCGCAGGCGCGCGTAAAGAGACCGCTAACCATGATCGAACAGGATCGAGGGGATGCATCGCCGCCTGCTCCTCTCGCTCGCCGCCCTGGCCGCCGCGCCCGGAATCGCCCGTGCGGCCGGCGGCGGCGAGAAGAAGAAGTCGGGCGGCGGGTCCTACGTGGCGCTGGGCACGGTCCTCGGCACGACCATCCGCCGTGACGGACGCCGGGGGGTGCTCTCGGTCGAGTGCGGCCTGGACACGCCGGACAGCACGCTTCGGGAACGGGTGGAGCAGTCCGTGCCCCGGCTGCGGGCCGCCTACGCCCAGACCGTCCGCGCTTACGCCGCCGGGCTGGGGTTCGGCGACCTTCCGAACGTCGACTACATTGCCCGCCAGCTGCAGCAGCAGACCGACAGGGTCCTCGGACGACCCGGCGCGCGCCTGCTGCTGGGCGCGGTGGTTGTGAACTGAGCTAGCTGATCTCGTCCATGAACCGCGCCAGGGTCACGTCCAGCTCGCTGACCCCGTCGACGTCGTGGGTGGCCAGGGTGACCTCCACCCGGTTGTAGACGTTGAACCATTCCGGATGATGGTCGAGCTTGTCGGCCATCAGCGCCACGCGGGTCATGAAACCGAAGGCGGCGTTGAAGTCGGCGAACCTGAAGGTCTTAGAGATGGCGTCGCGGCCGCCTTCGACCTTCGACCAGCCGGACAGGCGCTGCAGCGCCGCCTCGGCGCCGATCTTCGCCGGCCGATTCATGCGGTCTCCTCCGCGTCGAACTGGAGGCCCGTCGCCTTGGCGAGGTCGGCCAGGGTCTGGTCCACGTCGACCACCTTGATCGCCTTCATGCCCAGGCCCGCCGCCGGCTTGCAGTTGATACCCAGGTCGTCGAGGTAGACACAGGCCTCGGGCCGCACGTCCAGCAGGTCGCACATCATCAGATAGATGCGCGGGTCCGGCTTGCGCACGCCCGCCTTGGAGCTTTCGATGATGGCGTCGAACAGCGGCATCACCTGGGCCATGGCGCCGGCCATCCGCTGACCCTCGTCCTGGCCGGGGCTGTGCTCGGAGACCACGTTGTTGGTGATGCAGCCCACCTTGAACTCGGCCTTGCAGGCCTTCAGCGCCGCCACCATCCGCGGGCGCAGCTGCCCCGAGAGCAGTGGCAGCACCTCGCGGCCCGGCACCGGATGGCCCAGCGCCGTCGACTCGGCGAGGAACAGTTCGTCGAACTTGAAGGTGTCGATCTCGTTGCGCTCGAACAGGGCCCAGGCGTTGTGGTCGGGGTTGGTCGCGTTGATGGTCCGGATGAAGTCCTTGGGCAGGCCCTTCTCGGCCTCGTAGCGATTGAACGCCTCGAACGGCGAGGAGGTGAACACCCCACCGAAATCCCAGATCACCGCCTCGATCGACACCGCGCGCTCCTGCACCAAAACTTCGCGGCGCGGACGCTAGAGAGACGGGCCCGACCGTGCAAGTAAGGGCCGATGCTTCCACACCGTTTCCCTCGGCCGGTCCGGATCGCCCTCTACGCACTGGCCGCGCTCATCCTCCTGGTGCTTTGCGTCCTGCCGACGGAAGACCTGCCCGATCCCGGAACGGGGGACCGGTTCGAGCACACCGCCGCCTGGTTCGTGCTCACCGCGACCGGCTACGCGCTCGCGCCGCGCCGGATGTGGGCGATCCCGGCCTTCGCCCTCGCCTACGGCGTGGTTGTCGAGGTGATCCAGGGCGCTGCGCCCACCGGGCGGCACAGCGACCTGCTCGACTTCGTCGCCGACGCGGTGGGCGTGGCGATCGCCATCGGCCTCTACGGGCTGCTGCGGCTCATCTCCTGGCGCCGTGAGGCGGCGTGACTACTCCGCAGGCGCGGTGACGATGGCGCCGGCCGGGGGCGACTGATGATCGCCGGGCGGCCGGACGGCCCGCGCCGCCCGCCGCTCCGCCAGCGCGGCTCGCGTCGCCTCGTAGCTCTGCCGGTTGATCCGGTACTGCGCGTAGAAGAACACGGCGATCAGCCCTGGAACGCCGGCGATGACCCCCTCCACGAACGCCAGGTCGCGGAGCACGGTCGGCGCGATCTCGCCAGGGGTGGCCTTCGCCGGGAAGTTGATGAAGGTGATCACGAAACCGGCCAGCGCCGCGCCGATCGCCTGGTCCATCTTCGCCGCCAGCGCGCGCGTCGAGTAGAGGATCCCCTCCTGGCGGATGCCGTGCTTGAGCTCGTTCTGGTCGGCGATGTCCGCGAGGGCCGACATCACGCTGATCTGCAGGATGCTCACCGAGGCGTAGCCGACCGTGGCGAAGGCGATGAGGATCGCCAGCAGCCCGGGCGTGTCCGGCGTCAGCACGCCGAGGAGGCCGAGGATCAACGGCAGTCCCGGCACGATCGCATAGACCAGGCACGAGGCGATGATGGTGCGCTTCTTGTCGGCGCGGCCGTGCAGCATCGGCGCGAACCAGAAGGCGCCGAAGTAGCCCACGAAGCTGCCGATGATGAACAGGCTGAGCTGTTCGGAGTTGAGTTCCCAGTAGAAGGTGTTGACGTACATCCGCAGGGCCTCGCGCAGGCCCAGCATCAGCGAGAGGAAGAAGTAGGCGACCAGCAGCCAGACGTAGTTGACGTTGGTCAGCGCCTTGCCGACGTCCCGCATGAATTCCATCGGGCTGAATCCGGGCGCGCCCTCCTCCGGCTGGGGCAGGTGGGGGATGCGGTCCCGCGTGAACCAGGACGAGCTGAACAGGATGATGAGGACGGCCACCGAGAGCGAGAAGGCGTAGACCGGCCAGGGCTCCGGGTTGAGGACGCCGCGCGGATACTCCGGCGTCGAGGGGAAGAAGATCCGCAGCGCCAGGGTCGTGGTGAAGGCGGCGCCGGCCCAGAGGAAGAAGCTGTTGTAGGCCATCACCTTCGAGCGTTCGGTGTAGTGGCTCGACAGTTCCGCCCCCAACGCCAGGTGCGGGGTGTGGAAGAAGGTCATCGACTGGCGCAGCATCACGACCGAGACGCCGAACCAGACGAGCAGTCCGGTCTGGTCGAGGGACGCCGGCGGATTGAAGATCGCGTAGAGGCTCAGCGCGATCGGGAACGGCGCGGCCAGCATATAGGGGTGCCGGCGGCCCCACTTCGACCGCGTCCGGTCCGACCAGGATCCCACAATGGGGTCGGAGAGCGCATCGAGGAACAGGCTGGCCGAGATGGCGAGCCCCGCCAGGTGGGCCGGAACGCCCAGTATTTGGTTGTAGAAGAGCAGCGCGAAGGACGAGACCGAATACAGCGCAATGGACTCCGCGGCGCTGCCGACCCCGAACGCGAACTTCGTCCGCAGGGGCAGGCGATCGCCCGCGCGCGCGACCTCACTCATGGCTTCCTCCAGGCGCTCTCGAAGGCGCTTTCCGTGAGGGAAGACCATCGCCTGGCGCCCGTCAAATGAAACATACCCATATTTCGAGAATGAAACGTCGCGCGCCCGGCGCATGTCCGCACGCCTCTTATGTCGCGCGAAAAGCTGGTAGAAGGGGATCGGCCTGCCTAGAAGAGAGTTGATCGGCGGCAACTTCGCCCCCGACACCCTCGATGGTCGCACGTCCATGCCTCAGACACGTCCCGCGCCCTCCGGCCACAATCGCCCTGACGACACCCGGCTGGCGGCGCTGCGGCGCATCGACGAGCGGCTGCGCTGGCTGGCGACCTGGACCATCCACAACGCCAACCACAACCGCGAGAGCCGCGACGGCCTGAAGGTGGGCGGACACCAGGCGTCCTGCGCGTCGATGACCGCGATCATGACGGCGCTCTACTTCCATGCGCTGAGGCCCGAGGACCGGGTGGCGGTGAAGCCGCACGCCAGTCCGGTGTTCCACGCCGCCCAGCACCTCATGGGCCGCCAGAGCCGCGACCAGCTCGAACGGTTCCGCAGCTTCGGCGGCGCCCAGTCCTATCCGTCGCGCACGAAGGACAAGGATGACGTGGACTTCTCGACGGGTTCCGTTGGCCTCGGCGTGGCGATCACCGCCTTCGCGTCGCTGGCGCAGGACTATCTCGAGGGCCACGGCCTGCTGGACCCGGCGCGCAAGGGCCGCTTCGTCGCCACCCTGGGCGACGCCGAGCTCGACGAGGGCAACATCTACGAGTGCCTGATCGAGGCCTACAAGCACGACATCCGGAACTGCTGGTGGATCGTCGACTACAACCGGCAGAGCCTGGACGCCACCACGGCGGACCGGATGTTCGACCGGTTCGACGACATCTTCGAGACCGCCGGCTGGCGGGTCATCACGCTGAAATGGGGCAAGGCACAGCTCCGCGCCTTCGCCCGGCCCGGCGGCAAGGCGCTGCAGGCCTGGATCGAGGCCTGTCCCAACGCCGAGTTCGCGGCGCTGACCTTCCAGGGCGGAGCGGCCTGGCGCGAGCGGCTGATGCGCGACATCGGCCGGCAGGCCGGCGTGCGCGCCCTGCTCGAGAGCTTCAGCGACGACGAACTCCACCAGCTCATGATCGGCCTGGGCGGCCACTGCCTGGAGACTCTGATCGAGGCGTTCGACGCGGCCCAGGACGACACGCCGACGCTGTTCATCGCCTACACCGTCAAGGGCTTCGGCCTGCCGCTGCAGGGCCACAAGGACAACCACGCCGGCCTGATGACCGCGGCCCAGGTCGAGACGGTCCGCCGGGCCCTCGGCGTGCCTGAGGGGCAGGAGTGGGATCCCCTCGCGGGCCTTCCGCACGACGAGGTCGAAGCGGTGAAGGCCGCGATCGCCGAGGCGCCCTTCGCCCAGCCGGCGGACCGCCGCCTCGCCGCCGCGGCGATCCCGGTTCCCGCCCGGGCGGACTTCCCCTGCCCGGACGGCGCCGAGCAGTCCACCCAGGCCGCTTTCGGCCGCATCCTGCTGGACCTCGCCAAGAGCGACCACCCCCTTGCCGACCGGATCGTCACGACGAGCCCGGACGTGACCGTCTCCACCAACCTCGGCGGCTTCGTGAACCAGCGGGGCCTGTTCCGCCGGCGCGCGACGGCCGACGTCTTCCGCGACGCCAAGATCCCCTCGCCCCAGAAGTGGGCGGGCGCCGCCGCCGGCCAGCACGTCGAACTGGGCATCGCCGAGCACAACCTGTTCCTGAACCTGGGCGCATTCGGCCTGACCGCCTCGCTGTTCGGCGAGCGGCTGCTGCCGATCGGGACGGTCTACGACCCCTTCATCAGCCGCGGCCTCGATGCCCTGAACTACGCCTGCTACCAGGACGCCCGGTTCATGCTGGTGGCCACGCCCAGCGGCCTGACGCTGGGCCCCGAGGGCGGCGCCCACCAGTCGATCTACACCCCGCTGATCGGCATCGGCCAGCCGGGCCTGACCTACTTCGAGCCGGCCTTCGTGGACGAGCTCAGCGAGGTGATGCGCTGGTCGTTCCAGCACATGCAGGCCGAGGACGGCGGTTCGGTCTACCTGCGGCTCACCACGCGCGCCCTGGCCCAACCGGAACGCCCGGATGACGCCTGGCGCGAACCGGCCCTGAAGGGCGGCTATTGGCTGCGCGAGCCGGCGCCGGGCTCCGAGGCCGCGATCGCCTTCTGCGGCGCCGTCGCGCCCGACGTGCTCGCAGCCGCCGACCAACTGGCCGAGGACATTCCGGGCCTTGGCGTGCTGAACGTCGTCTCGCCCGGCCTGCTGCACCGCGACTGGATGGCCGCCCGGCGGGCCCGCTGGACCGGCGGTGAGCGGCGCGCCAGCCACGCCGAGACGCTGCTGGCCCGCCTCGCGCCCGGCGCCGGACTGGTGACCGTCGTCGACGGCTCGCCCGCGACCCTGTCCTGGCTGGGCGGCGTGCTGGGCCAGCGGGTCAGCAGCCTGGGCCTCGACAGCTTCGGCCAGGTCGGCGACCTGACGGACCTCTACCGCCACTACCGCCTGGACGCCGAGGCGATCGTCGAGGCCTGCGCCGACCTGTTCCTGTGACCGACCGGGCGGCTCCGCCTGTCGCGTTCCACTTGACCGCGGCCGCGATTGCGTGACGCTTCCGGCGCATGGCCCTGCTTGACTGGATCGCGCCGGAGAGCGGCCTTCGCGTGGAAGGCGAAGGCGTGCGTCTTCGTCCGCCCCGCGCCGCCGACTTCCCGGAATGGCGCGAGCTCAGGGCCCAGAGCCGGGCGTTCCTTCAGCCGTGGGAGCCGACCTGGCCCGCGGACGACCTCTCCCGCGCCGCGTTCCGTCGCCGCCTGATCGCCTATGCGCGCGACCGCGAGGCGGGCGTGGCCTATCCGTTCTTCGTGTTCCGGGCGTCGGACGACGCCCTGACCGGCGGCATCACCCTCTCCAACGTCCGCCGCGGCGTCGCCCAGATGGGCTCGATCGGCTACTGGTGCGGTCGGCCCTTCGCGCGCCAGGGCCTGACGCTCGGCGCTGTCCGCGCGGTCTCGGAGTTCGCCTTCCGCACGCTCGGCCTGCACCGGCTGGAAGCCGCCTGCATCCCGGAGAACGCACCGTCCCGGAGTCTGCTGCAGAAGGCGGGCTTCGAGGAGGAGGGATTCGCGCGGGCTTATCTTAAAATTAACGGCGCTTGGCGAGACCATGTCCTGTTCGGCCTGGTGACTCCGTACCGGGAGCGCGAGAGGCCGGACGAAGGGGTGTCGGTCTAGCTTCCGACGCCTCCCGACACGGGCTCGATTCTCAAGGACCGGATGGCCAACGAGCGCTGGATGTGGGACGCGACGGCCACCCTGGAGGCCCTCGGCGCAGCCGAGGTCGCGCTCTGGGTGTGGGAGCCGGAGAAGGACCGACTGCGGCTCACCGGGGCGACCCGCGCGCTGGGCCTGGGTCCCCTTGCGCCTGACTGCTCGTCCGCCGCCTTCCGCGCCCTGGCCCTGCCGCAGGACCGGGCCCTGGCCGACGACGTGCTGCGGGTGCAGGAGCCGGGCGGCGAGGTCGCGGTGCGCCTGCGCCTGCGCGGCGGCGCGCCCTGCGTCTGGCGCGGCGTCTGGCTGGAGGAGGGCCTGCGCGCAGCCGGCGTCGTCGCCGCCGAGGTGCGGTTCGCCGCTTCCGGCGTGGACCATCTCACCGGACTCGTCGACCGCCGCAGCTTCATCAACATCGCCCGCGAGCGCCTCCAGGCGCCGGGCCAGCACGAGCTCATCGTGGCCGACCTCGACCGGCTGCGGCGGCTCAACGAAGCCCTGGGGCACGAACGCGCTGACCTGGTGCTGGCCGCGCTGGGTTCGCGCCTGGCCGCCGCCTTCCCGCCCGGCGCGTTGCTGGCGCGGATCGGCGAGGACGAGTTCGCCGCCCTCGCGCCCGTCAGCGACTCCCCCGGCGCCGAGACCCTGCGCCAGGCGCTGGAGCAGCCGCTGCGCGTCGCCGGCTTCGACATCCATCCGACGTTGTCCATCGGCGCGGTCGAGGCGCCGGGCGGCGAGGACGCGCCCGAGGCGGCCGAGCTGCTGCGCCGCGCCGAGCTGGCGGTGGAGGCGGCCAAGAGCAACGGCCGCGGCGGGGCGGCCGCCTATGGCCGCAGCCTGGAGACCGACGGCCTCTCGCGCCTGGCGCTGGAGGGCGACCTGAAAGGCGCCCTGCGGCGCGGCGAACTGATGCCGTTCTACCAGCCGATCGTGCGCCTCTCGACCGGCGCCCTGTCCGGCTTCGAGGCCCTGGTCCGCTGGCGGCACCCCCGCCGCGGCCTGCTGATGCCCGAGCAGTTCCTGCCGCTCTGCGACGAGATGGGGCTAATGCCCGAAGTCGGCGCCATGATGATGCGCGAGGCGGCCAATCAGCTGGCGGCCTGGCGCAAGCGACATCGCGCCGCTGGCGAGCTGACCGTGGCGGTCAACCTCTCCACCGGCGAGATCGACCGGCCAGACCTGGTGGCCGACGTCACCGCGATCCGCCGGGAGACCGGCCTGCCGCCCGGCGCGCTGAAGTTGGAGGTGACCGAGAGCGACGTCATGCGCGACCCGGACCGCGCGGCCGTGGTGCTGCGGGCGCTGCGCGCCGCCGGCGCCGCCCTGGCGCTGGACGACTTCGGCACGGGATTCTCCTCGCTCAGCTACCTGACCCGCCTGCCCTTCGACACCCTGAAGATCGACCGCTACTTCGTGCGCACCATGGCCACCAACGAGGGCTCGGTGAAGATCGTCTCGTCGGTCGTGAAGCTGGGGCAAGACCTCGACCTGGAGGTGGTGGCCGAGGGGGTGGAGAACGCCGGCATGGCCCGCCACCTGCTCTCGCTCGGCTGCGACTACGGCCAGGGCTTCGGCTATGCGCCGGCCCTGTCGGCCCAGGAGGCCGAGGTCTATCTCAACGAGAGCTACGTCGATGGGGCCGCACCCGTGAAGGCCCGCGGCTAGGCTCGGCCGGCCTCGCTGGACAGAAACTTGGGATCGATCCCCAGCTTGCCGAGGGCGCGGGCCCACTTGGTCTCGTAGTCGTCGTCGAAGACCAGGGCCTCGTCGGCGTCCACCGTCAGCCAGACGTTCTCGCGGATCTCGCGCTCCAGCTGGCCGGCGCCCCAGCCGGAATAGCCCAGCGCCAGTATGGCCCTGCGCGGATGGCCGCCGCCTTCGCCCATCGCCTCCAACACCTCGCGGGTGGTGGTGAGCGCCAGGCCTCCCTCCACGTCGACGCTGAACTCGGCGTGATAGTCGTCGGTGTGCAGCACGAAGCCGCGCTCGACCTCCACCGGCCCGCCCATCAGAACGAGGTCGTCCTCAAGCTCCGGCGTGGTCTTGATCTCCAGCCGCTCCAGGAGGTCCGGGACGGTCAGGCCCTCCACCGGGCGGTTCACGGCGATGCCCATGGCGTGCTGGGGATCATGGGCGCAGACGAGGATGACCGACCGCTCAAAGCGCGGGTCGCCGATGCCCGGCATGGCGATCAGGAGCTGGCCTGAGAGAAAACCGCCTTCCATGCCGCTCAAGATTCAGCCCGAAGGTGACGACTTCAAGGGCCGCGTGCGCAGGTGTCGCGGAAACGAGTTACGGTCGGCCGACTTATCCCCTATCTCGGCTCCACAACGCGGAAGGAGACCCCATGACGATCAAGGTTGGCGACAAGCTCCCCAATGTGACCCTGACCCAGGCGACCTCGGAAGGGCCGCGACCGGTCCAGTCCGAGGACTTCTTCAAGGGCAAGACGGTGGCGCTGTTCGCGGTGCCGGGCGCCTTCACCCCCACCTGCTCGGCCAAGCACCTGCCAGGCTTCAAGCAGGCCGCGCCCGACCTCAGGAAGAAGGGCGTCGATACGATCGCCTGCGTCTCGGTCAACGACGCCTTCGTGATGCGCGCGTGGGGCGAGGACCAGGCGGTGGGCGACGACATCGTCATGCTGGCCGACGGCAACGGCGACTTCACCAAGGCCATCGGCCTCGAGATGGACGCCAGCAAGTTCGGCATGGGCCCGCGCTCGCAGCGCTACTCCATGATCGTCAAGGACGGCGTGGTGAAGGAGCTCAACGTCGAGCAGGGCGGTGAGTTCAAGGTCTCCGCCGCCGACTACATGCTGGCGCAGCTCTGAGGACCTGGGGCGGAGCCGCGGCGCGGCGACCGCCCCTCCTCCGTGCTCCTCCGGCCCGTCGGGGGATCCAGGCGCGCTACAACCGCAGGCCCAGGCGAGGGCCGCCCCATGTCATCGCCAGGTACAGCGCGATCGTGAGCAGGCAACCGCAGCCCAGAGCCGGCCAGAAGTGGACGCCCTTTCGCAACAGAAGCGGAACGAGCAGGAACATCGGCAGCGACGGAAGCACGAACCAGAAGGTGGCCTCCGCATGCGCCGCCAGTCGTGGCGCGTCAGCCGTATCGCGCCACAGCCAGATCATGCCCAGGATTGAAACCAAGGGCAGGGAGGCGATCAGCGCGCCGAAGCCGGGGCTGCGCTTGGCCACCTCCGACACGACGGCGATGATGACGCCCGAGATCAGCGCCTTGGCGATCAGATAGCCCATCAGGTCTGCTCCTGTGGTTCGAGCGGCGTACCAGTCGCGACCCGGCGACGCCCATGGACGAGCAGGTAGAGCGCTGGCAGGACGAGCAAGGTCAGCAGCGTCGATGAGATCACGCCGCCGATCACCACCGTCGCCAGCGGTCGCTGCACTTCGGCCCCGGCTCCGACATTGAACGCCATGGGAACGAAGCCGAGGCTGGCCACCAGCGCCGTCATCAGCACCGGCCGCAGGCGGGTGAGCGCGCCATCGCGGATCGCCTCGCCGAGCGGCCGGCCCTCGGCCAGCAGGTTGCGGATGAAGCTCACCATCACCACGCCGTTGAGGACCGCCACGCCGGAGAGCGCAATGAACCCGACGCCGGCCGAGATGGAGAGCGGCAGGCCTCGGGCCATCAGCGCCGCCACCCCGCCGGTCAGCGCCAGCGGCACGCCGGAGAAGACGATGGCTGCGTCGCGCACCGATCGGAAGAGCGCGAACAACAGGCCGAAGATCAGCAGCAAGGTCGCCGGCACGACGAGCTGCAGCCGCTTCGACGCCGAGATGAGCTGTTCGAACGTGCCGCCGTAGGTGATCCAGTAGCCAGACGGGACCTCTACCTCGGCGTCCACCGTCTCGCGCACCTCGCGGATGAACGAGCCCAGGTCGCGGCCGCGGACATTTGCGGTCACGACGACCCTCCGCTTGCCGTCCTCGCGACTGATCTGGTTGGGTCCGATTTCGGTCGCCACCTCGGCCACGTCGGAGAGCGGCACGAAGCCGCGCGGCGCGCCGCCCTCGCCTGCCGGCAGCGGGATGCGCAGACGGCCGATCTCGTCGATCTTGGTGCGGAGCGCCTCCGGCAGGCGGACCATGACGGCGAAGCGCCGGTCGCCCTCGAACACCTGGCCCACCTCGGCGCCGCGGATCGAGGCGGAGACCGTATCCTGCACGTCCTGCACGTTGAGGCCCAGCCGGGCGAGGGCGGCGCGGTCCGGCCTGATCTGCAGGACCGGCAGGCCGGTGACCTGCTCGACGCTGACGTCCTGGGCGCCCTCGACGCCCGCGACCACGCCCTCGATCGCCCCGCCGATCTCCAGCAGCTGGTCCAGGTCGTCGCCGAAGACCTTCACGGCCACGTCCGCCCGCACGCCCGACAGCAGCTCGTTGAACCGCATCTGGATCGGCTGGGTGAACTCGTAGTTGTTGCCCGGCACCTGGTCCACGGCCGCCTGCAACTCAGCGATCAGCTGGGCGCGCGGCTTGCGGGGATCGGGCCAATCCTTCCGGTCCTTCAGCATGATGAAGGTGTCGGCCACGCTGGGCGGCATGGGATCGGTGGCGACCTCGGCCGTACCGATCTTGCCGAAGACCCGCTCCACTTCGGGAAACTGGCGGATGCGCGCCTCCAGGACCGCCTGCATGCCGATCGCCTGCTCCAGGCCGGTCCCGGGTATGCGCAGGGCGTGCAGGGCGATGTCGCCCTCGTCCAGGCTGGGCACGAACTCCGAGCCCATGCGGCTGGCGCCCAAGCCCGCCAGGACCACCAGCGCCAGGGCGCCGGCGACGAAAGCGACGGGCCGGCGCAGCGCGACGTCAAGCGCGGGACGATAGGCCCGGCGGGCGCCGCGCATGGCGGGGCTGTCCGTCTCCTTGACGCGTCCCGTCACGAACAGCGCCACGGCCGCGGGCACGAAGGTGAGCGAAAGCAGCAGCGCCGCCGTCAGCGCCATCACCACGGTGATCGCCATAGGATGGAACATCTTTCCCTCCACCCCGGTGAGGGCGAAGATCGGCACATAGACCAGGGTGATGATCAGCACGCCGAACAGCGAGGGCCGGATCACCTCTCCCGAGGCCTCGGCCGCCAGCGAGAATCGCTCGTCGCGGGTGAGCAGCCGGCCCAGCCGGTGCTGCGCCTCGCCGAACCGGCGAAGGCAGTTCTCGACGATGATCACGGCGCCATCGACGATCAGGCCGAAGTCGAGCGCGCCCAGGCTCATCAGGTTGCCCGACACCTTCGACTGGACCATGCCGGTGATGGTGAGCAGCATGGAGAGCGGGATGACGGCCGCCGTGATCAGGGCCGCCCGGACGTTCCCTAGCAGCAGGAACAGCACGACGATCACCAGCAGCGCGCCCTCGAAGAGGTTGGTGGCGACGGTGCGGATGGTCCGGTCGACCAGCTCGGTGCGGTCGTAGACGGGTGAGGCGATGACGCCGGGAGGCAGGGCCTTGGCGGCCTCCTCCAGTCGCTCGCCCACGGCCTTGGCCACTGTGCGGCTGTTCTCGCCCACCAGCATGAAGACGGTGCCGAGGACGACCTCGCGGCCGTTC
This sequence comes from Pseudomonadota bacterium, assembly GCA_049323595.1. Classification (GTDB taxonomy): domain Bacteria; phylum Pseudomonadota; class Alphaproteobacteria; order Caulobacterales; family Caulobacteraceae; genus Phenylobacterium. Next base: position 127,441 of record JBMOOD010000001.1, read on the forward strand.
TCGGTGGCTGCGCCGGTGCGCAGCTCCTCGCCCAGGCCCACGTCGGCCACGTCGGCCACGCGGATGGGCGCGCCGCCCCGGTTGGCGACGATGACGCCCTGCAGGTCCTCGACCCCGCTCACCTGGCCGGGCACGCGGATCAGAACCTGTTCGCCGTAGCGTTCGACGTAGCCGGCCCCGACGTTGGCGTTGTTGCGCTCCAGCGCCGTGATGACGTCAGCCATCGTCAGGCCGTAGGCCGACAGCCGTTCGGGCCAGGGCGTGACGTGGTACTGCCGCTCGAAGCCTCCGATGGTGTTCACCTCGGTGACGCCGGGGGTGTTTCGGAGCTGCGGTCGGATCACCCAGTCCTGCAGGGTGCGCAGGTCCTCGGGCGTGTACGCCTTTCCATCCGGCCGTCGTGCGCCGGGCCTGGCTTCCAGCGTGTACATGAAGATCTCGCCGAGGCCGGTGGCGATCGGCCCCATCTCGGGCGTGATCCCCGGCGGCAGCTGGTCGCGCGCCCCCTGCAGGCGCTCGTTCACGAGTTGCCGGGCGAAGTAGATATCGGTCCCGTCGCGGAACACCGCCGTCACCTGCGAGAGGCCGTAGCGCGAGACCGAGCGTGTGTATTCCAGGCCGGGAACGCCTGCGATCGCCGTCTCCACCGGGAAGGTGATCCGCTGTTCGGATTCCAGCGGGGAATAGCCGGGCGCCTCGGTGTTGATCTGGACCTGGACGTTGGTGATGTCAGGCGTGGCGTCGATCGGCAGGCGCTGGAAGCTCCAGGCGCCGACCGCGACGAAAACAGCCACCGCCGCCAGCACCAGCCAGCGGTAGGCGATCGAAAGGCGGATGATGCGTTCGAGCATGGCGCGGCCCCTAGTGATCGTGGCTCGCGCCGGACTTCTCGACGTCCGCACGAATCAGGAAGGCGCCGTCTGTGACGTACTCGGTCCCGGGTTCGAGGCCGCCCAGCACCTCCGTCCATTCCGGAGTCTGGCGGCCCAGCTCCAGCATCCGCACCTCGTAGGTGTCTCCGACCTTGGCGTAGACGACGGTGAAGTCGCGAAACCGCTGCAGCGCCTTGGTGCGGACGGCCAGCGGAACCTGCGCGCCGGCGACGGTGACCGAAGCCTCCACCCCCATCCCCGGCCGCCAGGACTCGCCGCCCCGGATCGGCACGTGAGCGATGAGCGTCTGGCTGGCGAGGTCGGCGGTCGGCAGCACCGTCTCGATCCGGCTGGTCAGTCGCGCGTCGCCCGACAGGCTTCGCACCTCCACGGGCTGGCCGGCGCGGACCCGCTCAGCGTCGCGAGGATAGACGAACAGCTCGGCGTGCAGGTCGTTGGGGTCGGCGATGACGAATAGAGGCCCTTCGGTGATCTCGCCGACGTTGGCCGACTTCTCGACGATCACGCCGGTGATCGGCGCGGGGATGGAATAGGTCTGCAGGCTGTTGCTGGACTCCACCCGGGCCAGCACCTGGCCCTTGCGAACCCGCTGTCCCAACTCGCCCGAGAGCGCGACGATCCGGCCCGGGTACCAGGCGCGCACCGTGGCCCGTCCTTCCGGCGTGATCTCCACGCGACCCGAGAGGTCGATCAGTTCGGCGATGACCGCCGGTCCCGCGCGCTCGCTGCGCACCCCGCCGGCCCTGGCCGCGTCGGCGGAGATGGTCGTGCGGCCCTCGTACGAGGCATAGGACCAGCGATGCGTCCGGCCGTTCTCCACGGCCGTGACCCGCACGTCGAAGGAGTGCGGCTCGGTGACGACCCCCCGGCCGCGCAGATAGTCCTCGGCGGGCGTGAAGGCGAAGCGGTCCGTCTTTCCCCCCAGGCGTATCAGCTCGACGGTGACCCGCACCGACTTCGGGTCGACCGGCTTGTCCTTGCTGTAGGGATAGACGTGGAACTCGGGCGGGACGCCGTCTTCGAAGATGGTCATCTCCAGGGCGAAGTCGCCGTCGCGCAGCATCCGGCCGCGATGTGGGCCGCGTTCGTACTCGGTGGCGGCGGCTTCGTGGCCGGGCTCAGATGCGGATGGTCGTTCGCCGCAGGCGGCGAGCGCCAGCGCCAAGGCGGCGGCAAGGTGCGGCGCGGCGCGCCGGGCGAGGGCAGAAAGCATCAGCGGGTCTCCGCTTGGGTCTGGGCGACCAGCCCGGCATGGCGGCCGGTCAGGCGATCGAGGACGGCAAGGTCGAGGTGGTGCTGGCGCAGCACGGCGATGCGGCGCGCGCGGGCGTCGAACAGCGCCTTTTCGGCATTGGCGACGTCGGAATACTGGAACCCGCCCCGGGCGAAGCCGGCGCGGACCTGTTCCACCGTCCGGATCGCGAGCGGGATCACCTCGTCCCGAATACGCTCGGACTCCCGGGCGCTGGCGTTCAGGCGGGCGAGGAGCGCGGCGACCTGCCGGGCGCGGACCAGCCGCGCGGCCTCCAACTCGGCCTCGGCGGCGGTGCGTTCGGCCTGGGCGCGCTCGACGCCGGCGCGGTTGGTGTCGTAGCGGCGAAGCGGGATAGAGCCGCCCACCACGAGGGCCACCTCGTCGCCCTGCCCAAAGTAGCGGACGCCGGCCCGCACGGTCGGGTCGGCGACCGCCCGCGCCTGCTCGACCCGCACGGCCGCCAGCGCCGCGTCGCGCTCCGCGGCCATCAGCTGCAGGTCGGGTACGAGGATGTCGCCGTCGGGGATCGTCGGGGCGGCGACCTCGAAGAAGGCCGTCACATCCAGCGTGAAATCCGGCGCGCCGCCCCAATAGGCGGCCAGCGCCGCCTTGGCCGCCTGCGCCGCCGCCTGCGCCTGGTCGCGATCGATGGCGGCCTGGGCGACCAGGGCTTCGGCGTGGCTGCCGGCGAACAGCGGGTCGCGAGCGCTCTTCACGCGCCGGGTCACGTCCTTGGCCGAGTCCTCAAGCGAGATCAGCCGCGCCTGGGCGATCAGCAGCTCGGCCTCGGCGGCCAGCGCCTCGCCGTAGGCGATCTCGGCGTCGCGCAGGTGATCGAGTCCCCGCACTGCGCCCCGCAGGCGGGCGACCTCCAAGTGGGCGCGGGCGAGGCCGGTGCGCGCCGCCCTCTTGCCGCCCCGCTCGAGGGTCTGTTCGTAGCTGACCGTCGCCTCGGTGCGGTCGAACACCGAATAGGCGCCCGAGCCGGCGAAGTTCTCCAGTTCGACGCCCAGCGACGGGTTGGGCCGGACGCCGGCCTGGCGGACGGCCGCCTCGCCTGCGGCGATTCGGGCGTCGACGACGGCGCGGCGGGGATCGTAGGCGGCCGCGCGGGCGAGCGCCTGCTGGAGGCTCAAGCCGGGCGGTTCAGTCTGGGCTGGGGCTCCGGGCGCGGCCAGCAGGCTCGCGCACAGGGCTGCGGACGCAAGCCAGGCGCGGAGGCGCGCAGGCCGGCGGACGCCGGATGGAGCAGGCATGGATTAGGTCTCGCGGACAGGCGTGAAAGGGCGCCCGCGCGGCGCGGGCGTTCAGGCGAGGATCGCGAGGGGTCTGGGCGGGCGTTCCAGCCCGCCGGGCCGGACGCCCTTCGGGTTCGCTTCGCCCGGCTCGGCGCCGGAGGGGGCGCTTGCGAGATGGGCGGCCTCGACAGTCACGGAGCCTCCCGGCGCGCCCACCGGCGCATCCGCGTGATGGTGGTGACCCGCGCCTGGCGTCGCGTCCGAGGCATCGCCAGGGCCCTGGCCGTCGGCCTCATCGTCAGCATGGACGTGAGCCGCCGCGTCGATGGCGCAATCATCCACGGAGACGAAGCTCAGGGAGACGCCATGTTCGTGGACCACGCCCATCTCGTGCTGCGCGTGGTCGACGACGCTTGTGGCCGAAGCCGCGGCGAACACCATGGCCAACGCGACGCAGAGCATCGCGAGCATCGTCTGCACTGGTGATCGCGCGGACCGTCCCACGGGCGCATCGTTATGGCGGCGGCGGCGTCAAGGCAAGGCGGCGCCGCCGCGCGGAAACGGCCGGCTGAGGAACCGTGACCCTGCCTCCCCGAACCGCCACGGCTTTTCCGCCGCCTTGGTGATGCCGATGCGCGGGCCGGCGACGATCCCCCGCGCCTCGCCCTGGCGCAGGTCGAAGGGCGGCCGGTCCAGCGCCATCCCGTCGTGCTCGCGGGTGACGGCCAGGGCCTGGCAGAGCTTGCCGGGACCGGAGCAGAGGGCGCGGGGGTCGGTGAGGCCGCGGCGCTCGGCCATCACCTCCAGGCCGTGGAGCGGCTCGATCGCCCGGATCAGGACGGCCGAGCCCTCGCCGGCCTCGCCCGAGACGAAGTTCATGCACCAGTGGATGCCGTAGGAGCGATAGACGTAGACGTGGGCCGGCGGGCCGAACATCACCCGGTTGCGCGGCGTCGGACCGGGGAAGCTGTGCGAGGCGGGGTCCTCCTGATGGTAGGCCTCGGTCTCGACGATGCGGCCGCCGACCCCGCCGACGTAGATCTCCCCGCCGATCAGATCGCGGGCCACCTCGGTGGGGTGGCGCGTCCAGAAGTCTTGACGGGCCGGTTTCGAAGGTGGGGAATGGCGCGGAAGCAAGAGAGACATCCTGGGGAGGATGCGCCATGGCGTACGTCGAAGGCCAGACCGTGCACGACGCCGACAGCCACATCATGGAGCTGCCGGGCACGATCAACCGCTATCTCGATCCGAAATTCCGCGACGCCTTCGCGGCGAAGACGGGCAAGGACGAGCTGACGCCCGAGCGGTTCGTCCGCGCCGCCGAGCTGCAGCGGGATCCCGAGTTCCGCGCCGGGGCCGAAGCCAACATCCTCCTGCGCAAGAACTACGAGGCGCTGGGCGCCTTCATCGCCGAGGACCGGCCGGCGACCCTGGACCACCTGGGCTTTGCCTCGCAGCTGGTCTTCACCACCGCCTGCCTTTCGAACTTCGGCCTGGAGCAGATGGGCGAGGTGGAGCTGGCCCTCGAGGCGGCGCGCGCCCACAACCGCATGATGGCCGAGTTCTGTTCGGTGGACCGGCGCCTCCTGGCCACCGGCTATGTGCCGCTGGTGGACCGGGCGCGAGCGCCGGAGATCGCGCGCGAGGCCATCGCGCTGGGCGCCAAGGGGCTGGTCGTGCCCTCGCGCCACCCGCCGGGCTTCTCGCCCAGCCACCGGGAGCTGGACCCGCTGTGGGCGGTGGCTGAGGAGGCCGGCCTGCCGATCCTGTTTCACGTGGGCGGCGAGGAGAAGATGCACCGGGACTACCTGGAGAACGGCCTGCCCTACGTGAAGGACTTCCACGGCGGGGACGAGAATTTCACCTCCCTGACCTTCATGGCGATCCCGCTGTCGATCTGGCAGACGTTGTCCGCCCTGGTCATCGACGGGGTGTTCGACCGCTTCCCGCGGCTGAAGTTCGGGGCGATCGAACTGGGCGCCTCATGGCTGCCCAGCCTGATGAAGTTCCTGGATTCCGGCTGCGCGGCCTTCGGGCGGGAGGAGCGGCTGCAGAAGCTTTCCGCCAGACCGTCCGAGATCCTGCGCCGGCAGTTGCGGGTGACGCCCTACCCGCACGAGGACGTGGCCTGGATCATGGCCAATTCCGGCGAGGAGATGGTGCTGTTCTCGTCCGACTTCCCGCACGTCGAGGGCGGGCGCAATCCGCTGAAGCGGTTCAACGAGAGCCTGGCGGGCGCGAGCGAGGGAGCCAGGCGCGCCTTCTATCGCGACAACTTCATCGACCTGATGGGCAAGGGGCTCGACCCGGCCCTGCACGACGTGGTGTCGCTGCAGGCGGCGTAGAGGACCCGCTCATCCCGCCAGTGCGGCGGCCTCGGTGGCTTCGAGGTCGGCGGCGCCGTCGGTGAGGCCGTCGGCGAGACCGGGCGCCAGGCTGAGCACCTGGCCGGCGTAGAGCCGGGCGAGCGCGCCCTTGCTCGCCAGCCAGGGATCGTCCGAGCCGGCGGCCGCCAGGGCCTGCCGCCCCAGGATCCAGCCTCCGATCACGTCGCCCGACAGCTTCAGGAAGGGCGTCGCGGCGCTGAGCGCGGCGGCGTTGTCGGCGCCTACCAGCCAGTCCGTCGCCCGCTCCAGGGCGGCGACGCCGGCCGCGAGACGGCGGCCCACCGGCGCGAGCTCGGCGGTCTCGGTGAGCATTTCGGCCGTGAGCGCCATCTCGGCGCAGAGGCCCTTCAGCGTCTCGCCGCCGTTGGCGCGCACCTTGCGGCCCATCAGGTCGATCGCCTGGATGCCGTTGGTCCCTTCGTAGATCGGAGCGATGCGGGCGTCGCGGTAGTGCTGGGCGGCGCCGGTCTCCTCGATGAACCCCATGCCGCCGTGCACCTGGACGCCGGCGGAGGCGACCTCCACGCCCACGTCGGTGGACCAGGCCTTGGCGATGGGGGTGAGCAGCTCCTGGCGGGCCTTGGCGGCGGCGCGCTCGTCCTCGCTCTCGGCCAGGCGGGCGAGATCGGCCAGGACGCCGGTGGTCAGGCAGATGCCGCGGGCCGCCTCGATCCTGGCCTTCATCAGCGCCAGGGTGCGGCGCACGTCGGGGTGGCCGTAGATGGTCCCGTCGGCGCCCCACAGCGCCCGGCCCTGCTTGCGCTCCTGGCTGAAAGCGAGCGCCTGCTGGAAGGCGCGTTCGGCGATGGCGACGCCCTGGACGCCGACCTGCAGGCGCGCGGCGTTCATCATGACGAACATGTGCGCCAGGCCCTGGCCCAGCTCCCCCACCAGCTCGGCCTTGGCGTCCTCATAGACCATGACGCAGGTGGGCGAGCCGTGGATGCCCAGCTTGTGCTCGATGGAGGCCGGCCGGAAGTCGTTGCGGCCGCCCAGCGAGCCGTCGTCCTTCACCTCGAACTTGTTGGCCAGGAACAGGCTGATGCCCTTGATCCCGGGAGGGGCGTCCGGCGTGCGGGCGATGATCAGGTGGCAGATGTTGTCGGCGGCGTCGTGGTCGCCCCAGGTGATGAAGATCTTCTGGCCCGAGAGCAGATAGCCCCCCTGCCCGTCCGGCCTTGCGATGGCCGTGAGCGCGGCGAGGTCCGATCCCGCCTGGGGCTCGGTCAGGCACATGGCCCCGGTCCACTCGCCGGAGACCAGCTTGGGCAGGACGAGACGCTTCTGCCGTTCGGTGCCGTGCAGCGTCAGGGCCTCGATGGCGCCCTGGGTCAGCATCGGGCAGAGGCCGAAGGCCATGTTGGCGGCGTGGACCATCTCGAACACCGCCAGCTCCATGGCCTTGGAGAGCCCCTGGCCGCCGTGCTCGGCCGGCGCGGACAGCGAGTTCCAGCCCTGCTCGACGAAGTGGCGGTATGCCTCCGCGAAGCCCGGCGCGGCGGTGACCTTGCCGTTCTCGTAACGCGCGCCTTCGAGATCGCCTTTGCGGTTCAGCGGCGCGAGCTCGTTGTCGGCGAAGGCGCCGGCGGACTCGAGCACGGCCTGCACCGTGTCCTCGTCCAGGTCGGGATAGGCGCGCGCCAGCAGCTCGCTGTGGCCGAGGGTCTTGAGCGCAAAAGCCAGGTCGCGGACAGGGGCGCGGAAGGTCATGGAGGAGCCTCGTTCGGTGTCGGCGGCTTTCTAGAGGGTCGAGGCGCGCGGCGAAAGCGACCGCAGGACTTGCCCTCGCGATCAAGCAGAGGTCCCGTAGGCTCAGATGCTTCCCCGACGAACACTCCTGCTGGCGCTTTCGGCCATGGCGGCGAGCCCCGCCCGCGCCACCGAGCCCAAGCGCGACCCCGCCCAGGCGCCTGCGGGGCGCTATCGGCTGGATCCGCGTCGGGCGAGCCTGCGCGTGCGCATGCCCGTCCTGGGCGGCCTCTATACCTATGGCCTTAGCTTCCTGACATTGTCGGGCGGCTTCACCCACGACCCAGCGGACTGGCGACGGACGCGCGTGACGATCGTCATCGATCCCCGGTCCGCCGCGGCGGAGCCCGCCGCCGTCGCGCGCGCCCTGGTCAAGGACCTCGAGCCCGAGCGCTTCCCCGAGATCCGCTTTGAGAGCCGCAGCGCGGCCCTGGACGCCGACGGCCGCGGAACGCTGGCCGGCGACCTGACCATGCACGGGGTGACCCGGCCGATCGTCCTGGACGTGGCGTTCAAGGGCTTCACGGGCGGCGCCACGGGTGCGCGGCTCGGCTTCTCGGGCGCAGGGCGCGTGCGGCGCTCGGACTTCGGCCTCTCGGTGGGCCGCCCGTTCGCCGACGCCGCCGAGATCGTCTTCGACGTCGAGTTCGTGCGGACGTAGGCGCGAGCCCCTCGCCGGTGTAACGAGCCGCCAGCATGGCGGACTTGACGAAGATGGCAGGCGTGACGGAGGCGGCCGCGGCCTTGCGGGCGGGCCGGCTCGTCCTCATGCCGACAGAAACGGTCTACGGCCTGGCGGCCGACGCGGCCAATGCGTGGGCCGTGGCGGCCGTCTACGAGGCGAAGGGCCGGCCGGCCTTCAACCCCCTGATCGCCCACGTGGCCGACGTGGAGATGGCGCGGCGGATCGCTGTCTTCGACGACCGCGCCGAGGCGCTGGCCGCGCGCTTCTGGCCGGGCGCATTGACCCTGGTGCTCCCCGTCCGCGACGGCGAGGCGGTCTGCGACCTGGCGCGGGCGGGCCTGGACACGGTGGCCGTCCGCGCCCCGGCCCATCCCCTGGCCCACGCCCTGATCGAAGCGTTCGGCGGACCGGTGGTGGCGCCCTCCGCCAACCGCTCCGGCCGGCCCAGTCCCACGACCCTGGCCGACGCCCTGGACGAGACCGGCGAAGCGGCGGCCGCGGCGCTGGATGGCGGGCCCTGCGCCATCGGCCTGGAGTCCACGGTCGTGGCCCTGCTGGACGCGCCGCGCCTGCTGCGGCCAGGCGCAGTGACGCGGGCCGAGATCGAGGCGGTGGTGGGCCCCCTCACCGAGGCCGAGGCCGACGCCAAGCGCTCCCCCGGCCGCCTCACCCGCCACTACGCGCCGAACGCGCCTGTGCGGATGGGCGTGACCGCGCCCGCGCCGGGCGAGGCGTGGCTATCGTTTGGGCCGCAGGGGACCGGGCCGTTCAACCTCAGCCCGACCGGCGACCTCGCCGAGGCGGCAGCCAACCTCTTCGCCTACCTGCGCGCCGCTGACCGGACGCAGACGACGGGAATCGCGGTCGCGCCGATCCCCGACGAGGGCCTGGGCGAGGCGATCAACGACCGCCTGAAGCGGGCGGCGGGGTTTGTGGGCTAGCGCCCTCGGACTAAAGTATTCGCATGACCGCCCCCGTCCCCGCCGATGTGATCTCCCGCCTGAAGTCCGTGCTGGGCGAGGGCGGCTGGAGCGACGACGCCGAGCGGATCGCGCCCAAGCTGGTGGAATGGCGCGACCGCTGGGTAGGCCAGACGCCTTTTCTCGCGCTGCCCAGAACCACGCAGGAGGTGGCCGCCGTCGTCGGCGTCTGCTTCGAGGCGGGCCAGCCGATCACCATCCAGGGCGGCAACACCGGTCTGGTGGGCGGCCAGATCCCCCAGGGCGAGATCCTGCTGTCCACCGAGCGGCTGAAGGCGATCCGGGAGGTGGACGCCTTCGACGACGCGCTGATCGCCGAGGCCGGCGTGACGCTGTCCGAGGTCCATGCGGCGGCCGCGGGCGTGCGGCGACGGTTCCCCGTCGGCCTGGCGTCCGAGGGCACGGCCACGGTCGGCGGGATCGTCTCGACGAACGCGGGCGGCACGCAAGTGCTGCGCTACGGCATGACCCGCAGCCTCGTACTGGGCCTGGAGGCGGTGCTGCCCAACGGCGAGGTCTGGAACGGACTGAAGCGCCTGCGCAAGGACAACACCGGCTATGACCTCAAGCAGCTTCTGATCGGCGCCGAGGGCACCCTGGGCGTCGTGACGGCCGCGGCGCTGAAGCTCTATCCCGTCATGGCCTCGCGCGCGGTGGCGATGATCGGGGTCGGAACGCCCGCCGACGCCATCCGGCTGCTGGCCGAGGCCAAGGACGAGACGGGCGGCGCGGTCGAGGCCTTCGAGCTCATGGGTCGGCTCGGGATCGACTTCGCGCTCAGGAACATCGCCGGGACGCGGGATCCCCTGGGCGCGCCGCACCCGTGGTACGTGCTGGCCGAGTTCGCCTCGGGCGAGCCGGGCTCGGCGGAGGCGGCGATGGAACGGTTCCTGGCGGCGGGCCTGCAGGCCGGGCTGGTCCGCGACGCCGTGGTCGCCCAGACCGAGACCCAGGCCAGGGCCCTGTGGGCGATCCGCGAGAACCAGTCCCCGGCGCAGAAGCCCGAGGGCGCCACCTGGAAGCACGACATCGCCGTGCCGGTGAGCCAGGTGGCCGCCTTCCTCGAGGAGGCGACCGCCGCCATGCAGGCGTTCGCGCCCGGCGCGCGCATCGCCGCCTTCGGCCACGTGGGCGACGGCAACATCCACTACGACGTCCTGCGGCCGGACGGCGGCTCGGACGCGGAGCATTCGGCGCGGCGCGATCAGGGCTCGCGCATCGTGCACGACATTGTTGCGAAGCTGGGCGGCTCGATCAGCGCCGAGCACGGCCTGGGCGCCATGAAGACGGCCGAGGGCGCCCGCTATAAGAGCCCGGTCGAACTAGACATGCAGCGGGCGATCCGCCGCGCGCTCGACCCAAAACGCATCCTGAATCCGCGGGTGCTGTTCTGAGAGGTCGGCGCCTGCCATCGCGTCCTCGCTCCCAACTTGAACGTCATGGCCCGGCTTGTCCGGGCCATCCATAGACGCGGCGTGCGAGGCGAGCCGGGTCGATTCCGCAGCCTTCCTTGCGCGACCGGTGTCTATGGGTCGCCCGGACAAGCCGGGCGATGACGGTCGGAAGGAGGCGATGCCATGCCTCCACGCTGCATTGCAGCAAAGCATCTTGGCGCGGCGGGCGGCGGCGCTTAAGAGACGCGTGATGCTGATCGTGCTCTCTCCGGCCAAGGCGCTGAATTTCGACGCCGCCCCGGAGTCCGCGCCGCTGACCCTGCCGCAGCTGGCGGACCAGACCGCAGAACTCGCCAGGACGACGCGGAAACTCCGCACGGCCGACCTCAAGCGGATGATGTCGCTCTCCGACAGCCTGGCGCAGCTCAACCGCGAGCGGTTCCAGGCCTTCGATCCCGAGAGCGACGATGGGCTGCAGGCGGCCTTCGCGTTCAACGGCGACGTCTATCTCGGGCTGCGCGCCCGCGAGCTCGACCGGAAGGCGCTGGCCTGGGCGCAGGACCATGTGCGGATCCTGTCGGGCCTCTACGGCGTGCTGCGGCCCCTCGACGCCATCCAGCCCTACCGGCTGGAGATGGGGGTGCGGATCAAGACGCCGCGGGGCGCGAGCCTCTACGACTTCTGGGGCCCGCGCATCGCCGAGGCGCTGAACGCGGCGGCGGAGGGCCACAAGGATCGCACCCTCGTGAACTGCGCCAGCGGCGAATACTTCGGCGCCGTCGACCGCGCCGCCCTCAAGCTTCCCGTCGTCTCCTGCCGCTTCCTGGAGGAGAAGGACGGCGAGGCGCGGATCATCTCCTTCTTCGCCAAGCGGGCGCGGGGGGCGATGGCCCGCTACGCCATCGACCATCGCATAGAGCGCGCCGCCGACCTTCGGAGCTTCGACCGCGACGGCTACGCCTTCCAGGCGCAGCTTTCGTCCGACGAGGAATATGTGTTCACCCGGCCGCAGCCGCCGCCCGTGGCCGCCGCCCGCAGCAAGGGCGCCTGACCATGGCCGTCGACTACGATCTCAAGGGCCAGACGGCCGTCGTCACCGGCTCCACCAGCGGCATCGGACTGGCCATGGCCACGGCGCTGGCCGGCCAGGGCGTGAATGTCGTGCTGAACGGCTTCGGCGACGCGGCCAAGATCGAGGCCGACCGGGCGGCGCTGGAGGCCTCGTCCGGGGTGAAGGCGCTCTACCACGGCGCCGACATGACCAGGCCCGCCGAGATCGCCGACCTGATCGCCACGACCCACAAGGCGTTCGGCCGCCTCGATATCCTGGTGAACAACGCCGGCGTCCAGCACGTGGCGGCGGTAGACGAGTTCCCCGAGGAGAAGTGGGACCAGATCATCGCGATCAACCTGTCGTCGACGTTCCACGCGACGAAGCATGCGCTGCCGCTGATGAAGGCCCAGGGGCGTGGGCGGGTGGTCAACATCGCCTCGGCGCACGGCCTCGTGGCCTCGCCGTTCAAGTCGGCTTATGTCGCAGCCAAGCACGGGGTGGTGGGCTTCACCAAGTCCTGCGCCCTGGAGGTGGCCCGCGCGGGCATCACCGTGAACGCCATCTGCCCCGGCTACGTGAAAACGCCGCTGGTCGAGATGCAGATCGGCGACCAGGCGCGCACTCGCGGCATCAGCCCCGAGCGGGTGGTCGAGGAAGTGATCCTGGCCGCCCAGCCCAACAAGGCGTTCGTGGAATACGACCAGCTGGCCGGGATGCTGCTCTACCTGGTTTCCGACCTGGGCGGGTCCACGACGGGCGCGGCCTACACCATTGACGGCGGCTGGACGGCCGCCTGACCTCGCGTCACGGTTTTCAACGATAACCTACGGCGCCATCCTGCCCCGAAATCTCGGGAGGACGGCCGATGGCCCTGCACACCAAGCTCTGCGATCTGTTGGGGGTGAAGCACCCGATCATGCTGGCCGGCATGGGCGGGGTGTCCTACGCCGAGCTCGTGGCGGCCGTCTCCAACGCCGGCGGCTACGGCGTCCTCGGCATGGCGGGCACCGGACCTGACTTCATCCGCGATCAGATGCGGCAGGTGAAGACGCTCACCGACAAGCCCTTCGGCGTCGACCTGCTGGCGGCCTCGCCGGAGAGCCTGACGGCCTCGGTCGACGTGATCATCGAGGAGGGCGCCTCCAGCTTCGTGGCCGGCCTGGGCGTGCCCATGCCGATCCTGGAGAAGCTCAAGAAGGCCGGGCTGAAGGTGATGGTGGTCTGCGGGGCGGTGAAGCACGCGGTGAAGGCCGAGCAGGCCGGCTGCGACGCGGTCATCTGCCAGGGCGGCGAGGGCGGCGGCCACACCGGCCTCGTCGGCACCATGCCCCTGGTCGCCCAGGCGGTGGAGGCGGTGAAGATCCCCGTGGTGGCCGCGGGCGGCCTCTACGACGGGCGCGGCCTGGCGGCGGCGCTCAGCCTGGGCGCGGTCGGGGTCTGGATGGGCACCCGGTTCATCGCCAGCCAGGAAGCCCACGCCGGACAGATGTACCGCGACACCATCGTCCAGGCGTCGGACGAGGACACCGTGCGGACCCGCTGCTACTCGGGCAAGCCCATGCGGGTGAAGAAGAACCCTTATGTGGAAGATTGGGAGCGGCGGCCTCAGGACATCCAACCCTTCCCCCACCAGGCCATCCTGTCCAGCCGTGCGGGCGTGATGGGCGGCATCGGTGGCCAGATCGAGGGGCTGGACGCGGACCGCTCGTGCTTCGCCATGGGCCAGTCCGCGGGCGGCGTGCACGAGGTCCTGCCGGCCGGCGAGATCGTGGCGCGGCTCATGGCCGAGGCCGAGGCCGCGATCGACCGCGTCGTGGCGATCCGGGGACGGTCCGCCGTTCCGGCCTGAATCGCCTAGGCGGCGTTGGCCAGGTAGGCGACGGGGTCGCGGACGAAGCCCGACGCCTCGCCCAGGCATCCCTGCCAGGCCGCCAGGTGCAGCATCGCGCTGTCGCGCGTATCGGACTTGACCAGCAGCGCCGCGTAGATGGCGTGGGCCCGCCCGCCCTTGTCCTGGTAGATGCGGCAGAAGACGGACGTCTGGTTGAAGCCGTTGATCTGGGCCAGGGTCGGCGAGCCTTCCAGCAAGCTGTCGAACAGGGCCGCCTGGCAGGCGCGCCCCTGGGCGTTGCAGCCAGCGAACTGGACCGAGAAGTTGGCCGCGGCCGACGTGACCGTGACGAACACCGAGTCGCCGTCCTTGCGATCGGTGCGAACCTGCGCCCCCGCCTCGCCGACAAGCCCCATCAGGCCCTGCGGGTTCTGGGCGTCGAAGGCGGCGGTCGCCGGAGCCTTCTGGGCCGGAGCCGCGGCCACGCACAGCGCGGCGGCGGGGAGGATGAAAAGGCGTCGCATCATGGTCCCGGCCTAACAGACGAAAGGGCGCGGCGCGAGCAGCGCGCTCTGGCGCGACAAGGCGACGCTCTCTATCGTCACGGTTGCGAACAACGGAGACTCTCCCATGAAGCGGGCGGCGTGGCTGGCGATGATCTGCGGAACCGCCTTGGCGAGCGCGGCGGCCGCCCAGGACGTGAACGCATCCCAGGACTGCGGCGACACCCGCGGGACGGTGGCGTCCTGCGCCGATCCCGGCCGCCGGTCGACCCTGGCGGACGGCTTTGCGCCGCGGCCGACCGAAATGGACAGCTTCGTCCGCAAGGGTGATCGCGCCCGCACGCTCAGCGCCGGAGGCGAAGCGCGCGACCGGGTCGAACTGGAGCGCCGCATCAACGCCGAGCTGGCGGCTGGAAACTGCGAGGCGGCCGAGGACCTCGCCCGCGACCACGGATTCCACGGCGCCGCCGGACGCATCCGCCGCATGTGCAAGTCGAGCCAGTAGACCACCTTCCGCGCAGCGACGCAGGTCGCCCGGCGATCCGATTTCCGTCGCGGAACGGCCCGGACGGGCATAAGCTTGACCGCGTCTTGGGGAGGGTGCGCTGATGGATATGGGAATGACCGTCGCTGCGGTGTTCCTGGTGCTGGCCGTGGTCGTGGCCTTCGGGGCCATCAAGATCGTGCCGCAGGGTCGTGAGTTCACCGTCGAGCGCTTTGGCCGCTACACGCGCACGCTGAAGCCCGGGATCAGCTTCCTGACGCCGTTCGTCGAGGGCGTCGGCCGGCGCGTGAACATGATGGAGCAGGTCCTGGACGTGCCGCGCCAGGAGGTGATCACCAAGGACAACGCCGTGGTCCAGGTGGACGGCATCGTTTTCATCCAGGTGATGGACGCCGCGGCGGCCGCCTACCGGGTCGACAACCTGAACTACGCCATCCAGCAGCTGGCCATGACGAACCTGCGGACGGTCGTGGGCTCGATGGAGCTGGACGAGGTGCTGAGCCAGCGCGACGCCATCAATACGCGCCTCCTGGACGTGATCGACCAGGCCACCACGCCGTGGGGCGTCAAGGTGGCGCGCATCGAGATCAAGGACCTGCAGCCGCCGCCGGACATCACCGCCGCCATGGCCCGCCAGATGAAGGCCGAGCGCGAACGGCGTGCGGTGATCACCGAGGCCGACGGCGAGAAGTCGGCCGCCATCGCCCGCGCCGAGGGCGCCAAGCAGGCGGCCATCCTGGAGGCCGAGGGCCGCCGCGAGGCGGCCTTCCGCGACGCCGAGGCCCGCGAGCGCGAGGCGGAGGCCGAGGCCAAGGCCACGACCATGGTCTCCGAGGCGATCGCCCGCGGCGACGTCAACGCCATCAACTACTTCGTCGCCCAGAAGTACGTGGACGCCTTCGCCGAACTGGCGCGGAGCCCGCAGCAGAAGACGGTCATCGTTCCGGCGGAAATGGGCGCCCTGGTGGGCACCGTCGGCGGGATCGGCGAGCTGGTGAAGGCGATCGGCGCCGAGGGCCCTCCGCCCCGCCCGCCGGCGCGCGGCCGCGGCGGCGTGCCGCAGACCGGAACCTGAGCCATGGACACCATCGCGGGCCTCTATGCGAACCAGCCCTTCTGGGTCTGGGCCGCGCTCGCCGCCGCCCTGCTGGCCATCGAGGTCATGACGGGGTCGGGCTGGCTCCTGTGGGCGGCCGCCTCCGCGGCGGCCACCGGCGCGGTCGTGGCCTTCCTGGACGCCAACGTCCCCACCGCGCTCCTGCTGTTCGCCGCGCTGACGATCGCCTCGACCCTGCTGGCCCGCCGCTACCTGCCGCGCTCGGTCCCGGCCGCCGCTGGGGACATCAACGACAACGTCGCCCGGCTGATCGGACACCGGGGTGCGGCGGTGGGCGACTTCCCGGGCCGCGCCGGGCGCGTCTTCATCGACGGCAAGGAGTGGGCCGCCGAGCTCGCGGAGGGCCAGGGGCTGGAGGCCGGGGCCACGGTGGAGGTGGTCGGCGTCAGCGGCGCCGTGCTCACTGTCCGGCGCGCCTGAGGCCCTGCGGCGAGTCGCCGCAATCGGTCGTTGAGGAGCGAAGCTCGTCCTAACCCCTTGGAAGAAGGCCACAGTTCGGCCGGGTTCGCCCCCTAGCTTGACCCGCGAGGGATCGCGGCGCTTATTCGCCCCGCGAATTCACGACCCAGGGTCACGACCAGGAGAAGATGACGGTGAGAACGCCTAGAGCAATCGGGCTGGCGATGGCGCTGGCGGCGGCCATGATGCTGCCGGCCGCGGCGGTGTCGCAGGGCAAGAAGGGTGCGGAGATCTCCGAGAAGTCCCGCAAGCAGGGCATGGAGGAAGCGCCCGCCGTGCTGCAGGCGGCCAACATCCCCTGCCAGGTTTCCGATGCGCGCCTGATCGGCCAGGACCGCAAGACCAAGACGTCCTACTACGAAGTCGCCTGCGCCCCCGGGACGATGGGCTTCGTGCTGCAGAAGCCGGCCGAAGGCGCCATCACGGCCTACACCTGCATCGAGGCCAACACCCCGCCCGGTCCCGACCAGCCGCCGGCGGCGCCGTGCCTGCTGCCCGGCAACGCCGATCCCAAGGCCACGCTCCAGCCGCTGATGAAGCAGGCCGGGGTTGAGTGCCTGCCGCAACAGGCCCGCGGCATCGGCCAGACCAAGACCAGCACCTACATGGAAGTCGCCTGTCAGGAGGGTCCCGGCTACATCGTCGTCGCCGGCGTGCCGTTCGACAGCAGCAAGCCCGTCCAGGCGCAGAACTGCCTGATGTACGACGACGCCGACACCAACATCAAATGCACGCTGAGCGACAAGGCCACGCGCATGGCGGTGATGGACAAGTACGTGGCGGCCGCGAACAACGGCTGCGTCATCAAAGACCGCCGCTTCGTCGGCATGTCGAAGGATGGCTCGACCTTCTACGAGGCCTCGTGCCAGGACGGGAAGGGCTACATCTACAAGGTGGCCGGCGGCGCGCTCGCCGACACCTACGAGTGCTCCAAGGCCTCGCAGATCCTGGGCGGCTGCACCCTGACCGACGCTCGCCAGGCGCAGACCGAGCAGGCGGCCCTCTACACGAAGCTCGCCTCCGAGGCCGGCATGGCCTGCGACGTCGACAAGTACGCGCTGTTCCCGGTGAACGAGCCGGGCCGTGAGGTCGTCGAGCTGGTCTGCAAGGACGGCTCGGGCGCCATCGGCATCTTCCAGGCCGGCCAGAAGGGCCAGGTGGTCGACTGCGGCCGCGCGCCGGTGGCGGGCTTCAAGTGCTCGCTGTCGGATGCGGCCCGCGGCTACGCCAATCTGACCAAGGACCTGCACAAGTTCGACTACAAGTCCTGCGACGTCTCCAACACCCGCGTCATCGGCAAGAACGACGCCGGCAACACCTTCATGGAGGTGGCCTGCGCCGACGGGCTGAAGGGCTATGTGATCGAGTACCAGAGCAAGCCGACCATCAACGCCGTGAAGGCCATCGGCTGCGCCTTCGCCGGCAACTGCAAGCTGCCCGGCAACACCTGATCCGGACGGCAGGACCGTACGGTCGGAGGCCCGCGGAGCGATCCGCGGGCCTTCTTCTTTCCGGCTTGCCGGACGCCGCGGCAGGGTGGCGAGGGTGCCGCCGCAACCCGAGGAGAGTACTGCGATGCCGGCCTATGTGATCTTCATCAAGAACAAGACGCACGACGCCGAGGAGCTGAAAGTCTACAGCCAGAAGGCGGGGGCGGCCCGCGGCGACCACCAGATCAAGCCGCTGGCCTTCTACGGCCCCCTGGAGGTGCTGGAGGGCGATCCCGCCGAGGGCGTGGTCCTGATCGAGTTCCCCGACAAGGCTGCGGCGAAAGCCTGGTACGACAGCCCCGCCTACCAGGAGGCCAAGCAGCACCGCCTCAAGGGCGCCGACTACCGGGTGATCCTGGCCGAGGGCCTCTAGAGCGCGATCCGCAAAAGTGGAAACCGGTTCTGCGATCAGATCGCGCTCAAGCTTGTGATTTAGAGCCCTTTTTGTCCCGCTCAAACGATTCCGTTTGAACGGGAAAGGCTCTAGGGCCCGTCAGATCTTCGCCTCGATGAACATCGGGCCCTTCTGGGCCATGGCGGCGGCGAAGGCCTTCTCGAAGTCTTCGCCGGTCGCACAGCTCACCGCCGGCAGGCCGAGGCCCTTAGCCACTGGGACCCAGTCGATGTTGGGATCGCCCAGGTCCAGCAGCTTCTTGGCCGAGGGCCCGGCCTTGCCCGCGCCGGTGCGCTCCATCTCCACGTTCAGGATCCGGTACGTGTAGTTGGCGAAGACCACGACGGTGACGTCCAGGTTTTCGCGCGCCATCGTCCACAGGGCCTGGACCGTGTACATCGCCGCGCCGTCGCCGTTGAGGCTCAGCACCTTGCGGTCCGGGGCGGCCACGGCGGCGCCGATGGCCAGCGGCAGGCCGATCCCGATCGCGCCGCCGGTCAGCGCCAGCACCTCGTGCGGACGCGCCTTCGCGGTCCCGGCGGCGACGCCGGCCCCGGAGGTCACCGCATCGTCGCAGATGATCGCGCCCTCGGGCACGTGCCGGGCGATCGAGGCGCCGACGGCATAGGCCGTGAGCTTGCCCGTCGGTCCCGCCTCGGGCAGTTCGAGCGACTGTACGGCCCCCGACTTCGGCGCGCCCAGGGCGTCGGCCAGGGCCGCGAGGCCCGCCACGGAATCCTCGGCCCGCTGCGACAGCGTCAGCGTCGCGCAGCCCTCGGGGACCAGGACGCTGGGCCGGTTCGGATAGGCGAAGAAGGCGACCGGCGTGGTCGTCCCGGCGAAGACCATCAGGTCGACGCCCTCGAGCTCGGCCAGCGCCATCTCGCCGAAGTACTGCATCTTCTTCGGCGCGAAGGTCCCGGCGCCGCGCGGCTGGCGGGCGACGAAGGTGTCCGTATAGACCGTGACGCCGGCGGCCTCGAGCCGCGCGGCTTCCTTCAGCGCCTCGGCGCGGCAAGCCTGGCCGCCCAGCAGGACGACCGGCTTCTTCGCCGCCTTGATGGCCTTGGCCGCGGCTTCGACGGCGGAGCCCGCCGGCGCCGGCCGCACCGGCTTCTGGGCCAGGACGGTCTCGCCCTTGGCCGGCAGCCAGGCCGCGTCGGCCGGCAGGATCAGGCTGACCGGGCCGCCGGGCGGGCCGAAGCTGGCGGCCACGGCCTCGGCGGCGAGGCCCGCGACGCTGTCGGGCGTGTCGGCCGACTTCACCCAGATGGAGTTCGGCTTCACCAGCGTGGCGATGTCGGAGTTCAGCGGCGCGTCGTACTGGCGATGATAGGTCGCGTGGTCGCCGATCACGTTGACGATCGGCGTGAAGGCCCGCCGCGCGTTGTGCAGGTTGGCCACGCCGTTGCCG
The DNA here is from genome assembly GCA_049323595.1 of Pseudomonadota bacterium. Lineage (GTDB taxonomy): Bacteria > Pseudomonadota > Alphaproteobacteria > Caulobacterales > Caulobacteraceae > Phenylobacterium. Next base: position 146,789 of record JBMOOD010000001.1, read on the forward strand.
TAGCCGGGGCCCAGGTGCAGCAGGGTGCAGGCGGGCCGGTCGGCGATGCGGCCGTAGCCATCCGCCGCGCCGGTGGCCACGCCCTCGAACTGGCACAGCACCGGACGCATCGCCGGCACGCCGTCGAGGGCGGCCACGAACTGCATCTCGGACGTGCCGGGATTTGCGAAGCAGGCGGTGACCTCGTTGGCCACCAGGGTCGAGATCAGGGCGTCGGCGCCGTTCATTCAAACACCATCACGTCAGAGGGGGCGGGGTCGGCGAACAGCCGCTCTACGGCGGCGGCGCGCAGGGTGCGGGCGAGGCTCTGGGCGATATAGCCCTTGTCGGTGATTTCGCCCGCGCCGGCGTCGGGCGGGCCCTCCAGGACCAGGGCCCGGGCGATCCGCCCGCCCGATCCCTTGGCGCGGGCGTTGAACGCCGCGATCCCCTTGTGGACGTCGGCGGCGATGCGGTCGGGAGCCATCGTCGGATTGGGGTAGAGGAGCAGGCCGACGGCCTGGCCGTTCTCGCCGCAGACCACGGCGTCGGTCACCGCGTCGCCGATCTCTCCGATCGCGCCGATGCGCAGCTCGCCGACCATGACGAAGGTGCCGGACGCCAGTTTGAAATTCTCCGAGAGGCGCCCGTCGTAGATCATCCCCGCCTTGGGATCTTCCGGATCGACGAAGCGGGCGGCGTCGCCCACGCGGTAGAACCCCTCCTCGTCGAAGGCCGCGGCCGAGGCCTCCGGCCGGCCCAGGTAGCCGGGCGTCACCTGCGGACCCTTGACCCGGAACTCCAGCTTGCCGGCCTCGGGAACCAGCCGCACCGACGTGCCCGGCAGAGGCGCGCCGATCATGCCCATACGGGTGTTCGGCCAATGCACATTGCAGGCCGTCGGGCCTGTCTCGGTGGCGCCGTAGCCCGAGCCGAAGCTGATCCTTTCGCCGACGGTGCGGACCGCCACGGCCTGGATCCGGTCGGCCGTCGCCTGACCCAGGGCCGCGCCCCCGTACTGCAGGAGCCGAACGCGGGAGAAGAACGCCCGCGCCAGGCCCTCGTCCTTCTCCAGCTCCTCGGCGAACAGCATCCAGGCGGCCGGGACCATGTTCTGGTAGGTGGGCGCAACCTCCCGCAGGTTCCTGACCGTCTCGCCGAATTTCGCCGCCGTGGGCTGGCCGGCGTCGATGTAGAGCGAGCCGCCGCGGTGGGCCGAGTAGTGCAGGATCGCGTTGGCGCCGAGGCTGTGGCTCCACGGCGCCGAATGGACCATCACCAGCGGGTCGGCGGGGTCGGCGAAACAGGCGGTGATCTGGGCCGCGTTGGTGCTCATGCCGCGGTGCGTGTTGATGACCGCCTTGGGCAGGCCGGTCGAACCGGACGTGAGCAGGTACTTGGCGTGCTGGTCGGGCGTGGCCGTCGGCGGGGCGGATCCCTTGCCATAGAGGTCGGCCAGCGCCACGTCGCCGGATCTCGGATTGATCGCGGCGATCACGGGAAGTCCGGCGAGCGCCGGGGCGCCGAGCCCGTCGGCGAACAGCGCGGCGTCCTCCGTATAGACGGCGGCGGGGTTCAGGGCCTCGCAGGCGTGGGCGAGCCGGCCAAGGTTGGCGCCGGGCAGGCCGTACTGCGACGAAACCGGCGCCACCGGCAGGCCCTGGCCCATGGCGGCATAGGCGATCAGGGCATGGTCGATCGCATTGCGGCTCAGGATCATCAGGGGCCGCTCGCCGACGATCCCCAGGTCGCGAAGACCGGCGGCCAGCTCGGCGATCCGCTGCCAGGCCTCGGCGAAGTTCACGGTGCGCCAGCCGTCTCCGGAACGCTCCGCCAGCCAGATCCGGTCGGGCGCCGCAGCCGCCCAGTGGGCCAGCGCCGAGGTGGCCGTCAGATGCTCCGTCGAGAACGGCGTCGGATTGGTGAGCACGAACTCGCCGCCGGGCCGTTCGTCGACCTCGAGCCGCCGCGGCGCATAGCGCGGGTCGCGGATCGGCGCGGTCGAGAGCTTGAGTTCGGCGTCCATGGCCTGTGAGGGTTACGGGCGCGCGGCCCGAAAGGGAAGCCCTGGTCCCCGCTGATGGGCCTTCGCCGGATTCCCGATGGACTCTCATATCCGGTCGGTTATATATCGAATCATAACTCATGAGCTATCAATTGCCGCCGGCGCTCCCCCACGACGTTCTCTTCCGAACCCTCGCCGATCCGACCCGGCGAGCGCTGTTCGAGCGGCTGTGCCGAGACGGCGAACTGACCGTGGGGGCCCTGACCGCCGAGGCCGGCATCTCCCAGCCCGCCGTCTCCAAGCACCTAGCGGTGTTGAAGCGGGCCGGCCTGGTGCGCGACCGCCACGCGGGCCGCCAGACGCACTACAGCGCGCAGCTCGGCGCCCTGGCGCCGCTGGTCGACTGGACCAGCCAGATGGCGGGCTTCTGGGAAGGACGGTTCGACGGACTCGAAGACCTGCTCCGACGGATGGACCAATGAACCGCCCCGAAACCGAGACCCGCACCGTCGTCGTCGAGCGGGAGTTCGCGCACCCCCCGGAAAAGCTCTGGCGGGCGCTGACCCAGCCGCACCTGATCGCCGAGTGGCTGATGAAGAACGACTTCGCGCCGGTCGTAGGTCACCGCTTCAGCCTGCGCGGCGACTGGGGCGGCGTGCTGGACTGCGAGGTGATGGCGATCGAGCCGAACCGGACGCTGGCCTACACCTGGAACTTCGCAAACGAGGATCCCGCCTTCGCCCTGGAGAGCGTCGTGACCTTCACGCTGACGCCCACCCCGTCGGGCACGTTCCTCAGGATGGAGCAATCGGGGTTCCGGCCGGGCCAGAAGCAGGCTTACGGTGGCGCTCACGCCGGCTGGAAGCAGTTCTTCTCGAACCTGGAAACGGTGCTGGCGCGAGACTGACGCGCGCCCGCCCCGGTCTCATGAAATAGGGAGGTCGCATTGAACTGGAACAACCTCGTCCGGCAGGTCCACCGCTGGCTGTCCGTGGCGTTCACGCTGGGATTCGTGGTCAACCTCGTCTTCGCGGTCAGCGGCGGCCAACCGGCGACATGGCTCTACTTCCTGGCGCTCGTCCCGCTCTTCCTGCTCCTGCCGACGGGGCTCTACCTGTTCGCCCTGCCCTACGCCGCCCGGCTGGGCGGCGGAAAGGCGTGACGGCCATGGCGGGCGCGCATACGTCGACCTTCCGGGCGCGGGGCGCTTGCGGGGGGCTCCTCGCCGCCGCGCTCCTCGCGCTGGCGCCGTCGGCCGTCCAGGCGCAGGCGCCGCCGCCGAAACCCGCGCCCTGCGACACGCCGCAGCATCGCCAGTTCGACTTCTGGGTCGGCCGCTGGCAGGTCTCGCCGACCGGCCAGGATCGGGTCGTCGCCGAGAGCCTGATCGAGAAGCTCTACAACGGCTGCGGCATCCGCGAGAACTGGATGCCGAAGAACGGCCAGACGGGCGGCAGCCTCAATATCTACCTGCCCGCCGAGAAGGCCTGGAAACAGACCTGGATCGACAGCGCCGGCACACGCGCCGACTTCACCGGCGGCTGGAACGGCGAGGCCATGGTGCTGACCGGCGTCTGGGGCGGGCCGCTGGTGCGCATGACCTATACCCCGAACCCGGACGGCTCGGTCCGCCAGCTCGGGGAGCAGTCGACGGACGGCGGCAGGACCTGGGGCCCCAGCTTCGACTTCACCTACCGCCGGGCGGGCCCTTAGACCCTGAGCGGCATCAGGATGTACTGGACGTCCGCGTCGCCCGGATCCAGCACCAGGGCCGGGTCGTTCGGGCCGCCGAAGCGCAGCTCCATGGTCTCGCCCGAGATCTGGTCGGTGATGTCCAGCAGGTAGCGGGCGTTGAACGACAGCTCGAAGGCCTCGCCGTCGTAGTCGATCTCCAGCTCCTCGACGGCCTGGCCGGCCTCCATGTTGCGGACGGTCAGCACCACCTTGCCCGCCTCGATGGCCATGCGCACCGAGCGGCTCTTCTCGGCCGAGATCGTGGCCACGCGGTCGACCGCCTGGGCGAACAGCTTGGCGTCGACCATCACGATCCGGGTGTTGTCCTTGGGGATGACCCGCGCGTAGTCGGGGAAGTTGCCGTCGATCACCTTCGAGGTGAGCGCCGCGCCGTTCATCTCCAGGCGCACCTTCTGCGGGCTGATCTGCAGGTCCACCGTCTCGCCCGCGTCGTCCAGCAGGCGGCGCAGCTCGCCGATCGTCTTGCGCGGGACGATCACGCCCGGCGCGCCGGCGGCGCCTTCCGGCGCGGGCATGTCGGCAAGGGCCAGGCGCGATCCGTCCGTCGCCACCGCCCGCAGGCGCGGCGCGCCGTCGACGATCACCGTGTGGACGTAGAGGCCATTCAGATAGTAGCGCGTCTCCTCCGCCGAGATGGCGAAGCGGGTCTTGTCGATCAGTCGGATGAGGTCGTTCACGTCCACGCTCATGGCGCCCGAGAAGCCCTCGGCCGACATCACCGGGAAGTCGCCGGCCGGCAGCACCGGCAGGTTGAAGCGCGAGCGGCCGGCCGCCACGGTCAGGCGCGGATCCTCGCCGGTGAAGCTGAGCGAGACGTCGGCGCCCTCGGGCAGCTTGCGGACGATCTCATAGAGGGTGTGGGCCGGCGCCGTGATCTGGCCGCCCTGGTCCACCTGGGCCATGGCCTCGTCGACGATCTCCATGTCGAGGTCGGTGGCCGAGAAGGTCAGGCGGTCCCGGTCGGCCGACAGGAGCACGTTCGACAGGATCGGGATCGTGTTCCGGCGCTCCACCGCGCTCTGCACGTGCCCAAGCGCCTTCAGCAATGCGGCGCGTTCGATCGTCAGCTTCATTCCAGGTCCCGGCTCGCCAATCGCACGCCCCCGATCCGCCCGATGCCGAATCAGCCGTGTCCACGTGCGCCCCGAAGGGAGGGGACCACGGACATTAGCGATTTCGTAAGCGTGTGAAAGCCCGCAGCGCCGCCGTTCGACGCCTTATCCACGGAGGACGCTACGGAACGTCAGGCGCGCGTGTCCACCGACCCGCCGGAACCCTCGGCCTCGCCCGACGCGTACGGGTTCGCGCCGCCGCCGTCGGGCTTCGGCGTGGACGCCGCCTTGGCCGCCACTACGACCATGGCCGGGCGCACCAGTCGGCCCAGGAGTTCGTAGCCCGGCTGCAGCACCTGGATGATCCCGCCCGGCTCCACGTCGGACGCCGGCTGCTCCATCATCGCCTGGTGCTTGTGGGGATCGAACTTCTCGCCCTTGGGCGGATCGATCTTCTTCAGGCCGTTGCTGTCGAAGGCGGTCTGCAGCGCCTTGGACGTCATCTCGACGCCGACGACGAAGTTCTTCACGGCGTCCTCGCCCCCTTGCGGGGCGGCGGCCAGCGCGCGGTCGAAGTTGTCGGCCACGCCGAGCAGGTCGCGGGCGAACTTGGTGATGGCGTAGGCGCGCGCGTCGTTCGTCTCGCGCTCGGCCCGGCGCTTGGTGTTCTCGGCTTCGGCGGCGTAGCGGAGCACCTGCTCCTTCAGCGCCTGGATCTCCGCCAGCAGGGCGGGGGCGTCGACGTCGACGCCGTCCGTCGGCTCCTGGTCGGCGGAGGTGTTCTCTTCGGACATCTTCTCTTCGTGACCCTTAGACGTTCATCACCTGGCCAAGCACGCGGGCGGTGTAGTCCACCAACGGAATGACCCGGGCATAGTTCAGGCGGGCGGGACCGATGACGCCGATCGCGCCCACCACCTTCTGCGAGCCCGTCATATAGGGCGCCGCGATCACAGCGGAACCCGAAAGGGAAAAGAGCCGCGTCTCCGCCCCGATGAAGATGCGCACGCCCTCGCCGTCGCGGACCCCGTCCAGGAGCTGGATCAGCTGCTCCTTCTGCTCCAGGTCCTCGAACAGCGAACGGACCCGTTCCAGGTCCTCCAGCGCCTCGCGGTCCTCCAGGAGGTTGGCGCGGCCGCGGACGATCAGCGCCCGGTCCTCGCCCTCGCCGCCGCCCCAGGCCGCCAGCCCATCCTCCACTAGGCGCGCGGCGCTGTCGTTGAGCTCGCGGCGCGCGCGGTCCAGCTCGGCGCGAAGGTCGGTCTTGGCCTCCGCCAGGGTGCGGCCGCGCATCCGGGCGTTCAGGAAGTTGGACGCCTCCTGCAGCGCCGACGGCGTGACGCCGACCGGCAGGCGGATCAGCCGGTTCTCCACCGTGCCGTCGTCGAAGACCATGATCGCCAGCGTCCGGTCGCCGGAAAGCGAGACGAACTCCACATGGGTGACGCCGGCGTCCCGCATCGGCGTGACGACCACTCCCGCGCCGCCGGCCAGGCCCGACAGGATCGACGAGGCCTCGTTCAGCGCGTCCTCGTAGTTGCGGCCGTGCGCCAGGAGGCGGGCCTCGATGGACCGGCGCTCCTCCTCGGCGACGTCGCCCACCTCCAGAAGGCCGTCGACGAACAGCCGCAGACCCGCATGCGTCGGCAGCCGCCCGGCGCTGACGTGCGGCGCGCCTAGCAGGCCCAGCTGCGTCAGGTCCTGCATGGTGTTGCGGATGGACGCCGGCGACAGCGAGACGCCGCCCTTCGACAGGGTGCGCGAGCCCACCGGCTCCCCGGTCTCCAGATAGCTTTCCACGATGCGGCGGAAGATGTCGCGGGCGCGTGCGTCCATGTCGGCGAGCGAGGGCCCGCGGGCGAACATCGATGGTGTCACGGCGTGCGGGGGTCTTTCCTCTGCGGCCATGGACTGGACCTTCTGCATCTAGGATAAGCGCGGGCTTTCCCGGCGCAAGCCGCCGCCACGTGAGTTCCCGCCCATGCGACCATCCGACCGCGCGCCCGACCTGCTGCGACCCGTGACGCTGGAGACCGGCGTCACCCGCTACGCCGAGGGATCCTGCCTGGCGACCTTTGGCCACACCAAGGTGCTGGTGACCGCCAGCCTGGAGGAAGGCGTGCCCGGGTTCCTGCGCGGCAAGGGCCAGGGCTGGGTCACCGCCGAGTACGGCATGCTGCCCAGAGCCACCCACACCCGCGGCCGGCGCGAGGCCGCCGCCGGCAAGCAGAGCGGCCGCACCCAGGAGATCCAGCGCCTGATCGGCCGCTCCATGCGCGCCATCGTCGACCTGAAGGCCCTGGGCGAGCGCCAGATCACCATCGACTGCGACGTGCTGCAGGCCGACGGCGGCACGCGCACGGCCTCGATCACCGGCGCCTGGGTCGCCCTGCGCCTCGCCACGAAGTACCTGCTGGACGAGGGCGTGATCGCTCAGGACCCGATCCTCGACCAGGTGGCGGCGATCAGCTGCGGCATCTTCGCCGGCACGCCGGTGCTGGACCTCGACTACGAGGAGGATTCCAACGCCGAGGCCGACGCCAACTTCGTGCTCACCGGGACCGGCGACATCGTCGAGGTCCAGGCCACCGGCGAGAAGCGCGGCTTCTCCCAGGCCGAGTTCGACGCCCTGTTCAGCCTCGCCCGCAAGGGTATCGGCGAGCTCTGCGCCATGCAGCGGACGGCGGCGGGGGGCTGAGAGACGCGAGCGTCCCCGCAACAGCCTCGTCATCCCGGCCGGAGCGCAGCGGAGAGCCGGGACCCAGAGTCCGCTGCTCCTGGGTCCCGGATCGGCCTTTCAGGCCGTCCGGGATGACGGGGCTGGTGGGCGCGGCCCGGCCAGCGTCACACCTCCTTCAGCACCTCGGCCAGCATCCGCCCCTCGGCGCGGCGGTTCGAGCCGGCGCGCCAGGCGACGACGATCTCGCGCGACGGGTGATCGGCGTCGATTGGGCGGACCTCCACGTGCGCGCTTCGCGCCAGACCGGCGTTCACCGCCATCTGGGGCAGGAAGCTCACCCCCAGGCCCGAGCTCACCATCTGCACCAGGGTCGGCAGGGAGGTGGCGGCGAACGGCTCCTCGCCGGAGGCCATCCGCGGCGGGTTCAGCCGGCAGGTGGCCAGGGCGTGCTCGCGCAGGCAGTGGCCGTCCTCGAGCAGGATCATGTTCTCCCGCTCCAGCGCCTCGGGGGAGGCGGACTTGAACCGCGCCAGCGGGTGATCGGCGGGCAGGGCGGCCATCAGCTCGTCGTCGGCCACATGTGCCCACTCCAGCCCGCCCACGTCGAACGGCAGCGCGATGAGGGCCGCATCCAGCCGGCCCGCCTTCAGTTCGGCGATCAGCCGGTGCGTCAGGTCCTCCCGCAGGAACAGGCGCAGCTTCGGAAAGCGCTGTTTCAGCAGCGGCAGGGCGCCCGGCAGCAGGAACGGGGCGATGGTCGGGATCACGCCCAGGCGAAAGCGACCGGTCAGCGGCTGGCCTACGTTCTTGGCCGCCTCGACCAGCTCCTCGGCCTCGTTGAGGATCACGGTGGCGCGGCGCAGGGCCTCCTCGCCTATGGGGGTCAGGATGACGCCGGTGCGCGCCCGGTCCACCACCGGCCCGCCGAGCGTCCGCTCCAGTTCCTGGATCCCGGCCGAGAGCGTGGGCTGGGTGACGTGCGCCGCCTCCGCCGCCTTGCCGAAGGCGCCGTGCTCGGCCAGCAGCTTCAGGTACTGCAGCTGTCGGATGGTGGGCAGCATGCGCCGGACTCCACGCCCCCCGCGGGCCGGCCTCTATATAGGCCCTGTCTATGAAATTTTCAAAAGCAATCGATTGGTCTTTTGAAGTCCGGACGCCTATCTCCCCGGCAAGGCTCGGCGTCCCTCCGGCGCCGCAGTCCCACTGACGGCTGCGTCCGCACACACGCAGCCTCGGTCCTGGCCGGGGGCGCTCCCATCTCTCCCCCCAAGGGGGCGCCTCCGGCCTTCTCATCGCGACACACAGCACGCCGTCATCCCGGCCGAAGAGCCGGGACCCTGGGGCAATCAAGCGCGCCCTGCATTCTGAACCGAGGAGCGCCGGGTTCCTGGATCGGCCTTGCAGGCCGTCCGGGATGACGGCCCGGGGGTTGGGACTTCGCGACCCTACTCCAGCGACGCGGCCAGCCGCGCCACGCCGGCGTCCATGCTTCGCGCCGGGAAGCCGGTGAACCCCAGGAGGAGCCCCTGCCGCGGCGCGGCGTCGTGGTAGAGCGGACTGATCGCCCGGGCGAGCAAGCCTCGGGCCGCCGCCGCCGCTTCCACGGCCAGGTCCGAGCGGCCGTCCTTCAGGTAGGCGATCAGGTGCATGCCCTGGTCCGGGACGTCGGGCTCCAGTACGTCGCCCAGGCGCCGCGCCAGGGCCTCGGCGAGGGCGTCGCGCTGGGCCTTGTAGGCGATGCGGCGGCGACGGATGTGCGCGGCGAACTGGCCGCTTTCCATGAAATCCACCGCGATGGCCTGGGTCAGGCTCGGCGGCTGCCGGTCCGCCAGGCGGCGAAGGGTCGCGAAGGCCTCGGCCAGCGGCCGCGGCGCCACCAGGTAGCCGAGGCGCAAGCCCGGGAAGAGCGCCTTGTTGAGGGTGCCCACGTAGATCACCCGCTCGCCCCCATCCAGGCCCTGCAGCGACGGCAGGGGCGCGCCGGCGTAGCGGAACTCCGAGGCGTAGTCGTCCTCCAGGATCCAGGCGCCCGCCGCCCGCGCCCAGGCGATCAGCTCCAGCCGCCGGCCCATCGAGAGCGCGACGCCCAGCGGGAACTGGTGCGACGGGGTGACGAAGGCCGCCCGCGCGTTCGGCGCCCGGTCGATCCCGGCCTGGACCACCAGGCCCGCCCGGTCCACGGGGACCGCGCACAGCCTCGCCCCCGCCGCCGTCAGCGCATGCCAGGTGGAGGCGTAGCCAGGGTCCTCCAGCCACACTTCGTCGCCGGGCTTCAGCAACAGGCGTACGGCCAGGTCCACCGCATGCTGGGCGCCGGTGGTGACGATCACCTGCTCGGGTTCGCAGACCACCCCGCGGGCGGCGCGCAGGTAGTCGGCCACGGCCGCGCGCAGCCGGGGATCGCCCGCGGCGTCCGAATAGCCGAAGTGCGCCGGGCCAAGATGGCGCAGCGCGCGGCGGGTCGAGGCCGACCAGGCGTCCAGGGCGCGCGCATCCATCAGGGTGCGGCCGTTGGAAAAGGCCTGCGGCTCGGTCGAGATCGGCGGGGCCGGGAAGCCGGCCAGCTCGCGGGCGCGCGGCGGGAGGGCTGGCGGATCCAGCACCGGCGTCGGCGCCGGCGCGGCGACATCCAGCACCCCGGACAGGTCCTGCGAGACATAGGTGCCCGAGCCGGTCCGCCCCTCGGCGTAGCCTTCGGCCAGGAGCTGGTCGTAGGCGGCCACCACCGAGGCGCGCGCCACCCCGAGCATCCTCGCCAGGTCACGGCTCGACGGCAGCCGTCCGCCCGGCTTGAGCGCGCCGGCGTGGATCGCGGCGCGGACCTGGTCGTAGACCTGCCGGATGACCGGACGCCCCGGCTCGGGGGCGGACCAGGGATAGACGTCGGCCCAGCTCATGGCGCCTCGAGTGGTCTGCTTCAGCGCACATGAATGGACCTGTCTGGCAGACCACGCAAGGCGTAGCTGGCGGCTTCGAAAGGAGCTTCGCCGTGACCTCCAGATCCACCCCCTCCCCGCTCAGCCAGTGGGCGGTCACGACGCTCGCCTACGCCGTGGCCGTCGCCCTGACGGCGCTCTGCCTCGCGCCCACCATCCTGGCGCCCCTGCCGTTGTCCGTGCTCGCGCCTGAGCCGCAGGCGGTGGTGGCCCGGACGCCCCTTGCGGAGACCGCCCCATGAGCCCGCCCGCCGACGGCGCCGCCGCCTTCACGCCGACGCCGCGCTCGAAGGTGCGCCGGCGGCCACAGCGCGCGGCCTACGACGAGGCCGCCGTCTATGCGATCCTCGACGCGGGCGTGATGGCGCATGTGGGCTACCAGATCGACGGCCAGCCGTTCGTCACGCCGACAGCGTACTGGCGCGAGGGACGCAAGCTCTACTGGCACGGCGCCGCCGCCAGCCGGATGCTCGAGACCGTGGGCCAGGGCGTCCCGGTCTGCGTGACGGTCAGCTTCCTCGACGGCTTCGTGGTCGGCCGCTCCGGCTTCATCCACTCGCTGAACTACCGCTCGGTGATGGCCTTTGGACGGGCCCGCCGCATCACCGACCTGGACGAGGTCCGCACGGCGCTCGACGCCTTCATCGACCGCCTCTACGCCGGCCGCTCGGTCAAGCTGCGCCCGGCCACCGAGGCCGAGCTGAAGCAGGTGGCCCTGGTCGAGATGGAGATCGAGGAGGCGTCCGCGAAGGTGCGCGACACCGGGGTCGCCGACCTGCCGGCCGATCACGGCTGGGCGGCCTGGTGCGGCGTCTTCCCCGTGCAGACCCGCATCGGCGCGGCCCTGCCGCAGCCCGGCATGGGCGGCGGCCCGCCGACCGCCGACCTCGCCCCCTACCGCGAAGGCGCCCGCCTGGACGAGGCCCTGACAGCCGCGGCCCGCGCATCGATCGCCGCCCCGTAGCCGCCCAGCGCCCCCTCCACCCCTTCGGGGGAGGAACTCGGCGCGCTTGGTTCCTCCCCCGCGCCAGCGGGGGAGGGGGACCCCGAAGGGGTGGAGGGAGCGCTGCCACACCTAGGGCGTCGGCTTGCCGGTCTCCACGTAGCGCTTCAGCCGCTCCCACTGGACGTTCAGCACCATGTCCACGCCCTCGGCGCCCTTGGTGACGAAGTCGCGCGCGCCGCCGACGTTGTAGGTGATGGTCACCTCGGTCCCGCCGTCCTTGGGCTTGAGGTGGAAGAACAGGGCGCCCGTCACGCCCTCGTCCTGCAGCGGGCCCAGGGCGGCGCTGACACGCAGCATGCCCTGCTCGGGCCAGGCGAGTTCAACGACGCCATGGCGCACGCTGCCCCCGCCCGGGATGGTCTCGCACCAGCAGGCGTCCGCCTGCAGCGCCATGCTCATGTTGGCGGCCTTGCCGGAATAGGTGTGGTCGTCGTCCCACCAGCGGCCGACCTCGCCCAGCGCCGCATAGACCTTGGCCGGCGGGGCCTCGATCTGCTGGACCGTCTTCATCCGCACCCAGCCGTCGCCCCGCTCCACGACGGCGGCGTTGGCGGCGCCGGAAACGCTCAGTGCGGCGATGGCCGCCAGAACCGCGATCCGCATGGGATCCTCCCCCTCAAGCCTTCTCGAAGCTAAGCGGGCCGCCCCAGAAAGTCTCTACCAGGCTATTCTGCGCACCGGGCTCGCCCGTCGTGAGGAAGCGGCGGACGGCGCCGGTCCCGGCATCGAACTCCGGATGGCGCTCCAGGTAGCGGGCGAGGGCGTCGGCGGTGGCCTCGGGCTGGCGGATCAGCGGCGTGCCCGGCGGCAGGGCCGCCTGGAACAGGTCGGCCACGATCTCGTAGTGCGTGCAGCCCAGGATCGCCCGGTCCGGCGCGCGGCCGATGCGGGTGGTCAGCGCCTTCACGTGGTTCTGGACCACCTGGGCCAGCTCCTCGCGGGGCGCGTTCTGTTCGATCATCCGCGCCAGTTCCGGGCACGGCTCGGAGAAGACGGCGACGTCCTGGCGGCGCTTGTCGATCTCGATCTCGTAGACCCGGCTGTTCGTCGTGGCGGGCGTGGAGAAGACTCCCAGGATGTCCAGCTTCTCCACCTTGTCGCCGCGCCGCTCGGCCTCGTGCTCCCAGGGCAGCCCCGTCGCCGCCTCGATGGTCGGCACCACGATGCCCAGGACGTTCAGCGCCCGCCCCTGCTCGCGCCGGTAGGCCGGCAGCCAGGTCTGCTGCAGCCGCCGCAGCGCCACGCTGGCCGCGGTGTTGCAGGCCAGCACGACGAGGTCGCAGCCTTCCTCGAACAGCCGCACGCACCCGGCCCTGGTCAGCTCGACGATCTCCTCGCCGGGCCGGCCGCCATAGGGGGCGTTGGCCTGGTCGGCCAGGTAGATGAAGTCCGCCTTGGGGAACCGGTCCACCAGCCGGTGGTGGACGGTAAGGCCCCCCACCCCGGAATCGAACACGCCGATGCTCATGTACGGGTGTTAGCGAGGGTCGCGAGGGCTGTCGACGGGCGCCTCAGCGCCAGGCCTGGCCTGCCTTGATGATCCTCGGCGTCTGCACGAGACCTGCGACATCGCCATTGGCCGTGCGGCATGCGGCGACGCCGCCGTTGAGCGCCGGGTTGAAGCGGCACGTGACATCCTGGCCGAAGCTGGCCGCCATCAGGGCGCCGCGCGCCCGATCCATATCTTCCGCGAGACTCGCGTCGGTGACCCGCAACTCGACCCAGTCCCGCGGATCGGGGCTCAGCGCCACGCAGATCCGCTCGCCATCGGGAACATGCAGGACGGGCCCACGGATCTCGGCGGTGTCGGCCGGGAGTTCGCCCCGGCAGACGCTGGCCTCAGCCGCGCCGGCGACGGCGAGCCCTGCGGCCAGGGCGACCGCGCATCCGATGTGCCTGAGCATCTGCATTCTTCCCACGCTAGCGAAGAGAACCCCCAGGGGGCATTCGGGTTCTCTCCCTACGTACGGATACGTAGGCGCGGGCCGCGCGGACGACCTCAGGACGCAAACAGGTCGGCCTGCGCCGCGGCCTTGGCGCCCTCGATCGCCAGCAGCTTGAGCTTGGTGTTCACCCCGCCGCGGGCCGAAAACCCGCCGGGCTTGCCGCCGGCCGCCGTCACGCGGTGGCAGGGCACGACGATCGGCCACGGGTTCTTCCCCAACGCCTGGCCCACGTCGCGGGCCAAAAGCTTGTCGCCCAGCTTCTCGGCGATCTCGCCATAGGTCAGGGTTTCGCCCGGCGGGATCGCGCGGGCGATCTCGTAGACGCGGGCATGGAACTCCGGCGTCCGCGACAGGTCGAGGGGCGCGGCCGACAGATCGGCCTTTTCGCCCAGCATGAGGGCCTGGATGCCCGCCACGGTCGGCCGGAGTCCTTCCGGGACCTCGGCCTCGCTCGCATCCGGGAAACGGCGCAGGAAGCTGCGCCGATTGTTCTCGGCGTCGCGCTCGGGCAGGTGGCAGGCGACGAGTCCGGCGTCGTTCCAGGCGATACCGGCCGTGCCGATGGCGGTGTCGAAGAGGGCGAATTGGGTCATGCCGCCAAGATAGCGCCGGTCGCCCATTACCGCTGGCGGCTTTCGGACATCTACCGGAGCTGAAGCCCCGTCAGCTCGCCCCGGTCGAGCCGAACCCGCCCGCGCCGCGCGCGGTCTCGTCCAGGCTCGCGACCTCGGACCACCGCGCCTGCACGACGGGCGCGATCACCAGCTGGGCGATGCGGTCGCCGCGCCGGATCGTGAAGTCCTCTTCGCCCAGGTTCACCAGGATCACCTTCACCTCGCCGCGGTAGTCGGCGTCGACGGTGCCGGGCGTGTTCAGGCAGGTGATCCCGCTCTTCAGGGCGAGGCCCGAGCGCGGCCGCACCTGGGCCTCGAAGCCGGGCGGCAGGGCGAAGGCGAAGCCGGTCGGCACGGCGTGCCGCGACCCCGGATGCAGCACGAACGGCTCCTCGTCGGGCACGGCGGCCCGCAGGTCCATCCCCGCCGCGAGGGCGGTCTCGTAGGCCGGCAGCGGCAGGTCCTCGGCGTGCGGCAGACGGGTGATCGGGACGACGGGGGCGGTCACGAGAACTCCCTCCTACGAGAACTCAGCGGCGATGCGGGCGGCGAGCCGGCGGGCGACCTCGCCCTTGGCCATGCGGTCCCATCGCTCGATTCCGCCCTTCGAGACTATGGCGACGGCGTTCTCGTCGCCGCCCATGGTTCCTTCGACGCTGACGTCGTTGGCCACGATCCAGTCGCAGCCCTTGCGGTCCAGCTTGGCCTTGGCGTGCGCCTCGACGTCGTTGGTCTCGGCCGCGAAGCCCACCACCAGCCGGGGACGCTTCGCCGCCTTCGACAGCGTCGCCAGGATGTCGGGGTTCTCCACCAGGCTGATCGTCGGCGGGCCGCCAGCGCCCTTCTTGATCTTCTGGCCGTTCAGGCTTTCGGGCCGCCAGTCGGCGACGGCGGCCACGCAGATGGCGATGTCCGCCGGCAGCGCCGCCTCGCAGGCGGCCAGCATCTCGCGCGCCGTCTCCACGTCCACCCGGCGCACGCCGGTGGGGGCGGCCAGCGCCGTGGGCCCGCTCACCAGGGTCACCTCCGCGCCCAGCGCCGCCAGGGCCCCTGCGATCGCATAGCCCTGCTTGCCCGACGAGCGGTTGGTGATCAGGCGCACGGGGTCGATCGGCTCGGCGGTCGGTCCCGCTGTCACCACCGCCCGCTTGCCCGCCAGCGGCCGGGCCGCAACGCCCGCCAGCGCGGCCTGGATCGCCTCCAGGATCGCGGGCGGCTCAGCCATGCGCCCAGGTCCGTACTCGCCGCAGGCCATGGCGCCCTCGTCCGGCCCGACGAACAGGACGCCGTCCGCCTGGAGCTGCCTGAGGTTCCGTTGCGTGGCCGGGTGCTCCCACATGCGCACGTTCATGGCCGGCGCCATCAGCACGGGCTTGTCGGTGGCCAGCAGGGTCGTCGACGCCAGGTCCCCGGCCAGACCGTTCGCCGCCTTGGCCATCAGGTCGGCCGTGGCGGGGGCGACCACCACGAGGTCCGCCGATCGCGACAGCTCGATGTGGCCCATCTCGGCCTCGTCGGTCAGGTCGAACAGCTCGGAATAGACCCTGTCCTCGGCCAGGGCCGAGAGGCTGAGCGGCGTGACGAACTGGGCGCCGGCCCGGGTCAGGATCGGCCGCACGGCGATCCCTGCCTTCCGGGCGAGCCGGGTCAGCTCGAGCGCCTTGTAGGCCGCGATCCCGCCGCCGACGATGAGGAGGATCCGCTGTTCGCTCACGCCCGGCCGCCCTGACTGTTGCGGGCCACGATGTAGGCCATCGGAGGGGACTCGACAAGGTGATTATCCCCTAGACGCATGTACGTCCTGACTCCACACCCCCAAAGCTTCCGGATTGCCTATCAGCTGAGTCGGGTTTCGCGTTTGTTCACACAAGCCCACAAGACCTCTTGCGAATCCCCCTAGGGGGCGCTATCTGGCGAGCATGACCGGAAGCGAGAGCGCCATTTTGACGCCCGACCAAGTCCGAGACCTCGTCTCGGAAGTGACGCGCGCGCGAGAGGAAAAGCGCAGGGCTGACGCCCGGCTCGAAGAGGCGGAGCGTCGGTTGAGCGCCCTAGAGGTGCTTATTGGAACGAGGCGCATCGAAGAGATCGTCGGGGCCACCAAGGCCGTGCCCGTGCCCACCCCTACCCACGCCGCGCTTAGGGGTGGCAACGCCTCGGCCGCGCAGGCGGCGAACCAGGGCGTTGAGGTTGCGTGGACGGACTGGATCGTTGAGCAGGTGACGGCCTTTGGCGGCCAGGCCACGTCTCAGATGCTTGTGGATGCCGCCCGCGCCGACCCGCGCGTCAGCGATCGGTTCAAGCGCACGCCGAACGGCTATTACAACGCCGTGTCCCGCGTCCTCGGGCGCGAGCAGATCAAGAAGGTTGGCCGGATTCTGGCGTTGCCGAATGTTGAAGTGTCGGAGCCCGGAAGCGGCGAGGCCTCCCCGAAGGGAGGCCCGCTATTCAACTAGATATGGGGACGGAGGGCCGGTGCCCAGGAACGATTTGCAGCGTCTCCCCCAGGGGTTCGACTCCCCCCGTCTCCACACCATTTCCCGTCTCGGAGGCCATTGCTTGGCGGCAACCTCCGGGACATTCCAACAGGGGCCAAGGGCCCTGCTAGGAGCACCCCATGTGGCAAGCCGTCAGATTAGACTAGACGCCCTATGAGGCCAGCGCCGCGCCGGACTATGTTCGGCGCGGCGATTGGCGTAAGATAGAGACCGTGTGGAATCTGTCAATAGACTCAGAGGGTTAAACCGTGGCGACGCCGGAGCGCTTAACCCTGAAAAAGGCGTTGAAATCCGGGCGGTTAGACGAGTTCATCGCCCAAGCTGAGCGCGAGGGCGTCGGCCCCGTTTCCGAGGCCGACTTTGACCGCGCCGTCCGCCGATTGGCTACACAGCGCCAATCAGCAGATCGAACATCGCGTTCTCCATCTGACGATGGTTCGAGCGGAACGTGAACTCGCCGAGATAGCGGTCCATGTACTTCGCCGAGACGTGAATGTGTGTCGACTTCACCGACCGCTTGAACAGGCTCCAGAAGCCCTCCAGCGTGTTCGTGTGGTGAGCCTTCCCGCCCTCGTAGCGAACCCACTCCTCTTGCGAGTGGTTCACCCGGCCGTGCTCGTAGCCGTACTTGGTCAGTAAGTTGTAGCCCGCGTGTTCGTCGGTCGAGATCGTGGCGCCCGGCTCCACGTTCTCCAGCACGAAGCCTTTGAGGGTGGTCATCTTCGCGTCGGGAACAACCTGGGTGACCTTGCGCCCGCCGCGCACGGCCAGACCGGCGACGACCGTCTTGTTGCTGTCAGTCGCTCGCCCGCGTTTACCGCCCTTGATCCGGCCGCCAACATACGTCTCGTCCGCCTCAAGGTGGCCCGCCAGCGCTTCGAAGCCGTCCGCGCGGGCCATGAGGATGCGGATTTGTTGGCCCATCCGCCACGCGGTCTTGTAGGTCACGCCAAGCTGGCGTTGCAGCTCCTTGCCGCTCACGCCGTGGCGCGTCGTGACGAACAGATAGATCGCGTAGAACCACAGCGTCAGCGGCGTGCGGGTGTCCTGAAAGACCGTCCCGGCGCACGGATAGACGTGATCGCCACAGTGAGCGCAGGCGTAGGCCGGACGGTTCGCCAGACGGTGGAACGTGGCGTCGACAACGCCGCACTTCCGGCACGTGTGACGCAGGCCGTACCGCACTTCCATCACGTGCTGGAGGCACGCGGCGTCATCGGGGAAGCGCTTGAAGAACTCTCTGACGGTGAACTTCGGCATCGGTCGGCCCTCTCTATGAGCCGATAATGCCCTTTCGTTCTACTTGCGTCAAGGGGATAGTCACCCTCGACAAACCGCCCAGGTTGTGTTCCTTCTTTGTTCCAAGCTCGACCTTTGGAGACCAGGTATGGCTGGAACGAGGATTTGGCTGATGGCGGCCGCGGCGGCCCTGGCCCTCAGCGCATGCGACAACGGCCCGTCGGCGGTCCAGCCGACCCAGGCGGCCGGGACCCAGATGGCCGAGGCGCCGGGGGCGACCCGACCTTCATCTGTGGACGGGTCCTCCCAGACGGATCACCGCGATGACCCGGTGAAGCTGGTGGATGGTCGGCCCATGTGGTCCGCCAGCCGCCGCTACTCGGCCGAGGAGAACGCCCAGCGCGCCTTCGACCGCAACGGCGAGGCCTTTGGCGCCGCCAGCGTCGATGACTTCGTGAGAAAGGCCCACGCCTTCGTGGAGAAGCCGCCGCAGGGCGCCCTGACGCTCACACGGCCCAACGGCGACACCCTGATCTACGACCCGAAGGCCAACATCTTCGCCGTCGCCAGCAAGGCCGGCGCGCCGCGCACCATGTTCAAGCCGGACGAGGGCATGGCCTACTGGGAGGAACAGAAGGCGCGCGAAGCCCGCCGCCAGCAGGCCAGCAGCCGCCGCAGCCGCGAGGACGACGAGGAGGCCTAGGCCAGCAGCTGACCCAGCCAGAAGGCGGCCAGGGCGGCGCCGACGCCAAGGGCGAACCAGAGGACGGGCGGGTGATCCCGGTCGACCTCGGCCTTCACCTCGACCGGCGGGTCGACGAGGCGGGCGAGATTGCGGATCGCGGCCTCCGCTTCGCCGGCCAGCTGCCTGACCCGGCTGACCGGCGACAGCTCGCGGGCGATCCAGCGGCGGACCACGGGCTCGGAAGCGGCCCAGATGTCGTGTTCCGGGTCTATCCGCCGGGCCACGCCCTCGACGGTCATCATGGTCTTCTGCAGCAGCACAAGCTCGGGCCGAAGGCGCATGTCGAAGAGGGCGGTGATCTCGAAGAGCTGAGTCAACACCCGGCTCATGGCCACGGCGTTGGCGGCCCGTCCGAACACCGGCTCGCCCACCGCCCGGAGCGCCTGGGCGAAGGCCGCGACGCTGTGATGGGCCGGGACATAGCCGGCGTCAAAGTGCACCTGGGCCACCCGCTGGTAGTCGCGCTGCAGGAAGCCCCACAGGATCTCGGCGAGGTAGCGGCGCTCCACCACGCCCAGGCGGCCCATGATCCCGAAGTCCACCGCGCAGAGCCGGTCCGGCGCCGCGGCGAACAGGTTGCCCTCGTGCAGGTCCGCGTGGAACACCCCGTGGTCCAGCGCCTGCGCCAGGAAGGCCCGGGTCAGGTTGTCGGCCAGCGCCTTGCGGTCCAGCCCCGGCTGCTCCAGCGCCGCCGCATCGGACAGCGGCAGCCCCTCGGCCCAGGTCATGGTCAGCACCCGCTTGCCGACCCCGTCCCAGATCACCTTGGGCGCGGACATGTAGCCGTCCTTGGCCATGACCTCGGCCAGCTCGTCGGCGCCGGCCGCCTCCATCCGGAGATCCAGCTCGAGCTCGGTGGACCGGATCACCGTGGCCGAGAACTTGCGCGGCTCCAGCCTGCGCAGCGGGGGCGCCCAGCGCTCCAGCAGCCGCGCCGCCAATTCCAGCACCGCCGCGTCCGCCGCCACCCGCCGCTCGATCCCCGGGCGAAGCACCTTCACCGCCGCGGGCCGCCCGTCCAGAAGCTCGGCGCGATGCGCCTGGGCGAGCGATGCGGCCGCCACCGGCTCGCCGAAGCTGGCGAACAGGGCCTCCACCGGCCGGCCAAGCTCCTGGGCCACCATCGCCCGGGCCTCCGCCGTCGGGAAGGGTGGCAGGCGGTCCTTCAAACGGCCCAGATCCTCGGCGAAGGTCCGCCCGAAGATGTCGCCGCGCGTCGAAAGCAGCTGCCCCAGCTTGACCGCCACGGGCCCCAGGCCCTCCAGCGACCGCGCCAGCCGCTCGCCGGGTCGCCCCGACCGCTCGCTCGCGAACAGCCGCAGGAAACGCGCCGCCGTCGCGACCGTCGGCGAGTACCAGGCTTCGAGCTCCCGCGGCAGCAGGGCGTCGTTGCGGACCAGCGTCCACCCGGCGCCGACCAGCCGCGCGAAAGCGCCCAAGGAGGCCATGCGTCTAGATCGCCCGCCCGGTGTGCAGCGCCGCGACGCCGCCGGAATAGTTCGTCCAGCCCACCTGGCCAAACCCTGCCTCGGCGATCATCGCCGCGAACCGCTTCTGGTCGGGAAAGCGTCGGATGCTCTCCACGAGGTACTGGTAGGACTCCCGGTCGTTCGCCACCCGCGCCCCGATCTCGGGGATCACCTTGAACGAATAGGCGTCGTAGGCGGCGCGCAGAGCCTCGGTCACCGGACGCGAGAACTCAAGGCAGAGGAACCGCCCGCCCGGCTTCAGTACGCGACGAGCCTCCTTCAGCGCGGCCGGAATGTCCGTGACGTTGCGGATGCCGAAGCTGATCACATAGGCGTCCGCGACCCCGTCGGGCAGCGGCAGCCGCTGCGCATCGCCGACCGCCCAGCAGATCTCGGGCAGGCCACCGCGCTCGATGCCGGCGGCGATCATCTCGGCGTTGTAGTCGACGACGAACACCTGGGCGTCCGGACCGCCGCGACGCTCCTGCGCCCGCCGGGCCAGCTTGGCGAAACGGCGGGCCATGTCGCCCGTGCCGCCCGCGCAGTCGACGATCACCTCGCCGGGCTGGGGATTGAGCCGTGCGGCGACGGCGTCCTTCCAGAGCCGGTGCACACCCGCGCTCATCAGGTCGTTCATCAGGTCGTAGCGGCGCGCGACGCGATCGAAGACGCCGCGAACCAGCCCAGGCTTCTCCGAAGCGTCCACGTCGCGGAAGCCGAAGGTGGCGGAAGGTCCCGTCATGCGGCTGCTCTTACAGGCCAACCCCTTGGCGCGCCAGCGACGGCGTGCCATCCCGGCGCCATGCCCGAGCTTCCCGAAGTCGAGACGGTGCGCGGCGGCCTCGCGCCCGTCTTGGAGGGCCGCCGGCTGGCCCGCGTCGAGGCCCGACGGCCCGACCTGCGCTTCCCCCTGCCGCCGAACTTCGTCCAGGTCCTGACCGGCGCCACGGTCGAACGCCTGGAACGCCGCGCCAAGTATCTGCTGGCCCGCCTGGACCGAGAGGACACGCTGGTCATGCACCTGGGGATGAGCGGTCGCTTCGAGATCGCCCGCCCGGACGGCGAAGAGCGGCCCGGCCAATTCCACTACGCTCCGGATCCCGACCCGAAGCACGCCCACATCGTCTTCGAGACCGACGCGGGAACGCGGGTGACCTACTACGACCCCCGCCGTTTCGGCTACATGGCCCTGGTGAACACGGCGACCCTCGATCTGCACCCCTGGTTCGCCGGCCTGGGCCCCGAACCCCTCTCGGACGATTTCGACGCCGGGCGTCTGAGCGCCGCCTTCGCCGGCCGAAAGCAGGGCCCCAAGACCCTGCTGCTCGACCAGCGCATCGTCGCCGGCCTGGGCAACATCTACGTGTGCGAGGCCTTGAACCGCGCCCGCATCTCCCCCTTCCGCGCCGCGGGATCCATCTCGCGGCCGCGCCTCGAACGGCTCGTCGCCGCGATCAAGGCGGTGCTGACCGAGGCCATCGCCGCCGGCGGCTCCACCCTGCGCGACTACGCCCAGACCGACGGCGCCCTCGGCTATTTCCAGCATAGCTTCCGCACCTACGACCGCGAGGGCCAGCCCTGCCGCAACGACGGCTGCGGCGGCGTCATCGCCCGCCGCGTCCAGGCCGGACGCTCCACCTTCTACTGCCCCGTGTGCCAGAGATGAGATCGCTCCTCGCCGGCCTGGCCGCCGCCCTCGCCCTGGCCGTCCCCGCTTGGGCCGAGCCGCCCGTCTGGATCGTGAGGGACGCCGATTCCGAAATGGTGCTGTTCGGCTCGATACACGTCCTGCCGCCGGGACTGGACTGGGCGCCGGACGCGCTCGCCGACGGCCTCGCCCGGGCCGACGACATCTGGTTCGAGCTGCCGCCGGGCCCGGCGGCCGAGCAGGAGATCGCCCGGCTCGTCGCCGCCATCGGGATCCTGCCGCCCGACCAGTCCCTCTTCGAGATGCTTCCTGCCGCCGACGCCGAGCGGCTGGTGCGGGTGGCGTCGGGCCTGGGTCTTCCGCCCGCCAACCTCGCGCGGCTGGAGCCCTGGCTGGCCGAGGTGGCGCTGGCCGGCGCCGCCTATCAGAAGGCCGGGGCGTCGGCAGCCGATGGCGTCGAGAAGGTCACCGACCGCATGGCGCCGCCCGGCACGCCCCGCCGGGCGCTCGAGACGCCGGCCGAGCAGCTCGGCCTCTTCGACAGCGCGCCCCTGCCCGAACAGATGGCCTCCCTGGCCCAGACGACCGCCGACTTGGAGGATGACCCACGGGCCTTCGAGAAGCTGGTCGGCGCCTGGATGGCCGGCGACACCGCCGGGCTCGTCACCGAGGCGTTGGAGCCGCTCCGTGAGGCCTCGCCGCAGGTCTTCCGGCGGCTGGTGACGGATCGCAACGCACGCTGGACCGTTCCGCTGGACCAGCGGCTCAAGGGCCAGGGCCGCACCGTGGTGATCGTCGGTGTCGGGCACCTCGTCGGCGAAGACGGGCTCCCCGCCCGCCTGCGTGCGCTTGGCTATTCCGTCACGGGGCCGTAAGTCGCAGGCGAGCCGCCACGGAGCCGTCCATGACCTACGAGACCCTGATCGTCGAGAGCCCCAGCGTGGGCGTCACCCTGATCCGGTTGAACCGCCCTCAGGCGCTGAACGCCCTAAACAGCCAGCTGCTGGGCGAACTCGGCCAGGCCCTGGACGCGGCCGAGGCGGACGAGGCCGTCCGCTGTGTCGTCCTGACCGGCTCCGACCGGGCCTTCGCCGCCGGCGCGGACATCAAGGAGATGTCCGACAAGTCCTACGCCCAGATGTTCGCGGCCGACTTCTTCGGGCCGGCCGGCCGGCGCCTTGAGGGCTTCCGCAAGCCGATCATCGCCGCGGTGGCGGGCTACGCCCTGGGCGGCGGCTGCGAGCTCGCGATGCTGTGCGATTTCATCATCGCGGCGGAGACGGCGAAGTTCGGCCAGCCCGAGATCAACCTCGGCGTCATGCCGGGCATCGGCGGCACCCAGCGCCTGCCCCGCGCGGTGGGCAAGGCCAAGGCCATGGACATGGTGCTGACCGCCCGGATGATGGACGCCGCCGAGGCCGAGCGCGCGGGTCTCGTCTCCCGCGTCGTTCCGGCCGACAAGCTCCTGGACGAGGCGCTCGCGGCCGCCGAGAAGATCGCCGCCCAGTC
The DNA here is from genome assembly GCA_049323595.1 of Pseudomonadota bacterium. Lineage (GTDB taxonomy): Bacteria > Pseudomonadota > Alphaproteobacteria > Caulobacterales > Caulobacteraceae > Phenylobacterium. The sequence goes on from JBMOOD010000001.1 coordinate 169,870, forward strand.
GCCGTTGGCCGTGATGATGAACAAGGAGTTGGTGAACGCCGCCTTCGAGACCACGCTCGCGACCGGCGTCGCCATGGAACGGCGCCTCTTCCACTCGCTGTTCGCCTTCGAGGACCAGAAGGAGGGCATGTCCGCGTTCGTCGACAAGCGGAAGCCCGAGTTCAAGGGGCGTTGATCGCCATCGGGCGCCATTGACCGCAGGGGCCCGTTTCAGTATATCCGCGCCTCCATTTTCGCACGCCCGGCGTCAACCGGGCGCGCTATCCGTTTTCGAGAGCTTAGACGAATGGCCAATACGCCCGGCGCCAAGAAGGCGGTCCGCAAGATCGCCCGCCGCACCGAAGTCAACACCGCCCGCCGCTCGCGCGTGCGCACCTTCCTGCGCAAGTTCGAGGAGGCCGTGGCCTCGGGGGACGCCGGCGCCGCCAAGGCCGCCTTTGTCGAGGCCCAGTCCGAGCTGATGCGCGCGGTCTCCAAGGGCGTGGTGCACAAGAACACTGGCTCGCGGAAGGTCTCGCGCCTGGCCGCGCGCCTGAAGAAGATGTCGGCCGCCTGACGGCCTTTCCGGCGAACCCGTTCAGCGAACGGGGCCGGATTTCGGGAAACGTATTTCCCCTCTTCGCCTCTAGGAATTCTGAATGGCGGCGCCCTCTTGGGCGCTGCTTTTTTGTGCGCGGAATTCAGCTTCCGAAAGCGCCTCCTGCGGCCGATTTGCTCAGCCTTCACACCCGGTTTTCGAGCTTTCCCTTGGACTGAAAAGGGTCCCTTGCGAGTCAACAGAAAAGAGTGTCGACGGCGAAAAGAATCACCGTTGACCCCCCCAAGCCCCCCATTAGTGTCGGGGGTCTTACAGGTTCTTTCCTCTTGATCCCGGGTCGAACCGGGACGGCGGCGGGGCGCATGCTTTCGCTGAATAAGGATCTGTTTGCGTTGCAAAAATCTTGTTTGTCGAGGGGTTCGGGGCTTCGACGAGCAGACTGTTGACCGATGGGGTTGCTAGGGATGACGAGCGGGGGGGCTGCGGGAGCTATGGCGAGCGCGCCGGCAATGGCCGTGTGGAGCAAGACCTGCCAAGTTCTCAAGCGCGAACTGGGCGACGCGACGTTCGGGTCATGGTTGGGCCAGGCGGCCTTGCGCGAAGCTGGCGACGAGATCTGCGTCGTTGCGGCCACGGGCGTGGCCCGCGACTGGATCCGCCACAACGCCTGGCGCCGCATCGGCGAGCTCTGGGCGCAGAACGATCCGCTGGGCCGCAGGCTCGACCTCAAGTCCCGCGTCGAGATGGACGCCTGCGGCCTGCCTGCGCGGCCGCCGGTGGCCGCGAATGGGGCGGCCAATGCGCCCGCCGCCATGGCGAGCGCCAGGACAGCAGACGTCGTGGAGGTCGAGGTGGAAGCCGCGCCGCCCGTCACCGCCCGTCAGGGCCGCCTGCAGGGCCTGCAGGAACGCTATCGCTTCGACACCTTCGTGGCCGGCCCGGCCAACGAGTTCGCCCTCGCCGTCGCGCGACGCGTGGCGTCCTGGGCGGATGGACACTTCAATCCCGTGGTCTTCCACGGGCCCTATGGCTTCGGGAAGACCCACCTCTTGAACGCCCTGGCGTGGGAAGCCATGCGCACCGAGCCCGGCAAGCGCGTGGTCTATCTCTCGGCCGAGCGCTTCACTTCCACCTTCGTGACGGCGTTGCAGACCCGGCAGACGGCGGCCTTCAAGGACGAGTTGCGCAACGCTGACCTCCTGCTGATCGACGACGTCCATTTCGTGGCCGGCAAGCCGCAGACGCAGGAGGAACTGTTCCACACCCTGATCGCGCTGGTTCAGGAGGGCCGCCGCGTGGTGCTCTCCGCCGACCGCTCGCCCACGGAACTGGCCGAGATGGAGCCGCGCCTGCGCTCGCACCTGCAGGCGGGCCTCGTCTGCGGCATCGAGCCGGCCGACCGCAGCCTGCGCCTCGGGATTCTTGAGCGGAAGCTGGCCACCCTGGCCCAGGCCGGCGGCTTCCCGCCCGCGGCACGGCCCGAGGTGCTGCAGTTCCTGGCCGACCGCTTCACCGACAGCGTGCGCGAGCTGGAAGGCGCCCTGAACACCCTGGTGGCCCGCGTGGGGGCCGACATCGCCCGCCTGGGCCTGGAGGAAGCCCAGAACATCCTGCGGCCCCACCTGTCGGTCACCGAGCGCAAGGTGACGGTGGACATGATCCAGAAGACGGTCGCCGAGCACTACATGCTCAAGAAGGAAGACCTCATCTCCGAGCGCCGCGCCCGCGCCGTGGCCCGGCCACGCCAGGTGGCCATGTGGCTCGCCAAGCAGATCACCACACGTTCGCTGCCCGACATCGGCCGCCGGTTCGGCGGGCGCGACCACACGACGGTCCTGCATGCCGTGCGCCGGATCGAGGCGCTGAAGGCCGAGGACGCCACCATCGCTCGAGACGTGGACGTGCTGCTGCGCAAGCTGCGGGGCTGAGTTCGACTTTGGGGAGCGGCTGACGGGGGGCCCGCGGCGACGCGGGCCCTTTGTTTTTCGGCCGGTCAGGTCCGCAGCGCCTCGACGGCGGCGCCGAGCAGCGCATAGGTTTCGAACTCGGCGTCCTCTTCCCAGGCGTTGCGCCAGGCGCTCCAGACGACGCCCACCACCTGTTCGCGCGGGTTCACATAGACGAACTGGCCGAAGATCCCCTGGGCCGTGAAGGCGCCATCGTGGGCGCTGCCCGCCTGCCGCGGCAGGACCCACCACTGGTAGCCGTAGCCGAGGGGATAGTCGGGCTGCAGCTTACCGAAGCCGGTCGCCTCGGTATCGGGCTGGCCGGCCAGGTCGCGCCAGCCCGGCGGCAGAAGGCGGCGGCCGTTCGCGACCCCGTCCTCCAGGACGAACTGTCCGAAGCGTCCATAGTCCCGCAGCCGCGCGCTCACCCCCAGTCCCGCCAGCTCCAGCCCGCCCTCCGACTCGAGCTGCCAGTAGCCGTCGGCTTCCATGCCCGCCGGTCCCCAGACCTTCTCGGCATAGTAGTCGGCCAGGGGACGCCGGGTGGCGGCGGCCACGATCGCGCCCAGTACGCAGGTCTCGCCCGTGGAGTAGTTGAATCGCGTCCCCTGCGGCGCCGCCCGCGGCAGGCTGCGCATCAGGTCCAGCACTCCGCCCGCCCGGCCCTCCGCCAAGGCCGCCGCCAATCGCACCACGTCGGAGCCGCCGGCCGGATCGTAGTCCTCCTTCCAGGCCACTCCCGAACACATCCTCAAGACGTTGCGGACGGTCACGCCCTGGTAGGCCGAGCCTGCCAGTTCGGGCAGGTAGCGATCTGCGGGATCGTCCAGGCTGCGGATCGCGCCGTCGTGAAGGGCCGCCCCCGCCAGAGTGGCGGTCATGGACTTCGCGGTGGAGAAGCTGGTCCAGCGGCTCTCGGGACCGTTGCCCATCCCGTAGCGCTCCAGGGCGACCTCGCCGCCCTTCAGCACGAGCACGCCCCCGGTCCGCCGCCGCGCCATGTAGTCGTCCAGGGAACGGGTTCCGTCCGCATCGGCATAGGTGAGCCCCGACAGTTGGCGGCCGTGCGGCGGCAGGGGCCGGACGCGAGCCCCGCGGCGGATCGCGCGGATGGGCCGCGTCTGATCCTGATTGCGGAAGGTGGCGGCCTGGTTCTCGGGCGTGGTGTCCAGCGGGCTGGGGGCCGCCACCTCCCCCGATTGCGCCTTCGCCGCCCCGGCCAGGGCAAGCCCGCCTGCCGCCAGCAAAAGCCGTCGCCGGTTCAACACATCGCCCATCGCCGCGCCCCCCAAGAAGTCCCTGACGGCGCGTCCCGCGCCTGGAAGGGCATGCTGCGGCAGGGCGTGACCCCGGGCAACCGGGCAGGGAAAAGGGCGGCCGCATCGCTGCGACCGCCCTCTGCAGATCCACCGATCGGACGTGAAGCTTACGCCTCCGCCGTCTCCTCGGCCTTCTCTTCCTTGGCCGACAGGTCCTCGCCGGTCTCCTGGTCGACGACCTTCATGGACAGGCGGGTCTTGCCGCGATCGTCGAAGCCCAGGAGCTTGACCTTCACGGACTGGCCTTCCTGCAGCACGTCCGAGACCTTGTTCACGCGCTCCTTGGAGATCTGGCTCACGTGGACCAGGCCGTCCTTGGCGCCGAAGAAGTTCACGAACGCGCCGAAGTCGACGATCTTGACCACCTTGCCGGTGTAGATCTGGCCGACCTCGGGCTCCGAGGCGATCGACTTGATCCAGTCCTTGGCCGCGTCGATCTTCGACTGCTCGGCGGCCGCGATCTTGATCGTGCCGTCCTCGCCGATGTCGACCTTGGCGCCGGTCTCGGCGGTGATCTCGCGGATCACCTTGCCGCCCGAGCCGATCACTTCGCGGATCTTGTCCACCGGGATCTTGATGGTTTCGATCTTGGGCGCGAATTCGCCGAGCTGCTCGCGCGGCGCCTCGAGGCCCTTGTTCATCTCGCCGAGGATGTGCGTCCGGCCGGCCTTCGCCTGCTCGAGCGCCTTCTTCATGATCTCCTCGGTGATCCCGGCGATCTTGATGTCCATCTGCAGCGAGGTGATGCCGTCGGCCGTGCCGGCGACCTTGAAGTCCATGTCGCCCAGGTGGTCCTCGTCGCCGAGGATGTCGGACAGGACCGCGAAGCCGTCCTTTTCCAGGATCAGGCCCATCGCGATACCGCTGACCGGCTTCTTGATAGGAACGCCGGCGTCCATCAGGGCCAGCGAGCCGCCGCAGACGGTCGCCATCGAGGACGAGCCGTTGGACTCGAATATCTCGGAGACCAGGCGGATCGTGTAGGGGAAGTCCTCGTAGGCCGGCAGCATCGGGCGGATCGCCCGCCAGGCCAGCTTGCCGTGACCCACTTCACGACGGCCGGGCGCGCCCATGCGGCCCGTCTCGCCCACCGAGAAGGGCGGGAAGTTGTAGTGCAGCATGAACTTCTCGAAGTACTTGCCTTCGAGGGCGTCGATCAGCTGCTCGTCGTCGCCGGTGCCCAGGGTGGCCACGCAGAGCGACTGGGTCTCGCCGCGGGTGAACAGCGCCGAGCCGTGGGCCCGGGGCAGCACACCCACTTCCGCCACGATCTGGCGGACCTCGTCGACCTTGCGGCCGTCGATGCGGACGCCGGTGTCGAGGATGTTGCGACGGACGACGTCGGCCTCGAGGTCCTTGAAGATCGAGCCCAGCTTGTCGAGCGCCAGGCCGGCCGGGTTCTCATCCGACTTGCCGAACTTGGCGATCGCCTTTTCCTTGGCGGCGCCGACGGCGGCGTGACGCTCCATCTTGGCGACGATCTTGTAGGCGGCGGCCAGATCCTTGCCGATCGCCTTCTTCACTTCCGCCTTGATGGCGTCGGTGTCGTCGGGCTGGAAGTCGAAGGGTTCCTTGGCCGCATGCTCTGCCAGTTCGATGATCGCCTCGATCACCGGCTGCATGCCCTTGTGAGCGAACGTGACGCCGCCCAGCACCTGTTCTTCCGAGAGCTCCTGGATTTCCGATTCCACCATCATCACGGCGTCTTCGGTGCCGGCGACCACCAGGTCCATCCGGCTTTCCTTCATCTCGTCGAGCGTCGGGTTGAGGACGTACTCGCCGTCGACGAAGCCCACGCGGGCGGCGGCGATCGGACCCATGAAGGGGGCGCCCGACAGCACCAGAGCCGCCGAGGCGGCGACCATCGCCACGATGTCGGGATCGTTCTCGAGGTCATGCGCCAGCACCGTGGTGACGACCTGGACCTCGTTCTTGAAGCCCTTGACGAACAGCGGGCGGATCGGTCGGTCGATCAGGCGGCTGGTCAGGGTTTCCTTCTGCGACGGCGCGCCTTCGCGGCGGGGGAAGCTGCCGGGGATCTTGCCCGCGGCGTAGAACTTCTCCTGGTAGTTCACCGTCAGCGGGAAGAAGTCCTGGCCGGGCTTTGCGCTCTTCGCAAAGACGGCGGTCGCCAGGACCATGGTCTCGCCATAGGTCGCCAGGACGGCGCCGTCGGCCTGTCGGGCCATGCGGCCGGTTTCGAGCGTGAGGGTCTTGCCTCCCCACTCGAGCGTCTTTCTCTTGATGTCGAACATTTCGTCTTCTTTCTCATCCCGCGGGCGCATTCCCGGCGGGGGCGGACAGGGGATCGGTCTTCCGAAATCCTCTCCAATGGCACAGGCGGTGAGGATCTCGCATGACCCTCGGCGTAGGTGTGGGACGCCCTGCCGAAGCGCGGGTCCCGGTCGCCGCATTCACCCCCCGGCCTGTGGCGGAGGAGCAGCCTTCAAATGGGAACGGACCCGTCCTTTGAGAGGAAGCGGGTCCGTCGGAAACTCTACTAGCGGCGCAGGCCCAGCTTCTCGATGATCGCCTGATAGCGGCCCGCGTCGGACTTCTTCAGGTGATCGAGGAGGCTCCGGCGCTGCGAGACGAGCTTGAGCAGGCCCCGGCGCGAGTGGTTGTCCTTCTTGTGCGTCTTGAAGTGCTCGGTGAGGTTCGAGATCCGTTCGGACAGGATCGCCACCTGGACTTCGGCGCTGCCCGTGTCCGCTTCGCCGCGGGCATGGGTCTTGATCAGTTCCGCCTTGCGGTCGGCCGTAATCGACATCGGGTTTCTCCGCTCTTCAAAGGTTGAAGACGCGCGAAGGTTCGAGCCGTCCCGCACGCATCTCGCAGAGCGCCACCATCGTCCCCCCCGCCATCGCGGAAACGGTGCGCGAGCCCGGCTTGAGCCTGGCCTTCACCGCTTCGACCTGTCGGGGAACGAGAACGATCGATCGTCCCTGCTTCAATCGGAAGGCGTCTTCATCGGTCACGGCCAGCGCCGGGATGTCGTCCAGCGCGGTCTCGACCGGAAGCAGGGCCTCCGATTGGCGGGCCTTATGCCCTAAATCCTCCAGCAATTCCAGTGCGACGGAATCGGCCTCCGTGAAACGGCCCACCCGCGTTCTGCGAAGCTGGCTCACGTGCCCGCATGCGCTGAGCGCATCGGCGATGTCGCGGACCAAGGCGCGGACATAGGTGCCCTTGCCGCAATCGATCTCCAGGGTCACGTGGTCGGCGTCAGGCGCGTCCACGACGCGGGCGTCGAAGACCGTGACCTTGCGCGACGCCAGCTCCACAGTCTCGCCCGCGCGGGCGAGGTCGTAGGCGCGCTCTCCGTCCACCTTGATGGCCGAGAAGGCCGGCGGGACCTGGTCGATCTCGCCCACGAACCGCGGCAGCACCGCCTGCACCTGGGCCAGCGTGGGCCGCACGTCCGAGGTGGCCAGGGTTTCACCCTCGCGATCGTAGGTGGCCGTCGTCCGGCCCCAGGCGATGGTGAAACGGTAGGACTTGTCGGCGTCCACCAGGAACGGAACGGTCTTGGTCGCCTCGCCGAGCGCGATCGGGAGCACCCCCGTGGCCAGCGGGTCCAGCGTGCCCGCATGGCCCGCCTTCTGCGCCTCGAATATCCTGCGCACGCGGCTCACCGCATGCGTCGAGGTCAGGTCGTAAGGCTTGTCGAGGTTGATCCAGCCCGAGATCGCCTGGCCCTTCCGGCGGCGGCCCATCAGTCCTCGTCCTTCCAGGAATCCGACGGCGGCTGTGGCCGCAGGTCCTGGGCGACCTTCGGATCCTCGAACAGGCGGCTCATGCGCGCCGCCTCGTTGAAGCTCTCGTCGTGGAGGAACTTCAGCTCGGGCGTGAAGCGCATGTCGATCAGCCTTCCCAGGCGGCCGCGGATGAACTTCGTGTGCCGGTTCAGCGCGTCGACCACCTCGCCATAGTGCTCGCCGCCGAGGGGCTCCGCGAAGACGGTGGCGTGCCGCAGGTCCGGACTCATCCGAACCTCGGTCACGGTCACCGACACGCCGGCCAGGGCAGGATCGGCGATCTCCTCTTCGCGGAAGATGTCGACCAGGGCGTGGCGCACCAGTTCGCCGGCGCGCAATTGCCGTTGAGTTGGGCCGGCGGGCGCCGCGCGGCCGGAAGAGCGGGGTCGTTTCATGGAACTTCGAGCCTTGAACCCTGGCGGACGGATCGGACGCCCGTGCAGGAAAGGGCGCGCTTCTAGGGCCCCGAGCCGGCGAAGTCCACCCCCAGGGCGCGCGGCGGTCAGCCCGCCGCGCCCGTGCGCTCGCGGAAGAACTCTATCACCCGCTGCTCCGCGGCCTTCGTCGGCCCCTCTTCCTTCAGATGCAGCGTCAGGACGGAGTGGGGTGGGATGATCGCCTTCGCCGCGTCCTCGTCGTTCAGCTCGATCGCCTCGAACCGGTCGCCGAATTCGCGCCGGTAGGTCTCGAACCGCGCGTCCGGCACGAGTTCGTCGCTCTTGAACCGAAGCCCCAGGACCGAGAGGTCCTCGGCCTCCAGCCGCCCCTTCACGCAGGCGATCTCGTCCCTGGAGACGCCGATCTGGGCCGCCCGCTTCGGATTGCCCCGCGCCAGGGGAAGCGAAGGCTGGGACAGGACGGGCGCCACCACCGACGGATCCGTCATCATCGCCAGGGCGAAGCCGCCGGTGAAGCACATGCCCACCGCGCCCACGCCCCTGCCGCCGCACTCGTCGTGCGCCTTTCGCGCCAACGCCCGCAGCCAATCGGCTATCGGGCTCGAGCGGTCGCCACGCCAGACGTAGAACTCGCGCCGAACGCACAGCACGCCGACCGCCGTCGCCAGGGTATAGGCGCGCCCTACCGGCTTGCCGGGCTTTCCGAACAGACTGGGACAGAAGACGGTCATCCCCGCCTCGGCCACCCGGTCGGCGAAGCGGATCACCTGCGGATGCAGCCCCGGCATCTCGTGCATGACGATCACCGCCGGCCCGGCGCCGCGCCGGTAGACGGGGTAGGTGCGCCCCTCGTGCGTGAAATCGAACGTCGTATAGGCGCTCAGCGCCGCCTCATGACCCATGCCCGTCCCCTCGTCGCAGGACGAGCTTAGGCCAGTCAGCGCTTCAGGCGCAGCATGGAAATCTCGCCCTCGAACCCCGAAAGCTTCCAGCGGCCGTCCGGCGCTTCGCTGAAGACCAGCAGGCAGGGGCCGTCTTTCTTGGTCACCGCGCAGACCCGGCCGTCCGGCAGCGACTTCAGCCTCTGGGAGATCGCCACCGGACCGGGGATCTTCGTCTCCGGCCGGTAGCCGTAGTACTCGGCCACGGCTCGGAACACGTCGGGTCGGATCAGCGCCTCCCCGGCCAGTTCGGCGATGCTGGGCGCCAGGACCGCCGCCAGGCCGGCCGGCACCCGGCTGTCGCGGCCCGCCTCGGCCATCAGCCGACCCTGGATCTCGCGCTTCAGCGCCGGGCGGTCCACCAGGGCGTCGAAGGTCGCCTCGTCGCCGTCGCGGATGGAGATCAGCAGCGCATGCACGTCCCCGGCGGCGTCCAGCTTCTGCACGGTCGCGCAGGCGGAGAGCGTCATGGCCAGGACGGTGATCAGAAGAGCCCGCATATCCGTATCTCCCCGCGCAAGCTGCGCTACAACGCCCCCAATTCCCATGGTGAACCGAAACCGCAGATGAACGATCCGATCCTGAACACCGAGCGGCTCGCGTTCCGGCCGTTCACGCCGGCGGACCTGCCACTGATCGTCGAGCTGCATTCCGACCCGCAGGTGCAGCGCTACATGGGCGGAACGTGGTCACCCGAGGAAATGCGCGACACCCTGGACCGGTTCGTCCGACAGCAGGCTGCGCAGGGCCACGCCAAGTGGGCGGCCTTCCTGCATGACGGCACGTTCGTGGGGCGCGCCGGCGTCGGCGCGTTTCCCGCGCTGCTCGCGGCGGGCCACGGCGGTGACCAGGAACTCGGCTACTGCTTCAAGCCGGCGTTCTGGGGTTCGGGCCTGGCGACCGAGGCGGCGCGGGCCATTGTCGACTGGTTCTTCGCCAGCACGCCCCATGACCGCCTGTTCGGCTTCACCGACCCGGACAACCTCGCCTCCCAGCGCGTGCTGGTGAAGGTGGGCATGCGGCAGTTGCCCGCCTGCGATCTCGGCTTTGACCGGCCCAGCGCCCTTTTTCGGATGGACCGGCCCTGAAACGAAGAAGCCCCGGATCGCTCCGGGGCTTCGGTCGTTCGCTACAGCGACCGCTTCACCTCTTCGAGGTTGAAGCATTCGATGACGTCCCCGGCCTTGATGTCCTGGAAGCCCTCGAAGGCCATGCCGCACTCCTGGCCGGCCGGGACCTCGTTGACCTCGTCCTTGAAGCGCTTGAGCGTCTTGAGCACGCCCAGTTCCAGGACGACCACGTTCTCGCGCACGATCCGGACGCGCGCGCCCTTGCGGACCACGCCCTCGGTGACGCGGCAGCCGGCGACCTTGCCCACCTTGGTGATGTCGAAGGCCTGCAGGACCTCGGCGTTGCCCAGGAAGGTCTCGCGCTGGATCGGCGCCAGCATGCCCGAGAGCACGCCTTTGATGTCGTCGATCAGGTCGTAGATGATCGCGTAGTAGCGGATCTCCACGCCCTCGCGCTCGGCCAGGTCGCGCGCCTGCTTCGAGGCGCGGACGTTGAAGCCGAGGATCGGGGCGCCTGCGCCCTTGGCCAGCAGCACGTCGGACTCGTTGATCGCGCCGGCGCCCGACAGGATGATCCGCGCGCGGACCTCGTCGGTGGCCAGCTTGTCCAGCGAGCCCACGATGGCTTCCGCCGAGCCCTGCACGTCGGCCTTGATGATGACCGGCAGCTC
>JBMOOD010000002.1:0-16053 GCA_049323595.1 Pseudomonadota bacterium
CTTCCGGACCCAGCTTGGTGTCGCGGGCCATGACCTCGAACTCCTCGATGTGGATCGAGGTGAAGACGTCATCGCGCACGATCCGCTCGGAGATCAGGATCGAGTCCTCGAAGTTGTAGCCGTTCCAAGGCATGAAGGCGACGAGGGCGTTGCGGCCCAGCGCCAGTTCGCCCAGCTCCGTCGAGGGGCCATCGGCGATCACGTCGCCGGCCGCGATCCGGTCGCCCACGCGCACCAGCGGACGCTGGTTGATGCAGGTCGAGGTGTTGGAGCGCTGGAACTTCTGCAGGCGGTAGATGTCGACGCCCGGCTTGGTGGGGTCGGTTTCTTCCGTGGCGCGGATGACGATGCGGGTGCCGTCGATCTGCTCGACCACGCCCGAACGGCGCGCCACCACGACGGCGCCGGAGTCCACCGCCACGACGCTCTCCATGCCGGTGCCGACCAGCGGCGCATCCGACTGGATGAGCGGCACGGCCTGCTTCTGCATGTTCGCGCCCATCAGGGCGCGGTTGGCGTCGTCGTTCTCGAGGAACGGGATCAGCGAGGCGGCCACCGAGACGACCTGCTTCGGCGACACGTCCATCAGGTCGACCTGATCCTTCGGCAGCAGCGAGGGCTCGCCGTTGATCCGGCCGGGGACGAGGTCCTCGACGATCTCGCCGTTCTCCAGCTTGATGTTGGCCTGGGCGATGACGTGCTTCGCCTCTTCCATGGCCGACATGTAGACGACCTCTTCGGTCGTCTTGCCGTCCTTGATCCGCCGGTACGGGCTCTCGATGAAGCCGTACTTGTTGACCACGGCGTGGGTGGCCAGCGAGTTGATGAGGCCGATGTTCGGGCCTTCCGGCGTCTCGATCGGGCAGATCCGGCCGTAGTGGGTCGGGTGCACGTCGCGGACCTCGAAGCCCGCCCGCTCGCGCGTCAGGCCGCCCGGGCCAAGGGCCGACAGGCGGCGCTTGTGGGTGATCTCCGACAGCGGGTTCGTCTGGTCCATGAACTGCGAGAGCTGCGAGGAGCCGAAGAACTCCCGCACGGCCGCGGCCGCCGGCTTCGCATTGATCAGGTCGTGCGGCATGACCGTGTCGATGTCGACGCTGCTCATGCGCTCCTTGATCGCCCGCTCCATGCGCAGCAGGCCGACGCGGTACTGGTTCTCCAGGAGTTCGCCCACCGAGCGGACCCGGCGGTTGCCCAGGTTGTCGATGTCGTCGATCTCGCCGCGGCCGTCGCGCAGGCCGACGAGGGTCTTCAGGACCGCCAGCACATCTTCCTTGCGGATCACGCGCACGTCGTCGGGGCAGTCCAGTTCCAGGCGCATGTTCATCTTCACGCGGCCGACCGAGGACAGGTCGTAGCGCTCGCCGTCGAAGAACAGGCTCTTGAACATCGCCTCGGCGGCTTCCACCGTCGGCGGCTCGCCCGGGCGCATGACGCGGTAGATGTCGAACAGCGCGTCCTCACGGGCGGTGTTCTTGTCCACCCGCAGGGTGTTGCGGATGTAGGCGCCCACCGTCACGTCGTCGATGTCGAGGACGTCGAGGGTGGTGAAGCCCTGCTCCTGCAGGCTGGCCAGCAGGGCCGCGTCAAGCTCGTCGCCGGCCTCGGCGTAGATCTCGCCGGTCTCGAAGTTGACCAGGTCGCGCGCCAGGTAGCGGCCGTTCAGGGCCTCGGGCGCGAGCAGCAGCGTCTTCAGGCCGTTGTCGGCGAACTTCTTGGCGTTTCGCGCAGAGATCTTCTGGCCGGCCGGGGCCACTTCCTCGCCCGTGTCGGCGTCGACCAGCGGGAAGTCCGGCTTCACGCCGCGCCAACGCTCGGGCTTGTACGGCGTGGCCCAGCCTTCGCCCTTCTTCTCGTAGGGCACGGTCTCGTAGAAGGTGGAGAGGATTTCCTCCCCGTCCATGCCCAGCGCCATGAGGAAGGTCGTCGCCGGCAGCTTCCGGCGGCGGTCGATACGGACGTAGACGATGTCCTTGGCGTCGAACTCGAAGTCGAGCCACGAGCCGCGGTAGGGGATCACGCGCGCGGCGAACAGCAGCTTGCCCGAGGCGTGGGTCTTGCCCTTGTCGTGGTCGAAGAACACGCCCGGCGAGCGGTGCATCTGCGAGACGATGACGCGCTGGGTCCCGTTGACGATGAAGGTGCCCTTCTCCGTCATGAGCGGGATGTCGCCCATGTAGACGTCCTGCTCCTTGATGTCCTTCACGGAGCGGGCCTGGGTCTCCTCGTCGGTCTCGAAGACGATGAGGCGCAGCTTCACCTTCAGCGGCGCCGCATAGGTCATGTCGCGCTGGACGCACTCCTCGACGTCGTACTTCGGCTCCTCGAACTCGTAGGAGACGTATTCGAGCACGGCGCGCTCGTTGAAGTCCTTGATCGGGAAGACAGACTTGAAGACCGCTTCGATGCCCTCGTCCCGGCGTTCGCCGGAGCGGACTTCCCGCTGCAGGAACTGCTCATACGACGAGCGCTGAACCTCGATGAGGTTCGGCATCTGCACAGCTTCAGGAATGCGGCCGAAAGACTTCCGGATCCGCTTCTTGCCGGTGAAGGATTGCGCCATTTTGATCCCTTGAGGACGCCGGGAGGGGGACTCCGGGCGCCGAGTGCTTCATCCTGCGTCCGCCCTGTCGGACCTCCCGTGCGGGAGGCCGGACGCTGGAATGCTCCCCGTGTCGTCGGGAGCGCCCCTTCGCATGGTCGGAGGGCGACGGACCATGCCTCGGGGCCTGCACGCGCGAAGGCCGCATCGGAAAGATGTGAATCGGGAAAGATTTCGCGAACGGCGGGGAATAGTCCCTTTCGCGCCGGTTGTGAAGCCCCCTCGCCCGGAAAAATGCGAGCGGCGGCGCGGGGTCGTGCGTCCCCGCGCCGCCTTGAGTTTCCTTCCCGGGCGCCTCCCGGGGTGTCCATCGCTTACCTTCGGACTCGCAGCCCCTCAACCGCTGGGGTGCGCGGATGTTCCCGGCGTGTGGCCCGTCATTCCGCAGGAACGGCCCCCGCCCGCGGCTTCAGCGGTCGCCAGGCCGCGCGGGCGTAGCGCTGCAGGTACTCGGGGTGCTCGGTGCCCATCCAGCGATCCCACCAGGTGAACCAGGCCGCATAGTTCCATCCGGCCTGCGCGTGGTGCAGGTCGTGGTGCGTCGTGGTGACGATGAAGTCCAGCATGGGCTTGCCGTCCCGACGGGCGGGCATGAGTTCGTAGCCAGAGTGCAGAAGCGTGTTGGTGACGATCTGGTAGAGCATGACCCACTGCATGGCCCCGCTGGACATCGGGAACACCATCGGGAAGACGACGACGAATCCCACCAGCACCAACGCCTCGCCCACATTGAAGCTGTAGGCCGTGAACGGCGACGGGTTGTTGCTCCTGTGGTGACGGCGGTGGAACCGACGGAACAGCCGGGGGTCGTGCATCAGCCGGTGGGTCCAGTAGAACCAGGCGTCCAGGCCGATGATCCCGGCGAGTAGCGACACCACCAACCAGGCCGGCCCCCAGGTGTCGGCGATGGCGCCCAGCGGGTAGAAGCCGGCCCGGTACATCAGGACCAAGCCGACGCCGACGGTCGCGAAGATCACCATGGAGCGCAGCGAGAACAGCAGTTCGGTGAGCATCTGGCGCGCGGGCGGCGTCTCCTCGCGGATCTTCCGGGCTCTAAGGAACGGGCGCAGCAGGACCCAGAGCGTCAGCCAGACGCCAAGTGTGAACACCAGATATCGGCTGAGCGTCGGCTCCAGTTCGCGCATCCAGATGTGCGCCACGTCGGTCAGGAAAGCCTGCATGTCGGGAGATCCCCTGTCTTGTCGTTCGACGGGGAGATGCGCCGGCGCCGCGCGCACCGTCTCGCCGAGGGCGAAAAACCCTCACCGATTCTGAAATCAGACGGCTTCCTGCAAATCCGGCGAAGATTGCAGGGCGTCACGCCTCCATTCGGTGGGCGTGGCGCCGGTGGCGGCGCGGAACGCGCGGTTGAAGGGACCCAGCGAGCCATAGCCGAGGTCGAAGGCGATCGCGGCCACGGTGGTGCGGACTTCCCGCGGATCGGCAAGCCGCTGCTTGGCGGCCTCGATCCGGTAGCCGTTGACGAAGTCCGCGAAGTTGCGGTGGCCCAGGCGCTGGTTGATCAGGCGACGCAGGCGGTGTTCCGGCTCGCCCAGTTCCGCGGCCAGGGCGCCGATCGTCAGCCGCTCCCGCCGCCAGGCGCCCGCGGCCATGAGGTCGTTGAGCCGGCCCGTCAGCATCCGGTCCGCCGCCTCGGCGCGGGCGTCGGCGCCGGCCGTTTCGCGTCGACCGCCCCCGAACACCGCCGGCCGCACCTGCAGGAACACGGCCGAGGCTGCGATGACGATGATCGCGAAGACCGCCGCCCCATAGGGCCAGCCCGCCGTCCACTCCAGCCATCGTTGGCTGTGAGCGGCCCGGTTGACGAGCGCGATCACCACATTGGAGAGGCCGTAGAACGTGGCGAACCCCAGCACGGGCGCCCGCAGCCGTCGACGCTGTTCGAGCAGGTCGCCGGACCATCCACGCACGATGACGTAGGCGGCGTGGAGCAGCAGCAGGCCGCCGAAGATGTTGCGCGCCGCCCAGATCGGCTCGCGCGCATCGAGCGGCAGGAGATCGCAGACAATGCCGGCGGCGAGCAGCAGGGCCGCCGGCGCCCAGCTCCCAGCCGAGAGCCGGCGATCGTCGAAGACGGTGAGCACGAAGAGCCAGAACAGCGCCGCGACAGCGTGGGCCGGCAGAACCAGCGGATAGGCGTGGCCCAGCGCCGGCCAGAGCGTATGGGACTCGGTGATCAGCCAGCAGGCGATGCTGAGGCTGAGAAGCCCGCCCGTCAGGCGGATCTGCCGGCTGAGGCCGCTGGCCAGCAGAGCCATTCCGGTAACGCCCATCGCGCCCACGGCGACGCCGCGCACGAACATGTCGATCAGGGTCAGGGAGTCCGTCACGGATCGACGGTATCACGCCCTCGCGCCCGGCAAAGTGAAGCTCCCGTCACGAAAAAGGGCCGGGATCGCTCCCGGCCCTCGATCTTGCAGAAGCGCTGATCCAGCGCGTCCAGACTACTTGATCTGGACGGAGGCGCCGGCTTCCTCGAGCTTCTTCTTGATCTCTTCCGCTTCCTGCTTGGAGACGTTCTCCTTCACGTTCTGCGGAGCGCCTTCGACGAGGTCCTTGGCTTCCTTCAGGCCCAGGTCGGGACGGACGCCGCGGACTTCCTTGATGACGTTGATCTTCTTGTCGCCACCGGCGGTCAGAACGACGGTGAACTCGGTCTGCTCTTCCTCGGCGGCGGCCGGAGCGGCGCCCGCGGCGCCCGGAGCGGCGGCGACGGCGACCGGAGCGGCGGCGGAAACGCCCCACTTTTCTTCCAGCAGCTTGGACAGCTCAGCGGCTTCCAGGACGGTCAGGGCGGACAGGTCGTCCACCAGCTTTTCGAGATTGGCCATTCGATTGAATCCTTAAGAGAGAGGTTTGTCGGGAAGTGACGATCAGGCGGCGTCTTTGGCGGCGTAGGCGCCCATGACGCGAGCCAGCTGACCGGCGGGAGCCTGCAGGACGCCGGCGATCTTGGTCGCGGGGGCTTGCAGAAGGCCGACGATCTTGGCGCGGAGCTGGTCGAGCGAAGGCAGGGTGGCGAGGGCCGTCACCGAAGCCTTGTCCAGCACCTGTTGACCCATGAAGCCGCCAATGACGGTGAACTTGTCGTTCTCCTTGGCGTACTGGGTCGCGACCTTGGCGGCGGACACCGGATCGGGCGCGAAGGCGATGGCGACCGGGCCGGTGAAGAGGGCGTCGCCCGCCTCGCCGATCGATCCCCCGAGCGCCTTCGTGGCGAGGGTGTTCTTCACCACCTGCAGCTGGGCGCCTTCGGAACGAAGACGGCCCCGCAGATCGGTCATTTCCGCAACGGTCAGACCCATGTAGTGGGTCACGACCACGGCGCCGGAGTCAGCGAAGACGCCCTTGAGCGTCTCGATGGCTTCCTGCTTTTGAGCGCGGTCCATTGCGGTCTCCATACTCAGGTTCCGTGCGCGCGCGATTGCGCCCACGGCAAGCACCTGTCCTCATGATGGAAAGCCGCAGCCGCGCGCCGCCCGTTGCGGGTGGCGAGGAGCCGTCATCTTCCCGTCTCCCTGCGCCTGGGGGAAGGCCTTCCCCCGCGTTACGGCCTCCGGCGACCCCGGCGGCTGCACAGTTCTTGGACAGGATGGAAGGGCCCGAAGGTCCCTCCGTCCACGCCGCTCCCCCGTGAGGGATCGACGAAGCGCGGGCCTTTACACGAAGAGCGCCGGCGGTTCAACCCGCCCGCATCCACGCCTGCAGGCGGGCGGCGCGCTCCAGGTCCTTGTCCCGGCCGAACAGCATCAGGACGCGGACGTGCTCGGCCACGGTCGGGACAGGCCAGGCGCGGCCGGCGAACTCCACCTGCTCCACCGCCTCGACCACCACCGGCGTCCAGACGTCGCCGATCCGATGACGCATGCCCCCCATCACCTCGGCGACGCCCTCGGGCGGCGCGTAGCGCGAGAAGCGGGAAAGGAAGGGATCGTTCGGGTTCGGCGCATAGCCGGCCACCCGCCACTCGGCCCACGCAGCCTCGAGCTCGGCTGCGCCCGGGTCCGTCGTGAAGAGGTCTAGGTCCGGCACGTCATCCTCCGGCAGGCCGCGCATCATCAGCGCCGCGCTGCCGAACACGCACCAGGGCTCGGCGAGCCGATCCAGCCCCGGCGCGAGCCGGGTCAGGAGGGCTGCGAGCCCTTCGCGGGTCACGCCGCCTCGAAGATGGCCGCGATGCCCTGGCCGCCGCCGATGCACATGGTCTCCAGGCCGTACTTGCCGTCGCGCCGCTTCAGCTCGCGCAGCAGGTTGGCGAGTATGCGGCCGCCCGTGGCGCCGATCGGGTGGCCCAGCGAGATCCCTGAGCCGTTGACGTTCAGCCGGTCGCGGTCGTCCCAGCCCCAGCCCTTCAGCACCGCCAGAACCTGCGGCGCGAAGGCCTCGTTCAGCTCGACGAGGTCAATGTCGTCCCAGCCCATGCCGGTGCGCTCGAAGAGGCGCTTCACCGCGGGCACCGGCCCGATGCCCATCCGCGAGGGATCGCAGCCGGCCGCGGCCCAGCTCACGAAATAGCCCATCGGCTCCAGGTTCAGCTCGGCCAGCTTGTCCTCGGCCACCACCAGGCAGGCCGCGGCGGCGTCGTTCTGCTGACTGGCGTTGCCGGCCGTCACCACGCCGTCCTTCTCGATCGGACGCAGCTTGCCCAGGGTTTCCATGGACGCGTCGGCGCGGACGCCCTCGTCCTTGGCGAAGACGACCGGATCGCCCTTCTTCTGCGGCACCGAGACCGGCACCAGCTCGTCGTCGAACTTGCCTTCGGCCCAGGCCTTCGTGGCGCGCTGGTGGCTCATCACCGCGTATTCGTCGGCCTCCTCGCGGCTGATCTGGTAGTCGCGGGCGAGGTTGTCGGCGGTTTCGATCATGCCGCTGATCACGCCGAAGCGGCTGATCGGCTGGCTCATCACCCGCCCCCGCGCCAGGCGGTCGTGCATGGTCACCGACCCCGCGCGCGCGCCGTTGCGCATGTCGAGCGAATAGTACTCGACGTTGCTCATGCTCTCGACGCCGCCGGCGATGACCACGTCGGCGACGCCGGTCTGCACCATCATGGCCGCGTCGATCACCGCCTGCAGGCCCGAGCCGCAACGGCGGTCGAGCTGGTAGCCCGGTATCTCGATCGGGAAGTCGGCGGCCAGGGCCGACCAGCGGGCGATGCAGGGCGCCTCGCCGTTGCCGTAGCCCTGGGCGAAGATGACGTCGTCCACCTTCATCGGGTCGAGCTTCGTACGCTCCACCAGGGCCTTGAGGATCACGGCGCCCAGCTCGCCGGCGGTCAGGCTCGCGAGGCTGCCCTGGAACTTGCCCACGGCGGTGCGGATGGGGCTGACAATGGCGGCGCGTCTCACGTGGGCTCTCCTCCGGAAGGTTGGAAGGTCCCTGCGGCCCCGAGCCCGGCCCGTCAAGGTCCCGCGGCGTCAGCCGGACCAGTTCGCCGGGCGCTTCTCCATCCAGGCCTTCACGCCTTCCTTGTAGTCGGGCTCGCGGGTCATGGCCTCCAGCAGGGCCTCGGCCGCGCGGACCGAGTTCGCCGCGTCGCGGTGCAGGTCGCGATAGATCTGGCGCTTGGTCTCGCGCGCAGAGCCGGGCGCGATGGCGGCGAACTGGCGGGCATAGGCCATCACCTCGTCCATGAGCCGCTCGGCCGGCACGATGCGGTTCAGGAAGCCCATCCGGTCCGCCTCCTCCGCCGTGAACACCCGGCTGGTCAGCAGAATGTCGTTGGCGTGGGTCAGGCCCACGATGCGGGGCAGCACCCACGAGAGGCCGAACTCCGCCGGAAAGTTGAACCGGCCGTGCGCCGCCGTGAACTTCGCGCCCGGAACGCAGAACCGCAGGTCGGCGAAGGCGGCCAGCACCAGGCCCACGCCCGCCGCCGCGCCGTTGATCGCCGCGATCACCGGCTTCCCGATGCCGAAGTGGTAGGCGAAGGTCGCGTCGAAGGCCGGGTCCACGCCGTAGCCCGGCTCGGCAATGTCCTCCGGCGTCCCGGCATCGTAGCCGCCGCGCGCGGAATGCCCTTCCAGCGCCTGGAGGTCGGCCCCGGCGCAGAAGGCCTGCCCCTCCGGATCGCCCGTCACCACGATCGCCCGAACGGCCGGATCGCCCTCCGCCTCGCGCAGGATCCAGCGGTATTCGGTGTGCATCCGCCCGGTCCAGGCGTTCCGGCGCTTCGGGCGGGCCAGGGTCACAACGGCGATCCCGTCGATCACCTCGTAGCGGGTGGCTTTCAGGTCCATGCATCAATTGTAGAGCGGCTGGAAGCTGAAGACCCAGGGGGTTTCGGTGTCCACGTTCACCTGGACCGCCTTGAGCTCAGGCGCGCCGTAGACCTGCAGGCGGGTGATATTGGCGTAGAGCGGCGGCTTCTCCTCGCCCTGACTCACCATGAACGGCCGATCGATGACGAGGTCGTGGAAGTCGCCGTTGATCAGCAGGACCGGCTTGCCGAACTTCGCCGCCTGGTCGCGGATCGCATAGACGATCCAGTAGAACGGCCCGTCGCTGCCGCCGCGGAGCGCCTTGCCGGTGAAGCCCGGGTCGCCGCGCCCGTCCACGAACATGCCGGCCTGCAAGGCAAGCACCACCGCCTTGGCGTCCTTCGCCTTGGCTTCGGCGAAGGCGGCCTTGATCCACTCGATATTGGCCGTGTTGCGCGCCACTGCCTCGCGGGCGCGGGCTTCGTCGTTCAGCGTGAAGCCGTTGGCCGAGCCCGGCACGCTGACGGTGGCGAACACCACCCCGCCCTTCTCCCAGCGGGTATTCTCGGCGGTCTCCACGGCCGGCGTCACGTCGGTCTGGCGGGTCAGCGGCATGGTCCGCTGCCCCAGGCTCTCGGGGCTGGCGAAGTAGAGCCGGCGGATCAGCTTCAGCCCGCCCACGGGATCGCCGTAGCCGTAGCTGGCGAAGGCCCCGTCGAAGGTCTGCGCCGGCAGGAGCAGCTTCATGTCCTCGGGCGTCGCCTTGCCGGCCACATAGCGGTGATAGGCCTCGATGATCTCGGGCTTGCGGCAGTCGGTCCATTCGTTGTCGCCGGGGGTATAGACCACCGGATGATCGAACTTGGCGAACTGGCCCAGCGCGTACTTGTGGCTTTCCTCGGTGCACGCCATCGCGCCCCAGGTGTCGCCCACGTGGATCGAGAAGGCGGGCCTGGCCTTGTTGATCCGCTGGATCAGCGCGTCATAGGTCGGCAAGTCTCGGGGCAAGGTGTAGGCCGTATCGCCGAGGGCGACGAAGTTGAACTGTTCGGCCAGGACTTCGCCGCCGAGCGTGACCGCCGCCAGCAGGCCACCAAGGATCGCACCCAACCTCATCTCGCCCTCCCCTGTTTCGGGACACTCTAGGTCGGGCGCACGCAGAACTTAAGCAGGCGCGACGCGGAAACGCAGGATTGTTCCGTTCCACGGCTCGGACGTGTCGAGCTCATCCACCGGACCCTGCGCGACCTCGGCCGCCACCGTCCGCCAGAAGGCGAGCGCGCCGGCGTTCTTGCGCGCCACCGCCAACTCCCACTGGCCCGGTCGGGGTCGGATCGCGGCCAGCGCGGCGGCGCGCCCCACGCCGCCGCGCCGATGCTTGCGCACCACGAAGAACTCGGCGATCGCATGGTCCAGCGGCAGGCCCGAGTGGCTGTGGCGGTTGAGCAGGACGAGGCCCGCCAGCCGGCCATCCGCGCGGATGAGAAACGGCGCCCGGTCCGGGTCGGTCCAGTAGCTGTCGAGATGCGGATAGGGTTCGAACAGCCCGGCCTCGGAGAGCTCGCCGCGGTCCGTCCCCGCCCACTGCTCCGAGAAGTCATGGGTGTAGAGTTGGAAGAGATTGGCGAGGGCTTCGCGGCTCTCGAAACCCGCCGGCTCCAGCACGACCTCGGCCATCACGTTCTCCCAAAGAAAAAGGAGCGGCGTCGCCGCCGCTCCTTCGCATTCTAGGCCGATGGCGGCCGGGGTCAGGCGCCGATCGAACCGCCGTCCACCTTGAAGCCCGGGCCCATCGTCGAGGACAGGCTGATCTTCTTGATGTAGGTGCCCTTGGCGCCCGACGGCTTGGCCTTGTTGAGGGCGTCCACCAGGGCCTTCACGTTGGCCTGCAGGGCTTCCTCGGTGAACGAGGCCTTGCCGATGCCGGCGTGGATGATGCCGGTCTTCTCGGTACGGAACTCGATCGAGCCGCCCTTGGCGTCTTTCACGGCCTGGCCGACGTTCGGGGTCACCGTGCCGACGCGCGGGTTCGGCATCAGGCCGCGCGGGCCCAGCACCTTACCGAGGCGGCCGACGAGGGCCATCATATCCGGCGTGGCGATCACGCGGTCGAAGTCCATAAAGCCGCCCTGGATCTTCTCGACCAGGTCTTCGGCGCCGACGATCTCGGCGCCCGCAGCCTTGGCCTCCTCGGCCTTGGCGTCCTTGGCGATGACCGCGACGCGCACGTCACGGCCCGTGCCGGACGGCAGGGCCACGACGCCGCGGACCTGCTGGTCGGCGTGACGGGGGTCGACGCCCAGGTTGACGGCGATCTCGATGCTCTCATCGAACTTGGCGTTGGCGTTGGCCTTCACCAGCTTCACGGCGTCGGCCAGCGGGTGGACGACGTTGCGGTCGCCGGACCAGGCCTTCATGCGCTTGGGTTGCTTGGCCATGTGCTTAGGCCTCCACGATCTGAAGGCCCATCGAGCGGGCGGAGCCCTCGATGATGCGGGCGGCGGCCTCGACGTCGTTGGCGTTGAGGTCCTTCATCTTCTTCTCGGCGATCTCGCGCAGCTGGGTGCGCGTGATCTTGCCGGCGCTGTCGCGGCCGGGCTTCTGCGAGCCCGACTTCAGGCCCAGCGCTTCCTTGATGTAGAAGCTCGCCGGCGGCGTCTTGGTGACGAAGGTGAACGATTTGTCCTGGTAGACCGTGATGACGGTCGGAAGGGGCGTGCCCTTCGCTTCCTTCTCGGTCCGGGCGTTGAACTCCTTGCAGAAGCCCATGATGTTGACGCCGCGCTGGCCCAGCGCCGGCCCGATGGGCGGCGAAGGGGTCGCGGAGCCCGCAGGCACCTGCAGCTTGATATAGCCCAAGATCTTCTTGGCCATCTTTGCTCCTCATGGCCCCGTCGGGGCCGGCTATGAGCCGTGGTGCGGGGTTCGGTGGCCCTGCCCCTCCCACGGATTTGAGATCGCGGGCACGCCGCGAAGCGCGCGCATCTAGCAGCTATGGGTGTGCGCGGCAACCGCCGCGGATCACGCCGGCTTGCGGACCCAGAACTGGTACATGCCGACGAACGTATGGGGATCTCGCCGCTCAAGCGCTTCCCAGTTGTCCAGGTCGAGCGCCTTCGGATCGCCCGGATAGGCGGCCCGGTAGGCGGCCAGTGCGGCGGCGCCGGGCGTGAAGCCGAGGAGCTCAAGCCCCGTCTCGCCCAGGATGCGCCGGATGTCGCCTATGTCGTGCGCGCTCTCCCGCGTGTCCATCAGCAGGTCGCGCAGGGTGCTCGCCGCATAGAAATCGGTCGTGGCCATCACGGCCTTCACCGGATCGCCGTCCGGCGCGCGGACGATCGCCTCGCGCAACTCACGGATCGCCCCCGGGCTGTAGCTGCGCGCCAGGGCCCTGGCGGGCGCCCAGCGCTCGCGGGCGGCCCGGCTGTAGAGCCCCAACTTCAGGATTCCGCCGGGTTTCAGCACGCCGGTCAGAGCCCGCACGACCTCGAAGGGGTCGTCCAGATGATGCAGCGCACCGCCCGACTCGATGACGTCGAAGCTGCGGCCGAGGCCGCCGAGCTCCAGCAGATCGGCCTGCGCATACTCGAAGTTCGCCAGCCCCGCCTCCCGCGACTTGCGGAGGGCATAGGCGAGGTTCGCACGGCTGAGATCGATGGCCAGGATGCGGGCGCCCGCGCCATAGCGCTGGCCGGCGTGGATCGCCTGGAAGCCCGTACCGCAGCCCGCCAGGAGAACCTCGGGGCGTTCGGGCACGGACCATCCCAGGATGGACGGAACCGGCGGGAGCGGCGTCACGCGGCGCCAGCGGGGGCCGGGACCGGCTTCGGGCTCCGGCTCCGACACCCCGCCCCGGATCGGCGTGAGCGTCGGAATCCCGGCGCGCAGGTCCTCATCTTCCCGAACCGCGACCAGCTGCTCCTGCAGCACCCCGGCGACCGCCCCGGTCCAACCCCGGGCCAGCAAGGCCTCCGCGCCGGGGATCCCGGCGAGAGGACGGTAGCAGGCGAGCGTCATCACCTCGTCGGGTTCGAGCCGCTCGATGCGGTCCGCCAGGCGTTGGACCAGCCGCCGCTCGATGGCGTCCTCGGCCCAGACATACTCGTTGAGGAAGCACTGGAGGGCGAGCGCGGGCAGGATCGGCTTCAGCGCCTCGACATCGTTTCCGATGAGCAGCCGCCGCCGGATCGTGGTGAGCCGACCCTCGAGCCAGTAGGGATAGATTGGCGTACTCCGCAGAAGGCTGGCGAGCAGTTCGTCTGACGCCAGCGCGGCGTCCCCGGCCGGCCAGTTGGCCTTCAGGTGGACAACCGCCGCATGGCCCGTAGGCTGGACGCCTCGAAGGCCGCGCCCAAGATCTTCCAGCACCGCTGACCGCGCGCTCGGCCTCCTCCACGATTCCAGGCCGCCGGCCACGGCGCCGGCGTCGTTCTCCTGGACCCACGCCGCCCGGTCCGGCTTCTCGGCCCAAAAGGCGTACATCCGCCCGAAGGTCCGGGGATTGCGGATTTCGAACTGTTCCCAGGCGTTCAGGTCGACGCCCTCGGGGTCGTGCGGAAACGCCGCGCGGTATTCCGCCATCGCGGAGTCGGTCAGGATGAAGCCCAGGAACCGGAGACCGTTCTCGTCCAGCATGCGTCGCAGGTCGGCGAAACGCATCTGGTGCTCCTGCACGTGCATGAGCAGGTCGCGGCAGCTGCTGGACGCATAGAAGTCCCGCGATCCGACCGGCGCGCGCACCGGATCGCTATCGGGCCGGGCGATGATGTCCTGGCGCAGTTCACGCACGGTCTGGGGGGTGTAGCGGCGGGCCAGTTCCTGCGCCGGACGAAGTCCTGCCCGCGCAGCCTGGCTGTAGAGGCCGATGTTGAGCAGGCCGCCGGGCTTGAGGGTGCGGCAGACCGCCCGGACGCCCTCGAACGGGTCGGACATGTGGTGCAGCACGCCGACGCTGGTGACGACGTCGAACGCCTCCGGATAGTGCTCCGGCAACTCGAGGATGTCCCCGTGCAGGTACTCTATGCCCTGGACGCCCAGTTCGCGGGTCTTGCGGGCGGCATAGGCGAGGCTGCGCCGGCTGAGATCGACGGCCACGGTGTGCTCGGCCCCCAGCCACTCGTGCGCCTGGATGGCTTGTCGGCCGGTGCCGCAGCCGGCCACCAGCACGCGGGGCCGCACGGGGGCGGGGCGGCCCTGGATCACCCGGGTCGCCGTCACCCGGGTGATGCGACGCCAGCGCGGATAGGGATGCTCCTCGTACTGGGAGCGGACATTCGACGAGACGCCCTCCCGGATGGGCGTCACGGCGGGGATCGAGGCCGCCGTCTCGAGCTCCTCGCGCACCGCCGTCACCTGTTCATCCAGGACCTCGGCGACCGGACCCGACCACGCCTTGGCCAGGAGGTCGTCCGCGAAGTCGAACGCGGCGAGCGGCCGGTAGCAGGCCAGCGCCATCGCCTCCTCGGGCGTAAGGTCGGCGCCACGCGCGCAGAGATCGGCGATGCGCGCCGTCTCGGCGGCGTCCTCGGCCCAGGCGTATTCGTTGAGCTGGCACTGAATGGCGATCGCCGCCAGCAGCGGTCCCGCGCCCGGCGTCTGCGGCGCGAACAGCAACTGCCGGCGCGCAGCCGTCATGCGCTGCTCGAACCAGACCGGGAAGACCGGAAAGCTGCCGAGGGACACGGCCAGCAACTCGTCGGCCGCCATGGCCTCCAGCCCATCGGGCCAGGACCGCGCCAGCAGGTCGATGGCCCGGACGATGATGTCTTCCAGTTCGCCGCGTTCGCGCAGCGCCGCCGTCACCTTGCGGCGTTGCTGGTCGAGGTCCTGGGACATGGCCGGGCGTCGCGCCCGGCGCTAGCTGATCTTCTCGACCTGTCCGTATTCCAGCTCGACCGGCGTCGCGCGGCCGAAGATCGAGACGGTGACCCGCAGGCGCGCCCGTTCCTCGTCGACCTGCTCCACAGAGCCGTTGAAGCTGGCGAACGGACCATCGGTGACCCGCACCTGCTCGCCGATCTCGAAGGTGATGGTGGGCTTCGGCCGCTCCACGCCCTCTTCGATCGCGCCCACGATCCGCTCGACCTCCTTCTCGGAGACCGGGATCGGCTTCGAGCCCGAGCCCAGGAAGCCCGTGACCTTCGGCGTGTTCTTGATCAGGTGATAGGCCTCGTCGGTCATCTCCATCTTCACCAGCACGTAGCCGGGGAAGAACTTGCGCTCGGAGTTGACCTTCCGGCCGCGGCGGATCTCCACCACGTCTTCGGTCGGGACCAGGATCTCGGAGAAGTTGTCGTCCAGGCCCTGCTGGTGCGCCTGTTCGCGGATGCTCTCGGCCACCTTCTTCTCGAAGTTCGAGTAGGCGTGGACGATGTACCACTTGTGGCGCGGGTTGGCCTTGGTCGGGGTGTCGGCGGTTTCGGACATTTCGGGCCTCAGGCTCCGGTGGAGATGCGGAGCAGCCAGGTGATGGCGAGATTGAGCACGCTGTTCACGACCCAGAAGAAGATCGCGGCCAGCAGCACCATGATCGCCACCATGACGGAGGTGATCCAGGTTTCCTTGCGGCTGGTCCAGGTGATCTTGCGCGCCTCGGAGCGCACCTCGCGGAAGAACTGCGGGACGCTGGTCTTCTTCTTCGGCGCCTCGGCGGCGACCGCGCTGGACGAACCCATCGCCGTCGCGGTCTTGGCCGCGCGGTCGCGGATCGCTTGCGGGGACTGTCCCGGTTTCCTGGCCATGCGGCGCTTCAAACTCTCATCTGGAGCGGCGCCACCGGCCCGCTCCGCTTCAATCGGACGCTCTATATAGGGTGGCAGGAGTGGAGGGACTCGAACCCCCGGCCCTCGGTTTTGGAGACCGATGCTCTACCAGCTGAGCTACACTCCTTCGCTCACCCTGCCCGGACCGCCTTCGCCGCTCTTCGAACCTCTGGGCCAAGGGCCCGTCGCGCCGCGCTTCGGCGACTAGAAAAGCAGACTCTGACGATGTCGGGTAGGAGGCAGGCGTATGACGCAACCGCCCCCGAGTTTCAAGCCCATTCGGCGGGAGCCAAAGCCACGGCTGGCCGTTTCTGCAGGATGCCCAAGCCTCACGACCCCGCCTACAACCGCGACGAAGAGCAGAAGCCCGGATCGCCCCAACGCATGGCCCAGGAGCCCCGCGGCGCGGAGGGGTCCGCCCGGACGCCGAAGACGGCCACGGATCCTGCCAGCGGAGAACCCATCCGCG
>JBMOOD010000003.1:0-327985 GCA_049323595.1 Pseudomonadota bacterium
CGAACCGCGCTCACCCCCCTCAGATCAGGGGGCGCCCACGATCCCGTGGAATCCGTGCCCACCATCGCGTGGAATTCGTGCCCACCTTGCCGTGGAATTCGTGCCCACGATCGCGTGGAATTCGCACTCCACCAACATCTCGCGAACGTCGACTTCGTCATCGCAGACAAGAACGTGGGGGTGGTCGCTCACGCCGCGCCTCCATCCGAGCGAGGATTGGTAAGCATCTGGCTGACCAGGCGCCGCAGCTCCTGAGGGGCGATCGGCTTCTCCAGGTAAGGCTGGCCGGAGTTGTCGAGGAAGCCGCGAGCCTTCGGGCTCATCGTGTCGCCGGTTACGAAGGCGATGCGGCGGGCGAGGGCCGGGGACAGGCTGACGACGGTCTCATAAAAGCCCTTGCCGCCAACGCCCGGCATGTTGAGGTCGCTGAGGATCAGGGCGTAGTTCCGGGTTCGCACGAGGGCCAGGGCGGCCTCGCCGGAGTCGGCGCAGTCGACCGCGAAGCCTTCCTTCCCAAGAATCTCGCTGATGAGGTCCGCGACCGCCGGCTCGTCCTCGACGATCAGCACGCGGGCATGGCTCTGGCCGCTCTCGGAGGCGATGGTCTCCTGGCTTGTCGCCTCGACGTCCCGGGCGACCGGCAGGCTCACGACGAAGGTCGCCCCGGGCTCGCCGGCCTCGAGGCGGATCGCGCCCTCATGGGCGGTCACGACGCGATGGCAGAAGGCAAGGCCGATGCCGGTGCCCTGGCCGACCTCCTTCGTCGTGAAGAGAGGGTCGAAGATCCGGCCCCGGATCGCCTCCGGCACGCCGGGCCCGTTGTCGGAAACCGAGAACTCCACCGCGGCGGACCCAGGCGTTGCGTGGGCGGAGATGCGGATCGTATCGCCGACCCCACTGGAGCGGATGGCCTGGTCCGCGTTCGTGACGAGGTTGATCACCACCTGGGCCAACTGGTGGGCGTCCCCCCGCACGGCCGGCAGGGCGTCCGGCACGTCAATGGCCACATGGGTTTCAAGGCCATCGGCGCCCTGACGCAGCGCATCGATGGCCATTTCCAGGGTTTCCTTCAGGTCAATCGCCGCCAGGCGCAGGGGCTGCTCGCGCGCCATGGCGAGGAAGGATTTCACGATCCGCGTGCACCGCTCGGCGGCCGTGCTGATCTTGTCGATCCGACGGAGGGTGTCGGGGTCCGAGGCTTCCTCCCGCATCATCATGGCGTGGCCGACGACGACAGAGAGCGGATTGTTCAGCTCGTGGGCGACGCCGGCCAGAAGCTCGCCCAGCGCAGACATCTTCTCGGCCTGGAAGATCTGTTCCCGCTGTTCGCCCAGCGTCTTGCGGAGCGCGACCTCCTTGCTGATGTCGACCGAGGACGAAACCACGACCTCGTCGCCTCGATACTCGATCAGGCGCGCCGACAGCAGGCATGGGAACTGCGAGCCGTCCGGCCGGCAGGCGGTCACCAGCATGTCGTCGACGCGGCCGTCCGGCAGCAGGGCGGTGACGAAATCGGCGCGTTCCGCGCGTGAGGCGAAGTGCTCGTGAAAGGTGCGGATGGGACCAAGGAGCTGCGTGGCCGCCGGCGAGCGATAGAGGATGCGGCCGTCGCCAACGCGCGACATCACGAGGTTGGCCGGGCAGGCCTCCAGCACCATGCCCAGGAGCGCCTCCGCCTCGCGCTCGCTCTCCTCGTACCGGCGGCGCTCGGTGATGTCGCGTTGCGAGACGACGAAGCCGCCGGTGGCGGTCCGCCGCATGGCGATCTCATGGACGGAGCCGTTCAGCGACTCGTACTCGAGCGGCGGCGCCGGAGGGCCGCCGTCGGCGATACGCAGACCAAGGCGCTGGATCCGCTCGCGCGTCTGGGGTGTCATCGCGCCCCGCGTGACCGACTCCCGCAACAGCAGGTCCCAGCGCGACCCGGCGGTGATCAGGTCGGCCACCAGCGGATTGCAGTCGCGATAGGCGTCGTTGCAGAAGATCAGCGCGGCGTCCTCATCGAACACCGCCAATCCCTCCGACAGCGCGCCGATCACGGCGCCGAGCAGGTCGGTCGGGTTGTCGGTCGACGCGTTCATGATCACGCCGTGCGTCGGCCGGCCACCTCGGCCTCGACGCAGAAGACGCCTTCCTCGGTGTCGCTCCCCATGTCGAGGATGCCCACGGAGCTCGTCTCGAAGCGGTCGCCGACCCGTTCCACGATGGAACGGTCCGCGACGACCTTCATCGGCCCTGCGAACTGGCGCAGGCGGTTGGCGTGGATCACCGCCGGGCCGAAGACGTCGTAGATGTACTTCTGAACGCCGACCACCGAGCCCACGACCGAGCCGGAGGCCAGCCCCACCTTGCATCGCCACTGGATCGGATGGCTCGCATTGCGCCGCTCAAGATACCGGATGAACCGGACTGCGGCGCTGCAGATCGAACCGGCGAAGTCGTCGGAGGGATCCGGCATGCCGGAAACGGTGATGTACACGTCGCCCACGGTCTTGATCCGCTCGCACCCGAACTGTTCGCCGATGCGATCGAATGCCGTGTAGATGTCGTTCAGCTCGCTCACTATGACGCCCGGATCGTGCGTCGCCACGAGATTGGAGAAATCCTCGAAGTCCAGGCACAGTACGCCGACGGGATCGTAGAGGCGCGGCGTGACCACCCCGAACGTCTTGTATTCCTCATAGACCGAGCGGGGCATCAGATTGAGGAGCAGCTTCTCGACCTGCTCCTTCTCGCGTTTGATCTCGCGCGTGTTGCGCTCGACCATCATCGAATAGGAGTCGATCATCGACTCCAGTTCCTTGATCCGCGAGATGTTCTGGCAGACCAGGACCACCACCGCCTGATCTCCGTCCATGGCGCGGTTGAAGGTCATGGCGATGGTCATGGTGCGTCGGCGCAGACGGAAGGTGGCTTCACCGACGTAGCGGCCGTCGGCGCCCAGCGCTCGCTTCACCTCGGCCACGTCCAGTTCGGGGAAGAGGTCGGCCAGGCCCTTGCCCTTCTCGACCTCCCCGAACCACTCGCGGAAGGTGTCGTTCTGGAAGCCAAAGCTCAGGTCGTCCTGCTTCAGCAGGGCGACGCCGACGCCGATCGCCCGCAGCAGCTGCTCGTTGATCGCCTCGATCCACATGGCTCAATCCACGACCAGATTGCGGCGCTCGTCGAACGCGGAGACGACCTGCGTCACGTCCTCCGGCGCCAGGCCGTGGTCAGCGAGCGTTTCGGCCAACAGGTGCTTGAGGGTCTCGAAGTGGGCGTCGTTGATGCTGAGGTGTGCATGCATCTTGCGGATCTGGTCGTCGGAGTAGGACGCGGGGCCCCCCATCAGGGACGACACGAACTTGGTCTGGTGGTCGATGATACGGCTCATCTGGACGTCGTCGAAGAATGGGCCGACGTCGTCGTCGTCCAGCAATCGGTCGTAGAGATCCATCACGATCTTGCTGATCGTCGAGAACCCTCCGTACTTCTCGTACAACGTCGTCGCCATCAGAGCCCGCCCCTCGCTATTGCGCCGCGGTCTGCACGCCCGAACGGCCGACGCGGCTCATCCATTCTGGGCCAGCGTCGGCGGGAAAGGCAAATGGCGGAACGGCGGTCGGCGGCGCGGGCTGCGCGGCTATCCAGTCCTGCTCCAGCTTCATGGCGGCATTCAGCTTGGCGTGCAGGGCCTTGAGCTCATCCATCGTCCAGTCGAACGCGGCCATGCGGTCGGTGATGTGGAACAGGTCCATGGACAGCGCGTCGCGCAGGCGCGGATAGTCGTCGGGCCGGCCGGCGACGATCGATTCGGCGAGGATCTCGGCGTCCCGGAGCGCGTCGCTGATGCCATGGGCGCTGATGGGGTCCTTGAAGTAGCCGGCGTCACCGACCAGAGCCCATCCCGGGCCGCTGGCCTGGCGCAGGCGCCCCACCTGGCCACCGAAGGAAATCAGGCTCTCCGGGGCGGACGCGCCGCCGAGGTCCTTGGCCAGTTCTGGGACGAGGGCGCGAGCGGCGGCGACGAGGTCGGCTCCGCTCCTGTGCCGCAGGTCCGAGGCGCGGCTGTCCGGCAGGGAGAGGAAGACGCAGCTCTGACCGCCATGGGTGGGAATCATCCCACCAGCGGCGCCGGCGTCCCAGTACCAGCGATAGCCCTGGTTCTGGAGCCCGTCGAAGTAGCCGTAGACGACGGCGGAGGCGTGCCGGCTTGTGGCGAGAATGGGGGCGTCCACAAGGCGGGCGAGCGTCGAGCGGCGTCCATCGGCCCCGACCACGACGCCAGCGGTGACGGTTTCCAGGCGACCCGAGGCGGTCTTGAGGCGGACGCCGGCCACGCGGCCATCGGAGGCGCGCAGCACGCCGCGACAACTCACGCCGTATCGGAGTTCGGCCCCGGCGTTGGACGCCGCCCGGGCCAGGATGGAGTCGAGCGCCCAGCGCCTTGGCGCATACAGCGCGTCCGTACCGAAGGCGGGGCGGATGTCTACGGTGAGGCTTTCGGATCCATAGATGAAGCTGGCCGCCCGAACCGGCGGCGCCCCCGAGGTGCGGACGGCGTCGAGCACGCCCCAGCGGTGCAGCTGCATCACCCCGGCCCGCATGAGGGCATGAGTGGACATCGTGTCCGTGCCGGGTTGGTCATGATCAACGATGAGGACGCGAGCTCCCTGCCGAGCCAGCAGCAGGCCGGTCGCGGCGCCGGCGCAGCGGGCGCCGACAATGACGACGTCGTAGTGGGAACGGGACATGGCGGTCTCCTTCAGGCCGCTGCCGGCAACCGGCCGGCCAGGTCGCGGACGATGGCGTGGGAAAGCTGAACGGCGTCGCGGCCGACCCCGTCGATCAGGGCCGAGGCGCGGTGGCGCATGAAGGGCAGGCCGAGGACGTAGAGGCCGGGGACGGGGGTGAGCCCGCCTTCGTTCCGGATCTCACCCGCCTCGTCGAGGACCGGGATGTGCAGCCATGGATAGGACCGACGGTACCCCGTCGCCCACAGGACGGTCCGGATGCCGGAAGACCCCAGGCGGATGGCCGTGGCCGCCGCTGGAAGCTCAGGCGGGGCCGCCCAGGCCTCGGGCTCCTCGGCCGTCGCCAGTCTCGACTGCACGATGAAGTCGTCGATGCGCCGCAGGACCTTGCGGCGGCGCGCTTCTGCGGCGGCGCACTGGTCGGGGAGATCATCCGCCAGAAACACCGTCTCGCCCGCAGCGCCCTGGGCGCGGCCGACGATCCGGACCCCCTCGGCCGCCAGTTCGTGCAGGCCCAGCGAGCGGCCCTGCGCATCGCCGACAAGCTGGAACGAGGGCTGCGAGCGCAGCCGCGCCGCGGGAAGGTCGCCACGGGGGTCGGTCAGGAACCCGCTTGCATCCATCCAGGCGTAGATGTCGCGGCCGCGGTAGCGGCGCGGCGTGCGTACGTGGCGGCCCACGGCGAGTGTCACCGATCGGCCGGAGGCATGGATCTCGCGGGCCAGCTGCACGCCGGTCGCCGAGGCGCCGACCACCAGCACGCCGCCGGGATCCAGGGCGTCGGGGCCCGCGTAACGGTCGGTCGTGATCTGCGTGATGCGCGGCGAGAGGGCTCGCGCCCAGGCCGGCACGTTCGGGCGGTCGCAGGCGCCGGTGGCGACCACCACGGCGCGGGCCATGAGCGCGCCTGCCGTGGTGGCGATCTCAAAACCGCGGGGAGCCAGCCGGACAGCGATCACCTCGCGCTCCGTCAGGATCGGCGCCCGGTGCTGCGCGGCGTAGCCTTCGAGCAAACCGGTGAAGGCCGATGCCGGCATGAAGCCGTCGGGGTCGGGGAAACGGGCCGCCAGGTCCGGCAGGCGGGTCATCCAGTTGGGCGTCAGAAGCCGCAGCGACGGCCAGCGCTCGGAACGCCAGCGTTCGCCGATGCGGCCGCGTTCCAGGATCAGATGGTCCACCCCCGCGAGGGCGAGGCGACGGCTCATCGCCAGGCCGGCCTGGCCTCCGCCGATGATCGCCACGTCGGTATGTCGGGTCATGGTCTTGCCTTGCCGTGCTTGTTTCGAGGCTCGGTCTAGGCAGGGTGTGTTTCAGTCCGACGCCGCAGCGGGGCGGCCTTTGTTTCAATTGTTCCAGACGCGGCGTTGCTGGACTGCGGACAAAAAAAAGCCCGCCGCTCAGGGGAGGCGGCGGGCCGGAGTCGTGGTCGAGGCTGCTCAGGCGGCGGCTTGCTGGGCCACCGGATCGGGACGGACCACGACGGTCGCCTTGATCGGATGGATCTCATCCCCCGGCATGCCGACGCGCTCGGCATGCTCACGGATGACCGCGTCGTTTACCGCCTCGTAGACGCAGAAGGTGCCGAGGCGGCCGTCCGCTTCGGTGACGACATAGGAGCGGATCCAGCGCAGTTGGTGCGACATCTGCTGGTCGCCGATTTCGGCCGAACGGGCGGCCACCTTCTCGAGTTCGGCGTCGCTGGCCCAGGCGCTGGGGCGGCGGATCATGTAGAGGTTCATCTGACGATCTCCTGTTCTAGAGGGGGATTGTGAGTTCAGGACGGCGTGCGGATCAGGCCGCCTGCGCCTCCACGACGACCGGGACGCCGTTCGACATCACGTCGAACACGGCAGAGCGGGCGACCGACTGGTTGACGATCTTCTGGAGGACGTCGGCGGGTGCGTCGCCCTTGATCTTCACGGTCATGCGCACGCCGGCGAAGCCGTTCCGCACCGTGGCGTTCATGCCGAAGATGCCCTGCAGATCGATGTCGCCCTCCACCGTCGTCTCGACAGAGTCGAGCTTGATCTGGCGGATCGAGGCGATGTTGCCGATACCCGCGGTGATGCACGCCGACAGGGCGGCCAGCAGCAGCTCCACCGGGGTGGGGCCATTGTCGGCGCCGCAAAGGACCGCCGGATGGTCGCCTTCCACGGTCTGGGTGCGGGCGTGCGCCTGCTCGGCTCCGGCCCCGAAGAAGTTGGAGAAGCTCGCACGGCTGTGCGTGCCGCCCAGCCATTCTCCGTCGGCCCGGAAGGTGAAGCGGGCGAGATCCCGCTGCTGGTTCACGACGCCCAGGGTGGCGACGAGGGTCGGCACATCGACGCCGTTCATGGCGGTCTTGGCCGGCTTTTCGAGAGTTGCGGTGGTCATTGCGAAAGGTCCTTGGCTTGGATCGAAAGGAGTGTCGGGCGAGGGGCGGCGCCGCCGTCCGGACGCGGCCCTTCTCCTTCGCGCCCGTTTCAATCGGGCGTCGCCGTGGGGGCTTTGCGGTTTCAATCGTTTCAGGCGATGCGCCTGGAGGCGGGCGCAGGCCTCGCGAGGCGCGAGTTCGCTGCGCCTCTCTCCCGCAACCGGCGAGCGAGCTTGTCAAAGGCTACCGCATCGGATGAAGTGGCGCGCGGTGGGGGCGGCGTCTGCGGGACGCGCGCCATAGTGCGAGTGGGGCGCGCATGCCGGCGATCACGAGTTTTGAGGCGCTGCTGTCCGGCATTGGCTGGAACGGTGTCGGCGTCATCGGCCGGCCTGCGTTCATCACCTACTCGTTCGACGAGTTTGCATCGTCCTCCTATGCCGGCGGCGACTTCTCGGATGCCTTCCTGGCGAGCTTCCAGCCGTTCACGGAAGCCGATCGCGAGATCGCGCGCGAGGCCCTGCAAGCTTGGGCGGACGCCTGCGGACTGACGCTCTTCGAGGTCCCGGCAGGGCAGGGCGACATTCGCTTCGGGATCTATGACTTCCGGCTGGGCCCCGAGGATATCCAGGACGCTGCGGGCTTTGCCTTTACGCCGCTGGTCTTCAACCTTCCCGACGGAGCCTTCGAGGACGCGCTGGGTGGCGATATTTTCATCGACCTCGGCCAGGTCGGCTTCGACCTGCTCTTGCACGAGATCGGGCACGCCCTCGGGCTGAAGCATCCGTTCGAGGGGGAGCTGACCCTCGATCCGTCGGTCGACGATCGGGCGCATACGGTAATGACCTACACGCCGTATGGCGAAGGGTTCACGGGTCTGGGTTCGCTGGACGGCGCGGCGGTGCAGTTCCTCTACGGTCCGCAAGCGGCCGACGGCTCCCAGGCGGCGAGCTGGACGTGGGATGCGGCTGCGCTGTTGCTGACCCAGGCGGGCGGCGCGGGAAATGACACGCTCGCGGGGGTCGCCGTAGCGGATCGGATCAGCGCGGGCGGGGGAAACGACTACGTGATGGCCCGCGCGGGCGCCGACCTCCTGCTGGGAGAGGATGGCGCCGACACCATGGCGGGCGGCGACGGAGCCGACACTCTCGATGGCGG
Source organism: Pseudomonadota bacterium (assembly GCA_049323595.1). Lineage (GTDB taxonomy): Bacteria > Pseudomonadota > Alphaproteobacteria > Caulobacterales > Caulobacteraceae > Phenylobacterium. The sequence continues at coordinate 8,245 of JBMOOD010000003.1, forward strand.
TTCGGGAAACGATATCCTGGATGGCGACCAGGGAGAAGACTCGCTGCTGGGAGGCGAGGGCGATGACGACCTGTGGGGCTTCGGCGGGGCCGACACGCTCGAAGGCGGATCGGGGAACGACTATCTCAGCGGCGGCCTGGGGCCCAACCGCCTGTCGGGCGGCGAGGGGAACGACACCCTGACGACGTTCGACGGCGCGAGCATCCTCGACGGCGGCGCCGGGTATGACGAGATCTGGTTCTTCGGACCCCTGGCCTCCGCGGCCTTGCTCTCCTACGCCAGCTTCAGCAGCGGCGGGGGTGGCTACGCCAATATCGAGGCCGTGGCCATGTGGGGCGGCGACGCCGGTGACACGATCGCCGGCGGATCCATGCCGGATTTTCTCTTCGGGCTGGGCGGCGCCGACAGCATCACCGGCGGTGGGGCGGACGATGAGCTCTTCGGACAGGAGGGCGCGGACACGATCGTGGGCGGAAGCGGCTCCGACACTGTGTCGGGCGGCGCGGGCGACGACGTCCTGCTCCCGGGTGACGGCGCCGACGACATCCGGGGCGGCTCGGGCAGCGACACGGTCGACTTCTCGGACGAGCTCGGCTCCGTCGACCTCACGGTTAACGCGTCCCGATCCGTAAACGGTGGGCTCGAGACGATGGCCGAGATCGAGAACATCCTCGGTTCGCCCTTCGGTGACCGGATCATCGGCGATGCGGCCGACAACCGGCTGTTCGGCCGCGCCGGCGCCGACACGGTCCAGGGCGGCGAGGGGGCGAACTACCTGCGCGGGGACGACGGGAACGACAGTCTGGCGGGCGGCGCCGGCTTCGATGACATCAACGGCAATGTCGGGGACGACACCGGTTCAGGCGGTCTGGGCGACGACTGGGTCGTGGGCGGCAAGGACCGCGACCTGCTCTTTGGCGACGATGGATCGGACCTCGTCTACGGCAATCTGGGCGCCGACACGTGCGAGGGCGGGGCTGGCGACGATACGATCCGGGGCGGCCAGCAGGATGACGTCCTGAACGGCGGCGCCGGCGACGACTATCTCTCGGGCGATCGCCACGACGACACAGTGACCGGCGGCGCGGGCGCCGACACCTTCCACAGCTTCGGCGAGGCGGGAATCGATCGCGTCACCGACTTCAACCGGTCGGAGGGTGATCGCGTGCTGCTCGATCCCGGGACATCCTACTCGGCGGCCCAGGTGGGCGCCGACGTGGTCGTCTCCATGGGCGGCGGCGGTGAGCTCGTCCTGGTCGGCGTGAGCATGTCCAGTCTCTCGGAAGGCTGGATCACGGTCGGTTAGAGGGTTGCCGGCGCCGGCCTGGGGGCCTTCAGGAACGGCTGCAGCTTCCACTGGACCAGGGATCTCCACGCCCACTCGAAGGGGCCGTAGTGGAAGCGGGCCAGCCACGGGCGGCTCCAGACCAGGATAAAGGCCCACACGCCGACGACGACCCATAGTTGCTGGGCGCGTGAGAGTTCGCCGAACAGGCCAAGGCCGTAGCCGCAGAACACCAGGCTCGTGATGATCGAGGTCATCAGATAGTTGCTGAAGGCCATTCGCCCCGCGGCGGCCAGCCGATTGACGAGAACTTCCATCCACCCGGCGCGGATCACCAGGAGCAGCACCGAAGCGTGGGCGAGGGCAATGAACGGCCGGCTGAGCTGTTGCCACACCTCCAGCCGGTGCAGCGTCAGCGGCTCGAACCCGCTCTGCGCGATGCCGTAGGTGAACCAGGCCGTATAAGGCGCTGCGACAAGGTAGCCAAAGCCGACCGCTAGTGCGTAGGCCCGGCTTGACCAGGCCAGCGTGAAGAAACCGGTCCGGAACAGCGCCATCCCGATCAGCATCTGGGCGATGGCCTCGGGAACGGTGTCGAGCGGATGGACCACGGTGTAGAACATCCCGAGGAGTTGGAGGCGCATCCGCGTGGCCTCCACGAAGCCGCCCTGGAAGGCCGCAATCTCTGCTTCTTTCGCGCCGGCCGGCGGGTCGAGGATCGGCGCGACCTGCGCCCAGGCCTTCAACGCCTCGGCCGAGGCATTCGGCGCGTGCGCGGCGGCGAAGATCTGCTCGAGTTGCGTCGCGCCCAGGAGGTTCTTGCCGAAGAGCAGCGCGAGGATAGCGATCCCTAGGGCGACCTGCACCCGCGGCGAGAGCCTGCGGAAGGGGAAGATGACGAGGCCCGCGAGGGCGTAGGGAACCAGGATGTCGCCGACCCAGAAGAAGACGGCGTGCGCCAGACCGAATAACAGCAGCCAGACCATGCGCCGGTAGTGTGTGGCTGCCGGGCCAAGACCGCCCCCAGCCGCGGCGCGTTCGGCGATCAGAAGCGTGCTGGCCCCGAACAGCATCGTGAAGAGCGCACGCATCTTGCCGTCGGTCATCACGTTGTTGACGGCCCAGGTCCAGAAGTCCGCACCCGTCGCCCCGCCCGCATAGGCCGGGTTCAGATAGGCGAAGGCGGGCAGCCCCATCGCCACGATGTTCATCAGCAGAATGCCCAGGACCGCAAAGCCGCGGACCGCGTCAATGGATAGATGCCGCTCCGCACCCGCCGTCGCCATGCCCGCCTCCCGTACCGCCGTTGTGCGGGAGCATGGCTGTTGCGGGGTCGCTGTCAACGCGGGCGAACAGTGCTAGCAGGTGACCCAGGGGCAGCGGAGATGTGATGGCTCGGTCGAAGGCCCAGGCGAGCGGCGTCGTGCGGGGGCGACGACCGAAGGGGCAGGGGCCGGACCTGCGCGAATCGATCCTCGATGCGGCCGAGGCCCTGTTCTCCCGCCACGGGTTCTACGGTGTCACAGTGCGGCAGGTGGCCGCCGAGGCCGGCGTCGACACGGCCTTGATCCATTACTACTTCGGCGCCAAGCGCGAGCTGTTCGACAGCGTCTTCGCCCGGCGCGCCGAGATCCTGAACGATGCGCGCTCCGCGGCCATGCGGGCCTATGCCGAGGCGCATCCCGGCGCGATGACGCCGGAAGGAATCATCGAGGCCTTCATCGGCCCGCTGGTGGAGCGGTCGCTGACAAACGACGAGGGCTGGAAGAATTATTTCCGCCTGGTGGCGCTGGTGAACAACACCCCGGCCTGGGGCGGCGAGACCATGCACCGCTTCTTCGATCCGGTGGTCCATCAGCTGATCGACATGCTGAGGCAGGCCCTGCCGGACGCAGAGCCGCGTGACCTCTACTGGGGCTACCAGTTCCTGACCGGGGCCATGATGCTGACCCTCTCCGAGACGGGCCGCATCGATCAGCTGTCGGACGGCCTATGCCGGTCGACCGACCTGGCGGCCGTCAAGGCGCGCCTCTATGCCTGGTGCGCCGCGGGCCTGGAGGAGGTCGTCCGCCGCAGGCCTTAAGCGGCTCCGCTGGACTGTGTCAAAAATTCATCACATGATTAAAAACCGTGCGCGTGCGGCGGCGAGCGTCTGGCGCGACGCGCCCGAATGCCGCAAAACTCCCGATTAATTCACCTGATGGTGAAATCTGAGACGCCGCTACGTCCATGGGGGACGCCCGGCGCCGTCGGGAGGAAGCACATGAATCATCTGCTGAAAGCCGCGCTCCTCGCGGGCGCGGCGTGGTCGGCCGTTCCCACTTTCGCCGTCGCCCAGACCGCCGATGAGACCACGGCCGTCGAAGAACTCGTGGTCACCGCCCGTCGGCGCGAGGAGACGCTCAAGGACGTGCCCGTGGCCGTGAGCGCGGTGAGTGGCGAGCGTCTGGCGGCGACCGGCGCGGCGGACCTTACGACGCTGCAGCAGACGACGCCCAACACCACGGTGCAGGTCGCGCGCGGTTCGAACTCCACCCTGATCTCGTTCATCCGCGGCGTGGGCCAGCAGGATCCCCTGTGGGGCTTCGAGCCCGGCGTGGGCCTCTACATCGATGACGTCTACATCGCCCGCCCGCAGGCAGCCGTGTTGGACGTGTTCGACATCGAGCGGATCGAAGTGCTGCGCGGTCCGCAAGGCACCCTCTACGGCCGAAACACCATCGGCGGCGCGATCAAGTACGTCACCGCCAAGATCGAGGGTGAGCCGGAGCTGAAGCTGAAGGGCTCCGTCGGCTCATACGACCAGCGCGATCTGGTCGCCTCCGCCAAGGCGCGCCTGAACGACTGGGTGGGCGTGGGCCTGACCTGGGCGAGCTTCGACCGCGACGGCTTCGGCGAGAACCTGACCACCGGCGCCGAGCACTACGACAAGGACGTCACTGCCGCCCGCGCCACCATCGAGCTGACACCCACGCCGGACCTGTTCTTCCGGCTCTCGGGCGACATCGTCACCGATCGCTCGAACCCGCGTCACGGCCATCGGGAACTCGCCGCGATCGACATCCTCGGCCGGCCGATCCCCGGCGGCGAGGTGCTGGAAGACGTCTATGACACCCGCGCCGGCTCGGGCGACGACAACAAGGTCGAGGCGCGCGGGGTCTCCTTGCTGGGCGAATGGCGCGCCAGCGACACCCTGACCTTCAAGTCGATCAGCGCCTATCGCGCTGGCGAGACCGAGGGGACCATCGACTTCGACACCCTGCCGGGAACCTTCCTCGACATCCCGGCCCGCTACAACGACCACCAGTTCACTCAGGAGTTCCAGGCGCTGTATTCGGGTGACCGGCTCCAGGGCGTGTTCGGCCTCTACTACCTGAACGCCACCGCCGCCGGCGCATTCGACACCGTGGTCGGGCAGGCCAATCTGAGCATCGCCACCGCCGGGGCGGTCGACACGCGCAGCTATTCGGCCTTCGCCGACGTCAGCTACGACGTGACCGATCAGCTCTCGATCTCGGTGGGCGGCCGGTACACCAAGGACAAGAAGACGGCACAGGTCTATCGTCAGAACTTCACGGGCATCAAAACCCCGCTGTTCGGCAACAACACCGCCATCCCCGGCCTCGTCCGCTCGAACTTCACGAGTTCCGACACCTATGAGCGGTTCACGCCGCGCGTGAGCGTCAGCTACGAGATCAATCCGGACGTCACGACCTATGCCTCGTTCAGCCAGGGCTTCAAGTCGGGCGGCTTCGACATGCGGTCCGACGCGATCCTGACGCCTGACTCCGTCGAGGGCTACGGCCCTGAGAAGGTCGACAGCTATGAGGCCGGCCTCAAGGGCTACTTCTTCGATCGCCGCCTGTCGCTGAACTCGGCCGTCTTCTACGCCAAGTACCGCGACCAGCAGGTTACTCTGCAGACGCCGGTGGGCGCTTCGATCGCCTCCCAGGTGCTGAACGTCGGGCGCTCGACCATCTACGGCGCCGAGTTCGAAGGCGTGGCGAAGTTCAGCGACGCGCTCAGCGCCAATTTCTCCCTGGGCTACACGAAGGCGGAGTTCGACGAATACAGCGCCCTGGACCTCACCCAGACGCCGCCGGTGGTGCGGGACTTCTCCGACGAGCGTGTGTTCCAGAACACGCCGAAGTGGAACGGAGCGGTCAGCCTGACCTACCGGCACGACATGGGTGACATGGGCTCGGTCGCCTTCATCCCGGCGGCCTCCTACCGCTCGTCCTTCAGCATGTTCGAGATCCCCTCGCAGCTTGACCAGGACGGCTACTGGCTGCTCGACGCCAGCGTCGTGTGGACGTCGGTCGACGAGCGCTATCGCGTCGGGCTGCACGGCAAGAACATCGGCGACGAGGAGTACCGCATCGGGGGCTATAACTTCCCGGGCGGCCTGTTCGCCAACTCGGTGACGGCCTACTACGGCCCGCCGCGTACGGTGACGCTCACGCTTGAAGCGAAGTTCTAGGTTATAGCCGACGCCCGGCTCCTTCTCGGAGCCGGGCGTCTTCGATTCCGGCGGACAACATGCCCTCGACAACCCGCGCCCGCGGCTACCCGATCGTGGTGCTGGCGGTCCTGATCCTCGCCTACACGTTCAACTTCCTGGACCGGCAGATCCTTGGGATCCTGGCGGGGCCCATCAAGGCCGAGCTGGGCCTGACCGACAGCCAACTCGGCCTCATGGGCGGGCTGGCCTTTGCGCTGTTCTATACGGCCCTCGGCGTACCGATCGCCGCGCTCGCCGACCGGTGGAGCCGCACCTGGATCATGACGGGGGCGCTGGCGATCTGGAGCGGGTTCACTGCGCTGTGCGGCTTCGCCGGCGGCTTCTGGCAGCTGTTCCTTTGCCGGATGGGTGTCGGCGTGGGCGAGGCAGGCGGCGTCGCACCGGCGTACTCCCTCATCAGCGACTACTTCCCAAAGGAGCAGAGGGCGCGGGCCCTGGCGGCCTATTCCTTCGGTATTCCGATCGGCTCGGCATTGGGCATCCTGTTCGGCGGCCTCATCGCGCACGCCATCGACTGGCGCGCCGCCTTCATCGCAGTGGGTCTTGCAGGCGTGGCGCTGGCGCCGTTCTTCCGGCTGATCGTCAGGGAGCCGCCGCGCGAGGTCACGCCGGGGCCCGCCGCGGGGCCGGGCGGCGTCGCCGCCTTGTTGGCCAAGCGCAGCTTCTGGCTGATCTCGCTCGGCGCCGCCGCCTCGTCGGTCTGCGGCTATGGCGTCGCCTTTTGGTTGCCCAGCTTCTTCGAGCGCAGCTTGGGCATGGACCTGGTGGATCGGTCCCTGTTCCTGGGCGCCATGACGCTTGTCGGCGGCGTGTTGGGCGTCTGGTTCGGGGGAGTGCTCGGCGACAGGATGGGCCGCGCGAGCCCGGCTGCGTATCTCCTGGTGCCGGCGGGGGCGTTCATCCTGGCCCTACCGTGCTTCATCCTGGCCATACAGGCTGAGAACCTCTGGCTCGCCTTTGTCCTGTTCCTCATCCCGACCGGCCTGAATCTGGCCTGGCTCGGCCCCGTCATTACGGCGGTGCAGCATCTCGTTCCTGCGGCGCAGCGCTCCACGGCCTCGGCCTGCTTCCTCTTCGTGAACAACCTGATCGGGCTCGGGCTGGGCACTTGGTATTTCGGCGCCGTGTCCGACGCGTTGACGCCACATTTCGGAGCAGAAGCATTGCGTTACGCAATCTACTCCGGCCTCGGCTTCTATCTTGTCAGCGCCGTGCTGTTCGTCTTGGCCGCCCGCGGGGTCAAGCGCGACTGGGTGGCGTAGTGTCGCATTTCATATCCGAATGAATTTTTCGCTTGCGTGCGCTGCAGCAAAGGCGCACAAGCGGCCTTGCCCTTTTGGGCGTTTCCTCCCTAATGAACTGGCCGCGCCGTTTGGCGCGGCCTTTTTTTTGACCCGTGGCCCGGCTTGATGGCTCCGGGCCTCGGTCAGATCTCAATCAGGGCATATTCCACGCCGAGGTCGCGGTTCAGGATCGGCCGTGCCACGTTGTAGACGGGAACGCCTCCAGGCGTTCGCCCTTCATGGGCCCCGCGGTGCGCATGGCCGTGGATGGCGCAAGCCACGCCGTCGAACCGATCAATCGTCTCGCCCATCCGCGCCGAGCCCAGGAATGCGAAGATCTCGGGCGGCTCACCCTCTACGGTGTCTCGAACCGGCGCGTAGTGGGTCACGACGACGATCCGCTCTGTTCGGAGCATGCGTAGCGCACTCTCCAACTTCAGGTTCTCGTCCACCGACGCCTGGACGAATCTCTTGATCTCCGGCTCGCCAAAGGCGCTCAGCATGCTGCGGCCGAAGCCGCCGATGAAGCCCTTGCAGCCCGCGAAGCCAACGCCCTCGTATTCAAAGCCCTCGCCGTCGAGAACCCGCATGCCCGCCTCGTGCAGAATCCGGGACACCTCTTCCGGCTGGCCGCACTCAAAGTCATGGTTGCCGAGAACCCCCAACACGGGGATCCGGCATGCGCGCAGGTCCTCCGCCAGTATTTCCGCTTCCGTCGTCTTGCCGAAATTGGTCAGGTCCCCGCATAGAGCCAGGACATCGGCTTCCTCGCTGATCCTCGCGAACAGTTCTCGATAAGGGCGTTCGACATTCTCCCCGACATGCAGGTCGCCTATCGCCGCCAGCCGAAGAGGCTCAGCCGATGGCCTCATGCCGCTCCTCCAGCCCTTTGCCCACAACGTCGGCGAAGCCCCATTCGGTGATGTCGATGACGTAGTCCCGCGGGCTGAACATGCGCCCGCGGCACACCCTGACGCGGGCAGGCGGCAATGCGATCTGGGCGGCGAGCCGGTCCGTCAGTTCGGCCATGATCCAGCGTGGAATCAGGTCTCGCTCGGTTGGATAGATGAACCGGAAGTTGAGTAGATGGATCAGCAGGACTTCCCAATACTGGTCCATGTGCCCAAGCAACCGCTTCCAATCGATCCTCGCGGCCTGGCGGTACAGGACATGGGCGACGTCCGCGCCGTCGTAGCGGTAGCGGTCCTGTATGAACATCTTCGAGACCACCAGCTCTGTCGGGGGTGTGATCCTCGCCGTCTCTCCGTAGACCTCGATCACGTCGTCTTCGGCGAACCAGGCGTCGGTCACCGGGGTGGCGCCGTTCGACATGGCGAATATGACGTCGCAGAAGTGGTCGCCCTTCCAGACCTTGGCGATCCACCTCTCGTCCTCGACCTCCGTGCGGTAGCCTTGCGCCTGAAAGTGTGAAAGCACCTTCGGGAAGTCCCCCGCCTTGCAGAAGACGTCGAGGTCTTTCGTCGGTCTTGTGATTCCCGTGTATGCGGCGACCGCATAGGTTCCGGACAGCAGGAACGGTAGGCCGGAGTGGGTCAGTAGCCGCAGGCACTCGGCGTAGAACGCTTCGGCTTCCGGCTGGCGTTCCACCGGCGCGGCTTCATTGGCCTGGGACATCGCGCCTAGGAACGGCAACGCCCCGCTCGGGTTCCGAATCGACGCACCATGGGTTGCGGGAAACGGCGCCTGCGACGCAATGGCGCGCTCCGCTCACCGCCCGCTGGGGTTGCTTGCATTCCCCCGGTCCTTGGTCGACTTTCCGACGTAAGGGGAGTGTATGATTCAAGACAAAGAAAACCATCTGCAGCTGGTCCAGAACCTCGTCGATCTGCTTGTCCCCTACGAGGAAGAACTGATCCAACTGGAGCAAGATGTGCCGGCGTACGGGCCGCTTCGGCGTGCCCTGGGCATTGTAATTGCCGAGGCATGTTATTGTATTTCCGATAGTTCCTCGGCGCATAACGATCTTGTCCGTCCGTCGGGCGATGAGACAAGGCGCACCTGAAGCCCCCCCATGCCTATAGGAGATCCGGAATACACATGGCCAATAGACCCGAGGCGGTCGCCGATCCCGTAGATGTCGCGGTCGGCGCACGGATCCGGCTGCTGCGAAAGGTGCGGGGCCTGTCGCAGCAGGCGCTGGCGGAAGCCGCCGGTGTGACCTTTCAGCAGATCCAGAAGTACGAGCGTGGCGCGAACCGAGTAAGCGCCTCGATGCTGACCCGCATCGCCAAGACTCTAGACGTTCCCGTCGCCGAGATGTTCGGCGAGGCGTCCGCCAACAGCGGTGCAGTCGACGAGGTGGCGGCCCTGCTCGCCGAACCCGGCGCGTTGGAGTTGCTGAAGGCTTATGCCAACCTGCCGCGCGGGGTTTCCCGCTCGGCGCTTGTGGAGTTCGTCCGGAGCCTGAAGACCGAACCTGGCTGATCTGGAGTGAGTGTGCGCGTCGTCCTTTCTGCCGTTGCAGCCGCCGTACTGTCTCTGGGCCTTCCGGCGTCTGCGGCGCCGACGGATCCTGCCGAGGCCAGGATGGTGGCGACCATCGAGGCCGAGCACACCCGCAATGTGCAGCTGTTGGAGGACCTCGTCCGGATCAACTCCGGAACGATGAACCTCGCGGGCGTCGAGAAGGTCGGCCGTCGGCTTCAGGCCGAGCTCGACCTTTTGGGCTTCGAGACGCGCTGGATTCCGATGGCGCATGCCGGCCGCGCCGGCCATCTGGTCGCGAGCCATGAGGGGAGCGGCCGCGGCAAGCGCATCCTGATGATCGGTCACCTTGACACGGTGTTCGAGCCTGACAGCCCCTTCCAGGCCTGGAAGGTGGATGGCGATACCGCCGAGGGCCCTGGCGTCAGCGACATGAAGGGGGGCGACGTGGTGATGATCGCCGCCTTGCGCGCCATGCATGCCGCCGGCGCGCTCAAGGGCGCTGACATCACCGTGGTGTTCACGGGCGACGAGGAGAAGCCCGGCTCGCCGCTCGCGGTCGTCCGTGCGGACCTCATAGAGGCTGGGCGCAACAGCGACGTGGCCCTCGGCTTCGAAGGGCTCTCGCGCACAGACGGTCGCGACATCGCCACAATCGCCCGGCGTTCCTCCACGTCCTGGACGCTGCGGACGAAGGCGAAGTCGGGCCACTCTTCCGGAGTCTGCACGCCTCGGGCCGGATGCGGCGCGATCTATGAGCTCACGCGCATCCTCGACGCCTTCCGCCGCGAACTCGCCGAACCGAACCTCACCTACAATGTGGGCCTCGTCCTCGGCGGGACGAGCGCAGCGTTAAACGCCGGCGACACCGGCGGCGAGGCGACCGGCAAATCCAACGTCATCGCCGCCGAAGCGCTCGCCCGCGGGGACATCCGCACCCTGTCCGCCGAGCAGGAGGCGCGTGTTCGCGAGCGTATGCGCGCGATCGTGGCGCAGAGCCTGGACGAGGCCCAGGCCGAGATCGTCTTCGCCGAGGACGGCTATCCGCCGATGGCTCCCACCGAGGGCAACCAGGCGCTCCTGGCCCGGCTCAACGCGGTCAATCGGACGCTGGACCTGCCCGAGATGCCGGCCGGAGATCCGGCCAGCCGCGGCGCGGCCGACATTTCGTTCGTATCCTTCATCGACGGCCTGGCCGGCATGGGCATCGCCGGCGACGGCGCCCATGCGGCCGGCGAGACGGCCGACCTGAAGAGCCTGGACCTGCAGGCCAAACGCGCGGCCCTCCTCATGTACCGGCTCTCCAGGGAGCCGCGCTAAGCGCTGACGCCCAGCGCCGCCAGTGCGCGCTCCTTGATCGCCTTGTAGTCGACCTTGCCGTTCGGCGCCCGTCCGATGGACTCCACCACTACAAGCTCGCGCGGCGCCTTGTAGCCCGCGAGCTGGCCGTGCACGTGGGCCGACAGGTCCGCCAGCGTCGGCTCGGCGCCGGACTCCGGCTCCACCACGGCGCAGATGCGCTCGCCGAAGCGGGGGTCGGGCACGCCGACGACCACGGCGTCGCGCACCGTGGCATGGCGCTTCAGCGCTTCTTCCACTTCCTCGGGGAAGACCTTCTCTCCGCCTGTGTTGATGCACACCGATCCGCGGCCCAGGAGCTTCAGCGTCCCATCGGTGTTCACCTCCGCCCAGTCGCCCGGCACGCTCCATCGAACGCCTTCCATGACCTTGAAGGTCTTGGCTGTCTTCTCCTCGTCCTTGTAGTAGCCCAGGGGCAGGAAGCCCGAGACCGCCACCAGGCCGCGTTCGCCCGAGCCGGGCTCGACCCGTCGGCCGTCCTCCGTGAACACGGCCGTATTGGGGCCCAGCATGAACGCCGCTGTCTGCGCCTCCATCCCGGCCGCGGACGCCGAGGCGCCCAGCCCCACCGCTTCCGAAGAGCCGAAGCTGTCGGCGATCATCGCCTGAGGAAGGTGGCGCAAGAGGCCCTTCTTGTTCTCGTAGCTCCACATCGAGCCCGACGAGCTCATCGAGCGGACATTCGAAAGGTCCCAGCGGCCGGGGTTGGCCTCCAGCGCTTCGAGCATCGGGGTGGAGAACGCCAGGCCGACGATCACGATGTTCGTCGCCTTCAGGCGCTCGGCTTCGTTCCAGAGCTCCACGGCATTGAACTTGCGCGAGGGCAGGGCGCAGACCGTGCCGCCCCCGTTGAAGGCGATGAAGGCCGAGAACTGGCCGGTGCCATGCATCAGCGGCGCAGCCACGATCATGGTCGGCCTCAGGTGGTCGGGGCCCTGGATGCGGGCGATCAGCTCGGGAATGGAGGTCACGGGCGGTATGCCCATGGCGGCGTTGCCGCCCGCGCCCAGCACCTGGAACAGGTCGTCCTGCCGCCACATCACGCCCTTGGGCATGCCCGTCGTGCCGCCGGTGTAGAGCAGCAGCAGGTCGTCGCCGGAGCGGCCCCACGGCGCCTTCACCGGGCGCGTGGCCGGCGTCCTGGCGACGATCGCCTCGTAGTCGTCCGCCCAGTCCGGGACAGGATGACCCGGCTCGGCGACGGCGACCCAGGCCTTAACCTTGGGAAGGCGGGGACGGATCTTCTCCAGAAGCTCGGTGAAACCGGCATGGAAGACCACGGCCTCGGCGTCTGCATTGTCGAAGAGGTAGTGCACCTCGTCCGGTCCGTAGCGGTAGTTGGTGTTGACCGGCGCGAGCCCAGACTTGAACGCGGCGAAGTAGGTCTCGAGGTACTCCGGCCCATTGTAGAGGTACGCGGCGACCTTCGCCTGGTGCGGCAGCCCCTTGGCGAGGAGATAGGCCGCCAGCGCGTCCGATCGCGCGTCGAACTGGCCCCAGGTGATTTCGCGCTCGCCCTGTACGAGCGCGGGCGTCCCGGGCTGGGCCGCAGCGATCGCTTCCCAGACCTCGGCCAAAGTCCAACCCATGCTGACGCCTCCCGGTACGCTTCTGTGTTTTGCCGGAAGTTGGCCTACTGCCGTGGGGTTATGTCAAACGCTTGGCGCTATACGGGGAGGGCGGTGGTGTATTTGATCTGCTCCATCGCGAAGGCCGAGGACACGTCGGACAGCGGCACGGCCGCGATCAGCCGCTTGTAGAAGGCGTCGTAGGCGGCGATGTCCTTCACCAGCACCTTGAGCAGGTAGTCGGTATCGCCCGACAGCCGGTAGAACTCCGCGACCTCAGGCATAGCGCCGGCGGCCTTGGCGAAGGCGTCCAGCCACTCCTGGTCGTGCCGGCTGGTGCGGATGGAGACGAAGACCACGAGCCCGAGGTCCAGCTTCTCCCGATCCAGCAGCGCCACGCGGCGCATGATGACGCCTGCGTCGGTCAGGCGACGGATCCGCTTCCAGCAGGGCGTCTGAGACAGCCCCACGCGCAGGGCGAGATCGGAAATCGCGATGGTGGCGTCGCGTTGGAGTTCGCGCAGGATCCGCCGGTCGATGTTGTCGAGAACGAGATCCATGGTGCAGGCCCCTTGTGGAGAACGGGATTCTACAGCCGGGGCCCAGTATAGCTAGGCCTTTGGCTTCACCTGCAGGCCAGTCGGATCCACGGGTGCGCCGTGCACCTGCATGTTGTGGCTGTGCGCCAGCTGATGGAGGGCGAAGGCGGTGTTCATGGCGCCGCTCCGCCCCTGGGCGTCCTCCGCCGCGTTGACGGCTTCCTTCGCGAGCTTCAGCGCAAACATCGGCTTTGCCGCGATGCGGCTGGCGAGCGCCAGAGTGAACTCCCACAGATCCTCAGCTGGGACCACGTGGTTGACCATGCCCAGCATCCGGGCCTCCTGAGCCGTCAGCCAGTCGGCGGTGAAGAGCAACTCCTTCGCCTTGCGCGGGCCCAGTTCCCAGGGGTGGCCGAAGTACTCGACCCCGCCGACGCCCATGCCGACCGTGTTGTCGCAGAAGGCCGCATCATCGGCGGCGACAATGAGGTCGCAGGGCCAGGCCAGCATCAGTCCGCCCGCGATGCACTTGCCCTGCACCTGGGCGATGGTCGGCTTGGGGATGTTCCGCCAGCGCTCGGAAAGCCCCAGGTAAATCTCCTTCTCCCGAGCCATCCGGGCCTCGGCCCCGGCGCATCCGAACCCGCACCACGTCCCCACGGGATCGAAGGGCGCCATCTGCTCGGCGATCGTCCCGCCCTCGCGCAGGTCGTGTCCTGAAGAGAAGTGCGGCCCGTTGGCGGCCAGGACGATCACCTTCACGTCCTCCGCCTGCGCCGCGCGATCGAAGGCGGCGTTCAGGGCATACAGGAAGCCCGTGTCCTGGGCGTTGCGGCTCCCGGGCCGGTTCAGGACGATGCGTGCGACGTGCTCGGCCGGCGTCTCATAGAGGATCGGTTCATCGGTCATAGCGGCCTCCCTCGACGCCATAACAGCCGGCCTGCAACGGCATGTCACGCCCACACCATCCACCACCCTCCCGCGCCGATATCGCATATGTGACGTTCTCCGGTGGCGCCGGGCTCACTCCGCGTTAGGATGCGACAAGCGACTCGGTCCCGGCGACCCCCGCCAGGACGTCGCGCCAACATCCAAGCTGGGGGAGCCCATGGCCACTGGTAAGAACACGAACGCCCTGCAGAAGCCTCTGACGCCCTCCGCCGAACTGGCTGCTGTCGTTGGCTCGGGCCAGCTTTCGCGCGGGGAAACCGTTTCGAAGATCTGGGACTATATCAAGAAGAACAACCTGCAGAATCCCGCCAACAAGCGTGAGATCCTGGCCGACGCCAAGCTGAAGCCCATCTTCGGCGGCAAGGACAAGGTCAGCATGTTCGAAATGAACAAGCACCTGGCGGCGCACCTGAAGTAGCCTACGCTCGCCGCGCGGGATCGGGGCCTGCGCGGCGCAGTTTGGGTTGAATTTCTGCAGGAGACCTCGCGGGCCGCTCGCCCTGCGAGGTCTCTTCACATTCGGGGCGCGCGCCTCCATAAGGGCCGGCTTCCAGGACCACCCCCCATATGACGTCACCGAACCGAGCCATCATCCTCGCCGCTGGGCAGGGCAAGCGTCTCCTGCCGCTGACCGAGGACCGCCCCAAGTGCCTGATCGAGCTTTCCGGGCGCACCCTGCTGGCCTGGCAACTCCTGCGGCTGCAAGCGGCGGGTGTGGGTGAGGCCGTGATCGTCACCGGCTTCCGGGCCGACGCGGTCGAGGCGGAGGTGGATCGGCTGGGCCTCACCATGCCGGTGCGTCTCGCCTTCAACCCCTTCTATACGGTCTCGGACAACACGGCCTCGTGCTGGATCGTGCGCGCGGAGTTCGACCGCGAGGTTCTGGTCTTGAACGGGGATACGCTGTTCGGCCCCGGCGTGGCCGAGCGTCTGCTTGCGGCCCCGCCCGCCGACATTACCGTCACAATCGATCGCAAGGCCGCCTACGACGCCGACGACATGAAGGTCCTGACCGAACACGGCCGCCTCGTCGCCATAGGCAAGACGATCGAGGCCTATGACGCCGAGTCCATCGGCTTCCTGCGCTTCTCGCCGGCCGGCGCGGCCAAGTTCGTCGCCGGAGTCGAGCGGGTGCTGCAGACGCCGGAGGGGCTACGCCGCTGGTACCTGTCGGTGATCGACGAACTGGCCCGCGCCGGCGTGGATGTGAAGGTCTGCTCGATCGAGGGGCTCGAGTGGGGCGAGATGGATTTCCCGCAGGACGTCGAGAACCTGACGCGGCTGTCTGGGACGTGGAGGGCGCCCCAGGGCGCCGCCTGAACACGGCTCAAGCTTCCTTGGCCGGCTTCTCGCCGGTGACCCGTTCCAGCGCCAGCGAAGCTGTGAATCCGTGGGCGACCGTCGAGACGAGGATGGTCGCGCCGGTGATCGCCCACAACTCGGCCTCGTTCGTCAGCTCCGCATGGCTGCCGGCGTAGCTGAGATAGTAGATCGAACCGACGCCCCGCACGCCGTAGGCGGCGACGACCACGCGTTCGCCGCCGCGAAGCCGCCCGCCCAGGAGGGACAGCCATCCGGCCAACGGCCGGACGAGGAAGATCAGTCCGAGCGCGATCCCCAGGCCAGTGGGCGTGAGGTGTTGCAGCAGCGCAGGTAGGGCGGCGCCCAGGGCGATGAGGAGAGCGGCGGTCAACGCATGCTCGATGTTCTCGGAGAACGCGTGCAGGCGGACGTGGAACTCGTGCTCGGACCTTGCACGACGCAATGTGACTCCGGAGACGAAGGCGGCGATGAAGCCATAGCCCTCGGCCAGCTCCGTTGCGCCGTAGGCGGCCAGCACCCCGGCCAGCGCCACCACTCCGGCCTCCGTCTTGGCCAGGGGGTTGGCGCGGGGGAAGGCGAAGAGGATCCTGCCAAGCAGCCAGCCGACGCCCAGGCCCCCGGCCACGCCGACGACAATGCGGTAGGCGACGTCGCGCAGCACCCACTCCGCCAGGATGTTTGGCGTGGCGGCCCCTGCCGCGGCGACAGCCAGGGCCAGATACACGAATGGGAAAGCCAGGCCGTCGTTCAGCCCCGCCTCGGTCGTCAGGGTGAACCGGACCGGATGCTCGCCGCCCTTGGTCGGGCGACCGACCTGCACGTCGCTCGCGAGGACGGGATCGGTCGGCGCCAGCACCGCCCCCAGCAACAGGGCGCCGGCCAGCGTCATGCTCGCCGCCGCCCACCCCAGGAGCGCGACCCCGAGGATCGTGAGCGGCATGGCGAGCGCCAGCAACCGGATCGTCGGCGTCCAATTGGCCAGTTCCGACACCTTGTCGATCCGCAAGCCGACGCCGAATAGGCCCACGACGACGCAGAGCTCGCTGACCACCTCCCACGCGCGCGGCTGTGAGACAGGGCTTATGGCCTCCGGCATGCCCGGCATGAACCCGAAGACCAGCCAGCCCATGCCGATCAACAGGGCCGAGGCCGCCGGCTCGCGCACCGATACGAAACGCGGGAGCCAGTAGGCTACGATGACGGCGAGGCCAAAGCCCGCCAGCAGCAGGTGATAACCGGAAAGGTCGAACAAACTTCGCTCCCCCCTTCGGGAGAGTTACGCAAACGGCGGCGCTTGGTTCACTTGTCTCGCGTCGTATAGCCCCGGATCTGTCGCACGAGGTCCAGATCGGCCGGCTTGTCCACGTCCACCGAGGCGAGGCCATAGGGCGTTTCCACGACGGCGGCTCGGACCCCTGCGAGGTCTCCGAGGCGGCGGGCGGCTTCCTCCAGGGTCAACCGTCCGGCTAGGTGCCGCAACAGCATGCGCGGGCCGAGGATTCGCGCCATTCGCCAGGGTCGCTTCCGCTCGGCCTCGACGCGTCGCCACAGATCGATGACCCTCAGCGCTCGGTCGTTCGCGAGCCAGAACAGATTGCAGCCTGACCACTGTCCGTCGGCGAGCTTCAGCCAGGTGCGTTGGGTGTCGGGGGCCGCCGCTTCCACCGTTGCGCGAGCGGCGACGAGCGCCGCCACATCGGCGTCCTGCGGCACGTCCGCCAGGAAGCGGCTCACCCATTCCGGCTCGAGCAGGGCGTGATCGGCGGTGGTGAGAAGCAGGGGCGTCCCGACGCGCGCCGCGCCAGCGGCGACGCTGAGGCTGGGGCCCTCGGCCTCGTCGAACGTCTCCGCGCCCATCATCGCGGCCTCGGCTCGGACCTGCGGGTGGCTAGTGACGACGGCGATTCGCGCGGCCCCGGCGCGCCGAAGGGCGTCCACCACGCGCGCCAGCAGGGTTTCGCCCCCAAGACGGAGCAGCGCCTTGTGCGGCGCACCGCCGTAGGTCGCCACCGGGTCTTCGCCGCCGCGCGACCCCGCCAGCACCAGGGCGTTGAAGCCGTTCACCCCAGGGCCTTCTCGTAGAGCCGATAGGTCTTGTAGACCTGTGCGCCGCCGGCGTCGCAGATGCGACGCATCGCGAGGTTGTCCTCCAGGATCCACGACAGCTCATAGCGCTCGTAACCCAGCCTGCGCGCGGCCTGGGCGACGGAATCGATCAGCAGGAACGGCAGGAGCTGGCCGCGCCGGGTTCCGGAGAACTTGCGCTTCACCCCCATGAGCGGCACCCGGCCGGTCTTCACCCCGCGGACCTTCAGCCGCCAGAGCAGCTTGGCCCAGCCGAAGGGCGCCAGCCGGCCGTCGAGGTCGGCGATGGCCTCGTTGATGTTGGGCAGGAGCACCATGAAGCCCGCCGGCTCTCCGTCGATGTCCGCAAACCAGGCCAGCCGCGGGTCGATCAGCAGCCGCAGATTGGACGCCAGCGCCTTCGTCTCCGCCTCGGTGGTAGGCGCAAAACCCCAGTTGCCGGCCCAGGCGTCGTTCAGGATGCTGGTGAGGGTGCGGACCTCCTCGTCGAGCCGCTTCATGACCACCCGGCGCAGCACGACGCCTTCCGGCGGACCCTTGCGCACGCGGCTGAGGATAGGTCCCGGCAGGTCGTCCCGGACGCTGCACTGGTAGGCGTAGATGTCCTTGGCCTTGGCGTAGCCCTGTTCCTCGATGCGCGCCGCCGTATGAGGAGCGTCGTGGCTCATCATGAACATCGGCGGTGTGGCGTGGCCCTCGACGAGCAGGCCTACCTCCTCATTCGTCGACAGATTCACCGGTCCGATCGCAATCCTGCGACCGCGGTCCCGGAGCCAGGCCTCGGCGGCGGCGAAGAGGGCGGCGAAGACTTCGGGATCATCCTCGCCCGCGATCATGCCGAAATGGCCGACGCCCTCCGCCGTCTGGGGATTGAGGTGGTCGACCTGGGCGCTGATGCGTCCGACGTCGCGGCCGTCGCGGACCGCCAGCCAGAACTGCACGTCGGCATGGTCGAAGAAGGGGTTGCCGCTCGGCGACAACGCCTCGCGGCGCTCGAACAACAGGGGCGGCACGTAGTTGGGATCGCCTGCGCCCAGGCGCATGGGCACGCGGATGAACCGCTCCAGCTCGGCCTTGCCGGTGACCGGCACGATCGTCACGGCGCCCGTCAAGGTCACCCTTCCATGTAGAGCAGCAGGGTGGCGCCCAGGGCGGCGAACATCGCCGGCGCCGCCCAGGCCGCCAGGATCGGGGGCGCCGCCCCGTTCTCGCCGAGCGCGGTGAAGGCGCCGTCGAACACGAGGAACAGCAGGCCCGCGGCCAGGCATTGGACCATCAGCGTCGCGCCACCGCCCCGGAAGTTCGCCAGCGCCGACGGCGCCGCCAGGAGTAGCATCACCACGCACGCCACAGGGGCGGCCCACGCCCGCTGAAGCTGGGTGTCGTAGAAGGTCCTGGGACGGGTCGACAGCCCACCCGCCAACGCCCTGCTCGCCTCCGCCGGGGTCACGGTGGTCTCGCCCATGGCCAGGGTGCGGACGTCGCCGGGCCGGAGGTTGCCGGTCCAGTCCATCTCCTCAGCCGACCCCACGGCGATGGAGTCCTCGCCCAGGCTCTCGAAGCGGGGCGCCACCAGGCGCCAGCGGTCGTCATCGAAGATCATCGCTTCGGCGCTCGTACGCTGGACCAGGCGCCCCTCGGCGTCGCGGCGGTAGATGGTGACCTGTTCCAGGCTGCGACCGTCCGGATCACGGGGGACGGCGACCACGATCTCGTCGCCCACCCGGAAGGTGACCGGATCGACGACCTTGGCGCGATCCTTCGGAGCCGTGGCCTGCCACCACTCGCCCAGCATGGCGTCGGTTCGGGGCGCGATCTGGGTCCCGATGGCGAGTTGGACCAGCGCCAGGGCCAGGGCGGCGGGTATGGCGGCCAGGGTGATCCGGTAGACGGATATCCCCGTCGAGCGCATCGCCGTGACCGCGCTCTCCCCGGCCAGCTTGCCGAAGGCGAACAGTCCGCCCGCAAGCACGGCCAGCGGCGCGGCCTGTTCGATTAGCCGCGGCAGTCTCAGGAGGGCGTAGTAGGCGACGCCGGCCGCGCCGAGATTGCGCTCGAGGATGTCGGTCGTGACGTCCAGCAGGTCCAGGATCTGCAGCACGCCGACCAGGGCGGCGAGGGCGGCGAGGATCCGACCGCCCATCAGTCGCAGGAGGTATAGTCCCAGGGTCACGTCGCCGTCTCCGCGCGACGCGCGCGCAGCCGCGCCATCCAGGCCGTGAGGCGCTCCATCGCCAGGCCGACGGGGGTCTCGCCCGGGCGCTTGTGGCTCGTGACGAAGATCACCACGGCGATGGTGACGAACAGGAGGAACGGCCCGCCCACCGCCAGTTCGGCGGGCGCGCGGCCGCCGGCCGCCAGCCCCTCGCCCAGCTCCACGAGGTGGTGGAACGCCAGCAAGAGGACTCCGCCGACCAGCGCGCCCGGCGCACGGCCGCTGCGTTTGGCGGCGAGGCCCAGAGGGACCGCCAGGAGCGGCAGGAAGGGCAGGGAAAGGCTTCGCGCGAGTCGGCCGTAGAACTCGGCCTTCAGCGTCTCGCGCGGAAGAGTGGAATCGCCGGTCCGCGCCTGATCCGCCAGCTCGAACAGGGTCAGCTCACGCTCGTCGCCGCCGCGCGCGCGAAGCAGGCGCGCTGGGCCCGACACCGGCAACTGCATCGTGAAGGTGTCGAAGCTCAGGGTCTCCGGGTTCCCCTGGGCGTCGTAGCGGAGCTGCTGTCCGTTCTGCAGGATCAGGCGGACGTTCTGGCCATCGCTCCTGCGCCTGACCTCAGCCATGCCGGCGGTCGTGACCTCTTCGCGGCCCTGTTCGGTGATCCGGCGGATGAACACGCCGGAAAGGCGCTGACCGGCGGCGTCCGCCTGATCGGTCGTCATGGTGAGATCCGGGGACGGCGTCAGGATCGTCTCCGCCGGCACCAGCCCGTTCCAGCCGGCGTTCTGGGCGCTGTGCAGCACGGCGCGGTAGGCGTAGCGGCTGTAGGGCTGCAGGAAACCGAACACCAGCAGGCTCACCGCCGCGAGCGCAGCCGCCAGGCACAGGTAGGGCGCGGCCAGTCGAGTGAGCGAGACGCCGGCGGCTAGGAAGGCGTCCACCTCCGAAGACTGGTTCATCCGGTTGACCACCACGATCAACGCCAGGAAGAAGGCGGCGGGCAGGGTCAGGCCTACGTAGTGCGGCACGAGATTGACGGCGAGCTGCGCCACGAAGCCGAACCGGTCGCTCGAGGCCGACAGCATGTCGAGCAGCCGCAACGTCCGCTCCAGGAGGAGCGCGATCAGCGTAACCCCAGTCGCCCCCACCATTGGCCAGAAGGCCAGGCGGAGCAGGTAGCGGTCGATCAGGCTCAAGAGGGTCCCCTGGGCGGCTGGTCAGGATGGCCAGTGGGCGGCGAACTCGGCGGCTAGCGCTGCAGCTTCCTCCTCGCCCAGGGCGACGTGGGAGGCAAGGGCCGGCGGTCCGGGCCAGCCGGCGTCGGCGAATGTGTGGCCGCCGTGCGACCTCTCGCCCTCGTAGCGCGGGATCACGTGGAAGTGCACGTCGGGGTCCACCATCATCAACATCAGGTAGTTGATGCGCTGGTAGTCCACGACCTCCCGCAACAGGGCCTCGACGCCGCGCACGGCGATCTTCAGGTCCGCGAAGGCGGCAGAGGACAGGTCGGAGAACGCCTGCGCGTCCTCTTTGCATACCAGGACCAGGGAGCCGAACGTCGGCTGCTGTGGTCGCACCAGCACCAGCCAGTGGTCCGTTTCGGCGACCTTCGTGCGGGGATAGCCGAACTTGCGTGCGGTGGAATTCGTCACGTCTTTCCTGTCAGTTGGGCGGCCCGCGCCGCGATCATAGGCAGCGGCGCCGGGGTGCGGAAGGCCGAACGGCGCATTCAGCCCAGGACATAGGCGCCGAGCTCCTGGATGCTGAGGTCGGCGGCGACGCCCCGGGCGCTCACGCGGGTGCGGAAATCCTTGCCGTCGCGCGTGATCTCAATCTCGTTCCAGCGGGCGGCCTGGTCGTGCAGGCCCGCCGGCGTCGAGGCGGACGGGACGCCCAGTGCGGGTATGGGACCGGTGGGGCCGGGCACGCTCGTCAGCAGAGCTTCGTGCGCGTGCCCATGCAGGACCAGTTCGGCCCCCACTTGGGCCAGGACATCCCGCAGGGCGGCGGCGTCGGTGAGCGCCTTGCGGTCGGAAACGACCCCTGGGGCCACGGGATGATGCACCAGCAGCACGCGATAGAGGTCGCGGCCGCCAGCCTCTCGCAGGAGGTGGGCGGCGCGTTCGATCTGCGCTGCGCCCAGCGTTCCCTGGGCGAGATGCAGGGCCGTAGGAACCCCCGACGAGAGGTTCACCAGGGCGAGGGGGCCGCGAACGCGAAGGTGAGGGAAGGCCTCGCCTGGCCCGTCGCCCAGCCAGGGCTCCCAGGGCGCGAAACCGGCCGGCGCGCCGGCGGCCGCCAGGGCGTCGTGGTTGCCGGGACTGACCGTCACTGCGCCGGGCGTCGCGATCGTCTCGAGCCACGCCCGCGCCGCGCCGAACTCCTCCGGCGTGGCGAAGTTGATCAGGTCTCCGGTGATCGCCACATGATCAGGCGCGCGGGCCGCCACGTCGGCCGTGATCGCGTCCAGGACGGCGCGCTGATGACGATGGCGCTTGCGCCGCCACGCAAACCGGCTCAGCAGCCGTTTCGACGCCAGGTCGCCCCACCGGAAGGGGAGCGGCGGCGGCGGCAGGTGCGGGTCCGACAGATGGGCGAGGCGGTAGGCGGTCAAACCGAGGCCCTGAGCTTTCCTAAGGGGTTGCGGCTCGGTATCAGGTTCCACCGATTTGCGTGAGAGGCGCGAGCGAGCTTTTGCAGACGACCGTTGAAGTGGCGACGGCGCCGGTGGCCCTGATCCTGGGCGAGGGCGATGTCCGGATCTGGGGCATGACGGCGCGCGAGCGCCTTCGGCGCACGTTCCGGCGTGCGGGTCTTGCGGTGTCCGAGGCTGCGCCCGGCGCCGGCACGGTCGTGCTCGCCCTTGGGGGCTGGGTCTACGACGAGTCCCTCATCGCCGCCCTTGCGAAGCGGCCCGACAGTGTGCTGGTGACCGAAGAGGGCGTGGCCGTGGCCGCGCACGTATCCGCAGAGCGCGCCGTCGAGGTTGCAGGCGCGCTGGAACGCGGGGTCGAGCCGGCCGGCCTGAAGCGGCTGTCGCCGGCCGAGCTGGCGTATAACGAGGCGCTTCGGAAGCGGGAGCCGCCCGTGCTCGTCCGACTGACCGCTGAGAACGTCCGCGCTGTCGAGGCGCGTACCTTCGCGGGCTCGTACAAGGGCGTCACCGATCTCGTGACGAAGTACTGGTGGCCGCGGCCCGCGCGGATCGTCACCCGTTGGTGCGCGCTCGCAGGTTTGCGACCCAACCATGTGACGTTCCTGGGATTTCTTCTGGTGCTCGCGGCCTTCTGGCTCTTCTGGCAGGGGCAGTTCGGGTGGGGCCTAGTCTGTGCCTGGATCATGACGTTCCTGGACACGGTGGACGGCAAGCTGGCGCGGGTGACGCTGACGTCTTCGGCCATCGGCAATGTGTTCGACCACGGCATCGACCTGGTCCATCCGCCGTTCTGGTGGTGGGCCTGGTACGTCGGGTGCTTCGGCGCCGCCGTCAGCCTCGATGCGCCGGGGATCGCCCTCATCGTGATCCTGGCGGGCTACGTCCTGCAGCGGGTGGAGGAGGGGATCTTCCTGCGTCTCTTCGGCTTCCACGTCCACGCCTGGCGGCCGTTCGACAGCTTCTTTCGCCTCATCACCGCCCGCCGGAATCCCAACCTCCTGATCCTGACGCCGGCCTGGCTCGCGGGTTTTCCCGAGGTGGGCTTCTACCTGGTGGCCATCTGGACGGCGGCGTGCCTGCTGGTTCATGCGGCGCAGGTGGTCCAGGCATTGGCCACGCCGCGCGAGCGCGTGGTCTCCTGGCTGTCGCGGTGATCCGCGCCGGCCTCATCTGGAACGGGAACAGCCACCGCAATCGCGGTCAGGGGCGCGCGCCGCTGCCTGAGGATGTCCTCGACATCTGCCCGGAGGAGCCGAGCCACCTGATGGCCGCGCTGCGCCGCTTCGCCGCCGAAGGCATGGAACTGGTCGTCATCGATGGCGGCGACGGCACGGTCCGCGAGGTGCTGACCCGCCTGCCCGAGGCGTTCGACGGCCGGCTGCCGCGACTGGCCGTGTTGCCCAACGGCAAGACCAATGCGCTCGCGCTCGACATCGAAACTCCGCTCGGCACGGTTCTCGAGCAGATCCTGGCCGCCGCCGAAGCCGGCAAGCCCACAAAGCGCCGCCAATGCCTGGAGGTGGTCCGCGCCGGCCAATCTGAGCCCGAGCGCCGGGGCTTCCTGTTCGGCGTCGGCGCCTTCGTGCGCGCCACGAAGCTGGCGCAGAAACACCACGGACGGGGCTTGTTCGATGACGCTGCCGTCGGCGTCACTCTGGCGGGCGCCCTGGTCCGCACCGTCCTGGGCGGCGCGGGCGACCGCTGGCGGCGCGGACAGCCCGCGCGGTTCTCGCTCGGCGGCGAGGGCGTCCGGCCCTGGTTTCTGGTGATGGCCTCGACGCTGAAACGCTTCCCCCTGGGTTTCAAGCCCTACGGCGAACCCCGCGAAGGCCTAAAGGTGCTCTCCGTGGAAGCCCCGCCGCGCCGGCTGCTCCGTGCGCTTCCCGTGATCGTGCGGGGACAGGATGCGTCCTGGCTCGCCGAGTGCGGATATCGGCGGGCCGACGTGGAAGCCTTCGAGCTTGAGTTCGATGGGGATTTCGTCCTCGACGGCGAGCCCTACGCCGGTGGCGTCCTCACCGTCCGTCGCGGTCCCGAGCTGGAGTTCGTCATCCCATGAACCCGGGCCTGGCGGAACGGATCGGCGCCGAGTTGGCGACGCTGCCGCCCGACCCGGTGCTCACGCTCGCGACGCGCCTGGTCGACCCGGAGCGCGATGCGGCGCTGCTCTACTACGGATCGACGCTGCGGACGGGCGATCTCAGCGGAATCCTCGATTTCTACCGGCTGACCCGCGGGCCGCATCGGCGGGGCCTGCGTGGCTGGGTGGAGCGCGTCCTCTGGCCCGAGGTGAGCTACCATGAGATCGCGGTGGACGGCGCCGTGCTGCGCGCCAAGGTCGCCACGCTGCCGCTTGCCACCTTCCGGAAGGCGGCGGAGGGGCGGACCCTCGACACCACCATCTGGGCCCGCTTCGTGCAGCCTGCCCAGCTTGTCTGGCGGGCGGACGCCGCCGCCGGCGCCGAGGCGGCCGAAGCGGTGGAGGCGGCGGTCGTGACCGCCGCCCGCTATGCCGCCGCCCTTGGTCCGGAGTCGGGCCGAGCGGAAGCGTACTGGACCGCGCTCTTCCGGCGCACCTACGCCGCCGAGTTCCGGGTCGAGGACGCAGGTCGCGCCGATACGGTCCTGGCGGCGGCTCCGCACCGTTACAAGACGATCCTGCCCGAGGCGTGGCGCGAGGGGGGCGTGCGGTTCACGGCCAAGGGCGCGCACCTGCGCCCCGTCAAGCAGGGCCTGCCCGGCTGGCGGGCCCGCAAGCTGGCGGGGAAACCCCTGAACATCGCGCGTCTGGCCAAGGCGGCCTTCACCTTCGACGGCGCGGCCCGCTATGCGGCGTGGAAGATCCGGCGGCACACGGGGATCGAAATCCCGGTGACGCCCTTCGCTGAGCGCCATCCGCTGCTCGCGGCGCCCGGCGCGTGGCTGAAGCTGCGCCGGGCTCAGGCGGAGGCGCGACGCGCCCGCTGAAGCAGGCCGAATTCCTGACCGAGCTGTTCGAAGACGCCCAGCACGGTGTCGATCTGCTCGAAGGTGTGGGCGGCGCTCACGCTGGAGCGCAGCAGAGCCTGGTTGTCCGGGGTGGCGGGCGGGACGGCGAGGTTCAGATAGACGCCGTTCTGCAGCAGCGCGTTCCACATCGTCACAGCCATCGCCTGATCGGGCATGACCACCGCAGTGATCGGGCTGGCGTGCGGTCCCACGGCATAGCCCATGCCGCGCAGGCCCTCGTACAGGCGGTCAGCGTTGGCCGAGAGGCGGGCGCGCAGATCCTTGTCCTCCTCCAGGCGGCGTAGCGCCGTCAGTGTGGAGGCGATGACCGCGGGCGGCAGGGAGGCGGTGAACATGTACGGCCGGCTGACGATGCGCAGCAGGTCGAAGTTGTCCTCGTTGGACACCAGGAAGCCGCCGACGGCCCCCAGGCTCTTGGAGAAGGTGCCGACGATGAAGTCGACGTCGTCCTCGACGCCGGCCGCTTCGGCGAGGCCGCGTCCCTTCTCGCCCAGGACGCCCATGGAATGGGCTTCGTCGACGAGGAGGTAGCCGCCCAGTTCGCGCTTCACGGCGGCGAACTCCTTGAGCGGCGCCACATCGCCGATCATCGAATAGATGCCCTCGACCACGATCAGGCGGCCGCCGGGCGCGTCGCCCAGGCGGCGCAGGCGCTTGGCCAGGTCCTCGGGGTCGTTGTGGCGGAAGCGGATCACCTCGGCGCCCGACAGCTTGGCCGCGTCATAGATCGACGCATGGCTGTCGGCGTCCAGGATCAGGTGGTCACCGCGTCCCACCAGGGCCGAGATGCCGCCAAGATTGGCCTGGTAGCCGGTGGTGAACACCATGGCGTGCTTGCGGCCGTAGAAGCGGGCCAGCGCCTGCTCCAGCGCCGTGTGGCCGGCGAAGGTGCCATTGGCGAACCGCGAACCGGTGGTGCCGGTGCCCCACTCGCGCACGGCCTCGGCAGAGGCTTCGATGCATTCGGGGTCGAACGTCAGGCCCAGGTAGTTGTTGGTGCCGAGCAGGATGACCTTCTGGTCCCCCAGCATGCCTTCGGTCGGCGACAGCACGGCGTCGAATCGTACGGCGGACGGATCGGCGCCGACCGCACGGATGCCATCCAACGGGGCGCGATAGCCCAGGTGCTTGTCGAGCAGCCCCATCCTATTAAGCCTTCATCCGCAGCTTGTTGATCAGTTCGGAGAGGTCGCCGACCGTCTGCACCGTGGCCAGCCGATCCAGAGGAATCGATAGGTCAAATCGATCCTCAAGCTCCATGACGATGTTCATAAGCGCAAGCGAATCCACGGCCAAGTCCTTGGCGATGTCGGTCTCGTGGGTGACCTGGACACTACGTCCCAGCACCGTCTCGGCCGCGCGCGCGACCTCACGGACGGTCAGATCCGTCGCCAGTTCCACCATGCTGAGCCCCCCATCGGCTCCCAAACTGCTTACGCCAGCCGCGTAACTAAGCATGTCCGACCCTTTTTTCCACCGCGGCGTCGAGGGTGGGTCACAAATCCGCAGCTAATGTTTCATCCATGCCGCACTGCGGTACCACGCGATCGTGGCTGCGAAACCGCCTTCGAGATCATGCAGGGCCGGCGGCGCGCCCTCCCAGAGCTCATGCGGCGCCACGCTCCAGTCGGGATGCAGCAGTTCTCGCGCCTTGGCGGAGGTCAGCATCGGTGTGGCGCCGACGAGAGCAGTGAAATCATTTGTGATTCCCAAAGCGTGCACCAGAACCTTGGGAACCGGCGCGAACCCCGGCCTGCGCCCCGAGGCGCGCGCAGCCGTCGCCATCAGTTCGCGCCAAGTATAACCATCCGCACGCGCATCGCAGAGCGCCACGGTCCCGGGCGTGGACGGCGCCGCAGCAACCGCGACCGTCTGTCGCGCCGCATCCTCGACATGGATCATCGTCACCCGCGCCCGGTCGTCGAGAATCGGCAGCAGCGGCGCCGTGGCCGCCGCCTGGAACACCGGCAGCATCTCGCGGTCGCCGGGCCCGTAGATGGCGCAGGGCCGCACGATCGTCAGCCGCTCGCCGAGGGCCTCGGTCATGGCCGCCTCGCCGGCGCGCTTGCTGGCGCTGTAGTGCGAAAGATGAGGTTCGCGCGCGGCGAGGCTCGAGACCAGCACCACCCGCCCCGCCGCGTGCGCCGCCGCGGCCACGCGCCGCGCGCCCTCGGCGTTGACGGCGTCGAACGCGGCGCGGTTCCGCGCCTTCACCAGCCCCGCGGCGTGAATCACCACCTCTGCGCCCTCGCAGAGACGGCTTAGCGCCGCCGCATCGTGCAGGCCGCCCGGCACGACCTCGATCTCGGCGCGGCGCCAGAAAGGATCGATCGGATCTCGCCGAGACAGGATCCGAACGCGCCAGCCTGCGTCGGCCAGGGCGCGTACGATCTGGCGCCCGAGGAAGCCGGTGGCGCCCGTGACCGCCGCGAGCCGCCCGTTCAGGCGGGCTCCTCCTGGCGGAAGGCGCCGGCCAGGAACAGGGCGCGGGCCTTGGAGCGCGAGAGCTTGCCCGAGGATGTCTGGGGCAGGGCATGTGCGCCCACCAGCTCCACCCGCGGCTCCACGCCGTGGCGCGCCCGAAGGAGCGCCGCCACGTCTTCGGCGAGCGCGCGGCGGACCTCCGGGTCGCTGCTGCGGGCCTGCACCAGGACCACCAGCTGTTCGGCCGCCTCGTTATCGATGGAGAAGGCGGCCACGTCCCCGCTGCGCAGGCGGTCGATCTCGGACTCGGCGGTCCATTCGAGGTCCTGGGGCCAGACGTTGCGACCATTCAGCAGGATGAGGTCTTTGGCCCGGCCCGTGGGTACGATCTGGCCGTCAGCCAGGTAGCCGAGGTCGCCGGTATCCAGCCAGCCGTCGGGGCTGAGGGCCGCCGCGGTGGCCTGAGGATCGCCGAAGTATTCGCGCATGAGGCTTGGGCCGCGGACGAAGATCCGCCCCACGCGCCGCTCCGGCAACGCCCGCCCGTCCTCGCCGCGCACCTCGACCTCATGTCCGGGGAAGATGGGCCCGCAGCGGACGAAGGCGCGGGAGCGAACACCGGCGCCCGCCATCACGGTCCCGTCCTTTTCCATCCGCTCCACGTCTACGGTGTCAAAGATCAGGCCCGCACCTTGCGGCGACATGGAGAGGCCCAGGGTCGCTTCGGCCATGCCGTAGCTGGCGACGAAGGCCTTTGGCGAGAAGCCCGCGCCCGCGAAGCGCTCCGCAAACGCCGAGAGGGGGCCGGTGCGCACCATGTCCCCGCCGCATCCCGCCACACGCCAGGCGGACAGGTCCAGCCCCTCCCGGCCGCCGTCGCCCCGACGGGCGCACAGCTCATAGCCGAAGCTCGGGCTGTACGAGATGGTGCCCCGGTTCCGCGAGATGAGATCGAGCCAAAGGAGCGGCCGGCGCACGAATGCGCCGGTGGGCATCAGGTCGATCGACATCTGGACCGAGAGCGGCATCAGGAGGAAACCGACCAGGCCCATGTCGTGATAGAGCGGCAGCCACGAGACCGCGCGGTCCTCCGGCGTCACGCCCAGCCCGTCCCTGGTCGAGGCGTAGGCGTTGGCCATCAGGGCGCGATGGGTGCACAGCACACCCGTGGGATTGCGCGTGCTTCCCGAGGAGAACTGGACGTAGCACGGCTCGTCGGGCGCCGGCGCAGGCAGATCGAGGGCCCCGGCTTCCGGCAGGTCGGCGATCCGCATGGCGATCCCCGTCCCTGCTTTGGCGGCGGCCTCGGCCAGCCAGGGCGTCAAGCTCTCGGATCCGAACACGGCGGCGGCCTTGGCCGACGCCAGCATCCGGCCGATCTGTTCCACATAGGCTTCGCGGCCGCCCAGGGGCGCGGGCAGGGGCAGAGGGGCCGGGATCAGTCGGGCGTACTGGCAGGCGAAGAAGGCGGTGATGAAGTCGGCGTCGGTCTCGGCGACCAGCCCCACGCGATCGTGCGGATTCAGTCCGGCGCCAAGCAGACGTCCCGCCAGCGCCCGGGCGCGCTCGCGCAGCGAGCGATAGGGGATCGCCTCGATCAGTTCCCCCCGCAGGCCATAGAGGTTGAGACCGGTCGGCCCTTGCGCGGCGAAGTCCAACGCCTCGGTCAGGGTCGCGAAGCCGCCCTGACGGAAGGGACGGTCCGGGGCAGAGGGAGTGATGGTCAATCGCAGCCTTTCATTCCGCGGAATCCGTGACTTGCGTCGCCGCCCGTCGATTCCCGTTTTCTCTCAGGATGAACCACAGCATGCCCAGGGCAAGGGCGCCGGCCGCCGCACCCAGCGCGGCGCCCGCGCCTATAAGGCCGAACTGCGCGATGAGGAAGGGCAGCAGCGTCAGGAAGAGGGCCGCGACCGCCAGGCGCACGCGGACGGCGGCGCCAGGCTTGCCCAGTGAGACCAGCATCGGCTCCAGCGGCAGGGCGAACACCCCGATCACCGCCGCGCCCACCTGCCAGGTCATCACCGTCGCCGCCGGAGCGTACTCCCTGCCCAGCACCAGGGTGAGCAGGGCCGGGCCGAAGGCCGCGCTGATCGCCAGCAGCACCACGCCGACGCCGCCGGCCAGCAGGCCCATGTTCCGCGCCAGCCGCCACATGTCGTCCGGCCGACTGTCGGCGTGCAGGCGCGCGAGTTCCGGGTAGAGGGCGTGGGTGAGAAGCTTCGCCGGCTTGGCCAGGGCGTCGGCGACCTGGCGGCCCACGCGCCAGAACGCGGCCTGGGCAGGGCCCACCATGGCGCCCACGATCAGGGTCGCCACATGGGTGAAGGCCACGTCCAGGGTGGCGGCCATATTGGTGTTCCAGGCGAACCGCCAGGCCCGCGGCATGCCCTCGGTCAGCGGGCCGCGCCAGGAGAAGGCCTTGGTCAGGCCCCGCCGGCGCAGCTCGGCCCAGGCCGAGCCGGC
Source organism: Pseudomonadota bacterium (assembly GCA_049323595.1). Lineage (GTDB taxonomy): Bacteria > Pseudomonadota > Alphaproteobacteria > Caulobacterales > Caulobacteraceae > Phenylobacterium. The sequence goes on from JBMOOD010000003.1 coordinate 38,315, forward strand.
CAGATAGAGCCAGCTCCCGAAGGTCCCCAGCGCCCAAGCCAGCAGGAACGCCTCGACCGTCGGGCTGACCGCCAGGGCCGCAACGCTGGCGACCACGCGGATCAGCGAGATCAGCCCGGCCTGCAGCGCCATCACGTCAAATCGGTCGAACAGCCTGAGCAGGCCCAGCGGCGTGGCCGACACCATGAAGGCGATCGAGAGCATGTAGAGCGCCGCCGCCGGCGCCTCCCGATCGCCCCAACCGAGCAGGCCGGAGAAGGCGAGGGCGCCCAAGATGCCGACCGCCACGCCGAGCAGGGTGCTGGCGAGGTCCAGCACAAGCGAGAACCGCAGGACGCGCTGGAAGTCCGCCTTACGCCCCTCGGCCAGCGGCTTGGCCCCGTAGTGGAGGATGGTCTGCCAGGACTGGAACTTGACCACTTCGCCGAGGAACTGGGCGAAGGCCTGGATCAGCACCAGCACGCCCAGTTGCGGGGCCCCGAGGGCCCTCGCTGCGATCGCGATGGCGGCCAGGCTCAGCACGGCGTTCACGCTGCGGCCGCCCAGCAGGAGGCCGGCGTTGGTCACCACCCGCCGCAGGATCGGCCCGACGCCGGCGATCTCTTCCGCCTGGGATGCGCTCATGCGCCGAACCGACTCCATCCTCGGCCGTCCGGGAACGGCGCGCCTCCACTATCCCTACCACGCGTCGGCGCAAAGCCCGGTGCGGCGTTGCGCGCCTCCGCCGGCGATTTCCGCCCGTAGGAGCAATCAAGGCATGCTTGTGGTCGGCGGCCCGCTCGGCATTCTAGGGTCCGAGGGCAAGAGTGGTGGGGTGGACGATGCGGAAGGTGATCGCAGGCATGGCGGCCGCGGCGGCGGCGATGCTGGCTCAGCCGGCGCAGGCGGAGATCCGCGCGCTGATCGTGGCCGTGTCCGAATACACCGACCCGATCCCATCCCTCGAGGGACCGCCCAACGACGCGGCGGCGCTGCGCAAGCTGTTGGCGGCTCAGGGCGCGAAGGACATCGTCTCGCTTGCCGACCGGAACGCCACGCGCTCCAAGGTGCGCGCTGAGTTGGAGGCCATCGGCAAGCGGTCCAAGCCCGGTGACTGGGTCATCTTCTTCTACGCCGGCCACGGGGCCCAGGCGAAGTCGCGCGATCCGACCGAAGAGGACGGCATGGACGAGTTCATGGCTCTGTCCGGCTTCCGGGTGGCCAAGCCCGACACCGAGCAATTCATCCTCGACGACGACCTGCGCGGCTGGCTCGTCAACTTCTTCCCGACCAGCGTGAACGTGCTCCAGATCGCCGACGCCTGCCATTCGGGCACGCTGAACCGCGCCGTTTCGGGCGCCAGCCTCTTCAAGCGACGGACGGCCCTGGACAACCCCATGGCCATCAGCCTGCCGCCCAGCCCGCCGGACCCGGCGGCCAGGACGGCGTCCACGGTGGATCCGGCGAACCTCGTCTATGTGGGCGCCGCCCAGGATGACCAGTTCGCCCTCGAAGGCCCCCTGCCGCGGAGCGACTCGCCCTCGCGCGGCCTGCTGACCTACGCCCTTGAAGGCGCGCTCACCGACCGGCGGCCGAACGGCAATCTCGCCGCCGACCTCGACAACGACGGCCGGCTGTCGCTGGCCGAACTCGCCTCCACCCTGGAGACGCGGACTCGCGAGCTCTCCAGCACCCAGCAGTGGGCCAGCGCCGCGGTCCCGGCGCGCAACGAGCGGAGCGTGATCTTCCAGCCGCTGCAGCCCCCGCCGCCCGACGAGCGACCGATCGAGGTGAAACCGGCCGACGACCAGGCCGCCGAGCTGCTTGGCGAACGCGGTCCCTGGGCCTCGATACCGCAGGGCGAACCGGACCTGACCTGGTCGGCCAGCGAGGGTTGGGTGGTGGATTCGCGCGGAGATCGCATCGCCGAAAACCTTCGCAGCCCCGAGGCGCTGACCGGCGTGATCATGAAGCGCCGCGCTGTGACCCAGCTGGCCGCTTCGGCGAACGAACGGCAGCTGAAGGTGGAGATTGGCCCCAAGCCCAAGGGCAAGCTCTACCGCCGGGGCGAGGCTGTGGACCTCGCCGTGATCCACCGCGGCGGCGCGGGATGGCTCACGGCCTTCAACCTCGCCGGCGACGGCACTGTGCAGATGCTTTTCCCGCTGGATGGCGACGGCGACGGCCGGATGGTCGAGGGCCAGACCCGGGTGGTGATGGCCCGCACCAAGGCCGCGCCGCCGTTCGGGGTGGACAACGTCGTGGCCGTGGTCACGCCCGGCGAGCCCACCCTGCTCCGGGCGGCGCTCAAGCGCATGGATGGCAAGCGCGAGGCGATGGCGGCCGCCACCCTGGTGCGCGAGGAGCTGGACAGCGCCAAGGGCCAGGCGGCGATGGCGCTGGGCGAGCTCTACACCGGGCCTTGAGTCCAAACCGAACTGCGTCGCCTGCGTCCGCAATCGCGCCTTGCCAACGGCGGGATTTTGCGTATTTTCCGCGCCCTCGCCGCCGGCCCCCGAAACGGGACCGGAGCCGGGACGGGTGTATAGCTCAGTTGGTAGAGCAGCTGACTCTTAATCAGCGGGTCCAAGGTTCGAATCCTTGTACACCCACCAAATTCTGCTGAAAAAACCGTGTCTTATCGGGTCGCCGAATCCCGGACCGCGACGCCGTGGCGGTAGACCAGGCTCCAGCCCATCCAGCCGGTGATGTGCAGGCCCACGAAGGCGATGAACGACAGAACCAGGCCCCAGGGGGCTACGGCCGCCTGCGGATCGCCCGTCCGGATGAGGAAGTTCAGCGCCTGAAGGGCCACGATCGAGAGATTGCCGATCATGTGGATCCACGCCGCCCGGTGCTCGCGGATGCCCCTTTGGGTCGCGAAATCGACGAACCCGGCGATCGCCGCCAGGAGGGCGGTGGCCAGGCCGGCGCCAAGGAGCCACATGGAGGCCAAGGCCCAGATGTCTGCGCCCTGAACTGAGTAGACTAGGTCGGTGACGAAGGCGCCCACGAACGAGGCGATCGGGAACGGAATGATCATCGGGTGAATCGGGTGTCCGGCGATCTTTGCCGTGCTGCCCGGGCTTGCGTGCTCTTGCATCCTGATCTCCCACTGTGAATGCGAGAACCACCTCCGCCTCGCACGGTTCCTCTATTCGCGGAGGTCGCACGTCTCCGCTCCCCGAACCGTCGCGAAATGAGGATTTCTCGCCGGCGATGCGTCCGGGCCCCACGCGCCGGCGTCAGCGCTTCGCGCGCGGCGAGCCGGGTGCGCCCACCGAACTCGCCAGGACGCGCCACGAGCTCGGGGCAGGGCGTCGGTCCGCTGCGGCGTCGCCAAGGGCGTCGCGTCAGCCAAGCCGGAACAGGCGCTGCCGCGCGGCGTTTCGGCGTGATGGAAGCGCCGTCGTCAGATGTCCATCGAGGGCTGCAGCTGGAGGACGATCCGCAGTACCAGCGGCGCTTCTGGCGTACGCAGCGCGCGGGGTGGGTTGGGCTGGCCCTCATCGTCGTCGCCGCGCTGCTGGGACTCACCGGCGCCGGCGGACCCTTCGCCAGCGGCCGCGCGCAGGGCGCCGGTGGAACGGTCGACTTTCCTCGCGTGGCCCGGTGGGCCGCGCCCGACGAGCTGAGCGTCCGGTTCGCAGGGCCGGGTTCGACCGGGACCGTCGAGGTCGACCGCGCCTTGTTCGAGGTGTTCGGGGTGGAAGGGATCCAGCCGAGGCCCAGCGCCTCGACCTTCACGCCCGGAGGCCAGCGCTTCACGTTCGACCGCGCCGGCGAAGCGGTCGGCGACACGGTGACCTTTCAGCTGCGGGCGCGCCGCCCGGCCCTCCCGCTGCGGGCCCAGGTCCGGATCGGGTCGGGCGAGCCCCTCCGGTTCAGCATGTTCGTCCTGCCCTAGGAGCGAAGATGGAAAGCGTCCTTCGCGGAGCCGCCGTCTACCTGGTCCTGCTGGTGGTGGTCCGGCTCTCCGGCCGGCGCACCCTCGCCCAGATGACCACCTTCGACTTCGTCCTCCTGCTGATCATCGCCGAGACCACGCAGCAGGCGCTCCTGGGCGACGACTATTCCATCACCAACGCCGTGGTCCTGTTCGTCACCCTGATCGCCCTCGACATCGGTTTCTCCTTCGTCAAGCGCTGGTGGTCGGTGGCGGACAAGTTCATCGAAGGCCGGCCCGTGCTGCTCCTGGCGAACGGGAAACCCGACGAGCAGGCGATGAAGGGCGCGCGCATCCAGCTCCGCGACATTCTTTCCGCCGCCCGCAGTCAGCATGGCCTGCAGCGCATCGAGGACGTGAAGTTCGCGGTGCTGGAAGGTGGCGGCAGCATCAGCATCATCCCGCGCGACTAGCGCGTCGCGGACCCGCACCCTCCCGCCACGCGTTGCAGGAGAGGAGGCCAACCTGCCCCCGCCGCGGCGGCGGGGCCGCCCTCTTCGAGCACCGTAGTCATGGTGAGGCGCCTTGGTGTTGGCGGCAGGCGTCTCGATCCGCCGGATGGATCTCAGCCCGAGCGCGAGGACCGCGGCGGCGGCAAGGGCCGCGACCCAAATGCTCGCTCCGGTGAAGAAGGCGAGCACGATGAACGTCCCGGCGCCGACCCACTGTCGACCTTCGGTCGGCGTTACGCGCCCCGGCTCCCCCGGCTCGAATGTCTTGCCTGCTTAGCGCCGCAGCGGGTCCTGGCGGCCCGCCAGCGGCGTCCCGGCGCCGTCCGCGTCTGGCAGCGTCGAAGTGGCGCATGCGTGGGCGTCGGGATGCATTGCGAATCTTTACCGGGGCGGCCTAGCTTGAGCATGTTGCTGCGGTGGCCATTCGGCCATTTGGCAGAGCCGACACGCCAGACTCTCTAGCTTGGCGCCCGGCGATCCAGATCTGGCCGTCGACCCGGTTTCAGATCGACAGCGCGGTCCTGGCCGGTCGAGGGTCAGGCCGGCGGATCGCGAACAGGTTGGCCCGCAGCCCACTTTTTCCCCGTTCTCTATCCGCGCCCATCCGCCGAAAAAATCGTCGGAACGGGGGCCTGCCCCGCGAGTTTCGCTGAGGAGGGGGCAGGCCGCCGCAGCGCCAGGCCCCGCATCAGCGCAACGGGACCACGGGACAGGTGACGACCGCACCTCGCATACAATACTGGCCGCGCCGGACCCTGGAGAGCGGAAGCTTGGACGCCCGGGCGGGGCTGGCTGCGGACCTCGGCTTCGACCACATCCTGATCGGCCCACCGTTCCCAAGCGAACAGGGCGACGACGCGCGACGGCCGGACGACCACGACACGGTCGCCTCCGGGCTGGGCGGCGGCGCCACGGAGGCCTATCTCGCGGGGCTCTCGGCGACCTTGGGCGAAGCCGGGCTCCGCCTGCTGATGGACCTGGACGTGAGGCGGCTGGGCGCACGCCACCCGCTTCTGCGGGCCGCACCGGAAGCCTTCGCATTCCGGCGAGGCCCCTCCGATGAGGCCGTCGTCGACCCGCGCGCCCCGGCAGAGGCGCAGGGACTGGCGTTGGCTCGGCTCCGCGACCCCGAAAGCGCGCGCGCGGTCGCGAACTGGTTCGCGCCCCGCCTGGCGGCCTGGGCCCGGCAGGGACTCGCCGGCGTACGGATCCTCTGCCCCGGAGAGGCGACCGCCGGCTTCTGGCGCGAGCTCCTGGATTCCGTGCGGACAACCACGTCCGACTTCCTGGCGGTCGCCGACACGCCGGGCCTGCCGCGTCCGGCTGCGGGTGACCTGGTCGGCGCCGGCTTCGATTTCACCCTCTCCTCCGTCCCCTGGTGGGACCTCCGGGCGCGTTGGCTGGCCGAGGAGGACTCTGCGCTGCGCCGCATCGCGCCGCCGATCGCCGCCGCCGAGGCGCCTGACGGTCCCCGACTGGCCGACCGCTTGGCGGGAGCCGCGTACGAGGTCGACCTCGTCTGCGAGCGCAGCCTGCGCCTGGCCGCGGCGGTGGGGTCGGGGCTTCTCGTCCCACAGGAATTCGGCGTAAGCGACGAGGCGCTCCGGCGCGCCAATGCGCTTGCCGGCCGCGCCGCGGCCGACGGCGCAGACCTGCGCCTGTTGAGCAGCGCGGCGGCCGAGGCGACCATCATGCTTCGCACGCGCACCGTCGACGCCCGCGCGACGGACGAGGCGCTGCTGATCCTCGCCAACCCTAGCCTTGAGCGCGCGGCGGCGGTGGATCCGGCGGAGTTCCTGCCGGGCGCTGGCGCGGAGCTGAGCGGCTTCCAGCGCATCGGCGGCGAGGACGAGCCATTCGCGCCGCTCGCCCCGGGTGAGGTGCGGGTGCTTGCGGCGCGACGCGCCTCGGCGATCGTCTCGGCGCGCAAGCCCGGCCGGCAGGCCGCCCGCGCCGCCGCGCGCGCGGCGCGCCTGGTGCTGGAGCGGGTGACGCCTTCGGTCGATGGCGGCCAGTTCCCGGCGAAGCGGATCGTCGGCGAGCGGGTGGTCGTCGAGGCGGACATCTTCGCGGACGGCCACGAGCAGCTCGCCGCCGAGGTGGGCTGGCGCGCCGCCGACGAGGCGGCCTGGCACTGGTCGCCGATGGCCGAGTTGGGCAACGACCGCTGGCGCGGCGCGTTCGTACCCGATCGCCTGGGCCGCCATCTGTTCACGATCCGCGGCTGGGTCGATCGGTTCGGCGGCCTGCGTCGCGACCTTTCGAAGAAGCTCGGCGCGGGCGTGGCCCAGCCGGTGGACTTCATGGAAGGCCGTGCGCTGATGGAGGCGGCGGCGGCGCGGAGCGGCGGCGCTCTCGCCAAAAGCCTGAAGCTACTCCTCAAGGCGTACGACGGGGTTCGCGACGACGAGGCCCGCGCCGGCGTTCTGCTGGGCGACGAGGCGCGGCGGCTGATGCGCGAGGCCGACGACCGGCCGTTCCTGATCGAACTGGACCCGGCCCAGCCCCTCGACGCCGAGCGGCTCGCCGCCCGCTACTCCAGTTGGTACGAACTCTTCCCGCGCTCGACGAGCGATCGACCCGACCGGCACGGCACGTTCGATGACGTCATCGCCCGCCTGCCAGCCGTGCGCGACATGGGGTTCGACACCCTCTATTTCCCGCCGATCCACCCAATCGGGACGACGAACCGCAAGGGCCGCGACAACAGCCTGACCGCGCAGGAGGGCGAGCCCGGAAGCCCCTACGCGATCGGCTCGAAGGCGGGGGGCCACGACGCGATCCATCCCGAGCTGGGGACGCTGGACGACTTCCTGCGCCTCGTGTCCGCCGCGCGCGAGCACGGGCTGGAGATCGCCCTGGACTTCGCCATCCAGTGCTCGCCGGACCACCCCTGGCTGAAGGCGCATCCGGGCTGGTTCGACTGGCGGCCGGACGGTTCGCTCAAGTACGCCGAGAACCCGCCCAAGAAGTACCAGGACATCGTCAACGTCGACTTCTACAAGGACGAGGCGATCCCCGACCTCTGGATCGCGCTGCGCGACGTGGTGGCGTTCTGGGCCCGCAACGGGGTGCGGGTGTTCCGGGTGGACAACCCCCACACCAAGCCGCTGCCGTTCTGGGAATGGCTGATCCGCGACATCCGCTCGGAGTCGCCGGACGTGATCTTCCTGTCCGAGGCCTTCACCCGCCCGGCCATGATGTACCGGCTGGCCAAGGTCGGGTTTTCGCAGTCCTACACCTACTTCACCTGGCGGCACACCAAGGCCGAGCTGACCGAGTACCTGACGGAGCTGACCTCGCCGCCCGTGAAGGAGTTCTACCGGCCCCATTTCTTCGTCAACACGCCGGACATCAATCCCTACTTCCTCCAGACCTCCGGCCGCGGCGGCTTCCTGATCCGCGCCGCGCTGGCGGCGACTCTGTCGGGCCTGTTCGGCGTCTATTCGGGCTTCGAGTTGCTGGAATCCGAGCCCGTGCCGGGCAAGGAGGAGTACCGCGACTCCGAGAAGTACGAGATCAAGCCGCGCGCCTGGCGCCAGGCCGGCGACATCGTCGACGAGATCACCCAGCTCAACCGCATCCGCCGCGGCCATCCGGCGCTGCAGACGCATCTGGGCGTGACCTTCTATCCCGCCTTCAACGACCAGGTGCTCTACTATGGCAAGCGCGATCCCTCGGGCCGCGAGATGGTCCTGGTCGCCGTCAGCCTTGACCCGCACCACGCGCAGTCCGCCGACATTGAGATTCCGCTGTGGGAGTTCGATCTGCCGGATGACGGCGCCCTGCTCGTCGACGACCTGGTCGGCGAGCGTGGGTTCGTCTGGCGGGGCAAGCGCCAGCACGTCGCCCTGACGCCGGACCGCCCCTACGCGATCTGGCGCGTTCAGCCCGAAGGGGAGGGCGCGGCATGAGCCCGGCCGATGGAACCGCCGCGGGCGCCGTCGTGGCGCCCGGCCTGCGCGACGATCCGCTCTGGTACAAGGACGCCGTCGTCTACCAGCTGCACGTGAAGTCGTTCTTCGACGCCAACGACGACGGCGTCGGCGACCTCGCGGGGCTGGAGTCGAAACTGGACTATATCGCCGACCTCGGCGTGACCGCGATCTGGCTCCTGCCGTTCTACCCGTCCCCGCGGCGCGATGACGGCTACGACATCGCCGACTACCGCGGCGTGCACCCCGACTACGGCGACATCGCCGACGTGCGCCGGCTGATCGAGGCGGCGCACGATCGCGGCCTGCGGGTGATCACGGAGCTGGTCATCAACCACACGTCCGACCAGCATCCCTGGTTCCAGGCCGCCCGGCGCGCCGCGCCAGGCTCCCCGGAGCGGGACTTCTACGTCTGGTCCGACAACGACACGAAATACTCCGAGACGCGCATCATCTTCTGCGACACCGAGACGTCCAACTGGACCTGGGATCCCGTCGCGAACGCCTATTTCTGGCACCGCTTCTACTCTCACCAACCGGACCTCAACTTCGACAATCCGAAGGTGCTGGAAGAGGTCGTATCGGTGATGCGCTTCTGGCTGGAGATGGGCGTCGACGGCATGCGCCTGGACGCCATCCCCTATCTGATCGAGCGCGAGGGCACCAACAACGAGAACCTGCCGGAGACGCACGACGTCCTGAAGCGCATCCGGGCGGCGCTGGATGAGGACTTTCAGAACCGCATGTTGCTGGCCGAGGCCAACCAGTGGCCGGAGGACACCCAGCAGTACTTCGGCGACGGCGACGAGTGCCACATGGCCTTCCACTTCCCGCTGATGCCGCGGATGTACATGGCGATCGCCCAGGAAGACCGCTTCCCGATCACCGACATCATGCGCCAGACGCCGGAGATCCCGGCGAACTGCCAGTGGGCCATCTTCCTGCGAAACCATGACGAGCTGACGCTCGAGATGGTGACCAACAAGGAGCGGGACTACCTCTGGAGCGTCTACGCCGCCGACCAGCGGGCGCGTATCAACCTCGGCATCCGCCGGCGCCTGGCCCCGCTGATGGAGCGCGACCGCCGGCGCATCGAGCTGATGCACAGCCTGCTGCTGACCATGCCCGGCACGCCGATCATCTACTACGGCGACGAGATCGGCATGGGCGACAACATCCACCTGGGCGACCGCGACGGCGTGCGGACCCCCATGCAGTGGACGCCCGACCGCAATGGCGGCTTCTCGCGGGCCGACCCCGCGGCGCTGACCCTGCCGACCCTGATGGACCCCCTCTACGGCTTCCAGGCGATCAATGTGGAGGCCCAGCTTCGCGATCCGCACTCGCTGCTCAACTGGCTGCGCCGGATGCTGGCGGTCCGCAGCCGCCAGCAGGCCTTCGGCCGCGGGACGCTGCGTTTCCTGCGCCCGCACAACCGCAAGATCCTGGCCTATCTGCGAGAGCACGAGGGTCGCGTCATCCTGTGCGTGGCGAACGTCTCCCGCACCGCCCAGGCGGTCGAGCTGGAGCTTCCGGAGTTCGCCGGCCGCACGCCGATCGAGATGTCGGCCCAGACGCCGTTCCCCGCGATCGGCCACCTGACCTATCTGCTTACCCTGCCGCCCTACGGCTTCTACTGGTTCGAGCTGTGCGAGGACGTAGAGGGGCCGTCGTGGAGCACCTCCTCCTCCGTCGGACCCGAACTGCACACCTTCGTCCTGCGTGGCCATCTGGGCGCGGTGGCCGACGAGCCGCACCGGTCGCTTCTCGAAAGCGAGGTGTTGCCGGCCTACCTGCCCGCCAGGCGCTGGTTCCAGGGCAAGGACGTCGCGCTCGCGCAGGCGTCCGTGACCGAGATCCTGCCTTCCCCGGAGGGCGAGGACCAGATCGTCGCGGTCGTGGAGGCCCGGTCGGGCGAGACCGTGCAGCGCTACCTGCTGCCCATGGGCGTGGCCTGGGAGGACGAGGTGACGCCGCCCTACGCCGTGGCGCTGGCGCTCGCCCGTGTTCGGCGGGGGGCGCGGGTGGGCCTTCTCACCGATGGCCTCGCCACCCCAGAGTTCATAACCAGCGTCGTACGCGCCTTCGCGGCCAAGGCGCGGCTTCCAGCCGATGGCGGTCAGGTGGTCTTCGACGCGACACATCAGTGGCCGGCCGACCTTGGCGAGGAGGTCGAGTGGCTCGCCGTCGAACAGAGCAACAGCTCGGTTCGGATCGGTGGAGAGGTGGTGCTGAAGGTCCTGCGCCGCTTGACCTCGGGCATACACCCCGAAGCTGAGATGGCTTCCAAGCTCACGGAGCGCGGCTTCGCCAACATCGCGCCGCTGCTGGGCGAGGTGCGCCGCGAGCGTCGCGACGGTCCGCCTGACACGCTGATGATCGCCCAGAGGTTCGTCTATAACCAGGGCGACGGATGGACCTGGACCCTCGACCACCTGCAACGGCGTCTCGACGATGCGCTGCGGCAGAAGAAGAGCGAGCAGGCGCTGGACCTGGAAGCCTATCTCAACTTCGCCCGCGGCCTTGGGCGGCGGCTCGCCGAACTTCATGCGGTGCTGAGCCAGCCCTCCGACGATCCGGCCTTCGCGCCGGAGACGGTGGAGCAGACCACCGCCGAGGCCTGGGCGGCGGATGTTCGCCGGCAGGTCGAAGCCGGCCTGGACGTGCTCTCCCGGCGCGACGAAGGCAGCAGCGCCCCGCCGGCGGCGGAGATCGAGGCGCTTCTCGGCGCACGCGCGGACCTTTTCGCCCGCATCGATGCGCTCGCGCCGGCGGCGGTGGGCGAACCGCGGATCCGCATTCATGGCGACCTGCACCTCGGGCAGGTCCTGGTGGCCGGCGGCGACGTGATGTTCATCGACTTCGAGGGCGAACCGACCAAGCCTCTCGAGGTCCGGCGCGCGAAGGCCAGCCCCATGCGCGACTTGGCCGGTCTGTTGCGCTCGCTCGACTATGCCGCGGCGAGGGCGCTGGACAGCGCGCCTCCGGAGTCGAAGGCCGACACGCGCGCCGAGGCTCTGCTCGCGCCTTTCGCCTCCCTCGCCACCGAGGCGATCGTGGGGGGCTATTTGGAGGCGGGCGGGCGGATATCGGAACCTCTGCTCGAGCTCTTCCTGATCGAAAAGGCCGCGTACGAGATCGCCTACGAGGCGGCCAACCGTCCCGACTGGCTCGCCACGCCGGTGCGGGGCCTGCATGCCCTGGCCAGGATCGCGGAGAGCGCAGCATGACCGCATCAACCCTCGGGGCCGACACGCTGGAAGCGATGAAGGTCGCGCTCATGGACGCGCGCCTCACGGATCCGTTCGCCCTGCTCGGGCCCCACGCCGACGGGGAGGGGATCGTGGTGCGGACCTGCCAGCCAGGCGCTCGCGCGGTCACGGCCCTGCAGGGCCGGCGCAAGGTCGCGCTTCAGGAGGAGGGGCCGGGCCTCTTCGCAGGCCGGCTGCCGAATGCGGCGCCCTACCGCTATCGGATCGAGTGGCCCGAAACGGTGCAGGAGACGGAGGACCCCTACAGCTTCGGCCTGGTGCTGGGCGACGTCGACCTGCACCTGTTCGCCGAGGGCACGCACTGGGACCTCGCGGAGCGGCTCGGCGCGGTGCCGCGGGAAATGAATGGCGTGCCGGGCGTCGCCTTCTCGGTATGGGCGCCCAACGCGCGGCGGGTGTCGGTGGTCGGCGACTTCAACAGCTGGGACGGCCGCCGTCATCCCATGCGGCTCCGCATTCCCACCGGCGTCTGGGAGCTGTTCGTCCCGCGCCTGGGTCCTGGTGAGCGCTACAAGTTCGAGATCGTCGGCCCGGACGGCCACACGCTGCCGCTGAAGGCGGATCCGCTGGCGCGACGCACCGAGGCGCCGCCGGCGACGGCGTCCGTCGTGGCCGGGCCGCTCGACCATGCCTGGCGCGACGAGGACTGGATGCGGGGGCGCGGCGAGCGACAGGCCCCTGACGCGCCCATGTCCATCTACGAGGTCCACGCCGCCTCATGGCTGCGTCCGTCCGGCGAGCCGCACGGCGTGATGGACTGGGATCGCCTCGCCGAACGGCTGCCGGCCTATGCGGCCGACCTCGGCTTCACCCACGTCGAGCTGCTGCCGATCATGGAGCATCCCTTCGGCGGCTCCTGGGGCTATCAGCCGCTGTCGCAGTTCGCCCCCAGCGCCCGCTTCGGCTCCCCCGAGGGCTTCGCACGCTTCGTCGACGCCTGCCACAGGCAGGGTGTCGGCGTGATCCTCGACTGGGTGCCAGGACATTTCCCCGCCGACCCGCACGGCCTGGCGCTGTTCGACGGCACGTCGCTCTACGAGCATGCCGACCCTCGCGAAGGCTTCCACCAGGACTGGAACACCCTGATCTACAACTTCGGCCGCAAGGAGGTTGAGGGGTTCCTGATCGCCAGCGCCCTCCATTGGCTGGAGCGGTTCCACATCGACGGCCTTCGCGTCGATGCGGTCGCCTCAATGCTCTATCGGGACTACAGCCGCCAGCCCGGCGAATGGGTGCCCAACCAGTACGGTGGCCGCGAAAATCTCGAGGCGATCGCGTTCCTGAAGCGGTTGAACGGGGTGGTTCGTGAAAGGTGTCCCGGCGCGATCACGCTCGCCGAGGAGTCCACCGCCTGGCCCGGCGTCACCGCCCCGCTCCAGGAGGGCGGTCTGGGGTTTCACTACAAGTGGAACATGGGGTGGATGCACGACACCCTGCACTATCTGGAGCGCGATCCCCTCTACCGGCGCTGGCACCACGGTGAGATGACCTTCAGCCTCGTCTATGCGTTCAGCGAGGCGTTCGTGCTGCCGCTGTCCCACGACGAGGTCGTGCACGGGAAAGGCTCGCTGCTGGGCAAGATGCCCGGCGATCCCTGGCGACGCTTCGCCAACCTCCGGGCCTTGTTCGCCTACATGTGGACCCATCCCGGCAAGAAGCTGCTCTTCATGGGCGGAGAGCTCGGGCAGGACAGCGAGTGGAGCCACGACGCCGAGATCCCCTGGGGGCGCCTCGAGGCCCCAGAGCACGCTGGCGTCCAGCGCCTCGTCCGCGACCTGAACCGCCTCTACGGCGCAGAGCCGGCCCTTCATGAGCTGGACGCGGAGGGCGCGGGCTTTCGCTGGCTGGTGGGGGACGACGCCGACCAGAGCGTGTTCGCCTATCTGCGCGTGGCGCGGGACGGCGCGCCGGTGCTCGTGGCGCTCAACCTGACGCCGGAACCGCGGCCGGGCTACCGGCTCGGCGTCCCCGTCGGCGGCCGCTGGCGCGAACTCCTCAACACCGATTCCGCACTCTACGGCGGAGGGGATCTCGGCAATGGGGGCGGGGTCGAGGCCGTGCCGGAGCCCTGGGGCGGGCAGCCCTGCGGCCTCGATCTGATGATACCGCCGCTCGGGGCGGTGATCCTCAAGCCGGACACCACAGCTTGAGCACGCTTCCGGATCGGCTGGAGCCTGGCTCGCCCTATCCCCTGGGGGCCACCTTCGATGGCCTCGGCGTGAACTTCGCCGTGTTTTCAGCAAACGCTGAGAAGATCGAACTGTGTCTGTTCGAGGCGACCGGCCGGCGGGAAGTCGCGCGGTACGTGCTGCCGGAGTGGACGGACGAGGTCTGGCACGGCTACCTGCCTGACGCGAAGCCTGGGCTGCTCTACGGCTTCCGCGCCCACGGACGCTACGCGCCGCAGGAAGGGCACCGTTTCAACCCCAACAAGCTGCTGCTCGACCCCTACGCGAAGCGGGTGGCGGGAGAGATCCGCTGGACGGACGCGCTCTTCGGCTATCGGCTGAATTCCGGTCGCGCGGACCTGTCATTCGATCGCCGGGATTCCGCGCCGGCCATGCCCAAGGCCGTCGTGACGGCCAGCGCCTTCGACTGGAGCGCCGACCGGCGGCCGTATACGCCGTGGTCCGAGACGGTCATCTACGAGTGCCACGTCCGAGGCCTCACCAAGCTGCTGGGCGATGTGACGCCGCCGGAAAGGGGAACCTTCGCGGCGCTTTCACATCCCAAGGTCATCGACCACCTGCGCCGCCTCGGCGTAACCGCCGTCGAACTCCTGCCCATCCACGCCTACGTCCAGGACCGCTGGCTGCAGGAAAAGGGTCTGACGAACTACTGGGGCTACAACACCCTGTCCTTCTTCGCGCCCGAGGCGCGGTACCTTTCCAGCGGCGACCAGGACGAGCTGCGTGTGGCGGTGCGCCGGCTCCATGCGGCCGGCATCGAGGTAATCCTCGACGTTGTCTACAACCACACCGCCGAAGGCAGCGAACTGGGTCCGACGCTGTCGTTTCGCGGGCTGGACAACGCTACCTACTATCGCCTGGCGCACGGCAATCCCCGGCACTGCATCAACGATACCGGGACCGGGAACACGCTGAACTTCTCAAAGGCGCGGGTCGTGCAGATGGTCGCCGATTCCCTGCGCTACTGGGCGACGTCCTATGGCATCGACGGGTTCCGCTTCGATCTCGGCGTGACCCTCGGTCGGACGGACCACGGCTTCGATCCGGGCGCCAGCTTCTTCGACGTCCTGCGCCAGGATCCGCTGCTTCAGAAGCTGAAACTCATATCCGAACCGTGGGACATAGGGCCCGGCGGCTATCAGCTCGGCCACCATCCGCCCAGTTTCGCCGAATGGAACGATCGCTTCCGCGACGGCGTGCGGCGCTACTGGCGCGGTGACGAGGGCCAGCGACCGGAGCTTGCGGCCCGGCTCTCCGGCTCCGGGGACCTGTTCGACCGGAGGGCGCGCCGGCCGTGGGCCAGCGTCAACTTCCTTGCATCCCACGACGGCTACACGCTGGCCGACCTCGTCTCCTATGAGGAGCGGCACAATGAGGCGAACGGCGAAGCGAACCGCGACGGTCACCAGCACAATTTTTCGCGCAACTGGGGCGTCGAGGGGCCGACGGCGGAGCCTCACATCAAGGCGCGCAGGGATCGTGTCCGGCGCTCGATGCTGCTGACGTTGTTCGCGTCGCTCGGGACGCCGATGCTGCTGGGCGGCGACGAGTTCGGACGCACACAGGGCGGAAACAATAACGCCTACGCCCAGGACAACGAGACATCCTGGTTCGACTGGCGGCTCGCGCGATCGTCGGAGGGGCGGGCGCTGACGGAGTATGTGGCCGGCCTCATCGCCCTGCGCCGTCGCTACGAGATCCTGCGCAACAACCAGTTCCTCTACGGTCAGGCAGAAGTTGCTCCGGGCATCCTGGACGTGGACTGGTTCGACGAGCGGGGCGTGAACCTTTCGCCGGAGGACTGGGACAACGCAGCGGGCCGAGCGCTCAACATGCGCCGCGCGCACCGGTGCGAGGATGGCCATGTCGAGGTCGTGAGCCTGCTGCTCAACGCCTCGGACACGCGGCTCCTGTTCAAGCTGCCGCCGCCGGTGGCCCATGGCCGTATTCTGGTCGACACCTCGGACACGAGCACGCGGGAACGACCGACCGAAGGGCGGATCCTCGTAGCCGAGCATGCCGCCGTGCTGGTGGTGGCGGACCTGCCGCCCAGCGCCCCGGAGGCGCCGCAATGAACCTTCCGTTCGAGCCGACCTTCGGCGCCCAACTGGTCGCGCCGGGCCGCGCCTGCTTCCGGCTCTGGGCGCCGGCCGCCGCAGAGGTCGAGGTCGTCTTCGACGACGGCCGCGCCGGGCAGCTTCGCGCGACGGCCTCCGGCGTCCACGAGGGCGAGTTCCCGGCCCCTGCGGGGACCGCCTACCGCTTCAGGATCGACCGCAGCAAGGAGGTCCCGGATCCGGCCGCACGAGCCCAGCGCGGCGGTCCGCATGGCTGGAGCCTGGTCACCGATCCCGCGGCCTACGCCTGGCGCCGGAACGACTGGCGCGGCCGCCCCTGGGAAGAAGCCGTGGTCTACGAGCTCCATCCCGGACTGCTGGGCGGCTTCGAGGGCGTGGCGGAGGACCTGCCGCGCCTGGCCGAGCTGGGCGTGACGGCGGTCGAGCTGATGCCGGTGGCGGAGTTCCCCGGCGCCCGGAACTGGGGCTACGACGGGGTCCTGCCCTATGCGCCGGACGACGCCTACGGCGGCCCCGAGGGCCTGAAGGCGCTGGTGGACCGCGCGCACGGCCTCGGCCTCATGGTCCTCCTGGACGTGGTCTACAATCACTTCGGGCCGGACGGGAACTACCTGGGAGTCTACGCGCCGGAGTTCTTCCGCAGCGACCTGGAGACCCCCTGGGGCGTGGCGATCGACTTCCGCCGTCCGCAGGTCCGGCGCTTCTTCGCGGACAACGTCCTCTACTGGCTGTCGGAGTATCGGCTGGACGGCCTTCGGTTCGATGCGGTGCATGCAATCTCGGAGGCCGACTGGCTGGACGAGACCGCTGCGGAAGTTCGGGCCACGATCACCGACCGCCACGTCCACCTGGTGCTCGAGAACGACGATAACGCCGCCACGCACCTGCGGCGGGGGTACGACGCGCAGTGGAACGACGACATCCATCATGTCGCGCACGTCCTGCTGACCGGCGAGGACGGCGGCTACTACGGCGACTATGCGGATGGGCCGGCGGAGAAGCTGGCGAGGGGCCTTTCCCAGGGCTTCATCTATCAGGGCGAGCCGTCGCCGCATCGCGGCGGAGAGCGGCGCGGGGAGCCCAGCGGGGACCTCCCGCCCACCGCCTTCGTGAACTTCCTCCAGAACCACGACCAGATCGGCAACCGGGCGTTCGGCGAGCGGCTGACCGAGCTCGCGGCGCCCGACCGGCTGCGGGCGGCCATGGCGCTGCTGCTGATCGCGCCGCCCATTCCGATGCTGTTCATGGGCGAGGAGACCGGATCCCGGACGCCGTTCCTCTACTTCACGGATCACGAGCCGAAGCTGGCGCAGGCCGTGCGCGAGGGCCGCCGGCGCGAATTCGCCAGCTTCCCGCAGTTCGCCGACCCGGCCGCCCGGGAAAAGATCCCGGACCCGAATGCGGTCGAGACCTTCGAACGCTCGCGACCCGTTCCTGGGCCGGACGCGGATCGTTGGCAGGCCCTCTGCCGCGACCTCCTGGCGCTGCGGCGCACGCACATCGTGCCGCATCTGGCGGGTGCCCGCGCGATCGGGGCCGACGCGATCGGTCCGGCCGCGGTCGTGGCCCGGTGGCGGATGGGGGACGGGGCGGACCTGACCCTTGCCTGCAACCTGGGCGCTGAAGCCGTTCCCCTGGACGCGCCGGCCGTCGAGGTCCTGGCGCAGGTCGGCGCCGCCGCCGCCGATGGCCGGCTGGCCCCCGACAGCTTCGTCGCCTGGCTGGAGCTGCGCCCTTGAGCGCCCAGCTCCACGCGCTCGCGGCTGAGGCCGGGCTCCTCGTGGACTGGGAAGATGCGATGGGCCGGCCCCAGACGGTCGGCGACGAGACCCTGCGCGCCGTGCTGGACGCCCTCGACCTCCCCGCCGCGTCCGAGCGGGAGGCCGCCGACAGCCGGCGTGCGCTGGCCGAGCGCCGCCGGGGCGAGGCGGCAAGCTTCCTGACCGCGGATCTCGATCGGCCCGTAAGCCTCCCCTGGCCCGAGGCGGCCGGCCCGGCGCGCCTCATGCTGGAGGACGGGGACCGCCGGGACGTGGTCCTGACGCGGGATCGCGAAGGCGTGGTGCTGCCGCCTGTCGGCGTGGCCGGCCGGCATCGGCTGGAGGCGAAGGACCGATCCGCCACGATCTGTGTCGCGCCGGAGCGCGCCTGGCTGCCCGACCGCCCGGGTTGGGGCGTCTCCGTCCAGCTCTACGGACTGCGCGACGAGCGCGGCGCGCCGTTCGGAGACTTCACGGCGCTGGGGGCGTTCGTGGACGCCGCGGCGCGGGCCGGAGCGGACGCGGTCGCCATCAGCCCGGTCCACGCGCCATTCCTCGCGGACCCGCATCGCTACAGCCCCTACGGCCCCTCCACCCGCCTTTTCCTCAACGGTCTGTTCGCCGATCCGGCCGAGATCACCGGATCGCCGGTTCCCTCGGCCGGCGACGCCGCGCCCCTGGTCGACTGGGCGGGCGCTTGGCCGGAGCGTGTCGCCCAGCTTCGCGCGGCCTTCGAGTCCTTCGGTCCCGACCATCCACGGCGCGGCGAGTTCGAGGCGTTCCGGACGGCGGGCGGCGACGATCTGGAGGGCCATGCGCGCTTCGAGGCGCTGCACGCCCACTTCCTGACCGAGGGCGGGGCCCGCGGGTGGTCCGACTGGCCCGCTTCGTATCGCGACCACGCGAGTCCCGCCGTGGAAGCCTTCGCGCGCGAGCGGCCGGCGGATGTCGCGTTCCACGTTTTCGTCCAGTGGCTGGCCGCGCTGGGCCTGTACGCGGCCCAGATGAGGGCGCGGGCGGGCGGCATGGCCATCGGGCTGATCGCCGATCTGGCCGTGGGCATGGACCCCGGGGGAAGTCACGCCTGGAGCCGGCCGCAGGATCTGCTCCGCGGCCTGCACGTCGGCGCGCCCCCCGACTACTTCCAGGCCCGCGGCCAGGATTGGGGCCTGGCCGCCTTCTCCCCCGAGGCGCTGCGGCGGACGGGGTTCGAGGGGTTCGTCGCGACCCTCCGCGCGGCCATGGCGCACGCGGGCGGGGTGCGTATCGACCACATACTGGGCCTGCGCCGGCTCTGGCTGATCCCGAAAGGCGCCGAGGCGCTGGACGGCGTCTACCTGACCTATCCCTTCGAGGATCTCGCGCGGCTCACGACCCTGGAATCCCGGCGCCGCCGGTCGCTGGTGATCGGCGAGGACCTCGGAACCGTGCCCGAGGGCTTCCGCGACCGGCTGGCCGAACGGGGCCTCCTCGGGCTGAGCGTCCTGCCCTTCGAGCGGGACGAGGGCGGCTTCACGTCGTCGCGGGAGTGGCGCCCGGCCAGCGTCGCCATGACCACGACCCATGATCTGCCGACTCTCACGGGCTGGTGGACGGGCCGCGATATCGACTGGGCGGCGACACTGGGCGGCGCGGCCGACGCGATCGCCAGGCGCAGGTCCGAGCGCCAGGCCGAGCGGCGCAACCTCTGGGCCGCGATGCGGCGAAGCGGCTGCGCCCGAGGCCCTGCCCCCGCCGCGGCCGATCCGTCGCCGGCGGTCGACGCGGCGGTGTGCTTCGTCGCCGCGGCGCCGACCCCGCTCGCCCTGACGGCGGCGGAGGACCTCTTGGGCGAGCCCGAACAGCCGAACATCCCCGGCACCATGGACGAGCACCCCAACTGGCGCCGGCGGCTGCCGGTCACCGGCGAGGCGCTGTTCGCCGCGCCCCAGGCCCGGCCCCGCATCGCCGCCCTCAACGCCCGGAAGACGCCGTGATCCCGCACGCCACCTATCGCCTGCAGTTCCACGCGGGGTTCACCTTCGAGGCCGCCGCCGACCAGGCGGGCTACCTGGCGCGTCTGGGGATCAGCCATGTCTACGCCTCGCCGATCGGCGCCGCGCGCAAGGGTTCGCCGCACGGCTACGACGTCATCGACCCCACGAGCATCAATCCCGAACTCGGCGGTGAAGAGGGCTTCCGCGACCTTTGTGCGGCCTTGCGCCGGGAAGGGCTGGGCGTGCTTCTCGACATCGTGCCGAACCACATGGCCGTGGGCGGCGCGGACAACGCCTGGTGGCTGGACGTCCTGGAGAAGGGCCGGTCGAGCGACTTCGCGGGCTGGTTCGACATCGACTGGGATCCGCCGGACCCGGCCCTGGCGGGCAAGGTGGCGGCGCCGTTCCTGGGCGCGCCCTACGCGGAGGCGCTCGCGGCCGGCGACATCGTCCTGCGCGGCGACGGCGCGGACCTGTCCGCCTGGGCCTACGGCCATCACCGCTTCCCGATCCGGGCCGAGGATCGCAGGGAGGTGCTTGCGGCTGGCCTGGACGCCTTCGCCCCGCGCTCGCCGGACGGCCGCGCCCGGCTGCACGCGCTGCTCGAGAACCAGCACTGGCGACTGGCCTGGTGGCGCACCGCGGGCGACGAGATCAACTGGCGGCGCTTCTTCGACATCACCGAACTGGCGGCCCTTCGCATCGAGCACGCGCCGGTGTTCGAAGCGGTGCACGCCCTGCCGCTGCGCCTCTACGATGAGGGGCTGATCGACGGCCTGCGGGTGGACCATGTCGACGGCCTCGCCGATCCGGGCGGCTACTGCCGCCGCCTCAGGGCGGAACTCGAGGCGCGCCGGCCGGGCGGCTGGCTCCTGGTCGAGAAGATCCTGGCGGCCGGCGAGATCCTGGACCCCGGTTGGGGCTGCGACGGCGAGACCGGCTATGCCTTCATGGATCAGGTCGGCGCGCTGCTGCACGACCCGGCGGGGGCGGACACGCTCACCCAGCTCTGGACCGGCGCCAGCGGACGGACCGGCGACTTCCACCGGGAAGAGCGCCAGGCGCGGCTGGAGCTCCTGGATCGCGCCTTCGCCGGCCAGCTGCGCGCCGCCGCCCGGGCCTTCCACCGTCTCGCGCGGGCCGACGTCGCCACGCGCGACCTGACCGAGGCCGGGCTGGAACGGTCGCTCCGCGCCTTGCTGGCGGCCTTTCCCGCCTACCGCACCTACGCTCAGGGTGAGCCGGCGTCCGCGGCCGACCGGCAACGCCTAGCCGCCGCCCTGGCCGGCGCGCGGGCGCATCTCGGCCCCGGCGAAGCGCCCATCGCCGAACAGGTCGTGGCGTGGCTGAGCGGAGAGGGCGGCGAGCCGACGCTCATGGCCGAAGCCGCCCGGCGCTTCCAGCAGCTCAGTGCGCCGCTTGCGGCCAAGTCGGTGGAGGACACGGCCTTATACCGCTACGGCCGGGTTCTCTCCCGCAACGAGGTCGGCGCCGACCCCGCCCGCCTCAGTCTGCGCATCGACGGCTTCCACGGCCTGAACGCCGCGCGCGCGGACGCCCTGCCGCGATCCCTGATCGCCACCGCCACCCACGACCACAAACGCGGCGAGGACGTGCGGGCCCGCCTGGCCGTCCTCAGCGAGATGGCGCCGGCATGGTCCGAGGCCGTGGATCGGTGGCGAGGCATGAACGACGCGTCGTCCGCCGGGGTGGATGGCGGCGACGAACTTCAGCTCTACCAGACCCTGGTGGGGGCATGGCCGGTCGGCCTCGATCCGCGGGACTCCCCCGGCCTCGCCGCCTGGCGGGAGAGGGTCTGGACGTGGTGGCGCAAGGCGCTTCGGGAGGCGAAGCTTCGGTCTTCGTGGGCAGCCCCGGACGAAGCGTACGAAGCGGCCT
Source organism: Pseudomonadota bacterium (assembly GCA_049323595.1). Lineage (GTDB taxonomy): Bacteria > Pseudomonadota > Alphaproteobacteria > Caulobacterales > Caulobacteraceae > Phenylobacterium. The sequence continues at coordinate 59,801 of JBMOOD010000003.1, forward strand.
GCGAAGCCTGGCTCCGTCGGCTGATCGAGGCGTCCGATGCGGCAGGCTTCCGTGCGGAGGTCGCCCGGGTGATCGACGCCATGGAGCCCGCAGCTCGGTCCAACGGGATCGTCCAGGCCTTCCTCAAGTGCGTCAGTCCCGGAATCCCGGACATCTACCAGGGCTGCGAATTCCGGGACCTCAGCCTGGTGGACCCGGACAACCGGCGGCCCGTCGACTTTGCCGTTCGTCTCCGGGCCTTGGACTCCGTCGGCGCCGCCGAGGCGTTCGCGCGCGGCGACTTCGACGCGGCCAAGCAGGCAGTGATCGCCTCGAGCCTGGCCGCACGACGAGACCACGCGCCCGCCTTCGGGGGAGACTACACGCCCGTCCCGGTCTCCGGCGCGAGAGCCGGTCACGTGGTGGCGTTTCGGCGCGGGGAGGGGACCGAGGCGGCGATCTGCGCCGCCGTCGTCCGCACGGCCGGTGGTATGGGGCAGGGGTCCCGACTGCCGCCGACCTGGTGGGGCGACACGGCCATCCACGCCGGAGCGCCCTGGCGAGACCCCCTCAGCGGTCATGGCGGAGAGGGGGGCGCCACGCCCGCCGCCGCGGTCTTCAAAGCGCTTCCCGTCGCCCTCCTGCTGCCCTCGGCGCCCGCCGACGGCAGGTAGGGGCGCTCGGCGTGGATCAACATTTGCGAACCGCTGCACAGGTTTCGACGTGGTCCTGCGAGAGCGCCGGCGAGCACACCAAAGCGTGAACCCCTCAAGCTAGAACCTTCGCGGGCGACAGGCGGTTGGGGGGGCTCGCGACGAGGAGACCTCAATGCCCTTCAATCCACTCGCAGAGCGGGGCGTTCCGCTCGAACGGCAGCTCAGAAGCTGGTCGGAACTGAACGTGGAACCGTACGACACCCGCGACGTGCACCCCTACACGCGGTGCCGGGTCATCCTGATGAACGGTGTGGAGGTCGAGGCGGCGATGTTCTCCCACAACTTCAACCGCAACTGTGCGGACGTGGAGTTGAAGCAGCGCCTTCAGCGCGTGCGCCGGACCGAACAGCAGCAGCAGAAGGCGGTGAACTGGCTGATCCCCGGCGAGCAGCAGGAGAACGCGATCGAGGTCACCATCGGCTATGAACAGGTCGCCGTCGATCTGACGGCCTGGCTCGCCCGGAACGAACCCGACCCCTATCTGCGCCAGGTCTACGAGTTCGGGCTGCTGGAGGATTTCGACCACCTCTACCGCTACGCCAACCTCATGGACCTGATGGGCAACGGGCGGCGGGCCGAGGAGATCACCGGGCAATACACCGAGATCACGCCGGGCCGGCCGACGATCTTCGAGCATCGCCACCCCGACGACGACATCCGGCGGCCGATGACGGTGCAGGCCGCTCACAAGCAGTCGATGCTGAACGCGATGACCCTAGTCTCGGCCGAACAGCAGACGATGAACTACTACATGACCGTCGGGAACCGCCCCACCGATCCCCTGGCGCGGGCGCTCTACCTCGAGATCGCGCAGATCGAGGAGCAGCACGTCAGCCACTACGAGTCGTGCCTAGACCCGACGATAAGCTGGCTCACGAACTGGGTGCTGCACGAGAACCACGAGTGCTGGCTCTACTGGTCCTGCTTCGAGACCGAGACGGACCCCAGGATCAAGCAGATCTGGGAACTGCACCTCGCCATGGAGATCGAGCACCTGAAGCTGGCGGCGCGCGCGCTCGAGGAGATCGAGGGCGTCGACGCAGCCGAGCTGATCGGGGCCGGCTATGCGGCGCCCATGACCTTCGAGGAGAACAAGGCCTATCTCCGCGACGTCGTGGCCCGGCAGGTGGAGCTGACGGCCTGGGACTCGGAGTTCATGCCCATCTCCGAGCTGCCGGAAGGGCATCGGTATTTCGCCTACCAGGCGCAGGTGAACGCCGGCGGGACGCCGTCCGAGCAGGTCATCGACCGCCACAGGCGCGAACTGGGCGGCGAGTACCGATTCCAGCCTGACGGCGAGCATCCGGTTGCGGCGCTCCAGGAAAGCGGCGCCCACGAGGACCTTGCCTACTGGCAGGCCGCCCGCAACCATCGCGCCGAGACGCGCCCGGCTTGAGGAGAAGGACATGGCTGACCAGGAGAAGCACGGCGGGCTCAAGGGCGCGGCGAACAAGGCCCAGGACGCGATAGGCGGAATGATGGGCGTGGCCTCCGCCGCGACCACGGGAGCACACGACGCTAAGACCTTCGTCTCAAACGCCTGCGTGAGCGACCTCTACGAGATCGAGGCGGCCCGGATCGCCTTGCGGCGCTCCCGGTCCGAGGGCGTGCGCGAGTTCGCCGACCGCATGATCGCCCACCATACGACCGCCAAGCACCAGATGATGTCTGCGCTGCGTAGCCGCGAGGTGACGGACCACTTCAAGAACCTGAGTCCCGTCACCGAGCTGGACGCCCGGCGCAAGACCATGCTGAAGCACCTCGAGGAGGCGCCCGACGACGATTTCGACAAGACCTATGTCGATCAGCAGAAGCTGGCGCACCAGGAGGCGGTGACGCTGCACAAGAGCTATGCGGATCGGGGCGAAAATCCCCAGCTCCGCTCGGTGGCGGCCGGCGGACTGCCGATGGTCCAGCGGCACGCCGCGGCGTTGGAGCGGATCGGCGTGCACTGAGGCCGACAGGCTGGCGACGCCAGGAGATGAGATGCAGCAGTCGCCGGCCGACAACCAGACGCCCCCGGCCTGGAAAGGCCGCGGGGCCGCCGCCACCCCACCGGGGGAATCAGCGAGCCTGGACTGGCTGGTCATTGCGTGAGCGCGCCGCCGCACAGTCTCAGCCCGGGCGCGAGCACGGCCGCCGCGGCGAAGGCCTCCAGGCCAAGGGTGGTGATCCTGGGGGGTGGCTTCGCCGGGCTTGAGACAGCGAAGCGGCTGGCGGACGCGCCCGTGGATGTCACTCTGATCGATCGGCAGAACCACCACTGCTTTCAGCCGCTCCTCTACCAGGTCGCCGCCGCCGCGCTGACGCCGGCGGATGTGGCGTGGCCGATACGCGGCATCCTCGGGCGTCAGCGGAACACGACCGTCCTGATGGCGGAGGTGCTTGGCGTGGACGCGGATCGACGGAAGGTCGAGACCTCCGGCGGCGCGTTTCACTATGACCTCCTTGTCGTCGCGACCGGCGCCACGCACGCCTATTTCGGTCATGACGAGTGGGCGGAGCACGCGCCGGGGCTGAAGCGGATCGAGGACGCGACTGCCCTTCGACGAGCGATCCTGATGGCCTTCGAGAAGGCCGAGCTTTCGCATGATCCCGTCCAGCGGCGGGTTGAGATGACCTTCGTCGTGATCGGCGGGGGCCCGACCGGCGTCGAGATGGCGGGGGCGATCGCCGACATGGCGCGCCTGGCTCTGCCTCCGGACTTCCGCAACATCGACCCCACGGAAGCGCGGGTGGTCCTGGTCGAGGCGGGTCCCCGCGTTCTGTCGACCTTTCCCGAAACCCTCAGCGCCTACGCCGCGCGGCGCCTGGAGCGCATGGGCGTGGAGATCCGGGTGGACTCGCCGGTGACCGGCATCGACGCCACAGGCGTCACGATCGGCGACGAGCGTCTGCCGAGCGGCTGCACCATCTGGGCGGCCGGTGTTAGGGCGTCGCCGGCGGGCGCCTGGTTGAAGGCGCCCACCGACCGCGCCGGGCGGGTGATCGTAGGCGACGACCTGACATTGGCTTCGCATCCCGAGGTGTTCGTCATCGGCGACACGGCGGCGGCCCAGGATCCGCAGGGCCGTCCGGTGCCGGGGCTGGCTCCGGCCGCGAAACAGATGGGGCGGTTCGTGGCCGAGACCATCGCGTCGCGGAGCCGGGGCGACGATCGGCCCCGGCGGTTCGCCTATCGGCATCAGGGCGATCTCGCCACCATCGGGCGGAAGTCCGCGATCGTCACGCGCGGCTCCGTGACGCTCACCGGCTTTGCGGGATGGGCCTTCTGGAGCGTGGTGCACGTCTACTTCATGATCGGCCTGCGCAACCGCATCGGCGTGGCGTTCAGTTGGGCGTGGGACTACGCCACCTTCGGCCGCCGCGCCCGGCTGATCACGAGTCCCGCAGAGACGAGGTGAACTGGCGCTTCCGCGCAGGATCCTTCGTTCGGAGGCGGGCACAAATGTCCGGGAAGAACGTTGCTCCGCCAGGAGATCATGATGCTGCAATCGCGGTGGGTGCTGTGGAGCGTGGCGCTGGGCTTTGCGCTCGGCGGCTTCTTCGACGGGATATTGCTTCACCAGATCCTACAGTGGCACCATCTCCTCTCCCTGGTCCCAGGTGTGGACGACCTGCGCCTGCAGGTTCTGTGGGACGGCTACTTCCACGCTCTCATGTACCTGCTCGCCGCCGTTGCGCTCTGGGGCCTCTGGCGGGCGCACGGAAGCGCCGAGGCGCCCTGGGGGCGCCGCCTTGCGGGTGCGCTGTTGACGGGCTTCGGCGCATGGCACGTGGTGGACAGCATCCTGTCGCATTGGGTGCTGGGAATTCATCGCATCAAGCTGGACAGCCCGAACCCGCTGCTCTGGGACATCATCTGGTTCGTGGGCTTCGGCCTGATCCCGGTGGCCATCGGATGGCTGCTTCTGCGTCGGCCACCGCCTCGCGGCGCCCGGGGCTTTGGCTCGGCCGCTGCCGTGCTGGCCCTGATGGGCGGGACGGGTCTGGCCGCGGCCTGGTCGCTACGGCCACCGCCGGATCAGCCGTTCACTACAGTGGTCTTCGGATCCGACGTGGGCCCCCGCCACGCTATTGCGGCCCTCGCCGCAGCCGACGCGCGGCTGGTCTGGGGAGATCCTGCCGCGGGGGTGCTGGTCGTGCAGCTTCCGCAGACGGGCGCGTGGGACCTCTACCGGAAGGGCGCCCTTCTGGTGAGCGGCGGAGGGCTCCCCGCCGGGTGCCTGGATTGGAGCAGACTCTAGGAATGCGCTCACGACGGCTGCGGGGCGCCGCGCCCGTCGGGCGCTCCTCCCAAGGCTGGAACATGGAGGCGGATGAGATGGTGGCGAGACTGGAGCGCTCCTTGCCGTATGAAAGAGGCTGCGCCGTTCCTGCCAGCCTAGGATCGCATCCGGGAGAGCGAGGATGGACGTGATCAGCATCACCCAGCACAGAGAACGGCCGAGCGAACTGCTACGCCGCAGGTTGAGTGCGACGCTGGCTCATACGCCGGACGGCCTCGACGCCTGCCTGACACTGGAGGGGCCGCCTCGCAGCTTCTCGACTGGCGAGAAGCTCCTTCCAAAAGGGTCTCATCCCAAGGCGTGGCTGCTCGCATCGGGAGTCGCCGGAGAAGTGCGGTGGCTTTCGGATCGGCGGAGGCAGGTGCTCAACCTTAAGCTCCCCGGCGACATCCTGCAGGGAGACGCACAGGAGGAAATCGAAGCGCTGTCCGCCGTCCAGGTCGTGGACGCATTTCCGATCATCCGCGCCTTTAGGGAAAGGTCGCAGAACTACCAGCCCCTTCGGCAAGCATGGGTGGCCGCCGCGCGACTGGAGCAGGCGCTGATGCGCGACCACGTCGTGCGTTTAGGATGCATGTCCGCCTACGAGCGGATGGCGCACTTCCTGGTGGAGACCCACGACCGTCTCAGCCGTATCGGCCTTGCGACGTCCGCCTCGCTGCACTTGCCTATCAAGCAGGACGTAGTCGCAGATCTCATGGGACTGAGCGTGGTCCACGTGAGCCGCACGATGCAGATCCTCAAGCGAGAAGGGCTTGCACACGCCCGCAGCGGCTATGTGATGCTACCTGACCTCCCGAGGCTGGCGGAGGTATGCGGCTATGAAAGCCGGTTTGCATCCGAGCCGCCTCAGGCGAAGCACCCATCACTGCCCGCCGCAACCCAAAGGCAGCGTGTCGCGAACTTTCATTGAAGCGCCGCCGGGCCGGCGGCGTCAGCGGCCGTAGATCCTGTCGAGGACGGTGGCAGTGTCGATCAGCCGAGTGCAGGCGGGGTCGAAGCGTTGCCCGCCTCCGAGCCGGCGCGCCCAGTCGATGATAGCGCGGCCGCCCCAGGCATCCGGCGGGGTCGCCAGCGTGCGCCTCGAAACACCGTGCAGGTGCTCGGCCGCAAAATTGTAGAACGAGCCGTCGACGTTGCGCATCACCGCGCCCCCGTCCACGCCATAGAAGGCGGCCGAGATTTCGGCCTCCTTTCCCGCGTGGAGACGCCAGGAGCAGGCGAGGCGGACGATGGCGCCTGTTTCCAATTCCAGTTCGACGATGGCGTAGTCCTCGACCTTGGAGCCGGCGGGCCCAAGTGGGCGGCCCTGCGCCATGAGCCTGCTCGAGACCCGCGCCACCTCCGGAAAGCCCAACGTCCACAGCGCCAGGTCGACGAGGTGGACACCAAGGTCCATGACGCAGCCGCCGCCGGACAGCGCCGGCTCATAGAACCAGGGTTTGTCCGGACCATAGGCGTTGTGAAACGTCAGGTCGCAGCTGAAGACCCGTCCAAGCACGCCCTCCCGCACGAGTTCGCGGATGCGCTGCATGCCGTCCGTGAAGCGGTACGAGAGGTCGACGGCGAGGAGGCGATCCGCACGCCGCGCGGCCTCGACCACCTTTGCGGCCTCGTCCGCCGAACGGCCGAGCGGCTTCTGGCAGAAGACCGCGACGCCGGCGTCCAGCGCGCGGATGGCCTGCTCGGCATGTTGCGCGCTGGGCGTGGCGATCACCAGACCATCGAGGTCCAGGGCCAGCAGGTCGTCGAAGTCCGCAGCCGCGTGGACCTGCGGCGCAAGCGCGAGGGCGGCGTCCCGGCAGTCGCGCGAAGGGTCGGCCACGCCGATGGCGTCCACGAGGCCCTGCTCCACGACGGCGGCCATGCGGTGGCGGCCGATCCAGCCGACGCCCAGGAAGCCTACGCGGGGCCGGCGCGCGGCGGTCTCGGCTCCAGGCGACTGAAACGCGGCGGCGCCCGTCATGGGACAATCAGCGCCTTCAGGAAGCCCTCCGGACGGTCGCGGGTGGCGTCGAGAGCGTCGGCCAGCCGTTCAAGGGGATAGACGTGGGTGTAGAGCGGCGCCGGGTCGATGCGCCCGGCGACTACGGCGTCCACCGCCTCGGCCACGCCGCGCGAGTAGACCGCGGGGTCGCGCTCGTGGGCGTTGACGACGTCCAGGCCTCGCCAATTCCATAGCTGCATGTTCACCTGGCGAGGGCCGTCCTGGTGATAGCCGGCGATGACCAGGCGACCCCGTTCGGCGCAGAGCTCGCCGGCCAGGTCGAGCGGCCATTGCTTGCCGACCGCCTCCACGACGCGGTCGCAGAAGCGCCCGTCCGTATGCGCCTTCACGCGGCCGATGATCCCGAAGTGATCGTCCATCGCGATCGTCTCGGCGGCGCCCATTCGACGGGCCAGGTCAAGTGCGAACGGGCGGCGGGAGATGGCGATGACCCGGGCGCCTGCGTCCGAAGCCAGCCGCGTAAGAACGGCGCCCAGAAACCCTATGCCGACGATGGCGACGGTCTGGTCCGGCTGGATCTCCGCCCGCCGGAAGATGTTCATGGCGCACCCCAGCGGCTCCCCGGGAAAGCACGCCCCGGCGAGCGCCGGCGGCAGGGGGACGACGGCTGAGGCGTCGGCGATGTCGAACTCGGCATAGCTTCGCGTGGACAGCGTCGCGACGCGGTCGCCGACATGCAGTCCGGCGGCGTCCGGCCCCACCACATCGATCACGCCCCAGCCCTCGTGGCCGAGCTCGCCCGGGGCCGTGGGAAAGGTCATCCACTCCGGGCCTGCCCAGGGGGTCAGGTTGGAGGCGCAGACGCCGCACCCCTCGAGGCGAACGCGAACCTGGCCCCGACCAGGCTCCGGCCTCGGGACTTCTTCTATCTGCACCTGCCCGGGGCCGGTGACGACGGCGGCGCGCATGAGCTGGCCGTCGACGGGCGGGGCGAGCTCGAGGCGGCTCATGCTACGCGACTCTCGCTTCCGGGCGATCGTCATGCCCAGCGATCCGCCGGCGAGCCTCCGCCTCGAACCAAAGAACCGTCTCGCGGAGACCGTGGACAAGTGAGGTGCGAGGCCGCCAGTTCAGCAACTCGGCCGCCTTGGCGACATCGGGACGCCGGCGACGCGGGTCGTCGACGGGCAACGGGCGGTAGACGACCTCTGACGTCGAGCCGGTGATGGCAAGAACGAGATCGACCAGCTCAAGGACAGTTCGTTCGACCGGATTGCCGAGATTGATCGGGCCGGGCTGCGGCCCCTCGAACTCCATCAGTCGAACCAGTCCGTCGACGAGGTCGGCTACGTAGCAGAAGGACCGCGTCTGGGAGCCGTCTCCGAAGACCGTTATATCGTCGCCGGCGAGCGCTTGGCTGATGATGTTGGATACGACGCGGCCATCGCTGGCGCGCAGGCGCGGGCCGTACGTGTTGAAGATCCGCGCGACCCGGATCTCTGCGCGCCCGAGACGGTCGTAGTCGAAGCACAGCGTCTCAGCGGCGCGCTTGCCCTCATCATAGCAGGCGCGGGGACCGGTGCAGTTCACATGCCCCCAATAGCTCTCGGGCTGGGGATGGAAGTCCGGGTCGCCGTACACCTCGCTTGTCGAGGACAGCAGGAGCCGAGCGCCGGTCGCCTCGGCGAGGCGCAGCAGGTGCTGCGTGCCCAGCACGCTGGTCAACATCGTGTGCTCAGGATCGACCTGGTAGAGGGCGGGAGACGCGGCGCACGCTAGATTGTAGATGCGATCGAACTTCCGCCTCAGGAGCTTTGCGGGCAGCGGGTCGACGACGTCGGCTTCGATCAGCTCGAACCCCGGCTGGCGCACGAGGCGGCGAAGATTGGCGCGTTCGCCGGTCCGAAAATTGTCGAGGCAGGTCACCCGCGCGCCGCCCTCGACCAGGCGCTCGCACAGGTGCGAGCCGAGGAATCCGCCGCCGCCGGCGACGAGGACCTCCTGTTGTTGTCCATTCCGCATTGGCTGTCTCCTCAGGGTGCGCGTTCCAGCTGGCGTTCGGTCCGGCGCGCCGGCGCGCCCCGCAGCAGGTCTTCAAGTTCTCCCGCCCGTTGGCCGGCGGCGTGGGCGGCGAGTATCTTTCGCCGAGCCGCCTCGCCGAGGGCCCGCCGATCTGGTTCAGGCAGGGACGTCAGGGCGCGAACCACGGTCTGCGGGACCTCCGCGAGCAGGATCTCCCGTCCGGGCTCCAGCAGGCTCGCGAGTCCCTCCCACACGTCGGAGATGATCGGCGTCGCGCAGGCGGCGGCCTCGAAGAGCCGCACGCTGGGGCTCCAGCCGGCGGCGATCATGTCGGCGCGAGTGACGTTGAGGGTGAAGCGGCTGGCCCCATAGAACGCCGCATGCTGCGCCGGCGGCAGGTGATCGATCCGCTCGACGTTGTCCGGCCAGTCGATGTCCGCCGGATACTGCGGCCCGGCCACGCAGAAGCGCAGGTCGGGCGTGAGCCGAGCAACCTCCAGCAGCAGCCGCTCCAGGCTCGGCTGCCGGTCGGGGCTGTAGGTCCCGAGATAGCTGAGGTCCCAGCGCACCGGCGCGCCGGTGGGCCGGTAGGCTTCGGCGTCCACCGAGCAGTAGAGGGCGTGGGCGGCGCGGGCTCCGTAGCGCTGCTCCAGCAGCAGCAGGGTCGGACCGCCCGTGAACGAAAGGTAGAGGTCGTAGCCTGAGATGATCTCGGGCGAGATGTACTCATGGTCGCCGCGGGCGAGCTTGCCCAGGGTGACCGGCGTGTCGATGTCGTAGAAGGCGACGACGCTCCGGGCCGCGGCCTGCGCCCAGGCGCCGACCGCTACGCCGTCTGGTACGAACGAGCCCACGATCACCGCGTCGGCCGAGGCGACCTCGCGCCGCCAGCGCCGGTCGAGATCGGCCAGGTCCTCGTAGAGGCCAAGGCGGCAGAAGTCGGGTCGAGGCAGGTCGCGGTGCGCCGCGTACCAGGGGACGTCGCGTTCCAGGAACAGCACCTCGTGCCCGCGGGATGCGAAGGCGCGCAGCAGCGCCCGATAGGTCGTGGCGTGGCCGTTTCCCCACGACGACGACAGGCTGAGGCCGAGGACGACGAGCTTCATGCCAGGCTCCGCTCGCGGCGGGCGGCGACTTCGGCGCGAAGCAGGGCGTCCACCTCGGCGGCGCGCCGGGCATAGGTGTGCTCCCCCAGGATCCGCTGCCGCGCCGCCCCGCCGATCGACTGCGCGCGGGCCGGGTCGAGCGTTCGCAGGTGCTCCACCACATCCTGGCCGTCTCGCGCGACGAGGACTTCCTCGCCGGGGGTGAGGAAGAGCTCGATGCCTTCCCAGGCGTCGGTGATCAGGCAGGCGCCTGCGCCGGCGGCTTCGAAGACCCGCGTGGCCGGCGAGAAGCCTACCTCCGCCATCGAGTCCCGCGCGACGTTCAGCACAGCCAGCGACGAGACATTGAAGGCGTTGTGATCGGCCGTTCCCACGTGGCCGATGCGGCGCACATTGGGCGGCATGTCCCTGTCGTCCCAGCCGTTGCCGCCCAGCAGGAAGCGCCGGTCCGGCAGTTGCGCGGCGGGCTCGAGGAAGAACCGCTCGACCCGCGCTTCGCGGTCGGGCAGGCGATTGGCCAGGAAGTTGAGGTCGCCGGCGAAGCGCGCCTCGGCCGGGACGGGATGGTGGGTCGTCGAGTCGAGCGCATTGTAGATCGGCCGGCACATCCGCGCGCCCAGCGCCTCGTAGGCGGAAACCACGGGGGGGCCGCCGCCGTAGGTGAGCACCATGTCCAGGTCGCGGAGCCGGCGGCGCAGCGGCAGGTCGGGGTGGTCTCGAAGCCCGGCGAGCGTGGCCGGGGCGTCCACGTCCCAGAACACTTTCACGGCGTGCGGGCGGGCCGCGTCGAGGACGCCTTCGAGCAGCAGGTCGTCGAACACGCCGACGCCGCTCGCCTTGATCACCACGTCGGCCTCCGCCGCCCGGCCGATGACCTGGCGCGCCGCAGCCTCGGTCGCGGGATAGACGACGACGTCCGCCCAGGCCGGCGGCTCGATGTCGCGATGCTGCTGGCGGTCGAATGCGTCGGGCTCGAAGAAGGTGATCCGGCTTCCCCGAGCGGCGAGCGCGCTCAGCATGCCCCGGTAGTAGGTGGCGGCGCCGTTCCAGTAGGCCGACAGAAGGCTTGATCCGTAGAAGGCGATCTTCATGACGCGGCCTCCAATTGGGGCGTCTCGAGCCGGGCCGCGATGGCCAGCAACTCGTCGACGCGATGTCGGCAGGTGTGGCGGGCGTGGATCGTCTCCAGGCCGGACGCGGCGAGCGCCGCGCGCAGGTCCGGATCGGAGCGGAGGTCGCGCAGGCGCCGCGCCATGGTCGATCGGTCGTCGGCGACCAGGAAGTCACGCCCCACGCGGAACAGGCCTTCGACGTCAGACCACGGAGCGCATACGAGCGGCACGCCACACGCCAGCGCCTCGAAGACGCGGATGGTCGGGATGCCCGGCAGTGTCTCCACGTAGAAGCGCCGCGGCACGTGAACGGTCGCGAGGTGGCGCGCGTAGGCCGCCGGCGCGGCCGCATTGGAGAGCCAGCCCCGATATCGTGCGCCGTAGCGGTCAAGAAGCCTCAGCGCAGCCGACGGATAGCGAACGCCGTGGATGTCGAGCGCCAGTCCGGCGTCCTGCGATGGGCCCAGGAGGAACGCTTCCAGCTCGGCCGTACGCTCGCCGTCGCCCCAGTTGCCGATCCAGATGAGGCCCTCGCGCGCGGCTTCGAGGGCCGGCGGATGGAAATGGGTGACGTCGGCGGCCTCGTGCCAGACGAAGACCCGCTCGCCCCATCCCCAACGGCGGTAGACCTCGGCCAGCGTCTCGCCGAAGGCCAGAACGCCATCGTAGGCGGCGAGGTCGAACGCGCGGATTGCGTTCGGGTCGCTGACGGCGCGGTGGTGGGTGTCGTGGAACAGCAGGCGGAAGCCGGCGCCGCGGGCGCGCAAATCCCCTACCGCCTTCACCAGGCTCGGCGCGTTCCACTCGTGGACGATCACCAGGTCGACGCCGTCGAGGGCCTCGTCCAGATCCACGTCGGCCCCGAGCGCCGCCGAGCGCAGGTCCGGATATGCGCGCTCGTAGGCTTCGAATCCGGTCCGCCCGTGATCGCTGACGAGGTTGGACAGGCTCCAGCCGTCCCCTGGCTCATAGGCCTGAACGTCGTGGCCGCGCCGGATCAGGTCGCGCAGCACGCCGCGCAGGAAGTGGGCGTTGCCGTGGTTCCAGCAGGAGACCAGCGAGTGCGTGAAATAGACGATCCTCATGCCGCCGCCTCGCGTCGCGGGGCGACCCTCCGGCCGGCGAGAACCTGGCCGTAGATGGCGGCGACGCCGCGCGCCATCGCCTCGTTGGAGAAGGCTTCGGCGCGCGCCCGCGCGAGACGGCCGCGGCGCTCGCTTTCGAGCGGATCGTCCGCCAGCGCGTCGAAGGCCTCCGCAAAGTCGGCCGGTCGGCGGGGATCGACGAAGATCGCGGCGCCGTCCCAAAGCTCGCGGAAGGTCGGGATATCGGAGAGGACAAGCGCGCAGCCCGCCTGGGCGGCCTCGAGCACGCCGAGGCCGAACGGTTCGTACAGCGCGCTCGATGCATAGATCGACGCCCGGTCAAGCCAGCGCCGGACGTCCGCGGGCGCAAGGAGGCCGAGCGTGCGCAGGTTGCGGAGATCTCCGGCTACGGATCCGTTCGGCCCCGCCAGGGGTCCGGCCGCGTAGACGGGGACGGTTGTCATCGCCGCAGCGGCGTCCAGCGCGCGCGCGTTCTTGCCGTCGTCCCACAGGCGTCCGGACGCGAAGACGACGGGTTTGCGTTGCGTCGCGGGCGGGCCCACGGCGGAGCGGCCATTGTGGACGACGAAGGGCGGTCGAATGTCGTAGGCGCGCGCGGTCGCCTCCGCGAAGGCGGCGGTCGGGGCAATCAAAGCATCGCAGCGGAGCATCCCGCGCCAGAGGATTCGGCTTCGCCAGCCGAAGTCGTCCGGCATCGGTCCGTCGCGGCTCGCGCTCCACCAGGTGACGAGGCACGAATGGCATACGCCTACGACCGGCCTGTCCGAGTCCGCGGCGGCCAGCGCCGGGCTGTTCAGGTGAATGACGTCCGCGCCGGTCCGCCGCGCCAGGCTGCGCACGGTCGCGGCGGCGTCGTCCACCTCCGCCGGCGCGCGCGCCGTCCAGTCCAGCGGCAGGCGGGTGTCTACGAGATCGAGGCGCGCAATCGCGGCCGCGCCCGCCATCTGGTCTGGGGTGGGCGAGGGCCCCAGCACCACAAGCGTCGTGTCGAATCCCAAGGGCGCCAGCCCGGCCGCGAGGTCCAGGGCGTAGGTCCAGACACCTCCCACGGCGTCGGTCGTCATGAGCACCCGCCGTCGAGCGCTCATGAGACGGCCTCGGTGGCCCGGGCGGCCGGGCGGAGCTCTGCGGAGAACCAGGCTGCGAGATCAGCCAGGCCCTCGCGCCAGTTGCGCGGCTCAGGCAACGCCAGTTCCCGGCGCACCGCCGTCGTGTCGGAGACGTAGTAGCGCTGGTCACCGGCGCGCCATTGCGCGAACTCGACCGCGGGCGTGCGCCCGGCGAGCTCTTCGATCCGCCTCAGCACCTGGAGCAGGCTGACCGCGTTGGCCGGGCCGCCGCCCAGATTGAACGCGCGGCCCGATATGTCGCCGATCCGACGCCAGGCCGCGACATAGGCCTCCACGGCGTCGTCCACGAACAGGATATCGCGCACCTGGCGACCATCGCCGTAGATCGTGATCGGCTCATCCCTGAGGGCGCGGATCAGGAAGTGCGCGACCCACCCCTGGTCTTCCGTGCCCAGCTGCCGCGGACCGTAGATGCAGCTCATCCGCAGCACGCAGGTCGGCAGGTCGAAGCTGCGGGCATAGTCGAGGACGTACTGGTCCGCCGCGCCCTTGGAGCAGCCGTAGGGCGTGTGGAAGTCCAGCGGCCGACGCTCGTCCACGCCTCGCGCGCGGATGCCGGCGTCGCCCGGCGTGTAGGTGTCGCCCGATCGTTCCAGCGGGATGTCCGCGAGCTCGCCGTAGACCTTGTTGGTGCTGGCGAAGATCACGGGGATCCGGCGCGCGCGGGCCGCCTCCAGCACATTGACCGCGCCCCCGACATTGATCTCGAAGTCTTCGCGGGGGTCCTCCAGGCTGGTGGTCACGGCGACCTGGGCGGCGAGATGGAAAACGACGTCGGCGTCTCCGGCCGCGGCCCGCACCGCCTTCGCATCCCGGACGTCGGCGGTTGCGGCGATGATCCGGCGACCGTGCCTCGCCTGAAGCCATGCAAGGTTCCTGTCGACGCCCGCTCTCGCCAGGGCGTCGAACACGATCACCTCCGCGCCTTCGCGCGCTAGGCGGTCGGCCAGGTTGCAGCCGATGAAACCGGCGCCGCCGGTGATCAGCGCCTTCATGCCACCAGCCCGCGCATTTCCAGTTCGCGGCGCGCCTCGACGACGCGATCTTCGGTCTCCTGGCGAGCCACCCAGTCGGCCAGTTCGGCAAGACCCTCGCTGAAGTCCTCCTGCGCGCGATAGCCGAGAACCTCGTGCGCCAGGGTGAGGTCCGGGATGCAGTGGCGGATGTCTCCCGCCCGAGCCTTCCCGGCGATCTCCGGGCGAAGGTCGGGGCGGCCCATGGCCTGGGCCTGCAGCAGGGCCACGTCCTCGACGGTCCGGTCTTGGCCCGAGCCGACGTTGAAGACCTGTCCATCGGCGTCGGCCGACTCGAGCGCAAGCAGGAACGCGCGGGCGACATCGCGGACGTGCACGAAGTCGCGCCGCTGTCGCCCGTCTTCGAACACCAGCGGCGCCTGGCCGTTGGCGATGCGCGACGCGAATATCGCCAGCACGCCCGTATATGGGTTCGAGAGCGCCTGGCCGGGACCATAGGCGTTCCAGAGGCGCAGGGCCGCTCCGCCCATTCCATACTGTGCGGTAAGCGTGAGCGTCAGGCGCTCCTGCACGAACTTGCCGATCGCATAGACGGAGCGAAGGCCGTTGCCCTTTGTCTCCGGCGTCGGCAGCGGGATCATCGGGCGGCCGTGCTCGTCGAGCGGGTCCCAGGAACCATCCGGATTGCGTCCGCCACGGACCACGTCGTCCCTGACCTCACCATCGGAGGTCCGGTACCGTCCCTCTCCATAGATCGACATAGAGGAGGCCACGACCACCCGCTCGACGGGGTTGTCGATCAGCTGCTGGAAGAGCACCGCAGTGCCATAGTCATTGACCGACGTGTAGCGGTCCACCGCGTACATGCTCTGGCCGACGCCAACTTCTGCGGCCAGGTGGATGACGTGGTCGACACCAGTGAGGGCGCGCAGCACGGCGGCGTCGTCGCGAACGTCGCCTACGATGAGTTCCACTTCAGTGGGCAGCTCGGATGGTCGTTCACGGACCGGGTGGACCTGCTCGATCAGGCTGTCCAGGACCCGCACGCGGTCGCCGCGTTCCAGCAGCGCCTGCGCTACGTGGCGGCCGATAAAGCCCGCGCCGCCCGTGATGAGCACCTGTCTCGCCATATTGATTGTCCCTCACTGCTCAGTCGTGAGGCCAACCCATCTTCTTCTAGTAAGTTCCTCCTGCTTTCGCGGATGGAGTGTGTATTGGAGAGGAGAAAATTGATATGTATTAGAAAATTTCCACGTTCCGTCATTTGTTATTTATCTTATGATATCAAGTGGCGGCGTCGTTGTTGATATCAAATGATGAATCTGCGGCGGATTTAGCAAATGGTGGGAACAAAGCTCTCATTCGATGCCTTCTGGACCCTACTCACCTCGCTGTTCGGCGTCCGTGGCGCCGGACCAGGACGAAGGGCTGGACATGGGTCGGAGCAGGTTGCGGGTTGCGGTCGTGGGTGTGGGCAACTGCGCGTCGTCGTTCGTGCAGGGGCTGGCGCACTATGCGGAAGCGTCGGCCAATGAGCCGCCGCCGGGGCTGATGCATGTGGACCTCGGCGGGTATCGCGTCTCCGATATAGAACCCGTAGCGGCGTTCGACGTGCACGCGGGAAAGGTTGGGCGGGACCTGGGTGAAGCCATCATGGTGGAGCCCAACAACACGGCCATCTTCGCGCGGCCCGGGAAGACGGGGGTTGTGGTCGAGCGGGGTCCGACGCTCGACGGGATAGGGCGGTACATGGCCGGCGAGCTGGTCGAAGACGAGCGTCCGGCGGTGGATGTCGCCGCCTCGCTTCGCCGCTCGGGCGCCGAGATCGTCGTATCCTACCTGCCGGTGGGGGCTCAGCGCGCGACCGAGTTCTACGCCCAGCAGGCGCTGGAGGCAGGCTGCGCCTTCGTCAACTGCATCCCCGTCTTCATCGCGTCCGATCCGGTCTGGGCGAAACGCTTCGAGCGGCGAGGTCTTCCGATCATCGGCGATGACATCAAGAGCCAAGTCGGGGCCACCATCGTGCACCGGGTCCTCACCAACCTCTTCCGGGAGCGCGGCGTGCGGATCGACCGTACCTACCAACTCAACTTCGGCGGCAATGCGGACTTCAAGAACATGCTGGAACGGGAGCGGCTGGACTCGAAGAAGCTTTCCAAGACCCAGGCCGTCACCAGCCAGTACGAGACGCCGCCGGAGCCCGAGACGGTCCATGTCGGACCGAGCGACTTCGTCCCCTGGCTCACCGACCGGAAGTGGGCCCACATACGGATCGAAGGCACCACCTTCGGTGGCGTCCCGCTGAACGTCGAGCTCAAGCTGGAGGTCTGGGACAGCCCGAACTCCGCGGGCGTGGTGATCGACGCGGTGCGTTGCGCCAAGCTGGGGCTCGATCGGCGCCTCGCAGGTCCCCTGCTTGGGCCGTCCGCCTACTTCATGAAGTCGCCGCCCACCCAGTTCACCGACCATGAGGCGCACGAGAGGACGCTGCGCTTCATCTGCGGGGAGGAGTTGGCGACCGCCGAAAGGTCCAGGGTCCAGCTGGCGTCATGACGGCAGGACTGAACAAGGCCCAGATTCGCGCGCGGGCAGAGGCGCTGGGTGAGTGGTTCCACAACATCGACCTGGATGGCGTGCCCACAGCGCCGAACCACTTCCTGAGCGACTACCCCAATTCGAAATGGCGGCGGTTCGCGCACGCGATCCCGGAAGACCTGAGCGGCCGGTCCGTGCTGGATATCGGATGCAATGCCGGCTTCTATTCGATCGAAATGAAGCGCCGCGGCGCGGACCGCGTCCTGGGGGTGGACTTCGATGATCGCTACCTCGAGCAGGCCCGCTTCGCCGCCGAGGTGAAGGGCGTCGATATCGAGTTCCGGCGCCACTCGGTGTACGATCTCGCCGAACTGGGCGAGCGCTTCGACATCGTCCTGTTCATGGGCGTGCTCTACCATCTGCGCCATCCTCTGCTGGCGCTGGACCTTATCCACGAGCACGTCGCGCGCGACCTGCTGGTCTATCAGTCCATGCAGCGGGGATCGCCCGAGGTCGCGCCTGTCCGAGGCGACTACGACTTCTTCGAACAGGATCATTTCGACGCGCCCGGCTACCCGAAACTGCATTTCATCGAGCATGAGTACGCCGGCGACTGGACAAACTGGTGGGCGCCTAATGCGGCGTGCTCGGCGGCCATGCTTCGCAGCGCGGGCTTCCAGATCCTCGAGCATCCAGAGGAGGAGGTGTTCATCTGCCGGCGCGGCGAGCGGCCGACGCCCGCAGGCCCGGTCTATCCCGCGCGGCCGAGGCGGAATGGCAACGGCGAGGGAAACGGCCGAGCATGATCGAAGCGGTCAAGATCTGGAACGAGCCGAACAACAAGTCGCACTGGGATCCAGTGCTCGACCCGGAGTGGGACCTGTTCGCCGCCATGACGCGGCTCGCCGGCCAGGCCGTGGCCGCGGAGAACGCCTCGCTGACGCGGGTCCTCGGGGGCCTCTCGCCCATCGATCCCGGCTTCCTGCTACGCCTGGAGCGGAAGGGCGCCCTGGAAGAGGTCGACGTGGTGGCGGTCCATGGCTTTCCGCTCGACTGGAACCTGTGGGCGATCGACGAGTGGCCCGCCAAGCTGGCCGAGGTCCGGGCGGTGACGGACAAGCCCGTCTGGGTGACCGAGGTCGGCGTCTCAAGCTTCGGATCGGAGGAGGTCCAGGCCTGGGGCGTCCGCAAGACCGCCGAGCTTCTGATCGGCCAGGCGCCTCGCATCCACTGGTACAGCCTCTATGACCTTCCGATGAGCTGGGAGGCCACGACGCGTCACAAGGAGGCGGAGGGCTCGTCCTACTACCGACACTTCCACATGGGCCTGTTACGGGAGGACGGGACGCCGAAACCAGGCCTCGATGTCTATGCCGACTACGCCGGCCAGATGGGTCTTTGCCAGTGGTTCCATTTCGAGGACCATCGGCTGGACGAGGCCGTGCGATGGATGAAGCGATTGGGCGTGAAGCGCCTGCGCACGGGCCTGTCGTGGGCGGACAGCTTTCGGCCGGACGCACTCTCCTGGTTCGACCGGCAGATGGACGCGCTCGCCGACTTCGACGTGACGGTCACATTCTGCTTCACGCCCCAGCACCGCGGGATCGAGCCGCACCACACCAGCCCGCCGCAAGCGGCGGAGGAGTTCGCCGAATTCTGCGGGGCGATGGTTCGCCGCTACGCGTCGTCCATCGCCACGGGAAGACGCGCGGCGGCGGAGTAGGCGCATCGTGGATGCCTGGACGCCAAATCTGAGCTGGATCCTGCCGGACCTTGCGGTGGGCGGGAGCTTCCCGATCGAGCGGGCGGCGAGCCTCTGCGGCCACGGAATCGGAGCCGTCATCGACCTGCGGAGCGAGGCGTGCGATGCGCCGGATGCCCTGGCCGCCTGCGGCCTGAGTTTCCTGCACCTTCCCACTGTCGACATGGTCGGCGTCAGCCAGCCGATGCTGGACGCGGCGGTTGCGTTCGCCCGCGACGTTCGCCGAAGCCGCCGCCGGCTCCTGATCCATTGCGAGCACGGCATCGGACGCTCCGCGACCGCGGCCTTGTGCGTGCTCGTCGACCGCGGGCTAGCGCCGCTGGAGGCCCTGCAACACGCCAAGGCGCAACGGTCCCTGATCTCGCCAAGCAAGTCCCAGTACGAGGCGTGGGCGGCGTGGCTCGCGCGTCAGGGCGACTGCCCGGCGCCGAGCTACCACGAGTTCGGCATCGTCGCGTACCGTCACCTCGTCGGGGCATCCCGATGACACCTCCCCTGGAAGCTGGGGGGCCGTACCGGTTTCGTCTGGTCAAGCTCTTTTAAGACGTGGATGCCGGGTGTCGCGCGCTGCGCCCATATGGAGCGTTGGGCGAGGAAGAAGACCGGGGATCGACGCAGTGGTGAAGGTTTCTCCTGTGGGTGCGGTCTGAATGTTGGAGGGGGCGGCACGGCTGCAGCCGCTACTGTGCCTTTCCGGCGCGAGGCCGAGGCGCAGGCCCACGCCATCGCCCGTTGCATCGCAAGGACCGGCGGCAACGCCCGCGTGGCTGTGCATGACCGCACGCGGCAACTCGTGGGCACGGCGCGCGACTTCGCGGACGAGCCGACAAAAGCCGCTCTCAATCAGCGGGTCAAAGGTTCGAATCCTTGTACATCCGACATACTGCATCGCGCCGACCCGTTTGGCAGGACTCGCGCAAGTTTCCGACCGCAATGCAGGACGCCCTGATGGGGGCGATTGGGCGTTTGGCGCGCCTGGCAGCGTAGAGGACAGAGCGTTGGCGGACGGGGCCGTGGATTTCGACTATCTGGAAGGCTACTGCGGGGGCGACAGCCAGATCGTCGTCGAGGTGCTGTCCCTGTTCCAGACCCAGGCGGAAGGCTGGCGGGCCGGGCTCGAAGCTCCCGGTGAGGGCTGGCGGGATCTGGTCCACACTATCAAGGGGGCTGCGCGCGGCGTCGGCGCGACACGGCTTGGCGACGTCGCCGACCGCGCCGAGCGGGGCGATCCTTCCCTGGCGCCGGAAGTCCAGGCGGCGCTTGCAGACGCCCTGGCCGACATCGAAGGCTATCTGACACGGATCGGGGGCGGCTGAACCGCTCCGACGCTCGAAATGTGCGCTGCAGAACGTCCTGTTCGGCTTCGAATTCAAGCCGGCGCGCGGATGCTAGGGCCCCAGCACCGCGTCGGTATAGGTCTCGACCAGCAGGCTGAACGGCCGCCCGTCCGGGGTCTGCAGCACCGCCCGGTGCTGCAGCACCTCGCCCGGCGGGGCGACGGGGGCTTCGAACCGCGCGGCGGGCTGGGCTTCCCAGCCGGGAGGCAGGGGTTCGAAGAGCAGCTTCGCCGACAGTGTGCGGCGCTGGAACGCTAGGGCCTTCACCGCCACGCCGAATGGCGTGTCGGTGGTCTCCAGCAACCGGTTCATCTCGGGCGTCAGGCGGCTGGGGAGGTACCAGTTGTCGGCGCGCGACAGCACGACCTTGCCACAGGTGAGCTCGACGCGCCGATGCCCCACGGGCTCGTTCACCGCCGCGCCCAGCTGGCGGCGCACGGCGGCGAGCTGGGCGGGATCGTCGGCGGCGGGGCTCTTGTGCGCCTGGATCCTCGGGCTCGCTGGATCGCGACGGTCGCAGAGGTCCTGCAGCACCGCCGTGGCGCTGTCGCGGCTCAGGAGTTCTGCGTTGAGGGTCTGGAGCTGCGCCAGCATCCGCAGGCGCTGGACAAAGGGACTATGCGGCGCCTCCGCCGCGCCGGCGGGCGCGAGCGAGGCCGCGGCTACGAACGCCGCCACGAAACCTCCTGCCAAACTCAACTCAGGCCGCTTCCTCTCTAGATCCCGGCCCCGTTGTCGATGGCGCGCATCGCCTCTTCGTGCGCCTGCGCCTCCGCCTCGATCCACGCGATGAACGCCTTGACCTGCGGCAGCCGTCCCTTGGCCTTGGGATGGACGAGGTAATAGGCGAAGTCGACCGCGGTGGCGATCTGCAATGGCGCCACCAGGCGGCCGGCCTCCAGGTCGGCCTGGGCGAGGGTGCGCTTGGCGAGCGCCACGCCGCGGCCGTTGGCGGCGGCCTCGATCACCAGGGCGGACTGGTTGAAACGTGGGCCGCGGTGTCCGTCGATACCCCGGAGTTGCCGCGCCGCCAGCCACATGGACCAATCGGGGCAGGAGTCGTCGATCTCGGGCGAGCCGTCGTGCAGCAAGGTGTGGTTTGCGAGGTCCTCGGGCTTGTCGAGCGGGACCGTCTTCAGCAGTTCGGGGCTGATGACCGGGATCACCGCCTCGCTGACCAGCCGCTTCACCTCCATGCCGGGATACCGGCCGGCGCCGTAGCGCAGCGCCAGGTCCACCTCGCCGGCGTTCAGGTCGACCAGCTCCATGCCGGCGTTCAGCCAGACGTCGACCTGGGGGTGGGCCCGCTCGAACGCGCCCAGCCGCGGCGCCAGCCACTTGGCGGCGAATGACGGCGGGGCGGTGATGGTCAGGCGCCGGCCATCCACGGCGGCGGTCAGCAGGCTGGCGGCCTCGGCCAGCCGATCGAACGCTTCGCGCAGGGCGGGCAGGGCGGTCTGGGCCGCGTCGGTGAGCAAAAGGCCCTTCGGCGTGCGCTTGAAGAGCGCCGCGCCGACATAGTCCTCCAGGTTCTGGATCTGCTGGCTGACCGCGCCGGGCGTCACCGAAAGCTCGTCGGCGGCGCGGCTGAAGTTCAGGTGGCGCGCGGCGGCCTCGAAGGCGCGGAGCGCGTTGAGCGGCGGCAGGCGCCGCCTCTGGATGTTCCGCTGCTCCATTTCAGAATCTCTGGCGCCCCAGGCAGAAGTCCTTGGGTTGCGAATTGGGGCCTCGCCGCCCTTATTGCAAGCGTCCGCAGATGTATCGGCCCTTTTCATCTGCGGGCGTCGGGCGGGACGGGCGCAAGTCCGTCCCGTCACGATTCCAAGGGCCAGGGTCGTTAGAGAAGCTAAAGATGGGCCGCAGCAAAGCAAAGCCGAACGATCGCCTGGTCGTGTTGGACGGGGGCGCAGGGCGGCGGGCGCCGGGGCGTGTATGGCTGGTCGGTGCGGGGCCCGGCGACCCGGAGCTGCTGACGATCAAGGCGCTGAAGGCGCTGCAGGCGGCGGACGTCGTGGTCCATGACGGGCTGGTCTCGGATGAGGTCCTCGCCCTGGCGCCGGCCGGCGCGCAGCGGATCTCGGTGGCCAAGCGCAAGTCGCGCCACACCTACAGCCAGGACGAGATCAGCCGGATGCTCACGGCCTTCGCGCTCGACGGGTTGAACGTAGTTCGGCTGAAGGGTGGCGACCCCTTCATCTTCGGCCGCGGCGGTGAGGAGCTGGAAGCCTGCCGCGAGGCCGGCGTCGAGTGCGTGATCGTGCCGGGGGTCACCGCGGCCCTGGCGGCCGGCGCGTCGGCTGGCGCGCCGCTCACCCACCGCGGCTCCGCCCAGGCGGTCACCTTCGTGACGGGCCATGCGGCCAAGGGCGGTGAGCCCGACCTGGACTGGAAGGCCCTATCGCGCCCGAACCAGACGGTGGTGATCTACATGGGCCTGTCGATGGCGGCTCCGATCGCGGCGCGCCTCATGGCGGCCGGCCGGGACGGGACGACGCCCGCCCTGATCGTCGAGAACGCTAGCCGCGCCGAAGAACGCCGGATCGTGACCACGCTTGCGGGCCTGCCGGACGCCGCCTCAGCCCTGAACGGTCCGGCCTTGTTGATCGTGGGCGAAGCCATGGCGCTGGCGCAGGCCGGCGCAGGCCGCGCGGAAGTCGAAACCCTGATCCGGGAGGGGCGGGCATGAAGGCCCTGACCGCCAATCGCCTGTCCGACGGCGAGGTCGTCTTCTGGAACGACGGCCGCTGGGTCGAGCGGTTCGCCGACGCCCAACTCTGGACCGACGACGACGCGGCCGCCGTCGAGGCGGAGGCCAGCGGCAAGAACCAACCCACCGTCGTGGTCGACGTCTACCTGATCGATCTCATCGAATCCGGGGGTGTCTGGGCGCCGCTGAGCTACCGCGAGCGCATCCGGGCGCTCGGGCCCACCAACCATCTCCATCACGGCAAGCAGGCCGAAGGCGGCGCGGCCGTCGAGGCCTTGCAGCACGCGCACGGCGCGGCCCGTTCGACCGGCCGCGTCAACCTGATCAAGCGGAAGTAGGCCGATGTACCAGTACGACGCCATCGACAAGGACATGCTGGCGGACCGTTCCGCCGAGTTCCGCGGCCAGGTCGCCCGACGCCTCGCCGGCGAGTTGACGGAGGATCAGTTCAAGCCGCTGCGGCTGATGAACGGCCTGTACCTGCAGCTTCACGCCTACATGCTGCGCGTCGCCATCCCCTACGGCTCGATGAACCCGGCCCAACTGCGCAAGCTGGCCTGGATCGCGCGCACCTACGACAAGGGCTACGGCCATTTCACGACCCGGACGAACATCCAGTACCACTGGATCAAGCTGAAGGACGCGCCCGACATCCTGGATCACCTGGCCAGCGTCGACATGCACGCCATCCAGACCTCCGGGAACTGCATCCGCAACGTCACGGCCGACCCCTATGCCGGAGCGACGGCCGAGGAGGTGGACGATCCGCGGGTATGGGCCGAGGCGATCCGCCAGTGGTCGACCTTCCACCCCGAGTTCTCGTTCCTGCCGCGCAAGTTCAAGATCGCGGTCACGGCCGCGCCCAAGGACCGCACGGCGGCCCGCGTGCACGACATCGGCCTGGTGCTGAAGCGCGCCCGCGACGGCGCACTCGGCTTTGAGGTGATCGTCGGCGGCGGGATGGGGCGGACGCCTTATGTTGGCCCGACGATCCGGGAGTTCCTGCCGGTCAACCGGCTGATGAGCTATCTGGAAGCGATACTGCGCGTCTACAACCGGCACGGCCGGCGCGACAACATCTACAAGGCCCGGATCAAGATCCTGGTCGCCGCCCTCGGCAGGGAGGAGTTCGCCAGGCAGGTCGAGGCCGAATGGGCCAAGATCGGCGAGACGCCCGACCTGCCCGACACCGAGCTCGCCCGCATCCGTAGCGCCTTCGCCCGCACCGACTTCGAGGCCCTGCCGGCGCAGTCGGAAGGGTTCGAGGCGGCCAAGGCGTCAAACCCGGCCCTCGCCCGCTTCGCGCGCAACAATCTTCGGCCTCACAAGAGGCCCGGCTACACGATCGTCGAGATCAGTCTGAAGGCGATCGGCGAGACGCCCGGCGACGCGACCGCCGATCAGATGGACGTGGTGGCCGATCTCGCCGAGCGGTACGGCCTGGGCGACATCCGGGTGACACACGAGCAGAACCTGGTCCTGCCGCACGTGAAGCTGGACGACCTCCCGGCCGTGTGGGCGGCGCTGGACGAGGCGGGTTTGGCGACGCCCAACATCAACCTGGTCAGCGACATCATCGCCTGCCCTGGACTGGACTACTGCGCGCTCGCCAATGCGCGGGCGATCCCGATCGCCCAGCAGATCGCCGAGACCTTCCGCGACCAGGACCGCGCCGAGAAGGTGGGCGAGCTGAAGATCAAGATCAGCGGCTGCATCAACGCCTGCGGTCACCACCACGTGGGCCACATCGGCATCCTGGGCGTCGATAAGAAGGGCGAGGAGTTCTACCAGCTCACCCTGGGCGGCTCGGGCGCCGAGGACGCCTCGGTGGGCTCGATCCTCGGCCCGGCGCTGCCCTACGACCGGGTGGCCGGCGCGGTGGACACCCTGGTCGACGTCTATCTGCGCGAACGCCGGGACGGCGAGCGCTTCCTCGACACTTTCCGGCGCACCGGCGTCGCGCCCTTCAAGGAGGCCGTCTATGCCGACGCTCATTGAGCTGGAGGGTGGCCTCGCCAAGATCGCCGAGGATCCGTTCACCCATGTGGCCGACGATCAGGAGATCGCCACCGGCGACGTGATCATCTCGCTGACCCGCTTCCAGGCGGAGGGCGACCGGCTGTTGTCGGAAGGTCGCCAGGTGGGCGTGCGCCTGACGGCGGAGGAAGAGGTCGAGGCTCTGGCCTATGACCTGCCGCGGATCTCGGTCGTGGCGCTGGAGTTCCCGAAGTACCGTGACGGGCGCGCCTACACCAATGCGCGCCTGGCCCGCGAGCGGTTCGGTTTCAAGGGCCAGGTCCGCGCCGTTGGCGACGTCCTGCGCGAGCAGGCGGGGTTCATGGTCCGCTGCGGTTTCGACGCCTTCGAGCCGGCGGACGACGCGAGCGCCAACGAGTGGCAGGCCGCCGTCGGCCGCTACCGCCACGTCTATCAAAGGGCCGCTGATGGCCGGGTCCCGGCCTTTGAGGAGCGGAAGTGATGAGTCTGGCTTACGACACCTTCGACAGAACCGGGTCCCTGGCGGCGCGCCTGGATGCGGAACTCAGACGGGCGCATCCGCGGACGGTGATCGAGGCGGCGGTCGAAGCTTTCGGCGATCGCCTTGCCCTGGTGTCGTCCTTCGGTGCGGAGTCGGCGGTGTTGCTGGACATCGCCGCCAAGGTGAAGCCGGACATCCCGGTGCTGTTCCTCGACACCGGCATGCTGTTCGGCCAGACGCTGGACTACCGCAAGAGCTTGGCTGCCCGCCTGGGCCTCACGGACGTTCGCGACCTGCGACCGGCCTATCAGGATCTGGCCACGGCCGATCCGCACGCGAAGCTCTGGCAGACCGACACCGACGCCTGCTGCCATATCCGCAAGGTGCTGCCGCTGGACAAGGCGCTGGGTGGCTTCGACGCATGGATCACCGGCCGCAAGCGTTTCCACGGCGGCGACCGCATGAACCTGCCGGTGGTCGAGCATGCCGAGGGCAAGGTGAAGTTCAATCCGCTCGCCAACTGGGGCAAGGAGGACCTCGACGCCTATGCCGCCGAGCACGAGCTGCCAGCCCATCCGCTGGTGGCCCAGGGCTTCCCGTCCATCGGCTGCTGGCCCTGCACCCAGCCGGTGGCGGAGGGCGAGGACGTGCGTGCGGGCCGCTGGAAAGGTCTGGACAAGACCGAGTGCGGTATCCATGTGGCGCGTGCGCCGGGGGCGGCCACCAACGTCGGCGGCGACATCTAGGACTGTTCGGGATGAATGACGTGACCCTGGCCCAGCCGGCCCAGACCGCCGCGGGCGCGCCCAAGGCGTCCGGCGCCTTCTTCGTCGAGACCGTGACCTGGGTCCACCACTGGACCGACAGCCTGTTCTCGTTCCGCACGACTCGCGATCCGGGCTTCCGTTTCCAGAGCGGGCAGTTCGTGATGGTTGGGCTGACGAAGGAGGACGGCAAGCCGCTGGTGCGCGCCTATTCCATCGCCTCGCCCTCGTGGCATGAGGAACTGGAGTTCTACTCCATCAAGGTGCCGGACGGGCCGCTGACCTCGCGGCTGCAGCACCTGAAGGTCGGCGACCAGGTCCTGATCGGCCGCAAGCCCACGGGAACCCTGGTGCTGGATGGCCTTAAGCCCGGCAAGCGGCTCTACATGCTGGGCACCGGCACGGGCCTCGCGCCCTGGCTGTCGCTGGCCCGCGACCCGGAGGTCTACGACCGCTTCGAGCAGGTGATCGTCACCCACACCGTGCGAGAGGTGGCTGACTTGAACTATGCCGAGCTGTTCGAGGACGCGCTGCCGAAGGACGAGATCCTGGGCGAGATCATCGGCGACAAGCTCCGCTACTATCCGACCGTGACGCGCGAGGAGTTCCGCACCAGGGGACGGATCACCGACCTGATCGAGAACGGCCAGCTGTTCCGCGACCTGGGCAACCCGCCGTTCGATCCGGCGGAGGACCGGGTGATGCTCTGCGGCGGCCCGTCGGTGCTGGCCGACCTGAAGCAGCAGCTGCTGGATCGCGGCTATGTCGAAGGCTCGATCGCCGCGCCCGGCGACTTCGTGCTCGAACGGGCCTTCGTCGAGACCTAGCCGGCTCGGGCCAGGACGAACGCCGCGCGCTCCGTCACGCTGGCTTTCGGGACCAGGACGGGCTCATAGCCGGTCTCGTCCAGCATCTCGAGGATGCGCGCGAACGTCGCCTCGGCTTCGGCCCAGTCCTGGCGGCGCTCGTCGTCGCCTGCGTAGATCTCCCGCCACGGCGGCAGGACGAAGACTCGAGAGTTGTAGCGGCGCGTCCCCGCTGCCTCGCGGAGGCTGGGGGAGGGTTCCGAGCCGTTCGCCCGCCACATGTCCAGGATGCCCCGGTCGAAGAAGACGCGACGGGTTTCGCCGGCCAGCGCATCGAAGTCGGCGATGTCGCGGGCCGTCGTGAGGTCGCAGAAGCGGCGGTTGTCCTGCCAAGGCGTGCCTGAGCCGCCCGCCGCCACCTCGTGGCGGATCACCGCCCGGGCGTTCTCGTCCACGACGCGCTCACCGAGCGACTCGAGACGGCGGATGAGCGTCGTCTTGCCGACGCCGGGGCCGCCGGTGAGGACGAAGAAGTTCGGCTTGTGGATCATTCGACGCCCCCCAAACGGGCGTCCCCAGCCTACGCCGGCGGGCAGCCCTTGAACTCGCCGACCTTGATGGCGGTCAGAGTCGCCAGGTTCAGCTTCATGACCGGCTTCATCGAGGCGGCGCCGTGGCCGGTGTAGAGGTCGACCCGCTGGCCCTTGATCGCGCCGCCGACGTCCGAGGCGTACCAGTAGCCGTCGTGCGTCTCGCCGTTCGGCATCTTCAGGCCCACGGTCTCCTTGATGAAGACGATGGTCCGGCGCGGGATGATGGTCTTGTCCACGGCCAGGGTGCGCATCGGCACGACCTTGCAGCCGAGGCTGTCCAGCGAGCCCACGCCCTTGGCGCCAGCGTGATACAGCGTCGCCTTGACGTTGAAGACGCCCGTGCCGGGCAGGGCGCCGGAAAGGATGGAGGTGACGAGGTCGCCGATCGGATCCTTGTTCGCGGCTTGCGCGTTCGGAGCGACAGCGAGGGTGGAAAGCACTGCCAGGGCGGCGAGGCGGCGTCGCAAGACGGCGTCTCCTACGTCGTTGAACTGGTGCCGGAGTCCTACCGGCTAGGCCGCCGCGGGGCAACCCCGTGCGTTCTCCGTCCCATGTGCTGTGAATTTTCCTAACAGGGCCCTACAGACGCCATCGCTTGCGGTCCAAGGCGTTCGGCTCCACAGCGGAGCTTCCTCAACGGGAGCCGCAACGTGAAAATCTACGGCGACAGCATCTCCGGCAACTGCCTGAAGGTGAAGTGGACGGCCGACTATCTGGGCCGGCCCTACACATGGACCGAGACCGACGTGACCAAGGGTGAGTCGCGGACGCCTGAGTTCCTGGCGCTCAATCCGGCGGGCCAGGTTCCGACCGTGGTGCTGGACGACGGCCGGCCGCTCGCCCAGTCCAACGCCATCATCCTGCATCTCGCCGAAGGCTCCGACCTGATCCCGGCCGACGCCTACCACCGCGCCCGGATGTTCGAGTGGATGTTCTGGGAGCAGTACAGCCACGAGCCTTACGTCGCCGTCGCCCGCTTCCAGGTGAAGTACCTGGGCAAGCCGGTGTCGGAGCTGGAGCCGCGGATCGTCGAGCGGGGCGCCGCGGCGCTCCAGCGGCTGGAGGATGGCCTTCGCGACACCCCGTTCCTGGTGGGCGACCGCCTGAGCCTCGCCGACGTGGCGCTGGTGGCCTACACGCGGGTCGCCCATGAAGGCGGCTTCGACCTCGGCGTCTATCCGGCCGTGCGCGCCTGGGTGGCGCGGGTGGAGGCGGCGCTGGGCGTCACCTGAACTTCGCTTGCCATCGCCGTGGCGCCACGCGAAACGGAGGCCATGAAACGCCTTGCCGTCGCGCTCCTTGCCGCCGCCGCCATCGCCGCGCCGTCGCCGTCGCTCGCCTGGGGCGGCACGGGTCATCGGATCATCGGCGAGGCGGCCATGCGCGCCCTGCCGGACGACCTGCCGGCGTTCCTGCGGACCGCCCAGGCGGCGCGGGACGTGGGCGAACTGTCCAGGGAGCCCGACCGGTCCAAAGGCTCGGGCAAGCTGCACGACCATGACCGAGACGCCGGCCACTTCGTGGACATCGACGCCGACGGCAAGCTGCTGGGCGGGCCGCCGTTCCTGCCGATGCCCCCGACGCGGGCCGAGTACGAGACGGGCCTCAGGGCCCACGAGCTGGACCAGTGGAAGGCCGGCTACCTGCAGTACTCGATCGTCGACCGCTGGCAGCAGCTGGTCACCGACCTGGCCTACTGGCGGGTCCTGAAGGCGGCCGAGGCGAACCGGGCCTGGCGGGCCAACCGCGCCTGGTTCCGGGCCGACCGCGTCCGGCGCGAGGCGCTGATCCTGAAGAGCCTCGGCGAGCTGTCGCACTTCGTGGGCGACGGCAGTCAGCCGCTGCACACCTCGGTCCACTACAACGGGTGGGGCGACTATCCGAACCCGCAGGGCTATTCGACGGCCCGGCTGCACGGGCCGTTCGAGAGCGACCTGGTGCGCGGCACGGTGAAGGCGGGGGCGGTCGAGGCGCAGGTCGCGCCGCTGCGCCTGGGCGAGGCGCCCATCGAGCAGCGGGTGACGGACTACCTCCTCGAGACCAACAGGCTGGTGATCCCGTTCTACGAGCTGGAGAAGGCGGGCGGCCTGAAGCCCGGCGACCCGCGCGGGCCCGAATTCGCCACCCGCCAGCTCGCCGTCGGCGCCTCGGAGCTGCGCGACCTGGTGGCGCTGGCCTGGCGCGCCAGCCTGGAGCACAAGGTCGGCTGGCGGCCGGTGGCGGTGCGCGACGTGCTGGCCGGCAAGGTCGATCCCTATCCGGCGCTCTACGGGATCGACTGAATGACGGCGCTGCAGTTCGGAGAGATGGAGCCGGGCCTCAGCTACCTCGACCGGCCGGCGGCCTTCGGGATCGTGCAGGAGGGCCAGCGGATCGCCCTGGTGCGGGTGGAGAAGCCCGGTCATCCGCCGTGGCTGGACCTGCCGGGCGGGGCGCTCGATCCGGGCGAGGACGCCCAGCAGGCCGTTGTCCGCGAGTTCGGCGAGGAGACGGGCCTGCGCGTCTCGGTGGGCGAGGCCTTCGGCGAGGCCGGCCAGTACTTCCGCAAGACCGACGGCCAGGCGGTGAACAACCTGGCCACCTTCTTCACCCTGGGGCTGGAGGGGATCGAGCCCGGCCTGAAGATCGAGGACGACCACACCCTCGTCTGGATGGACCCCGAGGCGGCGCTTGTGGAGCTGCGCCACGACGCCCATGCGTGGGCCGTGGCGGCATGGCTGAGATTGCGCCCGCGCGCCTGACCGGCTAGCAGCGCGCCCATGACGGCGCAGATCATCGACGGCAAGGTCCATGCGGAGCGCCTGCGGGCGCAGGTGGCGGCGGAGGTGGCGCGGCTGCGCGCCGACCACGGGCTGCAGCCCGGCCTGGCGGTGGTGCTGGTGGGCGAGGACCCCGCCTCGCAGATCTATGTGCGGTCCAAGGGCGAGCACTCGCTGGCCGCGGGGATGCATTCGGTCACGCACCGGCTGCCCGCCGACACCCGTCAGGACGAGCTGATCCGACTGGTCCAGGACCTGAACGCCGACCCGCTGATCCACGGGATCCTGGTGCAGCTGCCCTTGCCGAAGGGCCTGGACGAGAAGGCGGTGATCGCCGCCATCGACCCGGACAAGGACGTCGACGGCCTGCACGTGGTCAACGCCGGCCGGCTGATGGCCGGCCTGCCGGCGCTGGTCGCCTGCACGCCCACGGGCTGCATGATCCTGCTGCGCGAGACCCTGGGGGACCTCACCGGCAAGCGCGCCGTGGTGGTGGGCCGCTCGCTCCTGGTGGGCAAGCCGATCGCCCAGCTGCTGCTGGCCGCCGACTGCACCGTGACCATGGCGCACTCCAAGACGCAGGACCTGCCGGCGGTGTGCCGCGAGGCCGACATCCTGGTGGCGGCGGTGGGCCGGCCGCGGATGATCCGGGGCGACTGGATCAAGCCCGGCGCCTGCGTGATCGACGTGGGCATCAACCGCGTGCCGTTCGACAATCCGGAGAAGGCCGCCCAGGGCAAGACCAAGGTGGTGGGCGACGTCCACTACAAGGAGGCGCTGGAGGTGGCGGGCGCGGTGACCCCGGCGCCGGGCGGCGTGGGGCTGATGACCGTGGCGGTGCTGCTGCAGAACACGGTGACGGCGGCCAAGCGGATCGCTGGCCTGCCGGAGTAGGGCGGTCGGCGGGATTCACCGCGGAAGGTCGCAGGAGGGTATGCGGCGGCGCCGGCCGCCGGGGGCTCCGGGGCCGGTGGGGGATGGACCGAGGGCAGATCCTCTCCCTCAGGGGGAGGTGGCCCGAAGGGCCGGTGGGGGTTTCATCTGCCGACTCCAGGGCGGAGACCCCCTCAGTCAGCTTCGCTGACAGCTCCCCCTTGGGGGGAGCATCTGCGCGAGCCTAGCCCGTATCGGCGTACTCGGCCGCGTCGTCGTCCCGGTGGCAGCCCATGTCGGGGGGCGGGTCGGGGAGGTCGCGCCAGGCGAGGGCCTTGGCGAGCGGCAGGCGCAGATCGGAGCAGACGGCGACCACATGGTCGTCGAGGTCGGGGTCGGGGAAATCGGGCCGCTCGCCGGTGATCCTGAGGTTGTTCTCGAGGACGGAGAGCAGCAGCTCTTCGTCGAGGCTCTCTGCCTCGGTCTCGTCCCAGATGACCCGGCGGACGGCCTCGCGCACCTCGGCCGTGCGGCGGGCGATGCGGATGCGGTCCAGCCTGGGCGGTTCGGGCGGCGGGGCGTTCTCGCGCTCGGCGGCCTCGCGGGCGCGCTTCAGCTGGGCGTGCAGGGCGATGGACTGTCGAGCCGAGCGGGCGACCCGGTGGTAGGCCTTGGCGAGCTCGGCGACCTCATGGGGATCCTCGGTCGACATGGCGCAGGCGTGGACGTGCTCGGCGAGGGAGACGTCCAGCCCGGCGAGCCGGCCCAGCAGGGCCTCGGCGGCGTCGACGGTGTTGGGATCGGGGGGCGACATGAGAACAAAACGGGAACATATGTCGCGGCGGGAGTCAAGGAAATTCGCACCGGGGCGGACGGGGGATATCGTCTCGGGATGCCGGCGGGCGAAGTGGCGGACTTCGAAGTTGCCCATGGAAAGGCCGACGAGCACGTAGGGCGGGCCGACGCCGGCCTTGACCAACGCGGCCTTTAGATCAGCGGCTTTGTGCGCGGGGCTGCGGGGAAGGGGACCCGGATCGCTGAACCCCTGGCCCGCGTGGTCGTAGGAGACGACCTGGGTAATGCGCGCCAGCGCCGGCTGCACGCGGGACCAGTCGGCGGTGACCGCCATGAACCCGGGGGCCAACACGACGGTGGGAGAACCTCGCCCCGAGCGCCACATGTTCATGCGCCGGCGGCTGTTGATCTTCACCAGCTGTTGCGGCCCGGCGAAGACGTCCATGGCGGTATCGGGTTCGCTCACGATCCTCCCCCTCCGCGCGAGTGCTCCCGTCGGCGAGGCCGCGGGCCGAGCGTCACGCCACCCGCACCCTCCGCCGCCGCAGGCCCGCGCCCGTCGCGGCGAAGCCGAGGATCATGAGGGCCCAGGTTCCCGGTTCCGGGACGGCGCCGCCCTGAGAGACGAAGGTGCGGAAGGCGAAGTCGCCGCCGTACGGGTAGGACTTCAGGACGCTGCCGCCGTAGCCCAGGGCGTACTTGTCGCCGCCGTCCACGGTGAAGGGCTCGCCGTTCACGTAGTTGAGCCAGGCCAGCTGGTACGTCGCCGGCGTGGGCGTGGTCAGGGCGAAGGTCAGTTGCTGGCCGGCGGTGACCTGGATGTTCGCTGCGCTGAGGTCGATGGTCGGCAGGGTCGACCATGGGATGTAGACGCCGAGCGGGACCGCGAACTCGGGCGCAGCCCAGGCGGTGCTGTAGAGCGGCGTGTTGGAGACGTTGGTCGGCACGCCGGCATAGAGGCTGAAGGTGAGCGGGAAGGCGGCGCCCGAGGTGTTCACCAGCCCGACGGCGATCGAATCGAGCTCTCCCGAGATCCCCACCGTGAAGCTCTGGGCGTACCCGTACGGCGGCGTCGGCGCGCCGGGGGCGAAGACGGCGCCCTGCCAAGTCGGGAAGTTGAAGCCGTCGCCTTCGAGGCTGGTCTGGTCCAGCAGCGCCGCAGCCGACGCCGGCCCCGCCAAAACGAACGCCGCCGCCAGGGAAATCGCCGCCGACCTGAACATCACCAAGCCCCACAAACCAAGGTTACCGGCGGGACTTTACGCAACTCGACGGCAAGCTCAACCGGAGATCGCAGGTTCGGTCGCGGGAGTTGTCCTGCGGCGGAGGCGCCGGGGCGGAAAACCCCCTCAGCCGCTCCGCGGCAGCTCCCCCCTGAAGGGCGCCTGGGTAGGCGCCTTCGCCCTACGCCGGAGGGGTCGCCGTCTCGTTGGCCCAGGCGACCACCTCGGCCAGCACCGCTTGCACGGCCGCATCGTAGGCCGGGACGATGGCGCCGACGCGGTTGTCGGCGGCGGGGATGCGCTGTTCGAAGATGCGTTCGGCGGCGAGGGCCGAGTCGGCGCCACGGGTGAGGACGCCGCGGACGCGGACGACGACGGTGGGGGCGGCCTTGGGGCCCGCCTCGTAGCGGGTCTCGAAGCTGCGGACGTCCAGGCGCAGGACGTAGTCGGCGCGGGCGGTCTCGCCGCGGGTGACCAGACGGGTGCGGCCGGGGTCGGCCTCGAAGGCGGCGGCGACGGCCTGACGCCACAGGACCGAGGCGGGGGCCACCCAGCGGGTCTCGGCGATGTAGGCGGCCTTGCCGTTCGAGAGGGTGAGGATCCGGTCGCCGGCGGCCTCCTGCGGGAAGTGGGCGTTGGCCTGGAAGAGCGCGACCGTGTCCTGGTCCTTCACCATCGGCTCGGCCGCCGCCGGCTGGACGCCGAAGCGGTAGAGCTGGACCGGCTCGGACTTCGGCAGCAGGGAGATGCACGCCGAGAGCGGGAGCGTGAGCGCCAGGGCTGCCGCGGCGAGGGCCGGCCGGAGGGGGCGGGGCGTGCGGGTCATTGGGGCACCTTCATTTCCTCGCCGCGGGGCTTGCCGAGTGCGCCGGTGGGGCTGGCCTGGACCTCGTTGGCCAGGCGCTCGAGGGCCTCGGCGGCGCTCTGGAGCTGGATCACCGCGGCGGTGATCTGGGGCAGGCCGTTGACAGCGAAGTCGGTGGTGGGGGCCTGCAGGCGCGAGATCATGGTGCGGGCCTCGGCGGCGGCGGCGCGGCCTTCCTCGGCGGCGTCGGCGAGGCTCTTCACCGCGCGCTGGCCATCGCCCTCCACGAGCTGCCGGGTGGAGCGGGAGAGGGCGGCGATCTCGGTGGTGGCCTCCTCGATCCGCTGGATGGCCGCCTGGGCGTCGGCGATGATCGCCTTGCGCTCGCGCAGCTCGGCGGTGACGGCCTGGGCGTCCGAGAGGGCGGCCGAGAAGGTCTGGATGTTCTGGTCCGAGAGCACGCGGTTCATGCGGTCCAGCGCCTCGATGGTGCGGGTCAGCACGGTGCCGCCGCCCTCCAGCAGGTCGGAGATGGTGCTGCGCTGGCTGCGCATCACGGGGATGCACTCCTGGCCGAGGCGGCGGGGCGCCTTCTCGCACTCGGCCTCGGCGTACTCCTTGAGCAGCGGCGCGGAGGCCGAGCCGGCGCTGATCTGGATGTAGTTGAGGCCGGTGATCCCCTGGGGCTCCAGAGTGGCGAAGGAATCGGTGCGGATCGGCACGTCCTGGGCGACGCGCACGCGGGTGATGACGTTGCTGGGATTGGTCTTGTCGAGGGCGATCTCGACGACCTCGCCCACCTTGATGCCGTTGAAGTGCACCTCGCCACCTTCCGAGAGGCCGCGGACCGGGCCCTCGAAGACGATGTCATAGAGGGCGAAGTCGCGCGCGAAGCTGAGGCGGGCCAGCCAGATGACGAAGATGGCGAGGGCCACCGTCAGGATCAGGGTCGACAGGCCCACGAGCGCGTAGTTGGCGTTCTTTTCCATCAGCCCTCCGTCCCCGGCTTTCTTTCCGCCGGTCCTGGTTCCATCCGGGCGCTGCGCGCGGCGCGGCCCCGCGGCCCCAGGAAGTACTCGCGGATCCAGGGGTGATCCGATTGCTCGAGCTCGCGCACCGGCGCGGCCGCCACGACCTTCTTGTCCGCCAGCACGGCGACTCGGTCGGTGATCTCGTAGAGGGAGTCGAGGTCGTGGGTGATCATGAATACGGTCAGGTCCAGGCTGTCGGCCAGGTCGCGGATGAGCTCGTCGAAGGCCGCGGCGCCGATGGGGTCGAGGCCCGAGGTCGGCTCGTCCAGGAACACCAGTTCCGGGTCCAGCGCCAGGGCGCGCGCCAGGCCGGCGCGCTTGCGCATGCCGCCGGAGAGCTCGGACGGCTTGAGCGCGCCGGCTTCGGGCCGGAGCCCCACCATGGCGATCTTCAGGTCCGCCAGTTCGTTGGCCTCCCGCTGTGTGAGGTCGGTGTGCTCGAACATCGGGGCGGTGACGTTCTCGCGCACCGTGAGGTTGGAGAAGAGGGCGCCGCTCTGGAACAGGACGCCCCAGGAGCGTTCGAGTTCACTCCACCCGCTGCGCGACACGCGTTCCAGGGCGTGGCCGAACACCCGGACCTCGCCCGCGTCGGGGCGGCGCAGGCCGATGATGGTGTTGAGCAGCACGGACTTGCCGGTGCCGGAGCCGCCCACCACGCCCAGGATCTCGCCCCGGTTGACGACCAGGTCGAGGTCGTCGTGCACCACGTGGTCGCCGAAGGCCGTGCGCAGGCCGCGGACCTCGATGGCCGGCCCGTCGCCCTCGGCCACGTCGCGCGCCAGGGTCTCGTCGCGGAGCTCGGTCATATGTCGAGCTCCATGTAGATCAGGGCGAAGATCGCATCGAGGACGATGATCGCGAAGATCGCGTGGACCACCGCCGAGGTGACCCGCCGGCCCAGCGACTGGACGTCGCCGCCCGTCAAGAGGCCCTGGCGGCAGCCGATGCCCGCCACGACGCCGGCCATCACCGGCGCCTTGGAGAGCGCCACGTAGAAGTGGTTGGGCCCCACGTTGTCGACGATCCGCTGCAGGAAGAAGGCGGGCCCGAGGCCGAGCTCGGTCCAGGTGACCATGAGGCCGCCCAGGAGGCCCGCCAGGGTGGCGACGAAGGTGAGCAGGGGGATGGTGATGAGCAGGGCGAGGAAGCGCGGCAGGACCAGGGCCTCGAACGGATCGACGCCCATGACCTGCATCGCGTCGACCTCCTGGTTCATCTTCATCGAGCCCAGCTCGGCGGCGAAGGCCGAGGCCGAGCGGCCCGCCAGCAGGACGGCGGTGATGACGATGTTGAACTCGCGCAGGACCGCCACGCCGATCAGCTCGACGACGAACACCTCGGCCCCGAACTGACGCAGCATGTTGACGCCCAGAAGGGCCACCACGGCGCCAATGAAGAAGGTGGTCACCGCCACGATGGGAATGGCGTCGAGGCCGGCCCGCTCCATCTGCGAGAAGATCGGCGCCCAGCGCACCTTGCGCGGCGCCAGGAACAGATTCGCCAGGGACCGGACCGACACCACCAGCAGGTGGCCGAGGAAGCCCATGGTGTCGAGGAACTCGGCCCCGAAGCCCATCACGCCGCGGCCGATGCGGATGGTCATCTCGAGGAAGCCCGTCGGCTCGCGCCGGGCAACCGGCTTCACACGCATCGCCTGGGCCACCAGCTCGACCAGCCGCCGCTGTTCGGGGCGGGCGACGAGGCCGTCGAGATCGAACTCGGGGCCGACGGCGCGCAGCACCGCGAACGCGCCGGCCGTGTCCATCCGCCGGACCTGGGTGAGGTCGAGGGTCAGCCCGCGCCGGCCCTTCAGCTCCTGGGCCAGCTCCGCGCCGGCGTCGCCCAGGTGCGTCGCCGTCCAGTCGCCGCCGAGGATCGCGACGGGTCGGTCGGCCGCGGCCTGCATCTGGAAGTCGGCGGGCTTCTCCATAGAGGCGTTGTCCGGGGCGTCGCCGCGGCTGTCCAGCCCTGGCGCTCCGAACCTGTTCTCCTTCGCGATACGGCGCCGAGGGGGCGCGCGGGTCCCCAACGAACATACGGCGAAGGTTGTTCCGGCCGCCACCCCGCCGAATGCGCCTCACTACGGTCACGCTCAGCCAACATTTGGTCCCACTGGCGCCGATATGCATCGGCCCAGTCAGTGACTCGCTTGCGTTTTGAGGGGAGAATTCAGAGTGACCCGCCAAGTCGATCTCGCCGGGGCGTCCGGCGCGCTCTACCGGTACACGCCGATTGACGAGAGCCGGTTCCTGCCGCCGGCGGGCGCCAACTATGTGATCGCCGAGCTGACCGAGGAGGGGGCCAAGGTCGTCTACGCGGGGGAGACCGACAACCTGGCCAGCCAGTCGTGGCGCTCGGACCTGGAGAAGGCGCGGCGCAAATACGCCGAAGCCACCGTCCTGACCCGCCTGAACGTCACGCGCGCCGTGCGCGAGGCCGAGCGGAACGACCTGATCGACCACTACCATCCGCCGTTGAACGGCTGACCCAAGCCGACCATGCTGGGGCCGTGCGCGCCCCGCCCCTCATCGTGATCTTCGGCGCGGCCGTCCGTCCTGACGGGCAGGCCTCGGCGGCCCTCCTGCGGCGCATCGGCTTCGGCCTCGAGGCGGCCGCGGGTCACCCGGAAGCGCCGGTGCTCTGCTCGGGCGGGGCGGTCCGGCGGGGTCCGACCGAGGCCTCGCTGATGGCCGAGGCCCTGCTGGCGGCGGGCCTGGCGGCCGAGCGGCTTATCCTCGACGAGGCGAGCCTCGACACCCTGGACAATGTCGCCGCGGCGGTGCGGCACGCGGGCCTGGGCGGGCATCCGCACGTGGTGGCCTGCAGCGACGCCTACCACTTGCCGCGGGTGCGGATGCTGCTCACGCTGCACGGGGTCCGGAGCGTCGCGTGGCGGGCGGACGCGGGGCCGCCGCTGGTCCACGGCGTCGGCATGGTCCTGCGCGAAGGCCTGGCGATCCCGCACAGCCTGGCGCGCGCCCTCGCGCGGGGCGCCGCCTTCAGGCCATAGTGCTGTCCAACTCCGCCGGGAGGGTAGCCCATGGCTTCGGACGACAACCCCTTCGCCCGCAACAGCGCCTGGCCGAAGATGCCCCAGGCGCCCTTCCGCGTGGGGCCGCTGCCCAAGGCCGCCGTCCAGACGACGCGTCCCGAGGGAGAAGGCGGGCCCGCGCCGGAGCCCTCGCCGCCGCCGGAGGCCCCGGCGGCCATCACGCCGCTATACGTCCGGCCCACGACCGCTGCGGAGCCGACGGTCCTGGCCGTGGGGCGGGTGGCGCCTCGGGCCGAACGGCCCATCGCACCGCCGCCCCCGGAGCCGCCGCCGGTCGCCGCGGAGCCCCCCGTCACCGAACTCGCCGAGGTGGTGGTGCAGCCCGTGGCGGCCAGACCGCGCCCATCCGGCCGCCGGTCCGCGGCGCCGATGATCGGCGCGGGCCTCGTGGGGCTGGCTGGCCTCGGGGTCCTGGCCTTCGCCGTCTTGCAGGGGCGGGAGGCCGCGCCCCCGACGCCGGCGAGCGAGGTCGCAGCGTCCACGCCCGCCGTGACGCCGCCGCCGGCGGCTCCTGCGCCCGAGACGCCGCCGCCGCCGCTGGAGGCGCAGGCGGGCCCGGAGCCACCTCGCGCGGAGACCCGGCTCGCCGCTCGGCCCGCGCCCGTTCGCAAGGCGACGCGGGCGCCCACGGTCAGCCTGCCGGCCGCGCCGCCTGCGCCCGCCGCCGCTGCGGTCGAGGAGGCGGCCGGCGCCCCGGTGCTGGACCTGCCGCCACCGCCGCTGCCAGCGCCCGAGCCGCTGCCGAGCTACACGCCGCCGACCGCGCCGGATCCCGACGCGCCCATGACCACGCGGCGGCCGTACTGATCGGCCACGAAAAAGGCGGCCCGGATCACTCCGGGCCGCCCGACCTCCCAAGAGGGAGCCTCGATCAGTAGCGCATGCGCAGGGTCACGCCGTAGGTGCGCGGAGCGCCCAGGAAGGCGTCGTAGACGCTGACCGAGTCGTTCGCCTCGTCCACCTGGAAGGGCCCGTTGAAGCCGACCTGGACGTAGTCCTTGTCGAACAGGTTGTTGCCCCACAACTCGACGGTCCAGCGCTCGTCGTCCGAGCCGACGCCGATGCGGCCGTTCACCAGCACCATCTCGTCCTGAACCTTGACCGGGTGCAGGTCCGAACCGGTGTTGTACCGCGAGGTGTACTTGCCGGAGAGGTTGGCCTTCAGCTTCAGGCCGTTGCCGAGGTCACGCTCGTAGGTGCCGGCCAGCGAGGCCGACCACATGGGCGCGAACGACAGCTGGGCGCCGGGCAGGCGGCGCAGGCTGTTGAAGCGGCTGGGGTTCAGGAGGTCCGACGCCGTGAACGGCTGGATCTCGGTCTCGGCGTAGGTGACGCCGCCCTGGAAGGTCAGACCGTCGACCGGCGGCAGGTAGATGAAGTCCATGTCGACGCCCATCGAGCGCACCTCCGGCAGGGTTTCCACCAC
This sequence comes from Pseudomonadota bacterium, assembly GCA_049323595.1. GTDB lineage: Bacteria > Pseudomonadota > Alphaproteobacteria > Caulobacterales > Caulobacteraceae > Phenylobacterium. Next base: position 99,133 of record JBMOOD010000003.1, read on the forward strand.
GAAGGCGGTGCCGATGAAGGTGTTCAGCTGGAAGTCGGTGAACTCCTGGTAGAAGGCCGCCACGTTCAGCAGCAGGCTGCGGTCGAACCAGCTCGTCTTGGCGCCCAGCTCGTAGCTGTCCACGAACTCGCCGCGGAAGCTGGTGTCCGGGTCGGCCGTGAAGTTCGGGCCGGTCGGAGTGACGAGGGTCACGACCTCGCGGTCGAGGTTGAAGCCGCCCGACTTGTACCCGCGCGAGTAGGAGGCGTAGGTCATGATGTCGGGGTTCCAGCGGTAGGCCAGCTTGGCCGTACCCGAGAACTCCTCCTCGACGCGGTCCTGGACCAGGCGACCCAGGTCGTCGAAGTCGTTGTTCTCGGAGCCGAGGCAGAGGGCGCCGACGATCGAGCCCGCCGCCGCCGGACCGACGGCGCCGGCCAGGGCGCCAAAGGCGGCCTCGGCCTGGTCGCACGACGTGCCCGTCGTCGAGTAGTTGGACACCAGCTCCTTCTCGTCCCGCGTGAAGCGCAGGCCGACGGTCAGCTCGAGCTGGTCGGTGATCTGCAGCGAGTTGTTGGTGAACAGCGCGAAGGTGTCGCTCGACTGCTTGTAGCGGTCATCCGAACCGTTGCCCGGCTGGAAGATCGTGCCCGGCGTCAGGCCGATCAGGGCCGGCGCGCCGCCCAGCACCCGGCCGGCGAAGTAGGCGTAGTAGTCCGAGCCGAACTTCAGGACCGAGCGGCTCTTCAGGTCTTCCTTGGCGTAGAAGGCGCCGACCAGCCAGTTCAGGCGGCCGTCATAGGCGTCGCCCGCCAGGCGCACTTCCTGGCTGAACTGGTTGAACTGGACGAAGTTGCTGCCGTCCGCCGGGCGGTACGAGATGTCGGCCGCGGTGAAGTCGGAATCCTGGCCGGTCTCCGAGCGCCATTCGCGGATGGCCGTGATCGCGGTCAGGGTCATGCCGCCGTCGAGGCGCCAGTTGAGCTCGCCCGACAGGCCCATGTCCTCGACGTCCTGCGAGGTGGGGCGGTTGGCGTAGCCCTGGCGATCGAAGGGGGTCGAGGTGGTGTCGAGCGAACCCGGGCGGACCGCGTTGATCATGTTGGCGCGGCTGTTGGCCGCCTGACCCACGAACAGCTGCGTGCCGACGCAGCAGTTCTCGTCACGCTTGGTGTAGTCGGCGATGAACTTCACCGTGGCGTCGTCGGTGGCGTCGAACTCGATCTGGCCGCGGACGGTGTAGAAGTTCTGATCGTTGTCGTCCGTCTTGGTGCGCGGGCCGGGGCCGACGATGATGTCCTGGTAGCCGTCACGCTGGCGCGTGCCGGCGAACAGGCGCGCCCGCACCGTGTCGTTGATCGGGCCGCTGACCGAGGCCGTCACGCCGAACTGGTCGAAGTTGCCGTAGGTGAGCTCGCCCTCGGCCTCGAAGCTGTTGGTCGGGCCCTCGGTGATGACGTTGATGACGCCAGCCGAGGTGTTCTTGCCGAACAGGGTGCCCTGCGGGCCCTTCAGCACCTCGATGCGGCTGACCTGGCCCAGGTCGCCGAAGCTGACGCCGTTGCGGGGACGGTAGACGCCGTCGATCACCACGCCGACCGACGATTCCAGCCCCGGGTTGTCGCCCACGGTGCCGACGCCGCGCACGCGCGCGGTCACCACGGTCTCGTTCGAGGTCGACGTCACGGTCAGGCCGGGGGTGAGGACGGTCAGGTCGCGGATGTCCTTCACGCCGGCGTTGCGCAGCAGCTCGCCGCTCACGGTCGTGACCACGATCGGCACGTCCTGCAGGCTCTGTTCGCGTTTCTGCGCAGTGACGACGATCTCTTCGATCTCGCGGTTGCCCGCCGCTTCCTGGGCTTGGACGGCAGAGGCGAAGGCCCCCGCCAGCACGCCGGCCAACGCCGTCGTGCGGAACAGGTTTCCATAGGTCATTCGGTTCGTTCTCCCCGGGCGGCCCTGCTTGTTGAGGGGAGGGTGCGGGCCTAGCCGGTCGTGCGCGCGTAGGGCGCCAATCCCTTACGGGCAAAGGGATTGCGACGTTCTGCCAAATTCCGGCGTAGGCTGTTGCGCGGGTGTCACGAAACGTCCGACGAACCGTCAAAATTGACGGTTGTGTCGATAGCGTGGTTCTTCGAATCCCCACTGGGAACCGGCGGCAGTCGCGCCGTGTCGGCGCGGCCTGCCCTGGGGAGCCCCGCATCCAGCGTCCCTCCTAGTCTGTGAGGCAACAACCGGAGAGTGTAGAACGTTGTTCCGCCAGGCGGTTCGTTCGGCGCCCCCTGTATCCGTCAGGACACAGGCGGCGTCACATGGAAGGGCTGGACGACGGCTTTGAAGGCGGGCAGCGCCTCGCACTGCGCCGCATGGTCCGCCAGGGCCGGCCAGCGGGCGCGGTCGAAGACCCCCGGCAGCGCCTCCGACAAGATTCGCAATGCGCAGCCGACAAAGATGTCGGCGTGGCCCGGACTCTCCCCGAACCACCATGCGGCGTCCAGCGCTGCGCGGTCGGATTCCAAGGCGTCGAGCACGGCGGCGATCTGGGTCCGGCACCGCTCGACCCAGACGGCGGTCTCGCGCCCATGGATGGCGCGCTCGTAGATCAGGCTCACCGTCTTGTCGGCGAGGCCCCCGGCGAGCGCGCAGATCCTGAGGTGATGGCGGCGCGCCGGTCCCGAGGCGGCGATCAGGGCCCGGTCCGGTCCGGCCTGCTCGTCCAGCCAGTCGAGGATGGCGGAACTCTCGACCAGCGCTTCGCCGTCGTCGGTCACAAGGGTCGGCACGCGCCGAAGCGGGTTGAACTCGGCTATGCGGTCCGCGTCGGCGAACACCGACCACGGCCGGTGCTCATAGCTCATGCCGTAGAGGCCCATCGCCACGGCAACGCGGCGAACGAAGGGGCTATCGTACTGGCCAATCAGGATCACGACGCGCCTCCGGGTTGCGATGGGTCAAGGCGTTCGCCGGCCCCCGGCTGCTAGTCAAGGGCCACTTCCGGACATGGAGGCCCCTGATGGCCACGACAGTGGATCCGCGGCTGCGGCAGGACGTCATCGAGATCCTCGCCGAAGGCCGCGACATGACGATCGCCACCCTGCGGCCCGATGGCTTCCCGCAGGCGACGACGGTGAGCTACGCGAGCGACGGGACGGACATCTACTTCGGGTGCGGCCAGGGTTCCCAGAAAGCGCAAGACCTGGCGCTCGACGGGCGTGTGTCGCTGACCGTGAACCTACCCTACGGCGACTGGAGCCGGATCCGCGGCGTCTCGCTGGCGGGCCGCGCCGAACGGGTGGCCGGCGAGCAGGACCTGTGGCGGGTCGCCGAGCTGTTCGCCCGCAAGTTTCCGGAGGTGACGCAGTACGGGATGGACGCCGGGGAGGTGGCCTTCTTCCGCGTCCGGCCGCAGGTCGTCTCGCTGTTGGACTACCGCAAGGGCTTCGGTCACACGGACCTGCTGACGGCGGACGAACTCTCGGCGTAGGCCGTCCGACGGGCCAGGGCCGCGGCTTCGCCGACGACGATGAGGGTCGGCCCGGCGCCGCACCGCGCCGCGATCGCGCCCAGGTCGGCGAGCCGGCCGATCTCGCAGCGGGCGTCCGCGCCGCCGGCGTTCTCGACCACGGCCACCGGGGTCGCCGGATGGCGGCCGGCCGCCACCAGGCCGTCGGCCAGCGCCTCGGCGGCGCCCGAACCCATGTAGATCGCCAGGGTGGTCTCGCGGTCGGCGGCGGCGCGCCAGTCGGTCTGAAGCGCGCCGGCCTCGAGGCGCGCGGTGGTGAAGGCGACCCTCCGGGCCAGGCCGCGGTGGGTGAGGGGAAGGCCGAATTCCGCCGCCGCCGCGCAGGCCGCCGTCACGCCGGGGACGACTTCGGTCTCGATCCCGTGGGCGTGCAGGAAAGCGGATTCCTCGCCGACGCGGCCGAAAATTGAGGGGTCGCCCCCCTTCAGCCGCACGACCCGAAGGCCCCGGCGCGCCACCCGCAGCATCAGCCGGTTGATCGTCTGCTGCTTCATGCTGGTGCGGCCGGCCCGCTTGCCGGTGCGGATCGTCAGGCAGGCGGCGGGCGCGAGCGCCAGCACCTCGTCTGAAACCAAGGCGTCGTAGAGCAGGGCCTCGGCGCTCTCGATCGCGCGGAGGGCGCGCACCGTCAGCAGGTCGGCGGGGCCGGGACCGGCGCCCACCAGCAGGACCTTTCGAGGTTCAGGCGGCATGGCGCACCTCGTTCTTCAGGGATCCGGCCAGCAAGCGGGCGATCTCCGGCCGGCACGAGCCGCAGGCCGAGCCCGCGCCGGTCGTCTCGCCGACTGCGTCGAGGTCGGTCGCGCCGCCATCGATCGCCGTCTGGATGGCCGCCGAGCGCACCCCGCGGCAGGCACAGACCAATGGGCCGCGGTCGGGGACGCGGCCCGGCGCGCGGCCGACCAGCAGGGCGGCGCGGTCCAGCGCGGAGAGGGCGTCGGCCGCCAGCAGTTCGCACAGCCACTCGCGCGGCGGCAGGGTTCCCGATGCGGTGGTGAACAGCACCCGGTCCAGCCGCTCGCCGGCGACGAACGCCTCGCGCAGGCTCTGAGTGCCCGGGTCCTCGAACCGCAGGGCGTCGCCGGGCGCGCCGCGCAGCAGCCGGCGGCGCAGGGCCTCGCGTTCGCCCGCGTCGCCGCGGCCGGCGAACTCGTGCAGGCAGCCGCCCGCCTGGGGAATGCGCCGCCAGACGAGATCCAACTCGCGGGGCAGGGCGTACGGCTCCCGCGCCACGAAGAAGCCGCGCCAGGTCTCGCGATAGGGCCGCACGCGGGCCGGGGTGTGCTTGAACTCGGGTTGCCCGGAACGGGCGTCGACGCGCGGCGCGACCAGGGTGTTGGCGCGGCCCTGGGGCGCATAGGCCGCCGTCCAGTGCATCGGCATGAAGATCGAGCCTGGCCGCTGGCGGTCGCTCACCCGGGCCACGGCAACGGCCTCGCCCTGGCGGCTCTGCACCCGGGTCAGGGCGCCGTCCGCCACGCCGGTCGCCGCGGCGTCGGCGGGATGGATCTCCACATAGGGCTCGGGCGCGTGGCGGCAGAGTTCGGGGGCAAGGCCCGTGCGGGTGAGGGTATGCCAGTGGTCGCGCACCCGGCCGGTGTTGAGCGCGAGCGAGAAGCCGGGATCGACCGCCTCGGCCGGACCCTGCGCCGCGAGCGGATGCGCGCGCGCGCGCCCGTCCGGGGTCTGGAAGCGGCCGTCGGCGAAGAGGCGCGGTGTCCCGCCCTGGGCCGTGACCGGCCACTGGACGGGCTCCAGGGCCTCGTAGGACTCCGGGGTCGTCGCCACGAGCGGGCCCAGGTTCAGGAAGCGGTCCTCGTTCTCGTAGGCCGTGAGCCGCGCCCACTCGCGGAACACCTGGGCGGGCGACCGCCAGGCGAAGGCGGCCTCGTGGCCCATGGCGGCGGCCACGTCGGCGACGATCCGCCAGTCGGCGCGGGCCTCGCCGGGGGGGCGGAAGAGGGGCCGCTGGCGCGAGATCCGGCGCTCGGAGTTGGAGACCGTCCCGTCCTTCTCGCCCCAGGCCAGGGCCGGCAGCTTCACGTGGGCGTAGGCGAGTGTGTCGGTCTGCGCCATGCAGTCGGAGGCGACCACGAAAGGGCAGGCGGCCAGCGCCTCGCGCACCCGCTCGCCGTCGGGCAGGCTGACCGCGGGGTTGGTGGCCATGATCCACAGGGCCTTGATCCGGCCCTCGCGGACGTTCTCGAACATCTCCACCGCCTTGAGGCCGGGTTCGGAAGCGATCCTGGGCGAGCCCCAGAAGCGCTGCACACGGGCCCGCTCGGCCTCGGAGAAGTCCATGTGGGCGGCCAGGGTGGTGGCCATGCCGCCGGTCTCGCGCCCCCCCATGGCGTTGGGCTGGCCGGTGATGGAGAAGGGGCAGGCGCCGGGCTTGCCGATCCGTCCCGTCGCCAGGTGGGCGTTGATGATGGCCAGGCCTTTGGCGACACCCTGCGCCGACTGGTTGGCGCCCATGGAGAACAGGCTGACGGTGCGCGGGGTCTCGGCGAACCAGGCGTAGAAGCGCTCCAGGTCCTCCGCTTTCACCCCGCAGTCCGCGGCGATGGCGAAGGTGGACTGGTCGGTGCGCGCGAGCTCGGCCTCGACGTCCGCGAAGCCCGAGACGTGGGCGGCCACGTAGCCGCGGTCGACCGCGCCACGGCGGAGGAGGTCGGCCAGCAGGCCGTTCCACAGGCGCACGTCCGTCTGCGGCGCGATCGGCAGATGCAGGTCGGCGACCTCGGCGGTGTCGGTGCGGCGCGGGTCGATCACCACGTGGCGCTGGCCCCGCCGGCGGGCGGCTTCCATGCGGCGGAACAGGACGGGGTGGGTCCAGGCGGCATTGTGGCCGGAGAAGACGACGAGGTCGGCCAGCTCCAGGTCCTCGTAGCAGCCGGGCACGAGGTCGGCGCCGAACGCCAGCTTGTGGGCGACCACGGCCGAGGCCATGCAGAGGCGCGAGTTGGTGTCGATGTTGCCGGAGCCGATGAAGCCCTTCATCAGCTTGTTGGCGGCGTAGTAGTCCTCGGTCAGCAGCTGGCCCGAGACGTAGAAGGCCACCGAGTCCGGTCCGTGGCGGGCGATCGCCTCCCTGAAGCGCCGGGCCACCAGGGCGGTCGCCTCGGGCCAGGTGGCGCGGCGGTCACCGATCATCGGCGCGAGAAGGCGGCCCTCCAGGCCCACGGTGGAGCCGAGGGCGGAGCCCTTGGAGCAGAGGCGGCCGAAGTTGGCGGGGTGGGCCGGATCCCCCTCGACGGCCAGTGCGCGCCCGTCCGCCTGGCCGCGCACGCCGCAGCCCACGCCGCAGTAGGGACAGGCGGTGCGGACGGCGCTCACCGCGTCACACCCTCGCCAGCAGCAGCCGGCCGTCGCGGACCTGGAGGGGGACCACCGGGGCGCAGCCCTTGCCCTTGTCGGCGCCCAGGGGCTCGCCGGTGGCGAGGTCGATGGACCAGTTGTGCAGCGGGCAGGCGACGGCGTGGCCGTGGACGATGCCCTGGCTCAGGGGACCGCCCTTGTGCGGGCAGCGGTCCATCAGGGCGAACACCCGGCCGTCGCCGGTGCGGAAGATCGCCACCGGGCCGGACGGGGTCGGCACGCGCCGGGCGCCGCGGATGGGGATGTCGGTCTCGGCGCCCACGTCGACCCAGTCGGTGGGATCCTTCACGAGCGCGTTCATGCCGGGGCGAACTCCATGCGCAGGCTGAGCGGGTTGAACTCTTCGGAATGGCGGCCCGCGACCCGCTCGGCCCAGGGATCGATGCGCGAGAACCGCTGGGAGTAGGCGAAGCGGTCGTAGAGGGCGCGGCGGCGGTCCGGGTCCTCGATCTCGGCCTTGATCGAGGGCAGGCCGACGCGGTCCATCCACTTGTAGATCCGCTCCAGGTACCAGCCCTGCTCGCGGTAGAGCTGGGTGACGGCGCAGATCGCCCACATCGCCTCCTGCTCGGTGGCGACCTTGGTGAGGATCTCCGTCCCCTTGATGTGCAGGCCGGCGGCGCCGCCGATGTGGATCTCGTAGCCGGAGTCCACGCAGACCACGCCGATGTCCTTGCAGGTGGCCTCCGCGCAGTTGCGGGGACAGCCCGAGACGCCCAGCTTCACCTTGGCCGGCGTCCACGACCCCCACATGAACTTCTCGAGCTTCACGCCGAGGCCGGTGGAGTCCTGGGTCCCGAAGCGGCACCACTCCGAGCCGACGCAGGTCTTCACGGTGCGCAGGCCCTTGGCGTAGGCGTGGCCCGAGACCATGCCCGCGGCGTTGAGGTCGGCCCAGACGGCGGGCAGGTCCTCCTTCTTGACGCCCAAGAGGTCAATGCGCTGGCCGCCGGTGACCTTCACGGTGGGAATGGCGAACTTATCCACCACGTCGGCGATGGCGCGCAGCTCGTCGGAGGAGGTGAGACCGCCCCACATCCGTGGCACGACCGAGAAGGTCCCGTCCTTCTGGATGTTGGCGTGCGCGCGCTCGTTGATGAACCGCGACTGCTTGTCGTCTCGATAGTCGCCCGGCCAGGCGCACAGCAGGTAGTAGTTGAGCGCCGGGCGGCACGACGAGCAGCCGTCGGGCGTGGTCCACTCCAGGGCCTGCATGACGGCCGGCATCGACTTCAGGCCCTCGGCGACGATGCGCTTGCGGACCTCGTCGTGGCCGTGGCGGGTGCAGGCGCAGACCGGCTTGGGCCCCGTCTGGACCTGGAAGGCGTCGCCCAGGCTGAACTGCAGGATCTTCTCGACCAGCGGCGCGCAGGAGCCGCAGGAGGCTGAGGCCTTGGTGTGGGCGCGGACGGCCTCCAGGGTGTTCAGGCCCTGGCCCGCGATGGCGGCGGTGATGGTCCCCTTGCAGACGCCGTTGCAGCCGCAGACCTCGGCCGTATCGGCCATGGCCGCAACGGCGGCGCTAGGGTCGAGCCCCCGAAGGCCCTCCGTCACCGCCTGACCGAAGACGAGCGTCTCGCGGATATCGGAGACGTCGGCGCCCGAGCGCATCAGGTCGAAGTACCAGCCGCCGTCGGCCGCATCGCCGAACAGGACCGCGCCGGCGACCTTGCCGTCCTCCAGCACGATGCGCTTGTAGACTTGGCGCCCCGCGTCGCGGAACACGATGTCCTCGCAACCCTCGCCGCCGGCGTACTTGCCCGCCGAGAAGACGTCGACGCCCGAGACCTTGAGCCGCGTCGAGAGCACCGAGCCCTCGTAGGCGCCGGCGCCGGTGGTCAGGGTCTCGCCGATCACCCGGCACATCTCCCAGATCGGGGCCACCAGGCCGTAGCACTGGCCGCGGTGCTCCACGCATTCGCCGACGGCGTAGACGTGGGGGTCCGAGGTGCGCATCTGGTCGTCGACGACGACGCCGCGGCCGACCTCGAGGCCCGCCGCCCTGGCGAGGCCGGTGCTGGGCCGGATGCCCACCGACATGACCAGGAGGTCGCAGGGCAGGACGCGGCCGTCCTTCAGCTTCAGGCCAGTGACGCGGCCGTTCTCGCCGAGGATCTCCTCGGACTGCGCCTCCAGCACGGTCTCGACGCCGCGGTCGGCCATGGCCTGGGTCAGGAGGAAACCGGCGGAAGCGTCGAGCTGGCGCTCCATCAGGACGTCCATGAGGTGGACCACGGTGGCCTTCATGCCGCGCCGGGCCAGGCCATAGGCAGCCTCGATCCCCAGCAGCCCGCCGCCGATGACCACCGCCGCGCCGTCGGGTTGTGACGCGGCGGCGGTCATGGCCTCCACGTCATCAAGATCGCGGAAGGCGACGACGCCCGCCAGGTCCGAGCCCGGTAGCGGCAGGCGAATAGGATCCGACCCAGTGGCCAGGATGAGCCGGTCATAGGGGGCGGTCTCGCCCCCCGCCACTCGTATCAACCGGCGCGCGAGATCGATCGCCTCTACGGTGCGTCCGGCGCGCAGGGTGATCCCGTTGTCGCGGTACCAGGCCTCGTCGTTGATCACGATGTCGGCGAAGGATTTCTCCCCCGCCAGCACCGGCGACAGCATGATCCGGTCGTAGTTCACGCGGGGCTCGGCGCCGTAGATGGCGATCTCGTAGCGGCCGGGATCGCGCTTCAGCACCTCCTGGACGGCGCGGCAGCCGGCCATGCCGTTGCCGATGACGATCAGCTTTTCCTTGGGGGGCATTGCCTGGGTCATGGTCGCCTCCCTCAGACCCGAAGGGTCGCGCCGGCGGCCTTGGCCTCGGCGACCCACGTCCGCCGCCACCGCGCCTTGACGCCGTTCAGACAGGCCAGCGCCAGCAGGGCGAGGCCGGCGAAGGCCAGGAGGCCCGCCTGGTAGCTGCCGGTCACCTGCTTGGCCCAGCCCAGACTCGAGGCCAGGTAGAAGCCGCCGATCCCGCCGGTCATGCCGACGAGGCCCGTGATCACCCCGATTTCCTTGCGGAACCGCTGGGGCGCGAGCTGGAAGACCGCGCCGTTGCCGGCGCCGAGCGCCGCCATGGCGAACAGGATCACGCCGAGGGCGAGCCAGGCGCTGGGCGCCCTGAAGCTGGCGAGGGCCAGGCCCAGGGCGGCGAGCACGAACACCACGCTCAGCGTCCGCACCCCGCCGAAGCGGTCGGCCAGCGCCCCGCCGATCGGCCGGGCGAACGAGCCGGCGAAGACGCAGGCGGCGGTGAAGAACCCGGCTGTCACCGCCGGGAGGCGGTACTCGGCGTTGAAGAAGATGGTCAGCGAGGATGACAGGCCCACGAAGCCGCCGAAGGTGACGCTGTAGAGCAGCATCAGCCACCAGGCGTCGCCCACCTTCAGCACGTCGAGATATTCCGAGAAGGCCTTGGCCGGCGGCCGGTCCGGCGCGTCCTTGGCGAAGACCAGGTAGACCACGAAGGCCACGGCGAGGGGCAGGGCCGCCAGGCCGATCACGTTCGTCCAGCCGAAGACCTGGGCCAGGCCCGGCGCGAACAGGGCGGCCAGGGCGGTGCCGGAATTGCCTGCGCCGGCTATGCCGAGGGCCAGGCCCTGGTGTTCCGGCGGATACCAGCGCGAGGCCAGCGGCAGGGCGACGGCGAACGAGGCGCCGGCGACGCCGAGGAGGGCGCCCAGCGCCAGCACCTGGTTGTAGCTATGCAGGCCGAGCCGCCAGGCGGCGGCCAGGCCCACCAGCACGATGAGCTGGCCGATGATCCCGGTCGTCTTCGGGCCGATGTGGTCCACCAGGACCCCCGCCACGATCCGCAGCAGGGCGCCCGCCAGGACGGGGACGGCCACCATGAAGCCCTTCTGGGCGGGGGAGAGGCCGAAGTCGGCGGCGATGGCGACGCCCAGCGGGCCCAGCAGCACCCAGACCATGAAGCTCAGGTCGAAATAGAGGAAGGCCGAGAACAGCGTGGGCGTGTGGCCGGCCTTGAGGAAGGAACGTGACAGCATGCGGAAGAGGCCCCGTGCAGATTTGCGTTGGAGCGGCGGCGTCGCCGTGTGGTGGAGGGGCTCGACCTCGAGCCGGTCCGGAAGCCGCGAACGCCGTTGTCCTGGGCCTGGACGCAGGAGACCCCGCACCCGCCTCGAGGTCACGGCCCGGCCGGCCGTGCGGGGCCTCTTTGGGCGGTGCGGTGAAAAACCAGGCGCCGCCCGGTCGCAGGCGCCGTGGAATCGGGCGCTCAGCCGGCCAGGGCCGCCTCGTAGACCTCCGGCCGGTAGATCCGGCGGGCCGCGGCCTCCGCGTCGACGCTCGCGCCGAGCTGCCCCCAGCGCACCATCTGGCCGATGAGCCAGGCGGCGTCCTCCGGCCGCGGCGAGTTCGCGCCCTCGCGATGGAAGACCACGTGCCGGAGTCCGGGTTCGATCAGCCCGGCGGGCGCATCCACGTATTCGGGCCGGGCCAGCAGGGCGGCCAACTCGGCGCGGGCGCCGGGCGCGTCGCACCAGGCCGCGCCTCGCGACAGGGCGCGCACCACCGCTGCGAGCCGCGCCGGATCCTTCGCCGCCCAAGCCTCGGTCACGCCGAACACCTTGTCGGGCGCCCGGCCCCAGAACTCGGCGGCGCGCACGGCCACCCGGCCCACGCCGGCGCTCTCGGCCAGGGCGCCCCAGGGCTCGCCGGCCCCGAAGCCCTCGACGACGCCGGCCTCCAGCAGCTCCGCCATCCGCGAGGGCGGCGCCACGATCAGGCGCACGTCTGCGTCCGGATCGACTCCGGCCCCGGCCAGCCAGGCGCGCAGCAGGTAGTTGTGGATCGAGTAGGGGAAGACGACGGCGAAGGTCAGGGGGCTCGCGCCCTCGTCCCGCCGCCTGGCGATCAGCCGGGCCAGGTCCTCGGCCCGCGTCCCGCCGTTTGTGAGCCGCGTCGAGAGCGTCACGCCGGCCCCGTTCACCCCCAGCGCCAGGGGCACGACCATGGGCGCGCGCTCGCTGCCCACGCCCAGGGTGGCGGCGATGGCCATGGGCGCCAGCATATGGGCGCCGTCCAGCACGCCGGCCGCCACCTTGTCGCGGATGGTGGCCCACGAGACCTCGCGGCTGAGCTGGACCTCCAAGCCCTCGTCTCGGAAGTAGCCCTGCGCCCGGGCGGCGATCAGGGGCGCCGCATCGGTCAGCGGCACGAAGCCCAGCTTCAGGCGGCACGTCACGGCTTGGCCCCTTTCAGAACGCCGGCGAAGGCCAGCAGGTCGTTCGCCACGGCCGCGAGGGGCCGGCCGGTGTCCATCGAGAGCTTGCGCAGCAGCTTGTAGGCCTCGTCCTCCTCCAGCCCCCGCTCGCGCATCAGCAGGGCCTTGGCGCGCTCGACGGTCTTGCGCGAGGCCAGGTCGGCCTTGGCCTTGTCCAGATCCTGGCGCAGCTGGTTCATCAGGGCGAAGCGGCTCATGGCCACTTCCAGGACGGCGCGGACGCGATTGGCGGCCAGGCCGTCGACCACGTAGGCGGCGACGCCAGCGCGCACCGCCTCTTCCGCCAGGCCGGGTTCCGAGCGGTCGACGAACATCACCACCGGCCGGGGATTGGCGAGGCTCGCCTCGCGCAGGCTCTCCAGGGTGTCGCGATCGGGGCTGTCGGCGGCCACCACCACCACGTCCGGCGCGTAGATCGCCGCTTCGGTGGGATCGAAGAGGGCCGCGTGGCGCACCTCCAACGGCTCCACGCCGGCCAGGCCCTCGGCGACGAGGGCGGCCCGGGCGGGATCGGGATCCACGACGAGGACGCGCATGCCTCCGGACTAAGCGGGGGAAGCGGCGTGTGGGCAGGGCGCCAATGCCCGCGCCTGTGCAGTGCAACATGAACGCCTAGCCGCCGGGCGCCGGCGCCCGGGAACTGGGCGCCGCTTCGATCCGGGCAGGCTGATCAGCCGCTGGCGGCGCCGGCGACGCGGAGCGACGCCTCCTTGCGGGGCTCGGCCAGTCCCTCGAACACCGGCCTGGCGATGGCGTACCCCTGGACCAGCTCGACGCCCAGGTCGCGCAGGGCGTTCAGCTCGCCTTCGGTCTCCACGCCCTCGCAGACCGGCCGCACGCCGAGGTCTGCGAGCATGGCCAGGAGGTGCGAGACGACGCTGCGTCGGGCGCGGTCCCGATCGATGTCGCGGATCAGGTCCATGTCGAGCTTGACGATGTCCGGCTGGTACTTCGCCAGGAGGTTCAGGCCGGCATAGCCCGCGCCGAAGTCGTCGATCGCCGTCTTGAAGCCCATCGCGTGATAGGTCCGCAGGATGTTGAGGATGTGCGCGGTGTCGAGCCGCTCGTCCTCGGTGAACTCGAAGATGATCCTGTCCAGCGGGAAGCCGGTCCGCATCGCGGTGGCGAGTGTTGTGCGGATGCAGGCCCGCGGCTCGTAGACGGCGTTCGGCATGAAGTTGATGGAGAGGCAGGCGCCGCTCGCCGCCATCCCGAGGCGGGTCGCAAGCTCGATCGCCTTCACCCGGCACTGCTGGTCGAAGACGTAGCGGTTGGCTTCGGAGATCTTCGCGAGCACCGTGCCGGCGCTCTGGCCTGCGGGCCCGCGCACCAGGGCCTCATGGGCGAAGACGGCGCCGCGGCTCAGGTCCACGATCGGCTGGAACGCCATCGAGAACGGCGCCTCGAACGCCTCGCCGTCCCGGCACCCTTCGCACCCTTTGGTCACGCAACTGCTCCCGACTGGTGGCGCGAGCGGTACGTTGGTGAGGGTTAAGGGTGGGTTCCGAGTGGCGGGGGCGTTGACCGATCGCAAGGTCCTGCGGCGGGTTCCGGACTACTGGGCAGGTTCTCTCCAGCGAGCCCGGGAGGAGACCAGTGAAGGTGCTCTTCATCCTCAACGATCCGCCGTATGGGACCGAGCGCACCTACAACGGGCTGCGCCTGGCGTCCGCGCTGCAGAAGGCCGATCCTGCGGGCGAAGTGGTCGTCTTCCTCATGGCCGACGCCGTCGCCGCAGCGCGCAAGGGGCAGAGGACGCCGGAGGGCTACTACAACCTGGAGCGGATGCTCCGTCGGGTGCTCGCTGGCGCCAAGGGCCGCGTCTTGTTGTGCGGCGCCTGCATGGACGCGCGCGGACTCACCGAGGCGGATGTCGTGGAAGGCGCCACGCGCAGCACCATGGAGGCCCTGGCCGCCGAGACCGTCGCCTCGGAGAACGTTCTCGTCTTCTAGTCGAGGCCGCTCAGGCCGCGGCGATCACCGGGCGGCCGGACCGTCGCCATTCCGGCAGGCCGCCGTCCAGCCGATGCGCCGTCCGCCCCGCGGCGCGCAGCAGCGCCACGGCTTCGAACGCCAGTACGCACCAGGGCCCGCGGCAGTAGGCGACGACGTCGCGTTCCAACGGCAGCCCGCCGAGCCGGGACTGGAGTTCCGCAAGCGGGATGTTCAGCGCGCCGGGAAGGTGACCCTGGACGAACTCGTCGCCTGGGCGAACGTCCAGCACCGTCACGAGGCCGTCCGCCATCTTCCGCTCGAGTTCGTCGAAGCCGACCGGATGAAGCCGGTCCCGCGAGCGGAAGTAGTCATCCACCACGCGCTGCGCCCCATCGGCGTGGCGTTCGGCGACCTGGCGCAGGGCCGCGAGGAGGTCGTGCACATCCTGCGACGCCAGCCGGTAGACCACCTGCTTGCCCCGCCGGTCGGCTGTCACCAGCCCGGCGCGGTGCAATACCCGGAGATGCTGCGAGGCGTTGGCGAAGCTGAGATCGGCCTTCGAGGCCAAGGCCTCCACCGCCTTCTCGCCCTGGGCCAGCTGCTCGAGCAGATCGAGACGGTGAGGGTTGCCGAGAGCCCGGGCCACGCCGGCGAAAACGGTGAACAGTTCGAGCTTCGGGCTTGGCGTCGACCGGATCTGTGCCATAGAGCCAATTCGTTCAAGAGAACTCTTGAATGAAGCGTCGGGGGCTGACCGTCAAGGAGTGGCGCGTGAGACACGAGCAGAGGGTCGTGCTGGCCCTGGCGGCGAGCCAGGCGCTGTTCCAGACGAGTTCCGTGCTGCTGATGACCGTCGGCGGCCTGGCGGGCGCCGTCCTGGCGCCCGCGCCGGTCATGGCCACGCTGCCGATCGCGACGATCGCGCTCGGCACGGCGATCGCCACCATTCCGGCGGCTTTCCTCATGGGGCGGCTCGGACGCAAGCCGGGTTTCATCCTCGGTGCGGCTCTCGGAATGAGCGGAGGCCTGCTCGCCGGGTTCGCCATGCTAACGGGAAGCTTCGCCCTTCTCTGCCTGGGCACGGCGCTGGTCGGCGCCTACCAGGGTTTCGCGCAGTTCTACCGCTTCGCGGCGGCGGAGGCGGCGTCGGAGGCGTTCAGGAGCCGCGCGATCTCGCTGGTCCTCACAGGGGGGATCGTCGCCGCGCTCGCCGGCCCGCACCTAGGCGCGCTCACGCGCGATGCGCTCCCCGCCCCCTATTCCGGATCATTCTTCGTCGTCGCCGTTCTCGGCCTGCTCGCCATCCCGGTCATCGCCGCCACGCGCCTTCCCGGAGCCGCGACGGCTGTCGCGGGCGGGGAGCCGGCCCGGCCCTTCGCAGCGATCGCACGTCAACCGCGGTTCATCGCGGCCGTGGCGGGGGCGGCGGTCGGCTACGGTGTGATGGTCACGGTCATGACCGCCACGCCGCTCTCCATGGTCGAACACCACCATCAGGTCAGCACGGCGGCGACGGTGATCCAGTGGCACGCGCTGGGGATGTTCGCGCCGTCGTTCTTCACCGGCTGGCTGATCCGCAAGTTCGGGGTGACGCCGCTGATGCTGCTGGGCGTCGGCCTGTTGCTGGCGCACGTGCTCATCACCCTGAGCGGCGTGGCCTTTCTGCACTACGTCTCGGCCCTCATTCTGCTCGGTCTCGGCTGGAACCTGCTCTACGTGGGCGGAAGCACCCTGCTGACCGAGACCTACCGACCCTCCGAGCGCGCGAAGGTCCAGGCGTTCAACGACTTCATGATCGTGGGCGTGGTCGCCGCGGGGTCGTTCTCGGCCGGCGCGCTGAACGAGGCCATCGGGTGGCGGGGGCTGAACCTGTCGGTCTTGCCGTTCCTCGCGGCGGCCGCGGCGATCATCACCTTCGCCCAGGCGCGCCCCCGGACGAGCCGGGCCGTCGCATGAGCGGTCGAGCCGGCGTAGGCTGACATCGACGGGGGAGGGCTGACGATGCGGGACCATTGGGACGGCGGATGCCTCTGCGGCGCGGTTCGGTTCCGCGCTTCGGGACCGCCGCGCTGGATCGGCTGGTGCCATTGCCAGAGCTGCCGGAAGCACAGCGGAGCCCCCGTCTCCGTGTTCGTGGCCTACGGGCAAGCCGAGGTCGAAGCCACGCGCGGCGAGATCGCGAGGTTCCGGTCATCGCCGGGCACGACCCGCGGGTTCTGCGCCACCTGCGGCTCGACGCTCACCTGCCAGGGGGAAGCGCGCCCCGACGAGCTGCACATCCACGTGGGCGCGTTCGACGCGGCCGGCGAGCTCGCGCCCACGTTCCACATCTTTCCCGAGGAGCGCCTGCCCTGGCTCTGCCTCGCCGACCGCGCTGACCTGTCGTGATCCAGCCTGCCGCGCCGCGGCCGATCCGGTAAGCAAGATGCGCCACAGGCTCGGCAGTTCGCCCCGCCAGGCTCCACCTTGCCGCGGGGGGGCGTGGCTGAGCACACGACCCTATGGGGAGCGCCGCTCCTATCTGGCCGGTCGATCTTCCCCGACGATCGACACGCGCTCGCCATAGCGGGAATAGGGGAAGTAGTCCCACACGGCCTGATGCTGCGTGCAGCGGTTGTCCCAGATGGTGAGGGTTCCCGGCTCCCAGCGCACCCGACAGTGCAGCTTCGGCTCCCGCTGCAGGAGTTGGAAGCACATGTCGAGGATGGCGCGGCTTTCCCACCGTTGCAGGCCCTCGATATGGGTGGTGAAGCCGGAGTTGACGTAGAGCACCTGTCGGCCGGTCCATGGATGGCGGGTGATGACGGGGTGAACGCTACGCGGATAACCCCCCTCCGGGGGCGCTGACTTGTAGCTGCCGATGTACGGAAGCGCCCCGTCGTGGACGGCGTCGAGTCCCTCCAGGAGCCCCCGCATCGCGGGCGAGAGCATCTCGCAGGCCATGTACATGTTGGCGAACAGGGTGTCGCCGCCACCGCATTCCGGAGTCTCCGTGATGTAGAGCATCGAGCCCAGAGGGGGGATCGGGTCGCAGCTTACGTCGGTGTGCCAGGCCTCGCCGGCCGTGTAGGCGGACTTGGCCGTGGTCTTGACCACCAGGATCTCCTGGTCCTGGTCCGGCCGCCCATGGTGCATGGGGTGGACGTGGAGCGTTCCGAACCGGCGGCCCAGCGCCTTGTGATCCTCACGAGAAAGCTTCTGGTCTCGGATCACAAGCACCAGCCAGTCGGCCCAGGCCTGCCGGAGATCCTCGACCAGACCGTCGTCCAGACGCGAGAGGTCGAGGCCCCGGATCTCGGCCCCGATGTGCGGCGAGACAGGGGTCACACGGAACCGGTCATAGTCGGTTCGGCGTGTCTCCTGGATGGGGACGTGCTTGGAAAGGACGGCCACCGTCATCTGCGTTTCCTCCGTCGGCGGTTCTCGCGCCTGATTATTCGAAGGATCGTTACGCCAGCGACTCGCGAAGTCCAGCCTCGCGCGGACGCTCCAATCGGCGTCGGCGGATCGACCGACGGGTCGGGCCCTTGATGCATGATCGGTGGGAAGAAGATGGTGGATGCGACAGGGATTGAACCTGTGACCCCCTCGGTGTGAACGAGGTGCTCTCCCGCTGAGCTACGCATCCATCCGGGCGCGGGCCGCAAGAGCGGCGGCGCGCGGGAAGGCGGCGGCTATAGCGCCTCGGGCTTTGCGCCGCAAGCGCCGAGCAGCCGCAGGCAGGCGGCGGGCAAGTCCCCGAAACTGTGGACGAGTTCGTCGGGCCCGAGATCGGCGACGGGAATCTCGGTGTAGCCGAAGGAGACGAGGATCAGGCCCGCGCCGGCGGCCCGCGCGGCGCCTGCGTCCGTGCCGGAATCGCCGACCAGGATCGCGCGGCGGATGTCGCCGCCGGCGGCCTCGACCGCCGTTCGCAGGTGGCTGGCGTCGGGCTTGGCGGCGGGGGCCCGGTCCGGGCCGATGATGGCCTCGAAGCGGCGGGAGAGGTCCAGGGCGTCCAGCAGGGCGATCGAGAGGTCTGTGGGCTTGTTGGTGCAGACGCAGAGGCGCGCGCCCTGGTCCCGCAGCAGGTCGAGGGCGGCCTCGCAGCCGGGGAAGGGCCGGCTCTCCTGGGCGATACGGCCGAGGTAGTGGGGGATGAAGCGCTCGAAGAGGTGCTGCAGGCGATTTGGGTGCAGAACCTGGCCGGCGGCGTGGAAGCCACGTTCCAGCAGCCGGCGCGCGCCGTGGCCGATGAAGGGCCGGGCCTCGTCGAGGGGCAGGGCGGGCAGGCCCTCCTCGGCCAGGAGATGGTTCAACGTCCCGATCAGGTCGGGCGCGGTGTCCACCAGGGTCCCGTCGAGGTCGAAGGCGATCACGGCCCCGTCGAGGCCGGCGGCGGCGGTGCGGGCGAGGGAACCAGGGTCGGACATGCGGCCGCTAGCTAGCTGTTTCTCGCCCCCGGCCACAAGGCTTGCTAAGCGGGGGACGGACCTCAAGACTCGCACTGCCCCGGGGGAACGCCGAATGACCGCCAGAGCCGCCGTGATCATGGCCGCCGGCCACGGCACGCGGATGAAGTCGAAGACGCCCAAGGTGCTGCACAAGGTGGGCGGCCGCACCCTGCTGGACCGGATCATCGACACCGTCCAGGCCGCAGGCTGCGAGCGCATCCATGTGGTCGTCGGCCTGATCCCGGAGGTCCGCGAGCTGGTCGTGCGCCGCCTGGGCGAGGCCGCCGTGGTGATCCAGGATCCGCCCAAGGGCACCGGCCACGCGGTGCTGTGCGCCCAGGACGCCCTGGCCGATTTCGACGGCGACGTCCTGGTGGTCAACGCCGACCCGCCGCTGCTGCAGGCCCAGGACCTGGAGCCCTTGTTCACGCTGAGGCGCAACGGCGCGGCGCTGGCGATCCTGGGGTTCGAGCCGGTCGACCCCTTGCTCTACGGCCGCATCATCCGCGGCGCCGACGGCCACGTCATGCGGGTGGTCGAGCCCAGCCAGGCCACCGAACACGAGAAGCAGGTCAAGCTGTGCAACGCCGGCATGTACCTGGCGGGCCGCGCGGACCTGTTCCGCTGGCTCTCGCGCCTGACCGACGACAATCCCAAGCGCGAGTACTTCCTCACGGGCATCATCGCCGAGGCGGTCCACGAGGAAAAGCTGGTCCGGGCCCACGTTGCGCCTGAGGCGGCGGTGATGGGCGCGGACACGCCCATGCAGCTGGCCCAGGCCGAGGGCGAGTTCCAGCGCCGCCGCCGCGCGTTCTTCCTGGCTGAGGGCGTGGCGATGACCGCGCCGGAGACCGTCTTTTTCGCCTGGGACACCCAGATCGCCGCCGGCGCGACGATCGAGCCCTATGTGGTCTTCGGGCCCGGCGTGAAGGTGGCCACGGGGGCCGTGATCCGCGCGTTCAGCCACCTGGAGGGCGCGGTGGTGGGGGAGGACGCCCTGGTCGGCCCTTACGCCCGCCTGCGGCCCGGGGCGGTGATCGGCGAAGAAGCCCACATCGGCAACTTCGTGGAGGTGAAGAAGGTGACCGTGGGGCGGGGCGCAAAGGCCAACCACCTGGCCTACCTGGGCGACGGGACGGTCGGCGCCGGGGCGAACATCGGCGCCGGGACGATCTTCTGCAACTACGACGGCTTCTTCAAATACGACACCCATGTGGGGGATGGCGCGTTCATAGGCTCGAACTCGTCCCTCGTGGCGCCGGTCACGATCGGCGCGGGCGCATATACGGGTTCGGGCTCGGTGATCACTGAGGACGTGGCGCCCGACGCCCTGGCGCTGGCCCGCGGGCGCCAGGCGCAGAAGGACGGCTGGGCCGCGCGCTTCCGGGCGGCGATGACGAAGAAGAAGGCAGGGAAGTCCAAGTGAGCGACGCTGACGCGCAGAAGAAGGCGGCCGGCGAGGCTGCCGCGGCGCTGGTCGAGAGCGGCATGGTCGTCGGCCTGGGCACCGGCTCCACCGCCGCCTGGTTCGTGAAGGCGCTCGCGGCCCGCAAGCTCGACATCGTTGGCGTGGCGACGTCCCAAGCCACCGCGGACCTCGCCCAGAGCCTCGGGATCCGCCTGGGCGAGCTGGGCGAGACGAAGGGCATCGACCTCACTGTGGACGGCGCCGACGAGATCGGGCCCGGCCTTTCGCTCATCAAGGGCGGCGGCGCGGCCCTGCTGCGCGAGAAGCTGGTGTGGGAAGCCTCGAAGTCCTGCGTGGTGATAGCAGACGCCGCGAAGCATGTGAAAATACTGGGGAAGTTCCCGCTGCCGATCGAGGTCGTGGCGTTCGGGCACAAGACGACCGCGCTGCGCATCTGCGACGCCTTGGCCGACTGCGACATCGGCGTCGCGCCGGCGCTTCGGCGCAAGGACGGCGAACCCGTGAGAACCGACGGCGGAAACCTTATCTATGACGTCTCCTGCGGCCGGATCGAGGAGCCGGCGGTCCTGGCGGCGGCGCTGAAGAGCGTCACCGGCGTGGTGGACCATGGCCTGTTCCTCGATCTTGCGGACCGCGCCCTGGTCGGGACGGCGGACGGCGTCGTCGAGATCGAACCCTGAACTCCGAGGAGTCCCTCTTGGCGGACTACGACTACGACCTCTTCGTCATCGGCGCCGGGTCCGGCGGCGTGCGTGCGGCCCGGGTGGCTGCCATGTCGGGCGCGCGGGTGGCCGTCGCCGAAGAGCATCGCGTGGGCGGAACCTGCGTCGTCCGCGGCTGCGTGCCCAAGAAGTTCATGGTCTACGCCTCGGAATTCTCGCGGCATTTCGAGACTGCGCGAGGCTACGGCTGGCACATCGGCGAGACCCGCTTCGACTGGCCGCGCTTCCTGATGGAGAAGGACAAGGAGATCGCCCGGCTGTCGGGGATCTATGTCACCAACCTGCGCAACGCCGGGGCCGAGCTGTTCCACGGCCGGGCGCGGTTGACCGACCGCCATACCGTCGAAGTGGAAGGCCACGGTCCGGTCACCGCCCGCAGGATCCTGATCGCCACTGGCGGCCAGCCGTGGATGCCCCGCGAACTGCCCGGCGTGGAGCACGCGATCACCTCCAACGAGGCCTTCCACCTGGAACAGCTGCCGAAATCCATCGTGATCGCCGGCGGCGGCTATATCGCGCTGGAGTTCGCCTGCATCTTCAACGGCCTGGGCGTGGACACGACGGTGGTCCACCGGGGGCCGAACGTGCTCCGCGGGTTCGACGACGACATCCGCGCCCACATCGCCGAGGAGATGGAGGCCCGTGGAATCAAGGTGATGCTGGGAAGCCAGCACGCCGCCATCGAGAAGACCGCTGGGGGGCTGAAGAGCGTCTGCACCGGCGGGCACTCGGTGGAATCGGAGGTCGTCATGTTCGCCCTTGGCCGCGCGCCCTATACGGACGGCCTGGGCCTGGAGGAGGCCGGCGTCGAGCTGTCGGAGAACGGGGCGGTGAAGGTCGACGAATACTCGCGTTCCAGTGTCGACAACATCTGGGCCGTGGGCGACGTCACCGACCGGATCAACCTGACGCCCGTGGCGATCCGCGAGGGCCAGGCCTTCGCGCTCACCGAGTTCAGCGACCAGCCCACGACGTTCGACCACGAGATGGTGGCCGCCGCCGTCTTCACCCAGCCGCAGATCGGCACGGTGGGTCTGTCCGAAGCCGACGCCCGTCGCAAGCACGGCAAGGTGGATATCTATTTCTCGAAGTTCCGGCCGATGAAGGAGACCTTCTACGGCGGCCACCAGCGGGCGATGATCAAGCTGGTGGTGGAGCAGGGGACCGAGAAGATCCTCGGCTGCCACGTGATCGCGCCCGATGCGGCGGAGATCATCCAGATGGCCGCCATCGCCCTGAAGATGGGCGTCACCAAGCCCCAGTGGGACGCCACTTGCGCCGTCCACCCGACGCTGGCCGAGGAGCTGGTCACCATGCGCGAGAAGCGCGCCCCGCCGGCGCTGGGCCAGGTGGCGTAGAGACAGTTTCGCCGAACCGCCGTATGGGGCCGGGGATGAACGAGGCGGCGGCGGAGCGGCGCGACCGGTTGGGCTTGTGGTGCGGCTGGGTGCTGGCCGGCGCCGCCGGGCTCACGCCGTTGCTGGCGTGGCTGGGGCCCCTGGCCTTTGCGCCGCTCGTGGGGCTCGTCGGCCTGCTCTGCCTGCCGGCGCTGCGGGTCGGGCGACGGGAGCTGCCGCTGGCGATCCTCCTGGGCCTGGGTGTCGCCTGGGCCGCGCTGTCCAGCCTGTGGAGCCCGCACCAGCCCGAGGCGCTGGAGGACAGCACGAGCCTCAAGCTCGCCCTGCAGCTTCCGCTATATTGGGCGGCCTGGCAGGCGGCGCGCCGCGCCGACGGGCGCCTGCGCGGCCTGACCCTTCGCATCTTCGCCTGGGGACTTGCGGCCTATGGCGCCGTGCTGCTGGTCGAGGCGTTCACGGGCGGCGCCCTCTACCAGGCGCTCCGCAGCGCCATCGGCGATCCCATCCGCCCCGACCTCGGCCGCAAGAACATCGCCCAGGGCAGTTTCGTCCTGGCGCTGCTCTGGCCGGTCGCCGCGGCCGGCGGGATGCGCGCCGGCGCGCCGGCCTGGCTGGCCCTGCCCATGGCGGCGGGAGCGTTCCTGGTGGCCCAGGGATTCCTGACGGACGCCCCGGCGCTGGCCGTCGGCCTGGCGGTCACGGTCGCGGTGGTGGCCTGGATCTGGCCCCGGTCGGCCCCGCGCTGGATGGCGCTGGGCGCCGCGGCCCTGGCGCTGGTGATGCCGCTGCTGGTCCTGGGCCTGCAGGCGCTGGGCGTCGGCCCGCAGCTGCCGCTCTCCTGGGCGCAGCGGGTCGGATACTGGACCTACGCCATCGAGCGGATCGCCGACCACCCGTGGCGCGGCTGGGGCCTGGAGGCGAGCCGCGCCTTCAGTCCGCACATCCAGCTTCACCCGCACAATGGGCCGCTGCAGATCTGGCTCGAGCTGGGGGTCCTGGGCGCCGTCGCCGCCGCCCTGGCGTGGGCTTTCGTCTTCCGCCGTCTCGCCCGGGACCAGCGCAGCCTCGTGGCGGCGGCCACCGCCGGTTCGGCGGCCGTCTATCTCTTCATCGGCGCCGTCAGCTTCGGGGTGTGGCAGGAGTGGTGGCTGGCCCTCGCCGCGCTCACCGCCGTCATCGCCGCCCTGGCCGACTCCGAAGAGGCTGCGGCGGCCTGAGCCCTGCGACGGCCAAGCCGGTCGACGCTGCGGCGCAAGATCGGTAAAACGCCCGGCCCGCCGACGTCGGCGGTTTCCGGACGAAGACCATGACCGAGCACTGGACGCCCGCCTCCTGGAGGCACAAGCCCGCCAAGCACATCCCGGCCGACTATCCGGACCTGGCCGAGTTGGCCCGCGTGGAGGCCAGCCTGCGCCGGATGCCGCCGCTGGTGTTCGCCGGCGAGGCGCGGCGGCTGAAGAGCCTCCTGGGCGACGTGGCCGCCGGCAAGGCCTTCCTGCTGCAGGGCGGCGACTGCGCCGAGAGCTTCAAGGAGTTCCACGCCGACAACATCCGCGACACCTTCCGCCTGATCCTGCAGATGGCGGTGGTGCTGACCTTCGCTGGCGGAAAGCCGGTGGTGAAGGTCGGCCGCATGGCCGGCCAGTTCGGCAAGCCGCGTTCCTCGCCGGTCGAGCAGGTCGGGGACGTCGAGCTGCCGTCCTACCGGGGCGACAACATCAACGCGATGGAGTTCACGCCCGAGGGGCGGATCCCCGATCCGAACCGGCTGATGCAGGCCTACAGCCAGTCGTCGGCGACGCTGAACCTGCTGCGGGCCTTCGCCGGCGGCGGCTACGCCGACCTCTACAACATCCACCGCTGGACCCTTGGCTTCGTGGATGCGAGCCCCCAGGGGGCGCGCTACCGCGAGCTGTCGGAGAAGATCTCCGAGGCCCTGACCTTCATGGCTGCGATCGGCGTGACGCCCGAGACGCATCCCGAGATGCACCGGGTGGAGTTCTTCACCTCGCACGAAGGCCTGCTGCTGGGCTTCGAGGAGGCGATGACCCGCGTCGATTCCACGTCGGGCGAGTGGTACGACACCTCGGCGCACCTCTTGTGGATCGGCGAGCGGACCCGCCAGCTCGACGGGGCGCATGTCGAGTTCTTCCGCGGTATCAAGAATCCCATCGGGGTGAAGGTCGGCCCGACGCTGGAGGCCGACGAGCTGTTGCGCCTGATCGACACGCTGAACCCCAAGGACGAGCCCGGCCGGCTCACGCTCTACGGCCGCTTCGGCTACGACAAGATCGACAAGCGGCTGCCGGGCCTGCTGCGCGAGGTGAAGGCCTCGGGGCGCACGGTCGTCTGGGCGATCGACCCGATGCACGGCAACACCCTCACCGCGGCCACCGGCTACAAGACCCGGCCCTTCGACCGGATCCTTTCGGAGGTGAAGAGCTTCGTCGACATCTGCAAGGCCGAGGGCGTGCATCCCGGCGGCGTGCACCTGGAGATGACCGGCCAGAACGTCACCGAGTGCCTGGGCGGCGCCCGGGCGCTCACCGAGGGCGACCTGGCCGACCGCTACCACACCCACTGCGACCCGCGGCTGAACGGTGAGCAGGCCCTGGAGCTGGCGTTCCTGGTGGCCGAGAAGCTGAAGGACGAGCGCGTGGACCTGGCGCAGCGGGTGGCCCAAGCGATCTGACCTCACAGCATCGGGAACGGCTCGTCCGACCGACGGATCTGCGGTCTGCCCTGGGGGTCCAGGTCGATCGACACATAGGCGTCCCGGGCGGGATCCACCTCGGCGCTCGCCGACTGCCCGCGCGCGCGAACCTCCAGGGTCGCGCCGCCCTCTGGCGCCTCGGTCTCTAGGCCGTCTGCTCGGGAGATGCGAAGATCGGTCTTCACATGGTCCTTGGCGTAGACCTGCCGGCCGTCGAGGCTGATCGCCACCGTGTCGTCCGCAAATCCGTCGCCGAGGGTGATGTTCAGCGTGGCCATAGGGGCTCCCGACAAGGCTGGGCGGCCCGGCTGGAGCCGGACCGCCCGTTCATACTAGCTCACGTGCGCTACTTCGCCTTGGGCCGGATCGCGGCGGCCTTCGACTCCGTCGCCTCGGCGGACTTCTCGTCGCCCGCCGCCTTCTGTTCGGCGGCGAGCTTGACCAGGAACTCGGCCTTGGAGAGGTCGTCGATGCGGCTGCTGGGCGCCGTGGCGGCCGTCAGCAGGTCCGCCGCGGCGGCCAGGTCGGGCTGGCGCACCACAGCCCGGTCCTGCACTGCGTCGTCGACGATGATGAAGGTGCGCGCCGCGTTCACGCCGCGCACGGCCTGGACGTAGTCGGCCAGCGGGCTCTTGGCGTGCTTCTCCAGGACGGTGTCGAACGCCCGGTTGCCCGACGACAGGGCCTCGGAGTCTGAACCCAGCAGATAGAACAGCGCGCCCTGTTCATCGCCCATCAGCAGGTCGGCGAGCTCCTCCTCGCCCTGCGTCACGGGATGGCGCACGCGCAGCTCGGCGATGTTGGAGAATACCTGCGAGCCGTCGGGCGCCTGGTAGATGGCCCGCAGCTTGTAGGTCCCGGGCCGGTCGAAGTAGAGGCCGCCCGCGCCATAGCCGATATAGGCCGTCTCCTCGATCACCTCGCCGTCCGCCAGGAAGCGCGGCTGGCTGTCCATCAGGTGGTCGATGTAGGGCTCGTAGGCCACCGTCTCGCCGTTGGGCTTGTGGATGGCCAGGCTGGTCATCGAGGCCTTCGGATGCAGGTGCGGGTGGGCCACCTTGCCCCGACGGTCCGTGACGCTGAGCTGGAAGCTCAGGATGACCGGCTCGCCCAGGACGTAGTTCGGCCGGTGCGGCTGGATCTCCAGCCGGAAGCCGGACTCGTCGCGGATCGGGTCGGCCACCACCTGCGGATCGATCACGGCCGCATGGGTCGCGAACGGGTCGCCGCCCATGATCACATGCTTGCGGAAGCCGTGCCGCAAATGGGTGAGCTCGGGGTTGTCGAACCGGAACGGGAAGGCGCTCCAGAACGCCGCTGCGCCGCCGGGATAGTTCCAGGGGTAGTTCATCCAGGAGAGCGAGGTGGGCCGGTTCACCCCCGGCGGGTTGGCGAACGACTTCTGCCACGAGTGCAGCAGGTTGAAGCAGTGCCCCAGCTCATGGACGTAGGTGTAGGCCTGCAGACGCAGCTTGTCGGGCGTCGTCCCGCCGATGCCCTGGTGGAACACCGCGCAACCCTGCCGCTGCAGCCCGAGTTGGTCGAACATGATGCCGTAGAGGCCGGGGCCTATATCGTGCCGCTGGCAGACGAGCTGCCAGACCGCCCACTGCTGTTCGTTCCGATAGCGCGAGAAGTGCCGCACCATCGAGGCGTGCAGCTCGGCGTCCGACCAGCTGTGGTTCGCGCCGGCGTCGCCGATGTTGACCACATTGCCGGGGCTGGTGACCATCTCGATCCCCGCCTCGGCAAAGGCCGAGACGACCGACAGGTTCCGCGCCGGTCCGCCCGAGGGCAGGGAGCCGGTGTTGTAGGTGTTGAAGACCGGCGTCGTGACGTCCGAGACCCGGTCGGTCTCGATCACCACACGCCGCAGGCCCGTCGCCTCGAACGCGCAGACATAGGCGGCGCCGGGCGAGCCGCTGGTGGTGAAGAACTGCACGGTGGCGGGCGCTGCGGGCTGCAGGATGCTGCGGCGGGGCACGGTGACCTGAACCACGGGCGCGCCGGCGCCCCAGGTGAACTTGCCCAGGCCCCTGGCCGTGACCTGGGTCGCCGTACGCGTGATCACCGGGCTCTCGACGATGAACGAGCCGAAGTAGGTGGTCGTCCCGCCGCTGACGGAGAAGAAGTCGCCGGAGAACTTGTTCAGCGGATGGGCCCCGTCCAGGTCGAGGCGGGCTTCTAGCTGGAAGCTGCCAACCTGGCCGCGGTACCGGCCGGTGACGTTGCGTTTGCGCAGCGGGAGCGGGACGGGCGTGATGGGGAGCGGGACGACCGGCCGGGCGGGGCTGAGCGCCGCCTCCTGTTGTTCGGCGGCCTCGTCATCGATGCCGACGCCCGTTTCGCCTGTGGGATCGTCGGCCGCCGCGGGCATGGACGGCGCCTCGTATTCCGCTGTCTCCAGGCCGGCCGGGGCGTCGGACGCAGGCGTCTCAAGCTCAAGGACGTCGGCGGGACCAGTAGGATCGTCGTGGGCCATGGTTTCCTCCGTCTGCGGCGGCGCCGGGGGCGCGGCGCCGCTGGATTGTGGGCGCGCGATCGCACGGCGGCCCTGCGATCAGACAGCCGCCAGCGTTCAGTATTCGTGCGCAACGAAACTGAGACGAACGCTTGCCGAGTGCAAATAATTACACTTGTCGTAGGCCGCTCTATGCGATCGGAGCGACCGAAAGCGCCAAATTGGCGACCGGATACTTATCAGATTTCTGATTTCGGCAGGAGTCTTCCGAAATCGAAATCGCGGTAAACGGCGCCGTACAACCCTTGGTGGGCGTTCACAACTTCGCGATTTCATTGTGAAGCTTGGTGGTCCAGGGCGGTCAACGGCGTGCTCTTCAGGCCACGGGCCATCCCGGATCGCCGCCGCCGGCGAAGCTTCGCTTGCCCGGGCATGAGGCCGGCGCCAGTGTCCGCGCCTCTTTGACAGCCGAGACTCCGTCATGGCTTCCCTGGCGGCCCAGGCGCCCGTCGATCCGGCGGGGCGTCCAAGCCCTGTCCGCGGCGACCTGGCCCAGCTGCTGAAGCTGTCGGGGCCGGTGGTCCTGTCGCGCCTGGGCATCATGGCCATGGGGCTGACGGACGCGGTGGTGGTGGGGCGCTATTCGGCGACCGAGCTCGGCTATCACGCGCTCGGCTGGGCGCCGACCATGGTGGTCCTGACTGCGGTCGTGGGCCTGCTGACGGGCGTGCAGGTGATGACCGCTCGCGCGATAGGCGAGGGTCGGCGCGAGCGTACCGGCGCGGTGCTGCGGCGCGGGGTGGTCTACGCCTTCTGGATCGGCCTGGCCTCCACGGCCCTGCTGGCCGCCACCGGGCCGCTGTTCCTGCAGTCCATCGGCCTGGAGGCGGACCTGGCCGCGGGCGCGAGCCGGGCGCTGGTGGTCTTCTCCCTGTCGCTGACGGTCTATGCGGTCAGCGTGGCGGCCACCTTCTGGCTGGAGGGGCTGTCGCGGCCCGGCCCCGCGGCCTGGGCCATGTGGGGGGCCAATGTGGTCAACCTGCTCCTCGTCCTGCTGTTCGTGCCGGGGACCTTCGGCCTGCCGTCGGGCGCGGTCGGCGCGGCCTGGGCGACCTTCGGCGCGCGGACATTCCTGATGCTCGCCATGCTGGGCTACATCGCCTTCATGCCCGATGCCCGGGCGCTGGGGGTGTTCGCAAGGCCGCAGCCGGACCGCGCCGCGGCGGGCGAGCAACGGCGGATCGGCTACGGCGCCGGGGCGTCGAACTTCCTGGAGGTCTCGGCCTTCGCCGCCATGAACATCTTCGCCGGCTGGATCGGCGGCCTGGCGGTCGCGGCCTGGGCCATCGTGCTGAACGTGGCGGCCGTGGTGTTCATGGTCCCGCTGGGCCTGGCCACGGGCGCGGCGGTGCTGGTGGGCCGGGCCTACGGCGCGCGCGATCCGGCGGGCGTCACCCGCGCCGGGGCCATCGCCTTCGTCGTCACTGGAATCTTCGGCGTGGTCGTCTCGCTGGCCATCTGGCCGGCGGCGGGGCTGATCTCCAGCGGCTATACGACCGACGCGGCCACCATCGCCATCGCTGCGCCTGCGCTGGCGCTGGCCTGCCTGTTCTTCGCCCCCGACGCCCTGCAGGTGGTGATCGCCCAGGCGCTGCGGGCCCGCGGCGACGTCTGGGTCCCCACCTACACCCACCTGGCCAGCTACATCCTGGTGATGATGCCGCTCGCCTGGTGGCTCGCCATCCCGATGGGCCTGGGCGTCAACGGCATCGTCTGGGGCGTGACGATCGCCAGCGTGCTGTCGTTCGGGCTGCTGCTGGGGCGGTTCTGGATGCTGAGCCGGCGGGGGCTGTAGGGGCGGGAGGCGGGCCTTACCTCCCGCCGCTCCGTGGGCCCTTGGGGCGCCTCAGGCCCCCGCGCCCAGGATCCAGCCCTCTTCGCGTTCGGCGTCCAGCACCGCGTCGGCCGGCGTGTCT
The DNA here is from genome assembly GCA_049323595.1 of Pseudomonadota bacterium. Classification (GTDB taxonomy): domain Bacteria; phylum Pseudomonadota; class Alphaproteobacteria; order Caulobacterales; family Caulobacteraceae; genus Phenylobacterium. The sequence goes on from JBMOOD010000003.1 coordinate 128,282, forward strand.
TTCGGCGGCGCGAACAGCGCCCCGAGCTTGTTCGCCTCGTCCAGGCGGGCGAAGTGCTCGGCGGTCGCGCGGACCTGGGCCAGGTCCTTCACCTCGCCGGCGGCGGGCGCAACCTTCAGCAGCGACGGATAGACCTCGGCCACCACGGCCTCGACGCCGTCCAGGTCGGCTTCCGTAAGCGCCTTGAAGCCGGTCTCGAACGGCCAGACCCGCACGGCCTCGCCGCGGGCCAGCTTCAGCCGGCGCACGAAGGGGATGCCCAGGATCGCCTGACCGCCCACCGAGCCGTTGTAGTAGAGCTTCCAGATCGAGGCTGCGCCCTTGGCCGCCAGGTCGGCGTGGCGGAACTCGGGCAGGTCGTCCGGCCCATGCGCCCGCGTCCGCTTGGGCTGCAGGGTGGTGAGGGCGTCCTTCGGCGGGCAGCCCCAGAACGGGAAGGGCCCGCCGGTCAGCCGCCGGTTGATCTCGGAGCCAACGCCGAAGCGGTTGTTGGTGTTGTCGGCCTTGTCCTTGACCATCTTGTCGAGCTGGTCCCAGGTCGCGCGCCACGGCGCCTCGCCCGGCAGCTTCAGGCCGGCGGCGAGCCCGCGCGGGAAGCCCAGCGGGAAGTCGACGCCGATCAGGGCGCGTTCGCCGCGCTTCTTCAGGTCGTCCAGGATCGCCGTCAGCCGCTTCTCGGCCTCGGCGCGGGTGGCGGGGTTGAAGCTCTCGAATGCCAGCCGGAAGCGGACGTCGCGCTTCAAGACCCCGATCCAGACGGAGTCCGTCCCGGTCGTCGGCTTTGCGGCCGCGCTCCAATCGACGATCACATAGGCGCTGAACAGGCGCGGCACGGCCGGGCTCCGGTAAGTCGGGGGAGGGGTCGGAGCGTTGTAGCGACCGCGCCCCGCCCCTCCAACTGCCTATGCGAGCTTGACCAGCATCTTTCCGAGGTTCTCGCCCTTGAAGAGGCCGACGAAGGCGTCGGGGGCCTTCTCGATCCCCTCGAAGACGGTCTCCTTCCAGGTGACCTTGCCGTCCTTCACCCAGCCGGCCAGATCCTTGTGGAAGTCGGCCATCATGTCCCAATGGGTGGAGACGATGAAGCCTTCCATCCGCAGCTGCTTGCCCACCATCTGGACGAGGTTGCGCGGGCCGGGCGGCAGTTCGGTGGCGTTGTACATCGAGATCGCGCCGCAGAGGGCGAAGCGGCCGAACGGGCGGGCGGCGTTGAGCGCGGCCTCCAGGTGCTCTCCGCCGACGTTGTCGAAATAGACGTCGATCCCGGCGGGCGCGGCCTTGGCCAGGGCTGCCGTCAGGTCCTTCTCGGCCTTGTAGTCGATGCAGTGATCGGCCCCGATCGACTTCACGAAGGCCACCTTCTCGGGGCCGCCGGCCGAGCCGATGACGGTGTGGCCCTTGGCCTTGGCGATCTGGACCACCATCGAGCCGACCGCGCCGGCCGCGCCCGAGACTAAGACGATGTCGCCGTCCTTCAGGCCCGCCACCCGCAGCAGCCCGGCATAGGCCGTCAGCCCCGGCATACCGGCGGCGCCCAGGAAGGCCTGGGGCGGCAGGCCACCGGTCTCCAGCTTCTGCACCTGGCTCGCCGGCGCGGTGAAGGCCTCGCGCCAGCCGAGGTTGGACTGCACCAGGTCGCCGACCTTGAAGGCGGGGTCGTTGGACGCCGTCACCTCGCCGACGGCGCCGCCCTCCAGCGCCTTGCCGAGTTGGAACGGCGGGACATAGCTCTTCACGTCGTTCATGCGGCCGCGCATGTAGGGGTCGACCGTCATCCAGAGGTTCTTCACTTGCACCTCGCCGGCGGCCGGCGCGGGGACCTCCACACTCGCCAGTTCGAAGTTGTCGGCGGTGGGCAGTCCCACCGGGCGGCTCTTCAGGCGGATCTCGCGGGCGGCGGTCATGGGCGTTCTCCTGATGTGATTTCAAACAGGTGTATGACCTCGCGCCGGTGGCGTCGAGCCCGCGAGGCGTGATAGGCGGCGCAGCCATGAGCGAGACCTTGCGCGGCGGCGTCATCGGGGCGGGCGTGTTCGGGGGCTATCACGCCCGTCAGTACGCGCGGCTGGCCAGCTTGTCGGCGGTCTATGACCCGCACCATCCGGACCGGGCCGCCAAGCTGGCCATGACCCTGGGCGGACGCGCCTTCGCGGACCTCGACGCCTTTCTGGAGGCCTGCGACGTGGTCACGGTGGCCTCGCCGGCGACGAACCACGCCGAGCAGGCCCTGGCCGCGATCGCCGCGGGCAAGCCGGTCTATGTGGAGAAGCCGGTGGCGACCTCGCTCGCCGATGCGGAGAAGATCCGGACCGCCGCCGCCCGGGCCGGGCTGACGGTCGCCTGCGGACATCAGGAGCGGGTGGTGTTCCAGGCCATGGGCCTGCTGGACGTCCCCGAACAGCCGCTGATGCTGGAGGCGCTGCGCCACGGGCCGCCGTCGGACCGCAGCCGCGACGTCACCGCGGTCCTCGACCTGATGGTCCATGACATCGATCTGGTCCTGGCCATCGCCGCCAGCGAGCCGGTCACCGCCGAGGCCGAGGGCGCGCGCGGGGGCGACGGCGTCTGGGACCAGGCCCGCGCGGAGGTGAGCTTCGAGAGCGGCTTTGCCGCCATCCTGGACGTCTCGCGCCTGGCTGAGGCGCGTCGGCGGACCATGCGGATCGTCTATCACTCGGGCGAGGTGGAGATCGACTTCGTGGCGCGCACGTTCCGCAACACCACGCCCTTCCCCCTCAATCCCGATTTCGCCGACACGCCGGCCGCCGCCGACCCCCTGGGCGCCAGCGTCGAGGGGTTCCTCCAGGCGGTCCGGGGCCAGGCGCCCCGCCCGGTGGTGACCGTGGAGGAGGCGATCGCCGCCCTCGATCTTGCGCTCGCCGTCGAGCAGGCCTTGGATGACGCCGGGTAGCGCCGCTACGGGATGGGCGGCCAGGGAGGCTCGACCATGTCCAACGCGCACGACTTCGAATTCCGGACGATCGACGGCGCGCCGCTGCCGCTGACGACTTTCAGGGACAAGGTGGTCCTGGTGGTGAACACCGCGTCCAAGTGCGGGCTGACGCCCCAGTACGACGGGCTGGAGAAGCTCTACACCGACTACAAGGACAGGGGCCTGGTGGTCCTGGGCGTGCCCTGCAACCAGTTCATGGGCCAGGAGCCGGGGACGGAGGAGGAGATTCAGACCTTCTGCCGGACCACGTTCGGCGTCGATTTCCCGATGACCTCCAAGGTCGAGGTGAAGGGGGAGGGGGCGCACCCCTTCTACAAGTGGGCGGAAGGCCAGTTGGGGGAGCCGGCGGTGCCGGTCTGGAACTTCCACAAGATCCTGATCGGCAAGGACGGCACGGCGATCCGCGCCTTCGGCCCGCGCACCGAGCCGCAGGACGCGGAAGTCACCGGCGCCATCGAGGCGGCGCTCTAGGCGTTCACGTCCACGACGACCCGCCCGCGCACCTTTCCGTCCAGGATCTCGCCGGCCAGCCGGGGCAGGTCCGATAGCGTCGCCCGGGACGTCATTGTGTCCAACTTTGAGAAATCGAGGTCCTGCGCCAGACGGCTCCAGGCTTCCTCCCGGTCGGGCTTGGGCCGCATGACGCTGTCGACCCCCACCAGGATGACGCCGCGCAGGATGAAGGGAGCCACCGACGCCGGCAGGTCCAGGCCCTGGGCGAGGCCGCAGGCGGTCACGACGCCGCCATAGCGGGTCTGGGAGAGCACGTTGGCGAGGGTGTGGCTGCCGACCGCGTCCACCGCGCCGGCCCAGCGCTCCTTGCCCAGCGGCCGCGCCGGGCCCTGGAACTCGGCGGCGTCCACCACCTCGGCCGCACCGAGCCCGCGCAGATAGTCGCCTTCGGTGTCCTTGCGGCGCGAGGAGGCCACCACGCGGTAGCCCAGCTTCGAGAGCAGCGCGATGGCCACGCTGCCGACTCCGCCGGCCGCGCCGGTCACCAGGACGTCGCCGGCGCCGGGCTTCACGCCCTGGCGCTCCAGGCCCAGGACGCAGAGCATGGCGGTGTAGCCGGCGGTGCCGATCGCCATGGCCCGGTCGCTGGAGATGGCGTCCGGCAGTTTCACCAGCCAGTCGCCCTTCACCCGGGCCCGCTGGGCGTAGCCGCCGTGGTGCGTCTCGCCGACGCCCCAGCCGTTGAGGACGACGCGGTCGCCGGCCTTGAACCCCGCGTGGCCGGAGGACTCCACCACCCCGGCGAAGTCGATGCCGGGGATCAGGGGCCACACCCGCACCACGGGCGAGCGGCCGGTCAGCGCCAGGCCGTCCTTGAAGTTGATGGTCGAGCGCTCGACCCGGACCGTGACGTCGCCGTCCATCAGGTCGGCGTCGGTCAGGTCCTCGAAGCGGGCCTCCTGGCCGGTCTCCGTCTTGTGCAGGCGCAGGGCGCGGAAGCTGGCGGTCATTGGTCTTTCCCCTTTGCGGCGACGGGCTGCAGCCCGTAGCGGTCGCCCTTGCGGCCCCTGACGGCGAGGTCGACGGTGAGCAGGCGGCGCTGGCCTTCCACCCGCATCTCAGAGCCCGGCATCCACATCATGGCCATGTAGTCGCCGATGGAATCCTCGACCGCCTGGCTGAAGCCCTGCGCATCCTGGGCCTTGTTCATCTGGATCTTCGCCAGCCGCAAGGCCTCCGGGCTGTTCTCCGCGACCCGGCGGGCCCAGGCCATGGCCTCCCGCTCGAGATCGGCCTTGGGCAGCACCCGGTTCACGAAGCCGTACGACGCGGCCTCGTGCGCGGTGATGAACCGGCTTTCGAAGCAGAGCTCCTTGGCGCGCCGCACCCCGATGTCCCAGGGGATGGAATTGTACTCCACGAACCCGCCCAGGAACTCGGCGTCCTCGGCGGCGAAGACCACGTCCATGGCGGCGGCCAGCATCCAGCCGGCGTAGATGCAGTAGCCCTCGACCATCGCCACGGTCGGCTTGGGGAAGTTGCGCCACTTCAGGAGCAGGTCGAGGTTGTAGTGCTTGAACTGGTCGTAGATCTGCACCCCCGGCTTGGCGCCCAGCCCCTCGCGATAGGCCACGCCTTCCGGCGTGCCCAGGTCATGCCCGGTCGAGAAGCTCCCGCCCGACCCGCGGACCACCACGACCCGCACCGCTTCGTCGCGACGGGCCAACTCGAAGGCCGCATCGATCTCGTCCAGCATCCGGTAGCCCTGGGCGTTGCGGTATTGCGGGCGATTGAGCGTTATCACGGCCACGCCGGCGTCTGCTGCGTAGAGGATCTCTTGGAATTCCATGGCGGCGCCTCCCTGTTATCGTTGGGCAGGACTATAGGCAGGCCGCTGCGCCAGAACGAAGGATCGCGATGGGTCAGAGGGAATGCGAGATCGTCGAGCGCTCGCTGGAGCGCCTGGCGGAGCGGGCAGGGGATCCGACGGCGGAGGTCTTCGCCCGGCTCTTCGCCGCCCATCCCGAGACCGAGGGCGAGTTCGCCCGCGACGTGACCGGCGCGGTGCGGGCCGAGATGCTGACCATGGTCTTCACCTGCCTGATGGATCCGGCCGGACCCTACCAGGCCGCCCTGGTGCGGACGGAACGGGTGAACCACGACGGCTTCGGTGTGCCGCCGCAGCTGTTCGATCGCTTCTTCCAGATCGTGAAGGCGACGTGCCGCGACCTGCTGAAGGACGACTGGACGCCGGAGGTGGAAGCCGCGTGGACCGCCCAGATCGATCGGGTGCTCGCCACTTCGGCATAGAAGAAGGGCGCGCCCCTCGCGGAGCGCGCCCTCGGTTTCCGGGCCCTCAGGCTCAGAAGAACCTGTACTGCAGCTCGATCCCGTAGAGACGCGGCGGGGTCAGCTCGTAGTTGCGTGCGCCGGTGGCATAGACGGCGGCGTTCCGCTGCGAGCCGGCGACCGCGGCCGCATAGCCGTCCGTGTCGAAGGCGTTCTTCACGTAGGCGATGACCGTGTACTTGCCGTCCGTGGGGGTCCAGATGGCCCGGAGGTCGACCTGGTCCCAGGACGGCGCCCTGTTGTAGTCGCGCTCGAAGACGTTGGCGTAGGACTCCGAACGGTAGAGGTAGGTGGCGCCCAGGGTCAGGTTGCCCGGCTCCATTTCGACGGTGTAGGTGCCGTTGATCGCAAGCTTGTGCTTTGGCGCCTGCGGGAGCGCGTTGCCGACGACGCTGACGGCGCCCGGCGTCACATTGTCGTTCACGTCGACGAGGGTGATGCTCTCCTTGATCTTCGTCGGATTGTACCCGTAGTCGAGGCTGAGCCGCAGCGGCTGGATCGGTTGCCAGATCACGCTGAGTTCGGCGCCCTTGGACACTGACTTCTCGATGTTGACGAACTGGGTGACGTTCGTGGCGCCGACGCGGACGGCGACGGGCGCCTGCAGGTCGCGGTAGTCGAGATAGAAGAGGGCCAGGTTCAGCTGCACCTGGGAGAAGTTCTTCTTCAGGCCCACCTCGTAGGCGTTCACGATCTCCTCGTCGGCCTTCGGCACCGCCAGGAAGCCGCCGGCCGAGAAGCCGAAGGCCTTGTAGCCGCGGCTGTAGCGGGCATAGGCCATGGTGTCGGGATCCGGCTCCCACTGGACGCCCGCCGTGCCCGTCACGGCGTCGGAGGTGTCGCTGAGGTCACGACTGGCCACGCCGTCGCCACCGATCACGTACTGGCGGCAGACCCGCGCCGCCCCCGTGCCGGTGCAGACCGATGGGGTCGTGACGCCCTCGATGAGGCCGTTCGTGCTCTTTGGCGCCAGGGTGTCGGTGAGATCAAATGCGCCGTTGCCGAGGCCGCCGAGCGGAGCCAGAGCGTTGCCGAGACCGAGGGCCTGACCCACGGCAGGGAGGGCCGCCAGGTTCCCCAGCAGGCTGCCCCAGTTGGCCGCCGTGCCGGGCCCGAACCCGGCCAGCCCGAGCGCCGGGTAGAGTCCCGGGTAGCAGGCGTCGGAGTTGCAGACGATACGGCGGAACTCGGTGCCGAACTTCTTGTCCTTGGTGTAGCGCAGGCCCGCGGTGAACTTGACCGTTTCGGTGGCCTGCCAGTCGATCTGGCCGAAGACCGCCTTGCTGCGGGTGGTCAGCGCATAGTTGCCGGTCGACCAGAAGCCGTCCGGATTGGGCGCCGCCCCCAGGATCGGCGTCTGAAGCGTCGACGGTCCGACAAGGAAGAAGTCGGCCGTGCTGCCGGTGCCGGTATATTTTTCATTGAAGTAGAAGGCGCCGACAATCCACTGGAGCGGCCCGTCGTGGGTGGACGAGATGTTGATCTCGTGGCTGTACCACTCAGGATACTCGAAGTAGTGATAGCCATTGTTGGCGTTTACCGTCAGCGGCTGACAGTTGACGCTGGAGGCGCCGGCCGCGAACAGCGCACCGACCGTGCCGCAGATCGACCCCGGGGCCAGCGGAATCTGGTACGACTGGACGCTCGTTGCGTCAGTGTCGCCGTAGAGGTCGTACTTGTAGGTCTGATAGCCGCCCACGTATTTCACGTCGACCGACGGCAAGTGATAGACGAAGTTGGTCGTCAGCGAGTCCACGTCGCGCAGGCGCACCCGCTGCGGGATGTTCGTGTTGAACGTCCGGTTGTCGACGAGCGCCGGGTTGGAGGTGGCTGTCGAACCGTTGAACTGCTGCAGGCTGCCGGGAACGATCCCGTTCGAGTAGCCGAAGGTCGAGTTGTAGACGATCGAGTAGTTCGGATCGGTAAGGCCGGTGTCGTAGGGGTCTCCGCGATAGCCGGCGCGGGCGCCCGGGCCGCCGCGGTTGTGCCAGACGAGCGTCTTGTACGACAGCCAGAGCTCGGCGTTCTCCCCGAGATCGGCTTCGAGCTGGGCCTGGACCTGGTATTCGTCACGCTTGCTGCCCTCGGAGGGCAGGCCGGCGTTGACGTTCTTGAAGTAGCCTTTCCGCTGGTCGAGCTTGTAGCCCGAGACGCGGAACCGCAGTCCGTCGGTGATCGGGCCCGAGACGGCCATCTGCAGGTTCGTGAAGTCGTAGTTCTCGGCGATCGCCCGGACCTCGGCGTAGAGGTCGTCGGTCGGACGCACGGAGATCACGTTGACCGTGCCGCCGATGGCGTTGCGGCCGTAGAGCGTTCCTTGCGGACCACGCAGGATCTCGACCCGCTCCACGTCCAGCGGCGGACCGCCGGCCAGCACGGTCGAGGTCGTGAACAGTCCGTCGATGTAGATCGACACGGCGCCGTCCACCGCGTGCACGTTTGTGAGACGGCCGATCCCGCGCATGCTCGAGCGGTCGTTTGACGATTGATAGACGAAGCCCGGCGTGAAGTTGGTGAGGTCCTGGACCGTGCTGATGCCGACGAGGTCGCGCTGCCGGCTCGTGAACGCGGAGATGGCCACGGGCACGTCCTGAAGGCTCTGCTCGCGCTTCTCGGCCGTGACGACGAGTTCCTCGATGGTTATCGCCTGGGCATGTACAGACGTCGCCGCGAACATCGCCAGCAGAGTGCTGGACGCAAGTAGACTGAACTTGAAACTCATAAGGTAACTGCCTCCCCGCAGCCTTTTTTGCGCGCCGTTATTTGGCGTCATTGGTTATATCGCCCCGCTTGTGCGGGTGCGACGTTTCAGAAGAACTTGTATCGAAGCTCGACGCCGTAGGTCCGCGGCGGCGTGGTGAAAAACGTCTTTCGAATGCCCTGCACGCAGTTCACCGTGCCCAGCTGACCGGCCAACGGGTTGCCGGCGCCCGTTACGACGGGGCTGCAGGTCAGGCCCGCGGGGCTGGGGCCATAGACGTTGGAGAACCCGCCGTTGAGCCGCTCGGCGGTCGCGCCTTGATCGTAGCCGATGTCGTCGAAGATGTTCTTCACGTAGGCGATGAACTCGTATTTCCGATCTTCGGACCGCCAGAGGATGCGGGCGTCGACCTGATCCCACGAGGGCGCTTCGGTGTACCAGCGCTGGAACAGCGAACCGTAGGTCTTGTCCCGCCAGGAGTAGGAAACACTGGCGGTGAGCGCGCCGGCCGAACCGAGCTCCCAGGTGTAGTTGGCCGCCAGCGCCAGCTTGTTGCGCGGCGCGTTCGGAAGGTCGTTGCCCTTCAGGCTCTGGATACGTTGGAAGCCGCCGTTGGGCAGGCCGTTGGTGGGATTGTCCACGACGCAGTCGCCGACGATGCCGCCGGCCTGGCATTCGGCGAACGTACGCACGGGCTGCGCGCCGGGTTGGGTCGCGGTGGGATCGACAGTGTCGACGGCGAACCCTTCTTTGATCTCGGCGTCGATATAGGAGTAGTTGGCGATGATCTGGAGATTGTCGATCGGCTGCCAGAGAATCTCGACTTCCAGGCCCTGTGACCGCGACTTCGGCGTATTGTAGAACGACGTGGTCCCGGACGAGATGGTCTGACCGCCCAGCGCGCCGGACTGGATCACGCTGATCGGGATCTGCAAGTTGGTGTAGTCGTAATAGTACAGAGCCAGGTTGGTCTGAAGCGTAGAGCCCCAGTTCTTCTTTATGCCCAACTCGAACGCATCGGCCGTTTCCTTGTCGGAGTAGGGAAGGAAGCTCAGGACGGTGAAGATGCCGATGTTGAATCCGCCCGAGCGATAGCCCCGGGCGAAGCTGCCGTACACCAGCGTGTCCGCGTCAGGCTGCCATTCGGCCTTCAGTGTGCCGGTCACGGCCTCCCAACTCGTGTCGTATTCGCGCGTGGCGAACCCGGTCGCGGGGTCGTACCGGGTGGGTCCGGTCACGCCCTCGGGAAGGACGTCGATGCCCGCGCCGGTGCCGCCGGCCACAACCGTCGCCACGCCGGTGAGGTCGAGGGGGGCGGCGAAGATCTCGGGCGGAAGACCGCCGAGGCAGCTCGGCAAGCCGAAGCAGAGCAGGCGCACGGACTCCGAGCCGTACTTGCGGTCGTGCGAGTACCGCAGACCGCCGGTGAAGGTGAGCTCCGGCGTGAGCTCGTAGCTGACCTGGCCGTAGACGGCGTAGGACTTGTTGTCCACAGCCGGGCGATTGTCGAACCGGCGGCCGATGCCGGGCTGGCAGGCGACCGGGGTCGCCGCGGCGCCCTCGCCGCTCAGGCAGACGCCGAAGGGCGGCACGGCTGACCATGCGGCCTGGCGCGGGTCCGATATGGTGTGCACCGGTTGCTTGTAGCTCTGGTGGTAGAAGTAGGCGCCGGCGATCCAGCTGAGCGGCCCCTCGGTGGTCGACACGAGGTTCAGCTCGTGGCTCCAGAACTGGTTCTTTTCCTGGTAGTCGAAGGATTCCTGCGGGTAGAAGGTCGTGGCGCCCGCGGTGAACTGAGTAATGGGCGCGTTGCGCGATCCATTCGGCGTCGAGCCGGTCAGGTGGTACCAGTAACGCGTGCCGCCCACGAGGTACTTGATGTCGAAGTTGTCGGCTTCATAGATCCACTCGTTGGCGACCGTGTAGGCGTTGGGCAGCCGGACGCGGTAGGACGTCGGAGAGTTCTTCAGCCATGGACTTTGACTGGACGCGTTGACGCATCCGGGAAGGCCTTCGCCGACATTGGGCGAGGCGGATACGACGTTCGTGACGAGGCCGCTGCAGCCGAATCCGGCGTTAATGTGCGTCGACGCCTCGGGAAACTGGATGATGTTGAACCCGTTGCCGCCGTTCCGATTGGTGGCGCTGAGCGGCGGCAGGATCGTCCTGGGCTGGGAAGGATCGGCCGAGTAGATGTACGGCGACCAGCCTCCGGACGTCGAGCCCACATTGCCGTATCGCCAGTTCGTGTAGCCGATCTTGCCCCAGGTGGAGAGCCTGTCGGTGACTTGGATCTGGACCTGGAATTCGCCGTAGAAGGTGTCGAGCTTGTTGCTTTCGCTGCCGCGGCCCGGCACCAGGTTCTTGATGTATCCCTTGCCCTGGTACTCGTACTGCGCGGCGAATCGGGCCTGCACCCGGTCGCTCAGCGAACCGGAGATGGCGCCCTCCAGGACCGTCCGGTTGTAGTTGCCATAGGCCGCGCGGAATTCCCCATAGGGTTCCTCCGTCGGGCGCCGGGAAATGATGTTGATGGCGCCGGCGATCGAGTTGCGGCCGTAGAGGGTGCCCTGCGGTCCCCGCAGAACCTCGACGCGATCCAGGAAGAGCGTGGATGAACCCGCCCGCACGGCGAACGTCTCGTAGACGCCATCGGCATAGTTCGCCACCGACGCGTCGGCCGAAAGCACGTTGGTGAGTCGCCCGAGGCCCCGAAGAGACACGCGGTCAGTGGCGGTCGAATACTGCAGGCCTGGCGTGAAATTCGTCATGTCCTGGATCGACTGAATGCCGACGAGGTCACGCGTCTCGGACGTGAAGGCCGAAATGGCGACGGGGACGTCCTGAAGACTCTGTTCCCGTTTTTCGGCGGTGACGACGAGCTCTGCGATGATGTTTGGACTGGCCGTCTGAGCGAAAGCCGAAGTGCCGATCGTGGCGGCCAGCATCGCGCTGGACGCCAGCAGTGTGCGCCTGAACCCCATCTGAACTGCCTCCCCGCAGCTTTGATGAACGCTTTTTTGATGCGCTTTGATCTGCAAGCTGAGGCCCAGCTTCCAAGCCGTCAACGGAATTCGCATAACTGAACGTTGATAACTTAATATGGATCATTCGCGAGTTCTGAAAAGGCGAAGTCGCCACGGCATAGATGCTTGTCTATTGACCGGGACTGGGCGATTGTAAGTGAGTTTCAGACTTTGTTCGTCCCAAGAACAACCTAAAGGCGCGCTTCGTGTGCGCCTTTTTTGTTTGATCCCGCCCCAAATCCGCCACGGATCGGCTATTCTTCGCAGCCGCGGAAAATCGCGATGCCATATGCCGTAAGGAAACGCGGTTATGCGAGCTGCGCCGTAGGCGGCAGCGCAGCATGGTCAGGCCGGTCGCGGGCCGCGCACGCATAAGTGGAGCTTGGCCGCGAACGGCCTTCGGGTCTTTCGTCCGGCGCGGCCCGCCCTTAGAGAGGGCCTCGAAAGTCAAACCTCGGAGCGGGTTTCGGGCGGACGGCCGCTGCGCCGTCGTCCCCAATCTGCTCCAGGCCGCGGAGGCGCCTCACATGCATCGCAAGCCGGACGGATCCTGGGACAAGTCCAGGCTGCCCAGCCGCCACACGACCGAGGGCCCGTCGCGGGCGCCGCACCGGTCGTACTACTACGCCATGGGCCTGGGCTCGCGGGAGATCGCCCAGCCCTTCGTCGGCGTGGCGTCCTGCTGGAACCAGGCGGCGCCCTGCAACACCGCCCTGATGCGCCAGGCCAATGCGGCGGCCGAGGGGGTGAAGCGCGCCGGCGGAACGCCGCGGGAATTCTGCACCATCACCGTCACTGACGGGATCGCCATGGGGCACGAGGGCATGCGCTCGTCCCTGGTCAGCCGGGAGGTGATCGCCGACTCGGTCGAGCTCACCATGCGCGGCCACGCCTATGACGCCCTGGTCGGCGTGGCGGGCTGCGACAAGTCCCTGCCGGGGATGATGATGGCCATGCTGCGGCTGAACGTGCCGTCGGCCTTCATCTACGGCGGCTCGATCCTTCCCGGGACCTGGCGCGGCAGGGAAGTGACCGTGCAGGACATGTTCGAGGCGGTCGGCGCGCATTCGGCCGGCACGATGAGCCTCGAAGACCTGTGCGACCTGGAGCAGCACGCCTGTCCCGGCGACGGCGCCTGCGGCGGCCAGTACACCGCCAACACCATGGCCTGCGTCTCCGAGGCGATCGGCCTGGCGTTGCCGCTGTCGTCGGCCCTGCCGGCGGCCTATCTGCATCGCGACCAGTACGCCGAGGCGACCGGCGAGGCGGTGATGGCGCTGCTCGAGAGGAACATCCGCCCGCGCGACATCTGCACCCGCGAGGCCTTCGAGAACGCCGCCGTGGTCGTGGCGGCCACGGGCGGCTCCACCAACGGCGGCCTGCACCTGCCGGCCATGGCGCACGAGGCGGGGATCAAGTTCACCCTGCGTGACGTCGCCGAGATCATGAAGAAGACGCCGTACCTGACCGACCTGATGCCGGGCGGGAAGTATCCAGCCAAGAAGATGGGCGAGGCGGGCGGCGTGCCCATGCTGCTGCGGACCCTCTTGGACGCCGGCCTGATCCACGGCGACTGCATGACGGTCACCGGCAAGACGATCCGGGAGAACCTGGAGGGCGTGGTCTGGAACGACGACCAGGACGTGATCCGTCCGGTCTCCAATCCGTTCTCGCCGACCGGCGGCGTCGTGGGCCTGTGGGGCTCGCTCGCCCCCGACGGTGCGATCGTCAAGGTGGCGGGGCTGAAGCACACCAAGCATCGCGGCCCGGCCCGGGTGTTCGACGGCGAGGAGGCCTGCTTCGCCGCGGTCGAAGCGCGCGACTACAAGGAAGGCGACGTCTTGGTGATCCGCTACGAAGGTCCAAAGGGCGGGCCCGGCATGCGCGAGATGCTGTCCACCACGGCGGCCATCAAGGGCCAGGGCGTGGAGAACATCGCCCTGATCACAGACGGCCGCTTCTCGGGCGCCACGCGCGGCCTTTGCATCGGCCATGTGGGGCCCGAGGCGCAGGAGGGCGGACCCATCGCCCTGGTGAAGGACGGCGACATCATCGCCATCGACGCCGACGCCGGCACGATCGAGCTGGAGGTCGCGCCCGAGGAACTCGCACGCCGCAGGGCCGCCTGGACGCCGCGCAGGACCAACTACCAGTCCGGCGCGGTCTGGAAGTTCGCGCAGGCCGTGGGCCCGGCCCACCTGGGCGCCGTCACCCATCCGGGGGCCGAGGCCGAGACGCACGTCTACGCGGACATCTGATGAAGACGATCGGCGTCCTGGGTGGGATGAGCGCCGAGTCGACGGCGCTCTACTACCGCGAGCTGAACCGGCTGGTGCGGGAGCGCCTGGGCGGCCTGCATTCGGCTGAGCTGCTGATCCGCTCGGTGGACTTCGCGCCCATCGCCGAGCTGCAGGCCGCCGACCGCTGGGACGAGACGGGCGCGATCCTGGCCGAGGCGGCCCGGCGGTTGGAAGCGGCGGGCGCTGAGCTCATCATACTCGCCACCAACACCATGCACCTCAACGCCCCGCAGATCGAAGCGGCGATCGGCGCGCCCTTCCTGCATATCGGCGACGCCACGGCGGCGGCCCTGAAGACAAGGGGCGTGCGGCGGCCGCTGCTGCTGGCGACGCGGTTCACCATGGAGAAGGACTTCTACAAGGACCGCCTCCGCGCCGCCGGGCTCGAGCCCCTGGTTCCCGACCAGGCCGGTCGCGACCGCCTGCAGGCGATCATCTACGATGAGCTCTGCCTAGGGGTGATCCGGCCGGAGTCCAGGGCTGAGGCGATGGCGATGGTGGCGCAGGGCCGCGAGGCCGGCGCCGACGGCGTGATCTTCGGCTGCACCGAGGTGGGGCTGCTGCTCTCGGCGGACGACATCGACGCGCCGGTGGTCGACACGACGCTGGTGCATTGCGAAGCGGTGGTGGACGCCGCGCTCGGCTAGGGCAGGGCGGCGACGCCGAACAGCATCGGGTGCGCCCAGAGGAGCGCCGCCCAGACCACGACGGCCAGGGCGATCCGCCACCAGCCGATCTCACCCAGGACCAGCTTCTGCCGGCCGGCGAAGATGGCGGCGAAGGGGACGTTGGAGGTCTGGGCCGCAAAGGCGTCCCAGGTCGGGCCGAGCGCACGCTTGCGCTTGGCGTCGATGCTCGCCGTGCCGAACAGGGCCAGCGCCAGCATGCCGCCGAACAGGACGATGCTGGCGCGGTCGCCGTTCACCAGCAGGTGTCCCAGCGCCCAGACCGCGACGCCCCAGAGGAACGGGTGGCGCGTGATGCGCACCATGCCCTTGGCAGGGTCGGCCCTCTCCAGCACGCCCTCCTGGCGGACGCTTGTGGGGTTGGGGGTCGTCAGGCCCGGCACGATCAGCAGTAGCGCCACCAGCTGGATGGCCGACTGGGCGTGCCTGAGGCCCGGCGTGACGCCCCAGTAGGCGGCGTTCCACTCGGCAGTGCGTGCGCCCGCGAAGGCGTACCCCAGCCAGGCCAAGCCCGCGACGGAGGCCAGGGAGAAGAGGCCCATGTAGGCGTTCTGTCCGATCCGGCCGACGATCGCGTCGCGCATTCGGGTGCCCGAGACCAGCAGGTGAAGCAGGACGAAGAATGTCGCGGCGGCGATCAGATTGGACATGGCCGGCCCTTTCGGCGGTCGCTTGAATTTACACCGTCAAGTTATAGCCATCTCGGGATCATTCAAGTCGTCGTCTTCGAGGTCGAAAAGGGGCCCCGCGGGCTGCGGCGCCGGATGCGTCACGGCCGGCGTCGCTGGGCGGGAGACCGGCCGTCGCAGCAGCGACTCCATCCGCGCCATCCAGCGGTTGGCGTCCTGCAGCGCCTCCTCGGCCGTCAGGCGGTCGCGCCGGCCCTCGTCCTGCGCCAGCCAGAGGTCGGCGAGGAACTCCGGATAGGCTGGGTCGTCGAAGACGAAACGCAGCCGCACCCGCTCCTGCGGCTCGGCCAGCTGGTCCAGGCCCCGGCGCGCCTCGCCGCGGAAAGCCCGGGCGGCCACCTGCTGGTCGACGACGAGTTCGGCGCCGATGAGTTCGTCGAGCCGGTAGAGGAGGCGCCAGCCGCCCCGATCCCAGGTGACGGCCATCAGGTCGCGGCTGAGGTCGAAGCCCACGCCGACGCCGCGGCCGCGGGCGACCAGCATCGGCTGGGGTGTCGCGCCCAGCGCCTCGGTCAGGGTGCGCCGGATGCGGCGGGTCTCGTCGAGGTAGTAGGCGAAGGCCGCGCCTACCATGGTGAGCGCGCCGCCCACCAGCGCGAGGAGGGTCAAGAGCCGCGCAGCCTCGTCCATGGCCGACGAGCGTAACCCCGTTCGCTGAGTCGGCTAAGCCCCGTTGAGAGCGCGTCCCGGCAGGCCGGACGGCGTCTGGCCGTGGCAAGGCGACGCCCGGCGCCTTAGGAGGTCCGCATGGACCGTATCCGTCACGCCCTCGTTCTGTTCGTCCGCATGGTGGCGGTGGGCGCGCTCACGCTCGCGCCCCTCCTGGTGACCGTCTGGCTCGCCGTCGTGCTCTTCGACCTCACCGCCGCCCTAGGCGCGGCGCTGCTGCGGCCGGCGACGCCCTGGCTGGTTCCGGAGGCGCTGTTCGAGGCCAAGATCGTGCGTGTCGTCGTGGCGCTCGCGGTGCTGGCGGGCGCGGGCGCCCTGGTGGGCAGCGCCGTGGGACGGCGGATCGGCGCCGCGGCCAACCATCTCATCGACCGGACGCCGGTGGTGAAGACCGTCTATCGCAGCGTCGAGAAGCTGCTGCACAGCTTCCGCACCGATGAGGACGACGCACGCAATGTGGTGCTGATCGAGTTTCCCTCGCCGGAGATGAAGGCGGTGGGGCTCGTCACCCGGCGCTTCACGGCGGCCGACACCGGGCAGGAGCTCGCGGCGGTCTACGTACCGACGACGCCCAACCCGAGCTCCGGCTACATCGAGATCGTGCCGGTGGAGCGGCTGGTGTGGCTGGACTGGTCGGCCCAGGAGGCGATCCAGTTCATCATGTCCGGCGGCGTCGTTGGCCCCGAGCACATCCGATACAACACCGAGCCGCCGGCGCGGCTCGATCCGATCCCCTGACGTCCCTCGCTAAAGATCCAACTCCACGACCAGCGGAACGTGGTCGGACGGTTTCTCCCAGGAGCGGACGTCGCGGTGGATGGAGACGCCCGTCAGCCGATCGGCGGCCTGGGGCGAGAGCAGGGCGTGATCGATCCGGATGCCGTTGTTCCGCTGCCAGGCGCCGGCCTGATAGTCCCAGAAGGTGTAGGCCCCGGGGGCGCCGTCGGCCTGCAGGTAGGCGTCGGTGAGGCCCAGGTTCTTCAGCGCCCGGAAGGCGGCGCGGCTCTCGGTCTGGAAGAGGGCGTCGTCGGCCCAGTTCTTGGGGAACTCCGCGTCCCGAGGCTCGGGGATGACGTTGTAGTCGCCGAGCAGGGCGAACCGCTCCTCCCAGGACAGCAGCTCCCGGGCATGCGCATTGAGCCGATCCAGCCAGGCCAGCTTGTAGGCGAACTTCTCCGTGCCGATCGGGTTGCCGTTCGGCAGGTAGATGGAGACGACGCGCACCGGCTCGGGCCCCGAGACGACCGCCTCGATGTAGCGGGCCTGCTCGTCGCCCTCGTCTCCGGGGAGGCCGCGCCGGACGTCCTCCAGCGGGAGCTTCGAGAGCAGGGCCACGCCATTGTAGGTCTTCTGGCCGTGGACGGCGACGTTATAGCCAAGTCGTTCAAAGGCTTCCGACGGAAACTTCTCGTCGACGCACTTGATCTCCTGGAGGCAGGCGACGTCCGGCTGGGCGGCCTCGAACCATCGCAGCACCGTGTCCAGCCGCGCGTTGACCGAGTTCACGTTCCAGGTGGCGAGGCGCATTCGGGAGGCTCCAGAGGTCGGGCCGGAAGCTAGTGGCCTGACGCCCGTTGCTCAACGCCCGCCTTGCCCCGCGCGTCGTTTCCTTCGCGCCCACTAGTTCCGCCGGCGACGGCGGCCCCCGTCCGGACGCCGAGAGCCCGCGCGGCGAGCTTGACTTGGCGGGACGCTCCGCGGCCCCATGCGCCATGTTTCGAGGTGCGTGGACGGCGGCGGTTGGAATGATGGCGGCGCTCGCTGGGCCGACCTCGGCTCAGCCGGCTGAGGATCCGCCCGCCCTGGCGCTCCCGCCGGCCGCCGCGCAGCCGATTGCGACGCCGCCGGGCGTTTGCGCGCCCGAGAAGCTCTTCCGTACGGTGGTCCGCAACATCTCCCCGGGCCTGCCGGCCTCGGCCAGCGCCGCACAGCCCCGACGGCTGTGGCGGCAGGGGGCGCACTTCCTCCGGAGCGAGGAGGACATCGACCCTGTGCGGGGCGACCAGCGCGTGGTCGTGGTGGCCGAGCCGGATGTCTGGGTCGTCAACCTGGCCGACCGCACCGCCCGCCATTCCATCGATCCCGGGCCGGAGCTGGTGGTGCGAGCGCCGATCCTGCCCCTCGGCTCGCCCCCCGAGCTTATGAAGCTGGAATTCGGCTGCGAGCGGGAGTTCCTGGCCGAGTTTGCGCCCGTCCCGGAACGTGAGGTCCCCTGGGGCGCGGCGCGCGCAGCCCTGCATCGCGTCACGGTCGGGGAGCACAGCGTGGCCCTGCTGATGGACGCCAAGCGGGATTCGCCGCTGCTGGTCAGCTATCTGCGCCAGGGACGCCCAATCGTGGTCTATCGATACGACGAATACCGCCACGGCCTGCCGGCTCGGCCCCAGCTTTTCGCGCCCGGCCGGAACATCCGGATCATCGAGGCGCCGCGCGCGACCTCCCCGACGCCGGGGGAGTTCGGCAACGACGTGCTCGAGCCGGAATAGGGCGGCCGATCAGGCGCCCGGCCTCAGATCGAGAAGCTGACGCCGCAGCCGCAGCTGGACTTGGCGTTGGGGTTGCGGATCCGGAACTCGGCGCCGGCCAGTTCGTCCACGAAATCGATTTCCGAGCCCTTGAGCAACGCCAGGGACACGACGTCCACCAGCGCCGCGGCGCCGTCACGCTCGACCCTCAGATCGTCGGGCTGGGCCTCGTCGACCAAATCGAACTGGTACTGAAACCCGGAGCAGCCGCCGCCCTCGACGGCCACGCGCAGCATGATCGGGCGGCCCTCGCGGGCCCCGATATCCTGGATGCGCTTCGCCGCTGTGGACGAGAGGGTGACGTCGGTCGTGGTCATGGCCTGTTAGACGAACGATTGGCCTCGACTATATGAGGGCGTCCGCGGCTTCGACCAAGAGGCCGATAGAAGAATGGCTCCATGAACACCTCCCTCCCACCCCGCGCGCCCTATGCCGAGAACCCCGCCGCCTCTCGCGGGCGCAAGGTGGCCGAGGAGCCCAGCCGCACGCGCACCGACTTCGCGCGCGACCGGGACCGGATCATCCATTCCACCGCCTTTCGCCGCCTGAAGGAGAAGACCCAGGTCTTCGTCGCCCACGAAGGCGATCACTTCCGCACCCGTCTCACGCACAGCCTGGAGGTGGCCCAGATCGCCCGTTCGCTCGCGACCGCCCTGGGCCTGGACGCCGACCTCGCCGAGACGATCGCGCTCGCCCATGACCTGGGCCATCCGCCCTTCGGCCATGCGGGCGAGGACGAGCTGCAGGTGCAGATGCAGGGCTATGGAGGTTTCGACCACAACGTCCAGACGTTCCGCGTGGTGACCAAGCTGGAGCGGCGCTATCCGCGCTTCGAAGGGCTGAACCTGACCTGGGAGACCCTGGAAGGCGTCATCAAGCACAACGGGCCGGTCGTGGATCAACTCGCCAAGCCATCGTGGAGCGCGATCAGCGAGTTCGACGCCGAGTATGGCCTGCGGCTCGACACCTGGGCCTCGGCCGAGGCCCAGGTCGCCGCCCTGTCGGACGATATCGCCTACAACAACCACGACGTCGACGACGGCGTCCTGGCGGGGGTGTTCAACCTCGACGAACTCGCCGAGGTGCCGCTGATCGGCCCGCAGGTGCAGAGCGCCCGCGCCGACTATCCCGGCTGCGATCCCGGCATCCTGCGCCTCGAGGCCGTGCGGCGGATGATCGGAGCGATGGTCGACGATGTCCTGAAGGAGACCCGCCGGCGGGCGGAGGCGGGCGACGTCCGCTCGCCCGAGGACGTGCGCATGCTGGGCCATGCTGTCGTCGCCTTCTCCCGCGAGATGGTGGAGGACCTGGCGCAGCTTCGCCATTTCCTGATGGAGCGGATGTACCGCCACTGGAAGGTCAATCGCACCCGCAGCCAGGCGCGCCGGATGCTGGCCGAGATGTTCCAGCTCTTCATGGCCGAGCCCGACGTGATGCCCGCCGAATGGGGCGTCCGCGCCCAGAGCCGGGACGAGGCTGGCCGCGCCCGGGTGGTCTGCGACTACATCGGCGGCATGACCGACCGCTACGCGATCGAGGAGCACCGCAAGCTGTTCCACCTGGACGTCTGGAACTGAGCGCCGTGGACGTCCTGGTGGTGCGGGGGCCAATGTATCATTCGCCGGGCGACGAATGGGCCTTCAACGCCTGGCTCCGGCGGATCCGCGCGGTCAGTTCGGTGTCGGGTCGCGGCCCCGACCTGCACATCCAGCTGAGGCCGGGCAAGGTCAGCGCCGACGAGGTTCGGGAGTTCCGCGCCCTGTTCCATCGCTACGGCCTGGACACCAGCGAGATCGAGGCGTTGTCGCAGCGCTGATCGCCCACAGATTTGATGAGCCGCCATACGCCGGCCGCGGCGGGGTTCGATAGACTGGTCCGCGCCGCCCGCGATTCGCGGCGCCAGACTTCGGAGCCTCGGCGATGTCCGACCATGAGCGCGGCGCCTACACGCCCCCCACTTCCGACGCCCCGCTGAGCTTCGACCCCCGACAGCCGGTTCGCGGCGCGCGGCCGATCCCGTTCACCCTGATCCTCAGCGCCATCGTCCTGGCGGTGCTCGTGGCGGCGATCTTCATGTTCTACCAGTCGGGAGTCCGCCAGGCCGGCGAGGCGCCGCCGACCGTCGGCGAGCCGCTGGCGGCGATCAAGGCGCCGGCGCCGCCCGGAGCCCAACCCAAGGACCCGGCGGCCGGCCTGCAGATCTACCAGGGCGATGCGACGGGACCGATGGAGACCGCGCCTACCTTCGCCCCGCCGCCCGAACAGCCGCAGCCGCGGCCCTCGACTCCGGTCGTGGTGACGCAGGCTCCGCCCGCGAAGCCCGCGCCCCAGTCGGCGACCGCCCAGGCGCTGAAGCCGACGCTGCCCGCCGCCACGCCGGCTCCGGCCGAGAAGGCCGCTCCGCCGCCCGAGAAGAAGGCGCCTGCGCCCGAGCCCAAGGCGGCCGCTGGCGGCTTCGCAGTGCAGATCGGCGCCGTCTCCTCCACCGCCCTGGCCGACCGCGCCTGGAACGAGGCCGTCGCCGCGGCGCCGGGCCTGGCGGCCGGCAAGGGCAAGAGCGTGGAGCGCATCGAGCGCAACGGCGGAACGCTCTACCGGACCGCCGTGACGGGCTTCGCCTCGCGGGCCGACGCCCAGGCGTTCTGCGACCGCCTCAAGGCGGCAGGAAAGGCCTGCTTCGTCCGGTGAGCGCCGCCTGCATCCTGGGATGCGAGGGGCCGGTCCTGACGCCGGCGGAGGCGGCGTTCTTCCGCGACACGGACCCCTGGGGCTTCATCCTCTTCGGCCGCAACGTCGAGGCTCCCGACCAGGTGCGGGCCTTGGCCAGCGCGCTGCGGGAAGCCGTCGGCCGCGCGGACGCGCCGATCCTCGTGGACCAGGAGGGGGGGCGCGTGCAGCGCCTGGGGCCGCCCCACTGGGGCCGCTATCCGTCGGCGCGGACCTACGGCGGCCTCGACTCGGCCGTTCAGGCCAAGGTCGCCTGGCTCGGGGCGCGGCTCATGGCGCAGGACCTGGCCGCGCTGGGGATCACCGTCGACTGCGCCCCGGTGCTGGATGTGCCGGACCCTGACGCCCACGAGGTGATCGGCGACCGCGCCTATGGCGACGATCCGCAGACCGTGGCGGCCCTGGGGCGGGCCGTGGCGGAGGGCCTGATGGCAGGAGGCGTCCTGCCGGTCCTGAAGCACATGCCGGGGCATGGCCGCGCCCGCGTCGACAGCCATCGCGAGCGGCCGATCGTCGAGGCGAGCCGGGACGAACTGAGCGCGCGCGACTTCGGCCCCTTCCACGCGCTGACGGACCTGCCCATCGCCATGACGGCCCACGTCGTCTACGCGGCCGTGGATCCCGAGCAGCCGGCCACCATGTCACCGGCCGTGATCCAGGAAGTGATCCGGGGCGAGATCGGCTTCCAGGGGCTGCTGGTGAGCGACGACCTGTCGATGGCGGCGCTCGGCGGGGGGCTGGGCGCGCGTGCGGAGAGGGCGGTGGCGGCAGGGTGCGACGTCGTGCTCTACGGCGAGGGCGACCGCGCGGGTATGGCGGCGGTGGCGGCCGGCGCCGGCGCGCTGGCGGTCGAGGCGGCGGGGCGCGCCGCGGCGGCGCTGGCCCGGATCAGGCCTGCCGAGCCCTTCGATGCGGCGGCGGGCCGCGCTCGCTTCCAGGCGGCCTTTGGGGGACGATGGGCGGCATGAGCGGCGCGTTCCAACCCTCCCTCGACTTCGCGGCGGCGGCGACGGCCGCCGAGGACGGCGAGGCCCTGATCGTCGACATCGAGGGCTACGAAGGTCCGCTGCACGTGCTGCTGGCCCTGGCGCGGACCCAGAAGGTCGACCTACTGAAACTGTCGGTACTGAAGCTCGCCGAGCAGTACCTGGCCTTCGTGCAGGAGGCCCGCCGCCGGCGCTTTTCGCTGGCCGCGGACTACCTCGTTATGGCGGCCTGGCTGGCCTATCTGAAGTCGCGCCTGCTGCTGCCCAAGCCGGAACAGCCGAAGGCCGAGGAGCCGCCCGCCGAGGAGGTGGCCCAGAGGCTGGCGTTCCGGCTCGCCAAGCTGGAGGCGATGCGCGAGGCCGCCGACCGCCTGCTCGGGCGGCCGCAGCTCGGCCGCGAGGTCTTCACGCGGGGCGATCCCGAGGCGATCCGAATTGTGCCCTCGGGCCGGATCGAGGGGGACCTCTATGAACTGATGGGCGCCTACATCGCCCAGCGGCAGAAGGAGGCGAAGCGCAGCTACAAGCCCGCGACGCCCCAGGCCTATCCGCTCGAGGAGGCGCGGGAGCGCCTTCGGCGGCTGCTGCCGGACCTGGATCGGTGGACGCCGCTGGGGGGGCTGGCCCCTATGGGCTCGCCAACCGCCGGCCCGAGCCGGGCGTCCTATGTGGCCTCCACGCTCTCGGCGAGCCTGGAGCTGGTGAAGGAAGGCGCCCTCGAGGCCCGCCAGCTGGAGGCGTTCGCGGACATCTACCTCCGGTCGCGGCGAGGGGAAGCGCAAGGATGAGCCAGACCGCCCGCGAGATCGAAGCCCTGCTGTTCGCCGCCGCAGGGCCCCTGACCGAAGCCGACCTGGCCCGGCGACTGCCTGAGGGCGCGGACATCGCCGGGGCCCTTGAGGACCTGGCCCGGCTCTACGAGGGACGCGGCGTCGTGCTGGCCAACATCGCCGGTGGCTGGCGCTTCCAGACTGCCGAGGATCTCGCCTGGCTGATGACGGAGGAGCGGGACGAGCCGCGCCGGCTTTCCAGGGCCGCCCAGGAGACCCTGGCGATCATCGCCTACCACCAGCCGGTGACGCGCGCGGAGATCGAGGCGGTCCGCGGCGTCCAGGCCAGCAAGGGCACGCTGGACGTCCTGCTGGAGCTGGGGCTCGTGCGGATGCGCGGCCGGCGTCGCACGCCCGGCCGCCCGGTCACCTACGGCACTACGGACGCGTTCCTCGAGCATTATGGTCTCGCCAGTCTGGCCGACCTACCGGGCGTCACCGAGATGAAGGCGGCTGGCCTGCTGTCGCTGGACCTGCCGCCGGACTTCGCCGTGCCGGATCCGAACGCCGCGGCCTCCGACGAAGACCCGCTGGGCGACGAGGCGCCGGAGTTCCATGTCGATTTCCTGGGCGAGGATGAGGCCGCGCGGTAGGGACCACGTGTCGCCGTTGGCTTCGCCGGGGCGGAGCGACTATATAACCCCGTGAGACAGCGGACGGGCGGCGCAAGGCCGCAGAGCCGTCCAGGGAGACTTAAAGCGCATGGGCGCCTTCAGCATCTGGCACATCCTGGCCATCGTCATCGCCGCCGCGCTGCTGTTCGGCGGGCGCGGCAAGATTTCCAGCCTCATGGGCGACACGGCCAAAGGCATCCGCGCCTTCCGCGAGGGCCTCAAGGGCGATGACAAGCCGGAGGAGCAGGCCAACAAGCCCCTGCCGAAGGACGAGAAGGACAGCGCGCGCAGCTGATCGCCGCGCCGCTCCCGATTTCCCGCGCCGGCCGCTTGATGCGGGCCGCCGCTTCTGTTTAGGCGAGGCTCATGCTTCCCGAAATCGGCGCCGCGGAGTTCCTGGTCATCGCCATCGCGGCGCTGATCGTCGTGGGCCCCAAGGACCTTCCCCTGCTGATGCGCAAGCTGGGCCAGTTCATGGCCCGGATGCGCACCATGGCGTCCGAGTTCCGCGCCAGCTTCGACGAGATGGCCCGCCAGTCCGAGCTGGACGAGCTGCGCAAGGAGGTCGAGGCCATGCGTCGCGGCCAGTTCGCGGACATGGCCGCCCATGAACAGGAGATGCGCTCCACCATCAGCGAGATCGAGCAGGACATGGCCAACGTGGGCGTCCAGCTCCATCCGCCCATGAGCTACCAGTACGAGACGCCGCAGCCGCCGCCCGAGCCGCCGCCGGTGCAGATTTCCGAAACGCCCGAGCCGCCGGCCAAGGCCACGCGCGCCTCGAAGCCGAAGGCGGCGGCCAAGCCGAAGACCGCAGCCAAGCCCAAGTCTCCGGCCAAGCCCAAGTCTCCGGCCAAGCCGAAGGCTGCCGCCAAGGGGAAGGCGATCGTCGAAGGCGGTCGCAAACGCAAGGGCGGCTCCAGCATCGTCGAGGCTGACTCGTGAGCGACTACGACCCCGACGAAGCCGAGATCGAGGCCTCGCGCGCCCCGCTGCTCGACCACCTCATCGAGCTGCGCAAGCGGCTGATCATCTGCGTGGTTGCGATCGTGGCGGGCTTCGCCCTCTGCTTCGGTTTCGCCACGCCGATCTACAATTTCCTGCTGCATCCGTTCCAGGTGGCGGCCGAGATGTTCGCGTCTCAGCGGGAGACCGGGCACGGCGGCGGCGGACCTTTCGATCTGCTGCTGGTTCTGGTCGGCCTCAAGGAGGTGGACATGGCCGGCGGCGAGAGCCTGCGGCTTGTCTTCACCGCGCCGCTGGAGTTCTTCTTCACCAAACTGAAGCTGGCCGGCTTCGGCGCGATCGTGGTGACCTTCCCCGTCCTGGCCTGGCAGGTCTACGCCTTCGTGGCTCCGGGACTCTACAAGCGCGAGCGCCGTGCCTTCCTGCCGTTCCTGGTGGCGGCGCCGGTGCTGTTCCTGATGGGCGCGGCGCTGGTGTATTTCGTGATCCTGCCCTTCGTGCTGTGGTTTTCGCTCTCCCAGCAGATCATCGGGGCGGGGATCGCCGTGGAGCTGCTGCCCAAGGTCTCGGACTACCTGACCCTGGTGACGACCTTGCTGCTCGCCTTCGGGCTCTGCTTCCAGCTCCCGGTGGTGCTGACCTTGCTCGGCCTGGCCGGCATCGTGAACTCGGCCATGCTGATGAAGGGCTGGCGCTACGCCGTCTTCGGCGTGGTGGTGGTGGCCGCGATCGTGACGCCGCCGGACCCGATCAGCCAACTCCTGCTCGCCACGCCTATCGTGGGGCTCTATTTCATCTCCGTCGGCTGCGTGAGGCTGATCGAGCGGCGGCGCGACAAGGAGGATGCAGCCTCGGGCAAGGACATCGTGCCCACCTGATCCCGCCGCCTCGCGCCTTGGGGGTTGGCCCGGTTCCCGACGCGCTCTAGAGAGAGCCGCTCCCAAACCCTCCAGCGGCGACCATGCACGACATCCGAGCCATTCGCGAAAACCCCGAGCTTTACGAGAAAGCCTGGGCGGCGAAGGGCTCCTCCGGCCGCGTCGCCGAGATCCTCGAGATCGACGGCAAGCTGCGCGCCGCCCAGACCGTGCTGCAGCAGGCCCAGGCCGAGCGCAACGAGGCCTCCAAGAAGATCGGCCAGGCCAAGGCCGCCAAGGACGAGGCGGAAGCCACGCGCCTGATGGCGCACGTGGAGACCCTCAAGAGGACGCTGGAGGCCGAGGCCGAGACCGAGCGGGTGGCCGCCCAGGCGCTCCGCGACCTCCTGGCCTCCCTGCCCAACATCCCGGCGGCCGACGTACCCGCCGGCGCCGACGAGCACGACAACGTGGAGGTTCGCCGGTGGGGCGAGCCGTTCAAGATCTCGTCGCCCAGGGACCATGTCGACCTTGGCGAGGCGACCGGCCTGCTGGACTTCGAGGCCGCCGCCCGGATGAGCGGCGCGCGCTTCACCGTCCTGAAGGGCGCTCTCGCCCGCCTGGAGCGCGCGATCGGCCAGTTCATGCTGGACCTGCAGACGCAGGAGCACGGCTACACCGAGGTGAACCCGCCCCTGCTGGTGAACGATGCGGCGGCGTACGGCACCGATAAGTTGCCGAAGTTCGCCGAGGACCTCTTCCAGACCACGGACGGCCGCTGGCTGATCCCGACGGCCGAGGTTCCGCTCACCAGCCTGGTGATGGGGCAGATCGTGGCCGAGGAGGAGCTGCCGCTGCGCTACACGGCGCTGACGCCATGCTTCCGCTCGGAGGCCGGAGCTTCGGGTCGCGACACCCGCGGCATGATCCGCCAGCATCAGTTCTACAAGGTCGAGCTGGTTTCGATCACGGCGCCCGAGCAGTCGAACGACGAGCACGAGCGGATGGTCTCCTGCGCCGAGGCCGTCCTGAAGCGGCTCGAGCTGCCGTTCCGGACCATGCTGCTGTGCACGGGCGACATGGGCTTCGGCGCCCGCAAGACCTACGACCTCGAGGTCTGGCTGCCCAGCCAGGGCAAGTACCGCGAGATCAGTTCGTGCTCGAACTGCGGGGACTTCCAGGCCCGCCGCATGGACGCGCGGACGAAGAAGGCGGGCGAAAAGGGCACGCGCTTCGTGCACACGCTGAACGGCTCGGGCCTGGCCGTGGGCCGCACGCTGGTGGCGATCATGGAGAACTACCAGGACGAGGGCGGCCGGATCGCCATTCCCCAGGCGCTGCACCCCTACATGCCGGGCGTCACCCACATCGGGGGCGAGGCGTGAGGATCCTGGTCACCAACGACGACGGCATCAACGCCGACGGGCTGGCGGCGCTGGAGCGGATCGCCGGGCGCCTGTCGGACGACGTCTGGGTCTGTGCGCCGGAGTACGAGCAGTCGGGCGCGAGCCGGGCGCTGACCCTGGCCGAGCCGGTCCGGGTGCGCCAGCTGGAGGAACGGAAGTTTTCGACGACCGGCACGCCGACCGACTGTGTCATGCTCGGCGTCCACGAGCTGGTGAAGGGCGCGCGGCCCGACCTGGTGCTGTCCGGCGTGAATCGGGGGGCGAACCTGGCCGAGGACGTGACCATGTCGGGCACGGTGGCGGGCGCCATCGAGGGCATGGCGCTGGGCATTCCCGCCATCGCGCTGTCGCAGCAGGGGTTCTACGAACCGGGAACCAGCTTCGAGGTGGCCGAGGTCTTCGCGCCGGGGATCATCCAGCAGCTGGTGGAGATCGGCTGGCCCTCGGATGTGGTGATCAACATCAACTTCCCGAGCGGCCCGGCCGATCGTGTGACGGAGGTGGAGGTCACCCGCCAGGGCTTCCGTGACGTCCAGGTGCGCCACGCCGAGCGGCGAACCGACCTGCGGGGCAAGGATTACTACTGGATCGGCTTCCGGCAGGAGCGCTCCAGCCCGCCCGAGGGCACGGACCTGCGCGCCCTCTACGAAGGACGGATCTCGGTGACGCCGCTGCACATCGACCTGACGCACCAGGCCGCCATCCGCGACCTGAAAGGACGCCTGGGCGGCGTCCCGCCGAAGCTCTGAGCATGCCCGAGGCCCACGACAACGGCGACGGCGCGCCCGAAACCCAGATGGCGCGGCTGATCCTGGCCTTGCGCTCGCAGGGCGTGAGCGATCCCAAGGTGCTGCACGCCATCGAGACCACGCCCCGGCCGTTGTTCACCCAGGAGCTGTTCAAGGAGCGCGCCTACGAGGACTCGGCCCTGCCGATCGCCTGCGGCCAGACGATCAGCCAGCCGTTCATCGTGGGCCTGATGACCCAGGCCCTGAAGATCGACAGGCGCGACCGGGTTCTCGAGATCGGCACCGGCAGCGGATACCAGACCGCAATCCTCTCGAAGCTGGCGCGGCTGGTCTACACGGTCGAACGCTACCGGACACTGCTGCGGGAGGCCGAGGCGCGCTTCAAGCAGCTTGAGCTGACTAATGTGATCACGCGCTTCGGCGACGGCGGACAGGGCTGGCCCGAACAGGCGCCTTTTGACCGCATTATGGTCACGGCGGCGGCGCCGGGAGAGCCCAAGGCTTTGCTTTCGCAACTGAAGCCTTCGGGGATCCTGGTGGCGCCGATCGGCAAGGGCCCTGTCCAGACGTTGCGCCGTTACACCGGTGACGGCGAGGGCGGGTTCAAGGTCGAGGACCTTATCGACGTCCGCTTCGTGCCGCTGCTGGACGGCGTGGCCAAGGAGCTCTGACGGTTTCGTGCGCCGGAGCGCAATCCGCCGAAGTGGACACCGGTTCGGCGACCAGATTGCGCTCCAACACAAAGAATTTGAGCCTCACTCGGTGAGGCTCTGGCGGAATGCGGGTTGGCGGGGGCGCCGAGCCGCCGCCATCATCCCAACTCACGCCCCGATTGATTCTTTTCGCGACCCGGAGCGGCGATGACGCGATTTCCTGGACGAACCGCCCTGATCCTGCTGGCCGGAACTGCGCTTGCAGGTTGCGTCAGTCCGAATTTTCCGATCGACGCGCCGGCGGTCCCGCCCCCGCCGCAGGCCGCCGCGCCGGCGCCTCGTCCCGCGCCGTCCGAGGTCGCGGCGGCGCCCCTGGACCCGCCGCCCAGCGCCGCGCCGCGCGTGGCCGAGGTGGAATCCCGCCCGCTCGCGCCGATCGCCGCGGCCCCGCCCGCGGCCAGGGCGGCCGAACCGCCCGCCGTCGCCGTCGCCCAGGTGGACCGGCCCGCGCAGACGCGCACCGTCACCACCCGATCGATCACCGGCCGGGTCGTGGACGTGGAGGGGGAGGCGCAGACCTACACGGTCCGCCGCGGCGATACGCTGGGGGCCATCGCCGACCGCATGGGATCGACGGTGCGGGAGCTGGCCCGGGATAATGACCTCCGGGCCCCGTACAACATCCGCCCCGGCCAGGTGATCAAGGGGCCGCGCCAGCCCGCCAAGGCCTATGTGGTCGGCGAGGGGGACACGCTGTTCGCCATCGCCCGGCGCTTCGGCGTCTCGGCCGATGCGATCGCCGAGGCCAACGGCATGTCGCTGAACGACGTGATCGTCGTCGGGCGGCGCCTTCGCCTTCCGGACGGCTTCCGCGACCGAGGGCCCATCGTCAGCACGGCCGAGGTGGAGGTGGAGCCGTCGTCGGCCGCCCCGCCGGCGGCCCGCGAAGCCGAAGGCCCGCCGCCTGAGATCGTCGAGGGCGAGCGGCGGCCGGTCGCGCCGCCCCGGTCTGCCCCTCCGCCGCCCGCCGAGGAGCGGACCGTGACGACCCGTTCGGTCACCGGCCGCGTGGTCGACATCTCCGTGCCGGGCCGCGCCTACAAGGTGAAGCGGGGCGACAACCTCGAACGGATCGCCCGGGAGCTGGACAGCAGCGTCTCGGAACTCGCCCGGATCAACAACCTGCGCGCGCCTTATCGTATCCAGCCGGGGCAGACGATCCGGGGCCCCGGAAGCAGCGCCAAGGCCTATGTGGTCGAGCGCGGCGACACTCTCTCCGTGGTCGCCCAACGATTCGGCGTCACCGAGGCCCAGCTCCGCTCGGCGAACGGGTTGCGCCGAGGAGCCGCGCTCGCCCCGGGCCGCAGGTTGCGGCTGCCGGCCGGCTACCGGGATCGCGGACCGATTGTGACCACCACCACGGCGCCGGTCGAGCGCCAAGCCCCCGTCGAGACGTCCCCCGCCACGGCCGCGCCGGTCCGGCCGACGCCTCCGCCCCCGCGGTCCTCGCCTCCGCCGCCGCGTTCCGTCCCGCCGCAGGAGGAGCGCCTGCCGTCGCGACCGCAGCCCTACACACCGCCTGGCGGCGCCGTCGTGGGGGCGCCGGTGGCCACGCCGCCGCCGTCCGACGCCCAGATCTCCCAGATGGGCCGCGGCCGCTTCATCTGGCCGCTGCAGGGCGAAACGATCTCGGGCTTCGGCGGTCGCGGGACCGGGCCGCGCAACGATGGGATCAACCTGCGGGCCCGGGCCGGCGAGCCGGTGCGCGCGGCCGCGGACGGCGAGGTGGTCTATGCCGGAGACCAGGTCCCCGGCTTCGGCAACCTCGTGCTGATCAAGCACGCCGACGGCTGGGTGACGGCCTATGGCCATCTCGGCCGCGTCGATGTGCGGATGCAGCAGGCGGTGAGCCAGGGCCAGCAGATCGGCCAGGCCGGCTCCAGCGGCGGCGTCAGCGAGCCGCAGCTGCATTTCGAGGTCCGCTACGCCGCCGGTCCGCAGGAACGCGCACGGCCGGTCGACCCCAACCTGGTGATGCCCCGGTAGCGGCGGACCGTGCTCGGAAGGGCTACAGGGGCAGCGGCCGGCCCAGTTCGCCGGCGAGGTCGCGGATGAACTGCCAGGCGACCCGGCCCGACCGGCCGCCGCGGAGCTGGGCCCACTGGAGGGCGCGGCGCTCGAGATCGGGCGCGACCAAGCCGAAGCGCTGCGCGTAGGCGGTCACCGCGGCGAGGTAGGTCGCCTGGTCCATGGGCGGGAAGCCGATCCAGAGGCCGAAGCGGTCGGAGACGCTGACCTCTTCCTCGGCGTCCTCAGCCGCCGCCACGAGGCCTCGGTCCTCCGCATGCGCGCGCGGCATCAGGTGGCGGCGGTTCGAGGTGGCGACGAAGAGGACATTGGCCGGCGGTCCCGACACGCCGCCCTCCAGCGCCGACTTGAGCGCCTTGGCCGCCGCCGCGCCTTCTTCGAACGACAGGTCGTCGCACAGGACCACGAACCGCTCGGGCCGGACGCGCAGGCCGTCGAACAGGACGGGCAGGGCGGTCACCTGGTCGCGATCCACCTCGATCAGCTTCAGAGCCGGCGTCGTCGCGGCGACGGCCATGAAGGCCGCCTTGGCCAGCGAGCTCTTTCCCGTCCCGCGCACACCCCACAGCAGGGCGTGGTTGCTGGGCAGGCCCGCGGCGAAGCGCTCGAGGTTGCGCCGGAACAGCGTCTTCTGCCGGTCCACGCCGACCAGGCTGTCCAACGTCAGCGGATAATCGGGCGCCGGATGGAACGCGCCGGTCTGCGGATCGTGACGGAACAGGCGGGCGTCGTCGAACCCCACCGCCGCGGGGGCGGGCGGGGCCAGACGTTCGAGCGCCTCGGCGATGCGGGCGAGAAGGGGCGTAAGGTCGCGCTCCATGTCTGCGCGCCTATCACGGCCGGGTTGCATTGCAAAAGGCGGACGCTGCGAATAGCTTCCGCCGACTTCGCGGGGGCCCCACTATGGGCGGCGCCCGCTCGCGCATCTTTCGGAGAGGCCATGTTCGCCACCCCTGCCTACGCCCAAGCCGCTGGCGGCGCCGCCGGAGGCGGCATGGAAGCCATGCTGGTGCAATTCCTGCCGCTGATCGCCCTGGTGGTGCTCTTCTATTTCCTGATGATCCGGCCCCAGCAGCGGCGCATGAAGCAGCACCAGCAGATGCTGGCGGCGCTGAAGCGGGGCGACAACGTCGTCCTGTCCTCCGGCATGGTCGGCAAGGTGGTCCGCGTCGAGGACAAGGAAGTCGGCCTCGAGATCGCCACGGGCGTCACCGTGAAGGTGGTGAAGTCGATGATCGCCGACGTCCGGGCCAAGGGCGAACCGGCGCCGGCCAACGACTCCAAGGCCTGAGGTAAGACGCCTTCCGATGCTGACCCTTTCGCGCTGGAAGGTTCTCCTCGTCGTCCTCTCGGTGGTGCTGGGCGTGCTGTTCGCGCTGCCCAACGCCCTGCCGCAGGAAGTCCGGGACGACCTGCCGGGCTTCCTGCCCAAGAAGACCCTGAACCTCGGCCTGGACCTCCAGGGCGGCTCCTACCTCCTGCTGGAGGTGGACATTCCCGCCCTTCGGGCCGAACGCCTCGTCAACACGCTGGAGGACGTACGAACCCAGCTTCGGGAGGCGCGCATCACCCATTCCGACCTGCGGGTCGTGAATGGGGGCGTCGAGGTCCGCATCACCGATCCCGCCCAGGTGACCGAGGCTACGCGCCTGCTACGCGAGACCATCGGCTCGGCGCTGCAGGGCGTCGTCGGCGGCCGTGACATCCGGGTGTCGTCCCAGGCCGACCAGCGGCTTCGGCTGGAGTTCGTGCCCGAGGCCATGGAGGCCGAGGCCAAGCGCGCTGTGGACCAGTCCATCGAGATCATCCGGCGCCGCATCGACGAACTCGGCACGCGCGAGCCGACGATCGTGCGCCAGGGGGCCGACCGCATCGTCGTCGCCGCCCCGGGCGAGAGCGATCCCGAGCGGCTGAAGTCGATCCTGGGACGCACGGCCAAGCTCACCTTCCACATGGTCAACGAGACCGCGGACCTGGCCGCCGCCCAGGCGGGCCGCGTGCCGCCGGGCTCGATGCTGTTGCCCGGCGACGACATCCAGCCGTTCTACGTGGTCCAGCGCCGCGCGCTGGTGACGGGGGAGATGCTGACGGACGCCCAGTCGGGCTTCGACCAGCTCACCAACCGTCCCGTCGTGAACTTCCGGTTCAACGGACAGGGCACGCGCCGCTTCGGCGACGCGACCACCCAGAATGTCGGCAAGCGCTTCGCCATCGTGCTCGACAACAAGGTGATCTCGGCCCCCAACATCAACGAGCCGATCCCCAGTGGGTCGGGCCAGATCAGCGGCAATTTCACGGTCGAGAGCGCCAACGAGCTCGCCATCCTGCTACGCGCCGGCGCCCTGCCGACCCG
The DNA here is from genome assembly GCA_049323595.1 of Pseudomonadota bacterium. Lineage (GTDB taxonomy): Bacteria > Pseudomonadota > Alphaproteobacteria > Caulobacterales > Caulobacteraceae > Phenylobacterium. The sequence goes on from JBMOOD010000003.1 coordinate 160,862, forward strand.
CCTCAACGTCGAGGAACAGCGGACGGTGGGCGCCGAACTCGGCGCCGACGCAATCGCGGCCGGCCAGGTCTCGGCCGTCGGGGCCTTCGTCCTGGTGCTGCTGTTCATGGTGCTGGCCTACGGCTTCGTCTTCGGCGGCGTGGCGATCGTGGCCCTGCTGGTGAACGGCCTGCTGATCGTCGCGGCGATGAGCGCGACCCAGGCCACGCTCACCCTGCCGGGCATCGCCGGCCTGATCCTCACCCTCGCGGTCGCCGTGGACGCCAACGTGCTGATCTACGAGCGGATGCGTGACGAGGCGCGAGCGGGCCGCAACGTGATCACCGCCATGGACGCCGGCTTCGGCCGCGCCATGCTGACCATCCTCGACGCCAACATCACCAACCTGGGCGCCGCCGTGATCATGTTCGGCCTCGGCGCCGGGCCGGTTAAGGGCTTTGCCTGGACCTTGTCCATCGGCGTGTTCACCTCGGTGTTCACCGCGGTTCTGATCACCCAGGTGCTGCTGGCGCTGTGGTTCCGGACCTTCCGGCCCAAGACGTTGCCGATCGTATGAGTGCGCCGATGAACCAGACCAAACGCTCGTCCTGGTGGCCGCTCATCAAGCTGCTGCCGGTCAAGACCAACTTCCGCTTCATGCGCCACGCCAAGGTGGCGCTGGGCCTGTCCCTGGTCGCGACCCTGGCGGCGCTCGCCCTCACCCTGTTTCCCTTCAAGCCGCCCTGCGGCGGCTTGAACTGCGGCGTCGACTTCCGGGGCGGCACCGTCCTGGAACTCGCGACCGCCACGCCGGCTGACCTCGGCCGCATCCGTTCCACCCTGTCGGGAATGGATCTGGGTGACGTGCAGGTGCAGCAGTTCGGCAGCCCCACGGACGTCATGGTCCGCTTCGAGATCCCGGAGGGCCAGGACGCCAACGCCACGGTCGTCCGCGCCAAGGAGGCCTTGACCCAGGCGCTGGGCGAGGTGCGGTTCCCCCGCACCGAGGTGGTGGGGCCCAAGGTGTCGGACGAACTCCTGCGCAACGGGGTGCTCGCCCTTGTGCTCGGCGTCGTCCTGATGATGCTCTACATCTGGTTCCGCTTTGGCCTGAACTTCGGCCTGGGCGCCATGGCGGCCCTGCTGCACGACGTGATCCTGACGTTCGGCCTGTTCGCGCTCACCGGCATGGAATTCTCGCTGAACACGGTGGCCGCGATCCTGACCATCATCGGCTATTCGGTGAACGACACCGTCGTCGTGCTGGACCGGGTGCGGGAGAACCTGCGCAAGTACAAGCGGATGTCCCTGGCGGAGGTGATCGATCTGTCGATCAACGAGACGCTGTCGCGGACCATCATCACCGGCGTCACGGGGATGATGGCGCTGACGATCCTCGCGATGTTCGGGGGCGAGGCGCTGTTCGGCTTCTCCATCGCCATGATCTTCGGCATCGCCGTCGGCACCTATTCCTCGTTCTTCGTCGCCGCGACGGTGCTCCTCTATCTGGGCGTCCGGCGCGGCGAGGAGGCCGAACCGATCCGTCCGGCCGACGCCCGGCCGTAGGACCGTCGCGCATGGCTCGCGACGCGCCGGTCATCGAGGCCTACGGGGGCGGCGGATTCCGCCTGAGCGGAGCCGCGCGGCATGAAGGATCGCTGCTGATCGTCGGCGACGAGCCGCGGCCGTGGGGCGTGACGGCGATGAGCGAGTTGACCCTGGCCGACTTCCAGCCGGTGCTGGCGGCAGGCGCCGCCGAGGCGGAGTTCGTGCTCTTGGGCACAGGCGCCCGCAACGCCCTGCCGTCGCGCGAGGTGCGCGATGGCCTGCGCGCCGCCGGCCTCGGGCTGGAGTTCATGGACACGCCGGCGGCCGCGCGGCTCTACAACCTGCTCACCTCCGAGGGCCGCAGGCTCGCCGCGGCGCTGATCGCTATCTAAGCGTCACCTTCCAGGCCGAAACGAAACGCCCTATACCTCCCCGCCAGGGCAGGGACTCACGAGGGCAAGTACATGGCAGGATTGCTCGCCAATTTCCGCAACACCATGATCGTCAGCTTCATCCTGGCGATCGTCATCATCGCCGGCTACCAGGTCCATTATGGATCGACGGATGCGATCTTCTGGCAGGCGCTGTTCCGCTGGTTGCACACCTTCTTCGGCATCCTGTGGATCGGGCTGCTGTACTACTTCAACTTCGTCCAGGTCCGGAAAATGCCGGAGATCCCGGCGGAGCTGAAGCCGGCGGTGTCCAAGTACATCGCGCCCGAGGCGCTGTTCTGGTTCCGCTGGGCCGCGCTCGCCACCTGGGTGATGGGCGTGATCCTGGCCTGGAACCGCGGCTTCCTGGTGGAGGGCTTCACCCTGGGCGCCATGAACGGCTTCCAGGTTCCGCAGCACACCTTCATCGGCCTGGGCATGTGGCTCGCCACCATCATGTTCATCAACGTCTGGGCGTTCATCTGGCCGGCTCAGAAGATCGCTTTGGGCATCGTGGAAGGCGACGCAGACGCCAAGGCCGCGGCAGGCCGCAAGGCCATGCTGTTCAGCCGCATCAATACGCTGCTGTCGGTGCCGATGCTGGTCACCATGACCATGAACCAGACGATCTTCGGCTGATCGGACGGCGCGAACGTGCGAGAAGGCCCGCCTCTCCGGCGGGCCTTTTTCGTTGATGGGACGATGGACGACGACCTCGACGACCTGATCCGCCGCGTGGACCCGGACCGGTGGCTCTCCAGCCGGTTCATCGCCGACCCGGCGCTACGGGCCGACGTGATCGCCGTCTACGCCTACGATCACGAGCTGGCGCGGGCGCCGAAGGTGGCCTCCAATTCGCTGCTGGGCGAGATCCGCCTGACCTGGTGGCGCGAGATGCTGGACGAGGCCTATGAGGGCCGCCCCGTGCGTCGCCACCCCACCGCGCAGGCGCTCGCCGCCGCGATCGCCCGCCACGGCCTGGCTCGCGAGCCGCTGGAGGCGATGATCGACGCCCGCTACCGCGAGCTCGACGCCACGCCCATGCGGGCGCAGGAGGCCCTGGCGTGGGCGCGGGACACGGCGGGACGGGCCGCGGAGACAGCGGCCGCGATCCTGGCTCCGGGCGCCGACGCCGGGCCGGCGCGGGCCGGCGGCACGGCCTGGGCGCTGGGGCGGCGCGCCGCCGCAGATCCGAAGCTGAGCAAGGTGGCCGAGCGGGCGGTCAAGGGCGCCCGCGCCGCGGCTCGAAAGCTGCAGCCCGCCGCCTTTCCCGCGATCGCGCATGTGGCGCTGATCGGACGCCGTCGCGGGCCGATGCTCGACCGGTTGAGGATCACCCTGGCCGTCGCGCGCGGCCGGATCTGAGCATTACTCGGCGGCCAACGCCGGCGGACCATCGAGCCAGACGCGGAGGTCGGCGAGGGCTCGCTCGCCCATCATCCGCTTCTTGAGCCGGGTCTTCTCCTTGGCCCCCAGCCGGCGTCCTTCGGCGTCGCGCTTCGGCGGGGCCATGGGCGGGAGGAGGCCGTAGTTGATGTTCATCGGCTGGAACGAGCCGGCGCCGCTCTCCAGGTGTCCGCCGGTGATATGGCCCACCAGGCCGCCCAGCGCGGTGGTTGGCGGCGGCGCGGAGATCGGGCGGCCCAGGCGCTCGGCCGCGGCGAAACGGCCCGCCAGCAGCCCCACGGCGGCGCTCTCCACATAGCCCTCGACGCCCGTCACCTGACCGGCGAAGCGCAGGCGCGGTTCGACCTTCAGCCGCAGGGTCCCGTCCAGCAGGCGCGGCGAGTTGATGAAAGTGTTGCGGTGCAGGCCACCCAGCCGGGCGAACACGGCCTTCTCCAGGCCAGGGATCATCCGGAAGATCTCGGTCTGGGCGCCGTGCTTCAGCTTGGTCTGGAAACCCACCATATTCCATAGCGTGCCCAGCGCATTGTCCTGGCGCAGCTGGACCACCGCGTGCGGCTTCTCGTCGGGCCTATGGGCGTTGGTCAGGCCCACCGGCTTCATGGGCCCGTGCCGCAGGGTCTCGCGACCGCGCTCGGCCATCACCTCGATAGGCAGACAGCCGTCGAAGTAGGGGACGTGCTCCCAATCCTTGAACTCGGACTTCGGCCCCGCCAGCAGGGCGTCGATGAAGGCCTCGTACTGCGCCTGGTCCATCGGGCAGTTGATGTAGGCGGCGGCGTCGCCGCCGGGGCCCGCCTTGTCGTAGCGCGACTGGCGCCAGGCGACGTCCATGTCGATGGAGTCGAAGTTCACGATCGGGGCGATGGCGTCGAAGAAGGAAAGCTGTCCCTCCCCCGTGAGGTCCAGGATCGCCTGCGAGAGGGCCGGCGAGGTGAGGGGGCCGGTGGCGACGATGACGCTGTCCCATTCGGCGGGCGGCAGGCCGGCGACCTCCTCGCGGGAGATGGTGACCAGGGGATGGGCCTCGAGCCGCGCGGTGACCGCCTGGGAGAAGCCCTCGCGGTCCACGGCCAGGGCGCCGCCGGCCGGCACCTGATGGGCGTCGCCGCAGGCCATGATGATCGAGCCGAGCGCCCGCATCTCGGCATGCAGCAGGCCGACGGCGTTGCCGGCCCAGTCATCGGCGCGGAAGGAGTTGGAGCACACCAGCTCGGCCAGTTGGTCGGTCTGGTGAGCGTCGGTGCCGCGCACCGGACGCATCTCGTGCAGCACAACGGGAACGCCGGCCTGGGCGATCTGCCAGGCCGCCTCGGAGCCCGCCAGCCCGCCGCCGACCACATGAACAGGAGACATCGACATGCGTTGCCTACTAGCAACTGTCGGCGTCCATCGCGAGCGGGGCCTTGCACGGGGGCCCGGGGGACGCAATTAGGAGACACGCGGCCGAATCCACGGCGGATCAAGGACAGGAATGACAGCCTACTCGGCGACGGATGCCGCGCTGGAAGGTTTCCGGCTCACTCGCGAGCGGCCGCGCATCCTCTTGATCTGGGCGCTCTTCCTGGTGGTCGCGAACGCCGTCGGCTTCGTCGTGATGCTGCTCGCCCCCAACGAGATGCAGGAAGCGCTCGCGACGATCAGCGGACAGGAGACGCCCGATGGCCGGCAGCTTCTCGGGGCGCTAGGCGCGGTCGCGCCGATCCTGCTGCTCGGCCTGATGGTCCAGAGGACGCTGGACGGCGCGGTCTATCGCATGATGCTGCGGCCGGAGGAGAAGTCCGTAGGCTTCCTGCGGCTCGGCGCCGACGAGCTGCGCCTCGCGGCGCTCCGCCTGATCTTCATCATGATGGCGATGTTCTTCCTCGCCACGGTCCAGTTCGGGATCCTCATCATCGGCCTGGTGATGATGCCGCTGGGCGAGGGCGCGCGGCTCCTCGTCACCTCGGTGGCGGAACTGGCGTCGTGGGTGGCGCTGCTCGTGATCGCGGTTCGGTTGTCGCTGGCCTCGGTCATCACCTTCGATCGCCGCCGGATCTCGATCCTGGAGTCCTGGGCCCTGACGCGCGGGCACGCCTGGAGGCTCCTGGGCGCCCAGGTGCTCGCCCTCTGCTGCGCGGCCGTGCTGGGCATACTGGTGTTCGTGATCTTCTCGTCGGTGTCAGGCGCCATTCTGCTGGCCAGCGGCCGGAGCCTGGCGGACCTTCAACAGGTCATGAGCCCCGAGAAGATCGAGATCCGGTCGTACCTGAACCCGTTCGTCCTCGCCTGGACCTTCCTGGGCAGCCTGTTCTCGGCCGTCTACGCGGCGGCGATCGCCGCGCCGGGAACCTACATCTACGCCCGGATCCAGAAGGCCGATTAGGCGCTGGCGCTCGGCCTCGCGCTGACCCGCGCGTGCCACGCCTTCAGGTTCGCGAACCCATCCTCCAGCGGCAGGCCGATCCAGGTGGCGAAATCCACGGTGGAGAGCAGGCAGATGTCGGCGATCGAATAGCTGTCGCCGGTCACGAACTCGCGGCCGTCGAGTTCGCGGTCCAGCCATTTCTGGGCGCCGGCGTAGAGCTCGCGGTTCGATTCGCCGAAGTCCTTGTGCTGGGTCAGCAGCGCGGCGGTGTAGGGGTGGGCGTGGCGCCAGTAGTTCCCCACGGGCGACATGACCGTGAACTCGATCCGGCGGACCCACATGTCGGTCAGCGCCTTTTCGAGGGGCGTCGCGCCGAACAGCGGCGGCTCCGGGTGGGTCTCCTCGAAGTAGCGGCAGATGGAGACGGTCTCGGAGATGCAGGTCCCGTCGTCCAGTTCAAGGGTCGGCACCTGGCCCAAGCTGTTGCGCGCGCGATGCTCCGGGCTCTTGTGCTCGCGCTTCATGAGGCTGACCGGCGTCTCGGGAAGCTCGATCCCCTTCTCCGCGAGGAATATGCGCACGCGCCGCGGATTCGGCGCCGGCATCGGCGCGCCGTAAAGGATCATGGTCTTGCCCCCCGCTCTCCAACTTGGCAGCAAGGCTAGGCTGAGCCCTTCAGCTCGCCTAGTGCCGGAGTCCCATCGTGCCTCATCGTCGTGGTGTTTTCCTTGGGGCCGGAGCTCTGGCTGCGTTGGCTGGGGCTCGCAGTTTCGCCGCGCCCGCCGACCCAGACGCGGGGCTGTCCGCGCTCCTGGCGCGCCACATGGACGAGCACCTGGTCATGTCCCCGGAGGCCGCGGCCGCCTTGCTGACCGGTCCGCGGGCTGAATCGTCCCGCGGCCGGCTCGATCAACGCTCTCCGGCCGCCAAGGCGGCGCAGGTCGCCGCGGCCAGGCGGTGGCGACGTGAGCTGGCCGCCGTCGACCGTTCGGCCCTAGGGCCCCGGGCCCAGATGGACTACGACAGCGCCGCCTTCGCCTATGAGATGCTGGCCGAGGTGGGTGCGCTGTACGGCTTCCAGGACCATGCGCTGCGGCCGGGGCCCTATCTCGTCAACCAGATGGCCGGCGCCTACTACTGGCAGCCTCAGGACTTCGCCCGCTCGCCCATCGCCGACCGCGACGACGCGGACGCCTACCTGTCGCGGCTGGCCGATCTTGCGCGGGTGCTGGACGGCGAGACGGCGGGGATCGCCGGGGACGCCGCGGCCGGCGTGGCGCCGCCGGATTTCGTCCTCGATCGCACGGTGGCGCAGCTCGGCGCCCTGCGGGCGTCGGCCTGGGCCAGCCTTGCGGAAGGTCCCGCCGGCCGGGCCCGGCAGGCGGGCCTGCCCGATGTGGAGGCCGCTGCGCGCCGGATCGTGGACGGCTCGGTCGTTCCCGCTCTCGGCCGGCAGATCGGGACGCTTTCGGCCCTCCGCGCCCAGGCCTCGTCGGAGGCCGGGGTGTGGCGCCTGCCTCAAGGGGAGGCCTGGTACGCGCTCGCCCTGCGGTCGAACACTACCGTCGCCACGCCGCCCGAGGAGATGCATCGACTGGGCCTCGATACGTTTGGCGCGCTTCACGCCGAACTCGACGAGCTCCTGAAGGCCCAGGGCCTGCGCTCCGGCACGGTGGCGCAACGCATCGCCGAGCTCGATCGTGACCCGCGCCAGCTGCGGCCGAACGCCGACGCCGGCCGTGAGGAGGTCCTGGAGTTCGCGCGGCGCCACCTGGCGCAGGTCCACGACCTCCTGCCCCGCGCCTTCCGGACGCTGCCCGACCGCGACATCACGGTGGCGCGCATACCACCCGCCATCGAAGCCGGCGCGCCCGGCGCCTACTACGAGGGGCCGCCGGCCGACGGGTCGCGCCCGGGCGTGATCTCCATCAATCTGAAGACCACGGCGGAATGGCCGCTATGGCGACTGAAGACCCTGATCCACCACGAGGGCGATCCTGGCCACCACCTGCAGAACGCCGTCTTCCGCCGGGCCGCCGGCCCCGACCTGCCGCTCTACCGCCGGTTTGCGCAGTTCTCCGCCTATGTGGAGGGCTGGGCGCTCTACGCCGAGCAGGTGGCGGTGGAGATGGGCGTCTACGACGCCGACCCGTTCGGCCGAATCGGCGCTGTCCAGTCGGCGCTCTTCCGGGCGGCCCGGATCGTGGTGGATACCGGCATCCACCACAAGCGCTGGTCGCGCGCCGACGCGACACGCTGGATGATCGAGAATGCCGGCGAGCAGCCTGAGTCCGCCCAGCGCGAGATCGACCGCTACTGCGTCTATCCCGGCCAAGCGTGCGCCTTCATGGTTGGCCGGCTGGAACTGCTGCGGACGCGCGAGGCGGCGCGCGCGCGGCTTGGCTCGGCCTTCGACGTACGCGACTGGCACGAGCGGGTGCTGGCGGCAGGACCTGTCCCGATGGAGGTGCTGGCCAGGGCCATGGCCTGACCGGACGGCCGCTCAGAGCGCGTTGGGCGAAAGTGTGAGCGGTTTCGCCCTTCGAACGCGCTCTATGCTTTTGAATCTAGAGCACGATTCAGTGGACAGGTGATTCCATCTGACCCCGTCGTGCTCTAGGCGCTGACCTTCTCCCGGACCCGGACGGCCTTGCGCTGCCGGTGCCGGTCCAGGAGCTCGGCAAGATAGCGCCCAGTCCAGCTCCTGGGATTGGCGGCCACCTGTTCAGGCGAGCCCTGGGCGACGATCTCGCCGCCGCCGTCGCCCCCTTCCGGGCCGAAGTCCACCAGCCAGTCGGCGGTCTTCACGACGTCGAGGTTGTGCTCGATGACGACGACCGTGTTGCCCTGGTCGGCCAGCTCGTGGAGCACCTCCAGCAGCTTCTTCACGTCCTCGAAGTGCAGGCCGGTGGTGGGCTCGTCGAGGATGTAGAGGGTCTTGCCGGTCGCGCGGCGCGACAGCTCCTTGGACAGCTTCACCCGCTGGGCTTCGCCGCCGGACAGCGTCGTCGCCTGTTGGCCGACCTTGATGTAGGCCAGGCCCACGCGCTTCAGCGTCTCCATCTTCTCGCGGATCGGCGGGACGGCCTTGAAGAAGTCGGCCGCCTCCTCGACCGTCATGTCGAGGACGTCGGCGATGTTCTTGCCCTTGAACAGGATTTCGAGCGTCTCGCGGTTGTAACGGCGGCCATGGCAGACGTCGCAGGTCACGTAGACGTCCGGAAGGAAGTGCATCTCGATCTTGATGAGCCCGTCGCCCTGGCACGCCTCGCAGCGGCCGCCCTTCACGTTGAACGAGAAGCGGCCAGGCCCGTAGCCCCGCGCCTTGGCCTCGGGCAGGCCAGCGAACCAGTCGCGGATGGGCTGGAAGGCGCCCGTATAGGTGGCCGGGTTCGACCGCGGCGTGCGGCCGATCGGGCTCTGGTCGATGTCGATGACCTTGTCGAAGTGCTCCAGCCCTTCGATGCGCTCGTGCGGCGCCGGCGCGTCCGACGCATTGTGCAGGCGGCGCGCGGCGGCCTTGTAGAGCGTCTCGATGGTGAAGGTGGACTTGCCGCCCCCCGAGACCCCCGTGATGCAGGTGAAGGTCCCGACCGGGATCTCGCCCGTGACGTTCTTCAGGTTGTTGCCGGTGGCGCCGACGACCCGCAGCACCTTCTTCTTCGAGATCGGCCGGCGATCCTGCGGCACCGCGATCTCGCGCACGCCGGACAGGTACTGGCCGGTGATGCTCTTGGGGTTGGCCATGATGTCGGCCGGCTTGCCCTCGGCGATGATCTGGCCGCCGTGGACGCCGGCAGCCGGGCCCATGTCGATCACGTGGTCGGCCGTCAGGATGGCCTCTTCGTCATGCTCCACGACCAGCACCGAGTTGCCGAGGTCGCGCAAGCCCTTCAGGGAGGTGAGCAGGCGGGTGTTGTCGCGCTGGTGCAGCCCGATCGACGGCTCGTCCAGCACATAGAGCACCCCGGTCAGGCCCGAGCCGATCTGGCTGGCCAGGCGGATGCGCTGGGACTCGCCGCCCGACAGCGTGCCCGAGGACCGCGACAGGTTCAGGTAGTCGAGGCCCACGTTCACCAGGAACCGCAGCCGGTCATTGATCTCCTTCAGGATCCGACGGGCGATCTCCATCTGCTTGTCGGAGAGCCGGCCCTCCAGCCCCTCGAACCACTCTTGGGCGTGCCGGATGGACAGCCGGCTGGCTTCGCCGATGTGCGTCCCGGCGATCTTCACGGCCAGCGCCTCGGGCTTCAGGCGATAGCCTTCGCAGGCCAGGCAGGGCGTCTCGGACTGGTAACGGCCCAGTTCCTCGCGCACCCAGGAGGAGTCGGTCTCGCGCCAGCGGCGCTCCAGGTTGGGCAGGACGCCTTCGAAGGTCTTGTTGACCTCGTACTTGCGCGCGTTGTCGTCGTAGACGAACCGGATCTTTTCGTCGCCAGAGCCGTGCAGGACCACCTGCCGCGCCTGCTCGGGCAGCTTCCACCACGGCTCGTCCATCGAGAAGCCGTAGTGCCGCGACAGCGCCTGCAGCGTCTGGGTGTAGAGCGGCGAGGGGCCCTTGGCCCAGGGCGAGATGGCGCCCTTGTGCAGGGTCTTGTCCTTGTCGGGGACGATCAGGTCGGCGTCGAAGGCCAGCTTGGCGCCCAGGCCGTCGCAAACCGGGCACGCGCCGTACGGATTGTTGAACGAGAACAGGCGCGGCTCGATCTCGCTGATCGTGAACCCCGACACGGGGCAGGCGAACTTCTCGGAGAAGATCAGGCGCCGAGGCTCTTCCTCGCCCGGATCCTTGTCGGCCCACTCGGCCACTGCGATGCCGTCGGCCAGGCGCAGGGCCGTCTCCAGACTGTCGGCGTACCGTCCCTCGAGCCCGGGCTTGGTGACCAGCCGGTCCACCACGATGTCGATGTCGTGCTTGAACTTCTTGTCGAGGGTGGGCGCGTCCTCGATGGGGTAGAACTCGCCGTTCACCTTCACGCGCTGGAAGCCCGCCTTCTGCCACTCGGCGAATTCCTTGCGGTACTCGCCCTTGCGACCGCGCACGACAGGCGCGAGCAGGTAGATCCGCGTCCCCTCGTCCAGCGCGTTCAGCTTGTCGACCATCTGGCTGACGGTCTGGCTCTCGATCGGCAGACCGGTGGCCGGCGAATAGGGGACGCCCACCCGCGCCCACAGAAGGCGCATGTAATCGTGGATCTCGGTGACCGTTCCGACGGTGGAGCGCGGGTTGCGGCTGGTGGTCTTCTGCTCGATGGAGATCGCCGGCGAGAGGCCCTCGATCAGGTCCACGTCCGGCTTGCTCATCAGCTCCAGGAACTGACGCGCATAGGCCGACAGGCTCTCGACATAGCGGCGTTGGCCCTCAGCGTAGATGGTGTCGAACGCCAGCGAGCTCTTGCCCGAGCCGGACAGGCCGGTCAGCACGACCAGTTCGCCGCGGGGGATGTCCACGCTGACGTCCTTCAGGTTGTGCTCGCGCGCGCCGCGCACGCGGATGAAGTTCTGCTGGTCGGCCATGCTTTTCCGGAAACGCCCATTCCCGCCGGGGAGGTCCGGCGGGAGACCGCCTAATCTAGGAAACAGGACTCACCCATAACACGGGAACGGACGGGGAACATAGTCCCCGCGGCATGACGCGCGCGAACGCTGCTGACACCACGCTGTCAGCAGGCGGCGCAGGGCCAAAAAAGGGCTGGGGCGGAAGGAACGTTTGCGTGATCGTACGGGTTGTCCGGCCGTCCCGACCCCCAGGGACAGTGGGAGACCGAAACATGAAGAAGACCATTCTCATCGCCGGCGCCGCCGGCGCCCTCGCGCTCGCCGGCGTGGCTATCGCCCAGCAGCCCGCGCAGGACACCGCGCCCGTCAATCCGCAGACCGCGCCAGCGGAACAGTACGACAACAGCGCCCAGCCGGCCGGCGCCTATGCGGAGGACGCGGCGGCTCAGGCCGACTATGGCATGGCGGGTGAACGCGGCTGACGTTCCATCCAGCTGACGGGGACGCCGAGAGGCGATCCCCGTCGGTTTGGCGGCTGGGCGCCGTCGCCGGGGCTGCGCTCCTGGCCGGCGCCCTTCCGCCGGACCTCGCAACTTCACTTCAAGCGTCGCCCGGGGCCGCCGCGTTCTGGCGGGCCGACCCGTACTCACGCGCGGTGGAGGCGGCGCTCTCGCAACGCCCAGCGGCAGACCACATCCGCGCGTTCTACGACGCGCGCGACTATCGACCGCTGTGGGTGGATGGCGGACGTCTCCGGCCGGAGGCGGCCATCATCCTGGCGATGGCGGAAGGCGCCTCCGCCGATGGATTGACCTCGCCGGCCTATCACCCCGCTGCCGTGCGCAACGTCGTGACGGAGGCGCGGGACGGCGACCGGACAGCCCTGGCGCGCGCGGAACTCGTCCTGTCCGCCGCCTATGCCGCCTATGTTTCGGACCTGCATCGGCCTCCGGGCGGCTCGCGCCCGGCCTTCGTCGACCCGGCCCTTCGATCCCCCGAGATCGGGCCGCGGGAAGCGCTCGAGGCGCTGGCAAAGGCGCCGGAGCTCTCAGAGCACATCGCCCAAGCCCGCCGCATGCACCCGATCTATGAGGAACTCCGCGGACAGCTTCAGGTGATCCGCGCCGCCAAGGGGCCCGCCGACCCCCTCGAGCCCCTGATCCTCGCGAACATGGCCCGCGCCCGCGCCCTGCCGGCCGATCCGGGCCGCCGCTACATCCTGGTGGACGCCGCCGCCCAGCGCCTGTGGCTGTACGAGGGCGGGCGGCCCGTGGACAGCATGAAGGTCATCGTCGGCACGCCGTCGGCCCAGACGCCGGTGATGGCGGGACTGATGCGCTATGCGAACTTCCGCCCCTACTGGAACATCCCTCCGGACATCGTCCGGGACGAGATCGCGCCGCACGTGCTGCGCGAGGGCGTGGGCTACCTCGAACGGCAGGAGATGGAGATACTCTCCGACTGGACGCCCGCCGCCCGGCTGGTGGACCCGGAACAGGTGGACTGGGCGGCCGTGCGGTCGGGCGCCGTGACGCTGCGCGTGCGGCGGCGGCCCGGCGCGTACAACATCCTGGGGCAGGTGAAGCTGATGCTGCCCAACCCGCTCGGCATCTATCTGCACGACACGCCGAACAAGCAGCCGTTCGGCGCCGAACGGCGATTGCTCAGTCACGGATGCGTCCGGTTGGAAGACGCGCAACGCCTTGCGCGTCGCTTGCTGGGGCCCGTGGCGGACAATCCGCCGGCCGGGGATGACGCCCGCGTGGATCTGCCGGAGCCGATACCCGTCTACATCGTCTACTTCACCTTGGCTCCGGGGCCGGACGGCCTGGAACGCCGGCCCGACGTCTACGGCCGTGACCCTCCCCTGCGCGCCGAGCTCGGGTCGCCGCCCGCCGGCTGACGTCGGGGGTTATGTCTAGAACCGCTGCTTGTAGGCGAGCTTGGTGGGGCCGACGCGCAAGCCCTGGTCGTCGAACCAGTCGGCCTTGGGCCGCAGGTCGACGTCCGGCGTTTCGGCGAAGTCTTCCGCATCGAACTCATGCCTCAGCACGATGCGTTGCCCATTTCCGGCCGTCCGCTTCGTATCCCGAACCCAGTCGCCCGTCCGCGCCGAAGCGAGGGCGACGCCGTCCGGGCGGACCTTCACCTTGTGCGCCCCCGATGCGACCGTCGCGGGCCAGGCCTGGGCGGTCGCCGGAAGCGGCGCGGCCAGGGCGGCGATGGCGATCAACGGTATGAAGGGGCGGATCAAGGGGGTCTCCTCGTCGTGGAACTCCCTGGCTGAACCCCTTCACAACACTTTGGTTTCGGGTCTCACGAAAGCGTCAGGCCCGGTCGATCCGCGCGGCGTAGCAGCCGGCCCCGGCGTAGTGCGCGTGGAGATAGGCGACCCGGCTGTCGGAGAAGAGGCGGTCGATGGCGGCCGGAAGCTCGGCGGTCGCGGCCAGGTCCGCAGCCACCATCATGCCCGCCGCATCGAAGGCGCGGAGCGAAAGGAACTGTCGGTTGGAGAACACCGGCGGCATCTCACCCGGCGCGAAGGTGCGGCTGCAGGCGCCTTCGCGGACGAAGATCGCGTGCCGGGAACGGAACGGCGTGTCTGCCGGCTGGTGCTCGTAGTTCATCAGCAGCACGGTCTCCCCGACCGGGGCGTCCTCCAGCGTCACGCGACACGGACTGCCGACCGGGGCCTCCACGCGCCGGCGGATCACGCCGCGTTCAGCGAGTTCGGTGTCCGGCAGGCCGAAGAGGGGGGTGAAGGGTTCGACGGGAAGGGCGGAAACGACGAATGACATGGCGATCTCCTCTTTCCCGGAAGATCGCGTCGGTCTCGCCGCCAGCCAATGTGGCCAACCCAACACATGTCCGAAAGCCGCCACTCTGGCCGCGAGACCGTCACGCGGTCGCCGCGGCCAGCGCCGCCAGGTCTCCGCGTAGCCGCTGGGCGTCGCGGGCGGGCGGGGCGCCGAAGAGGCGGGCGTACTCGCGGCTGAACTGCGAGGCGCTCTCGTATCCGACGCTATAGCCGGCGCGGGCAGCGTCGTGGTCCGCGACCAGCAGCCGCCGGGCGTGCTGCAGACGCAGGTTCTTCTGGTACTGCAGCGGGCTGAGGGCGGTGGCGGCCTTGAAGTGGCGGTGGAAGGTCGCCGGACTCATGCCCGCCAGCCGGGCCAGCGCCTCGACCCGAAGCGGCTGGTCATAGTTCTCGCGGATCCAGGCGATGGCGCGGCGCACCTGCGACAGGCGGCTGTCGGCGAGCGCGATCTGGCGCAGCATCGCGGCCTGGGGGCCCTGGAGCAGCCGGTAGAGGATCTCGCGCTGCAGCATGGGGGCCAGCACCGGGATGTCCTGCGGCCGGTCGAGAAGGCGCAGCAGGCGCAGCCAGGCGTCGGCCAGTTCTAAGGTCACGGGACTGACGTCGAAGCCCGAAGGCGTCGGCTCGGCCGGGGCGCCCACCGGCAGGTCTGGGATCAGGCCGGCGAGGGCCTCGCGGTCCAGCGACATCGAGACGGCGCGATACGGCCGCTCCGGACTGGCCTCGATGACCCCGCTGGTCACGGGCATTTCCACCGACGCGATGGCGTAGCACGCCGGGTCGTAGCGCAGCTTGCGCGCGCCTACCGTCACGGCCTTGGCGCCCTGCAGCACCATGCAGAGCATCGGCTCGTAGATGGCCGGCTGGTGGGCGGTGCGTGCGCGGCTCTCGAAAAGGGATACGCGAGGGATCGGCGTTGCGGTCCGCATGCCCTGCGAGTGGCGCGCGGCCAGGTCGGCCATCTCGGCCAGGAGGTCCTGCATGCGTCGATGATCGGATCGCCGCATCGCGGACGCAAGGCGCCGCCTGCGCGGGTCGCGACAGGTTGAGAGGATCGGGCAAGACTTCGCGACGAACCGGCGCGCGCCCCGATCCTCCGGCCCCCCAGATGGAGGGACGAACGGCAACCTCAGACCGGAGACGGACAATGACCAAGACATTCGGCGCGACATCGACAACGGACGAGGTTCTGGACGGCGTGGACCTGCAGGGCCGCCGCGTCCTGGTGACGGGCGTCTCCGCCGGCCTGGGCGTCGAGACCGCGCGGGCTCTCGTCTCGCGCGGCGCCCACGTCGTCGGCGCGGCGCGCGACCTCGAAAAGGCGCGGGCCGCCACCCGAGCGGTGAGCGAGGCCGCCAGCACGGGCGGTGGCGGATTCGAGCTGATCGCCCTCGATCTCGCCTCCCTGGCGAGCGTGCGGGCGGCCGCCGACTCCCTCGTGGCCCGGGGCGAGCCGTTCGACCTGGTGATCGCCAACGCCGGGGTGATGGCGACGCCTTTCGGCAAGACGGCGGACGGCTTCGAGACCCAGTTCGGCACCAACCACCTGGGCCACTTCGTGTTCGTCAACCGCATCGCCTCGCTGATGAAGCCCGGCTCGCGGCTGGTGAACCTGGCCTCGTCGGGTCACCGGTTCTCGGACGTCGATCTCGAGGATCCGAATTTCGAGCGGACCCCCTATGCGGAGTTCGTCGCCTATGGGCGCTCCAAGACGGCCAATATCCTGTTCGCGGTCGAGTTCGACCGGCGCCACCGCGGCCGCGGCGTGCGGGCGACGGCGGTGCACCCCGGCGGTATCCAGACCGAGCTCGGCCGGCACATGACGCCGGAGTCCATGAAGGCGCTGGTGGACTCGATCAATGCGGCCCAGGCCGCCAGCGGCGCGCCGGCGTTCGAGTGGAAGACCATCCCGCAGGGTGCGGCGACCTCGGTCTGGGCGGGCGTGGTCGCGTCGGCCGACGAGGTCGGCGGGCGCTATTGCGAGGATTGCCACGTCGCCGACTTCAGCGAGGGCGACACGGTCCGCGCCGGCGTACGGCGCTATGCGCTCGACGCCGAGCGCGCCAAGGCGCTGTGGGCGAAGAGCGAGGAGATGGTCGGCGAGGTGTTCCCGGCGCCTGCGGCCGTGCCGGCCTGAGGCCCTACAGCGCGTCGTGGAAGATGACGCCCAGCGTGTGCCGCCCGCCCGAGCGCAGGCGGCTCACGCCGTGGCGCAGGCTCACGCGATAGACGCCGCGGGTTCCCTGGACGGGGCGGTAGCGGACCGGGAACACGACCGCATCGCCCTGGCGCAAGGGCACGACCTCGGCGCGCGACTGCATCCGCGGCCGCTGCTCCGTCAGGACGAACTCGCCGCCTTCGAAGTCGCGCCCGGGCTCCGAGAGCAGCACTGCCACCTGAAGCGGGAAGACGTGCTCGCCGTAGAGATCCTGGTGGAGGCAGTTGTAGTCGCCGGGCCCATAGCGCAGCAGCAGCGGCGTGGGCCGCGTCTGTCCGGCGGCGTGACATCGGGCGAGGAATTCGGCGTAGGCGGCAGGATAGTGTGAAGGCTCGTCCAGCGCGGCGTTCCACCGGTTGGCGATTTCGGCCAGCGGCGGATAGAGGCCCGCCCGCAGTTCGGCGACCGGCGAGGGCAGGGGATAGGCGAAGTAACGATACTCGCCGCGCCCGAACCCGTGGCGCGCCATGATGACGGTCGACCGGAAGCCCGCCGGGTCGTCATAGCGCTCGCCGAGCGCGTCGCAGGCCGTAGCGTCCAGCAGGCGGGGTATGACGGCGCAGCCGTGGGTGTCGAGGTCCTGGGCGACCTGGGGCCAGTCGATATCGGGCAAGGGCATGCCGCCCAGATGGCCGCCGACGCGGAAGTCGCCAAGCCGCCGATCCGACGCCGGGTCCGATTTGCGCCAACGCCCGCCTCATCCTAGATATCCGCACGCAAGCAAGGGAGCAGGCCGATGCGGCGCGCGCTGGACAATCCGATCGCCCGAACCGTCCACGTTGCTTCCGTACGCCATGCCTGCGCCCCTCATCACACTCGACGGCCTTTCCTGCGCGACGCCTGACGGCCGTCTCCTCTTCGAAAACCTGACCCTCGCCTTCGGGGCCGAACGCACCGGCTTCGTGGGTCGCAACGGCGTGGGCAAGTCGACCCTCGTCCGCGCGATCCTGGGCGAGGTCGCGCCCGCGTCCGGTTCGGTTGCGGTCCGCGGCCGGCTGGCCGTGCTGAGGCAGGCGCTTTCGCCGCCGCCGGGCGCAACCGTCGGGGCGCTGTTGGGCGTCGAAGCGGAGCTCGCCCGGCTGCGTCGGATCGAGGCGGGCGCCGGTTCCGAGATCGACCTAGCCGACGCCGACTGGCTTCTGCCGAGCCGGCTGGAGACGGCGCTGGCGCAGGTGGACCTTCCGGCGCTCGACTTCGATCGCCCGGCGGCGTCGCTGAGCGGCGGCCAGGTCACCCGCGCGGCGCTCGCGGGACTCCTGGCCTCCGAGCCGGACCTGCTGATCCTGGACGAGCCGACGAACAATCTCGATGCGGCCGCCCGCGACCTCGTGGCCGAGGTGCTCGGCCGCTGGCGCGGCGGGGCGATCGTCGTCAGCCACGATCGCGCGCTGCTGCGCCGGATGGATCGCATCGTCGAGCTGACGACCCTCGGCGCACAGATCTACGGGGGCGGCTACGACCTCTACGTCGAACGCAAGGCCGAAGCCGAGGCCGCTGCGGCGCGCGATCTCGCCGACGCGGAGAAGCAGGCAGCCCGGGTCGCGCGCGAGGTCCAAGTCGCCGTCGAACGCAAACAGCGCCGGGACGCGGCCGGCAAGCGGGCCCGCGCCAAGGGCGATGCGCCCAAGATCCTGCTCGACGCCCGGCAGCAGCGCGCCGAGACCTCCGGGGCGCGGGGACGCAGCGTCGGCGATCGCCTCAAGGCCGACGCCGCCGAGGTGGTGGCCAGCGCGGAAGCCAAGGTGGAGCGCGTCCAGCGCCTTGCCTTCGACCTGCCGCCCTCCGGACTTCCCGCCGGCAAGACGGTGCTGGCGATGGAGGCGGCGCGCTTCGCCTATCCCGCTGGGCAGCCGTTGCTGAGCGACATCTCGCTGAAGATCGTGGGACCGGAGCGGGTGGCCGTCTCGGGTCCGAACGGCTCGGGCAAAACGACGCTGATCCGCCTGGCCGCCGGCGAACTCGCGCCGGCTGGAGGTCGTGTGAGCCTTGGGGCGAGGGTGGCCTTCCTTGACCAACGGACGGCGTTGCTGGGCGACGACGCCACGCTGGTCGCCGCCTTCAGGCGTTTCAATCCGGCGGCGAGCGAGAACGCCGCGCGCGCCGCTCTGGCGCGCTTCCTGTTCCGCAATGCGGCCGCCGAGAAGCCGGTCGCGGCGCTCAGCGGCGGCGAGCGGCTGCGCGCCGCCCTGGCCTGCGTCCTGATGGCAGATAGCCCGCCCCAGCTCCTGATCCTCGACGAGCCGACCAATCACCTGGACCTGGACTCGATCGGCGCCGTCGAGGCCGCGTTGCGCGGCTACGACGGCGCCCTCCTGGTCGTCAGCCACGACCGGGATTTCCTCGAGGCCATTGGGGTGGTGCGGGAGGTCGTGCTGGGCTAGCCGACCCCCTCCGCCAGCACCACGATCGCGTCGGCGCCGGCGATGCGGTCCTGGGCGATCTTCCGGTACTCAAGCGAGTTTGACCAGGCGAGCGCAGCCTCGCGACTATCGAAGGCGAGTAGCACCAGCTTGCGGCCGTCCCACGCGCCCTCGAGAGGCTCGGGCGCTTCTTCGGACACGAGCAGCCGGCCGCCGTACTGCTTCAGCACCGGCAGGAACGCGGCGGCGTAGCGGCCGTAGCGTTCCCGATCCCGGACCGCCACGCGCCCCACGAGGTAGCAGGTCATGCGGCCGCCTTCCGGACGACCCGGAACACGGCGTTGGCCCGCGCGCAGGGCTGACCGTCGGCGGTGACGAAGGCCTGGGTGAAGCACAGCGTGCCGCCAGGTTTCACGAACACCGTGTCGAACTCCAGCCACTGGCCGGTCAGAGCCGAGCCGAGGAAGTCGACCGTCAGGTTGACCGTCACCAGGCTCGCGAGCTCGCCCAGCCGGCGGGCGCAGGACAGGCCCATGGCGTTGTCGGCCAGGGTCGAGATCAGCCCGCCGTGGACGAAGCCGCGGCTGTTGCAGTGGGCGGCGCCGGCCCGCAGGCCCAGCACCACGGTGTCGCCGGAGAGGCGCCGGTAGAGCGGCTCCCAAGGGTCGGTGACGGGGCTCCTGCGATCATGCCGCTCGAAGCCCGCGGGCGCGTTCAGGATCGCGTCCATGGGGTCACGCCGCGCCGGCGAGCCGGGCCAGGCTCTCCAGCGTTCCCTTGCAGGCGTGCGCCGCCTCGGCGCCCTTCACACGGAAGTGGGCGTGGAAGAAGCGCTGGTGAACGTCGTGCTCATGGAAGTGGTGCGGGGTCAGCACCACCGAGAAGACCGGCGTCTCGGTCGCGAGCTGCACCTGCATGAGCGCCTGGATCACCGTGCTCGCCACGAAGTCGTGCCGGTAGATGCCTCCGTCGACGACAAAGCCGGCCGCGACGATCGCGGCGTAGCGCCCGGTGCGGGCGAGCGTTTGGGCATGGAGGGGGATCTCGAAGGCGCCGGGGGTCTCGAACGCTTCGATGGCCGAGGCGGGAAAGCCCAAGGTCGCCATCTCGTCCACGAAGCCCGCCTTGGCCTCGCGGACGATGTCGGCGTGCCAGAGCGAATGGACGAAGGCGATGCGTGCGGCGCGGAAAGCGCCGTTGGCGGTGGGGTACTCGTGCGGGGTTTGGACAGCAGCAGATTGGGTCATGGTCTTCTCCCTGACCAGGTTCAAAGGACCACGACTCAGGGAGAGGCTGCGCCTGACGCCGGGCGGACGGAGTCCCCCCGCGGCCACGCGCAACCGTTCTCATAACCGGACTCTAACCGTCGGCCCCGGGATCGCACCGGGTCTGCTCGTCCCTGACCCCGCTTATGGCGAGGAGCCAGGCGCCCGCGGGCTCGTCCCTCCTTTGCGCGAGGCTTGAGAGGGCATTACCGCCGGTGGGGAATTTCACCCCGCCCTGAGAACGCAGGCCGCCGGACTCTCCGACGGCGAAGGGAACATAAGACGGTTCCGCTGCGTCAAACAAGTGTTTGACGCCATCCCGCCGCCTGCGGCGGCCCATGCGGTCGCCTGCCTAGGCGGCTTCGACGGGGCTGCGTCCGAGGACGTCATTCCGCACACTCTCAGCGATGGCGGCGACTTCTCTGATGTCGGATCCGCTGACACCCAGTTCCTGCAGCGTCGCCGCCAGGTTCTCGACGACGGCGTCGAAGTGGCTGTCCCCCAGGCCGCGCTCGACCAGATGCGCGTGTCCGCGGCGCATATCAGCGCCCGTGTACGCGTTGGGTCCGCCGAACGCCATAATGAGGAAGGCGCGCTGCTTCGCATTCTGGCGCGCCATGTCGACCCCCTCGAAGAAGTGCGCAATCCGCTGGTCGGCCAGCACCTTGCCGTAAAATATGTCGACCGCCGCTTTCACCGCGGCGGTCCCGCCGATGCGCTCATAGAGAGTCGTCATGGATCCCCCTTAATGTGGTATAGTAGATGCATGTTTGAAGTGGCAAACCATCTACCATTTAATTGCGCGCAAGCAAGCCAAACCCCGCGGCGGGCGGCATGCGCCTGACGCTTCACACCGACTATGCGCTGCGGGCGCTGATCTTCCTGGCCCGGGCGGACTCGCAAACCGCCACGGCCGGGGAGATCGCGGCGGCCTACGGCGTCTCGAGGAACCACCTCGTAAAGGTGCTTCAGGGGCTGCGTGACCAGGGCCATGTCGAGACCAGTCGCGGCCGTCACGGTGGCGTTCGCCTCGCCGTGGATCCGCAACAGCTTCGCCTGGGCGATGTGGTCCGCCAGACTGAACCCCTCATCGAACTTGTTGAGTGCTTCAATCCGCAGACCAACACCTGCCCCTTGAGCAGGGTGTGCAGACTGAAGCGGGTGCTCGCCGAGGCGCTGTCGGCCTATCTCGAGGTGCTGGACGCCTACACCCTGGCCGATGTGACGGCGAACGGGGCCGAACTTGATGCGCTGCTTGGGCGCTAGCGTATCCGGGCCGGGCTGAAGCAGGCCGGCCAGAATGGGCGTGCTCGCCTCGTGGGCTCCTAGGCCCGCTTGTTCAGGGTGATCGCCGTGGCGGCCGCCGGGCCCTGCTGGACGCCGCCCGAGCCATAGACGGAGGCCTGCTGACGCTGCTTGGCCACCTCGTCGGCGATGCACTTCACCAGGCCCTCGGTGATGGTGCGGGCGGCCTCGATGGCCCGTCCGTGACGCGCCAGGACGGCGTCGAAGCCCTCCGTGGCGCGGACAAGCTTGGTGCGGGCGGCCAACGGGGCCCCCTCCACGAGCGCCGGGTCGGCGCGCACCCGGGCGCTTTCGTGCCGGTAGAGGTTCGCGAGGCGGGACGTCTCCTCCAGGAGGGCGGCGGCGTCCTGCGGCCGGCGCTGCTCGAACGCCTGGCACTGGGCGGCCATCAACTCCGTCAGCCGTTCCGTCAGGATGATGAGTTGTTCGACGCGATCCGTGGCGTCGCTCGCGGCCAAGGCCATCTATTCGAGCCCCTGCATCTTCAGGATTTCCCGCTGGACGGTGTCGGCCAGACCGATGCCGCCGGCCTTGGCCATCTGCTTGCCCATGGCTTCGGTCATGAGCGAGCGGAACATCTCCTCGCCGTGGCCGCCGCCGAAGGGGCCGTCGGTCTCGATCCCGGCGAACATCGGCTGGAGCATCGCCGACAGGAACTGGGCCTCGAACCTCTGGGCGACGTCCTTGGCCTTGGACCGGGCGAGGTCGGCGGTGGTGGTCTGCGCCGTCGGCGTGAGCAGGCTCGGGGAGATCGTGGCGGGTGACAGGTATCCGCTCATCACATCACCTCGATCTCGGCCTGCAGCGCGCCCGCGGCCTTGATGGTCTGGAGGATGGAAATCATGTCGCGCGGCGTGACGCCCAGGGCGTTCAGGCCCGCCACCAGGGTCGAGAGCGAGGCGCCGGACGAGACGGTCAGGAACTGCTTGCCGGTCTCCTCTTCGACGGAGACGTCGCTCTGCGGGATGATCGCCGTCTCGCCGCCACGGGAGAAGGGGGCCGGCTGGCTGACCGCCGGCTGCTCACGGACGGTGATGGTGAGATTGCCCTGCTGGATAGCGACCGTGGAGACGCGCACCGCTTCGCCCATCACGATCACGCCCGCGACCTCGTCGATCACGACTTTGGCGGGGCTATCGGGCTCCACCGACAGGTTCTCCACCTCGGCCATCCAGGCGATCATGTTGCGGCCGGGCGGGGGCTTGAGGGCGACGATGGTGGGGTTCTCCGCGATCGCCGTGCCCGGGAACCTCGTGTTGACCGCATCGGCGATGCGCCGGGCGGTGGTGAAGTCCGGATTGCGGAGTGTAAGGCGGGTCGTCTCCATGGCGGCGAGCTGAAAGCCGATCTCGCGCTCCACGGTGGCTCCGCCGGCGATGCGGCCGGCGGTGGGAACGCCCTTCAGGATCGTCGAGCCGGAGGCGCCGCCGGCGCTGATGGCGCCGGTTTGCACGGTGCCCTGCGCGACCGCATAGGCCTGGCCATCCGCGCCCAGCAGGGGCGTCACCAGCAGGGTCCCGCCCAGCAGGCTCTTGGCGTCGCCGAGGGCGGAGACGGACACGTCGAGCTGCGCGCCCGTGGCCGAGAATGGCGGCAGCTTCGCCGTCACCATGACGGCGGCGACGTTCTTCGTATTGAGGTTGGCGTCCCGGACGTTTACGCCCAGCCGCTCCAGCATCGCCTCGAGGCTCTGGCGGGTGAACGGGGCGTTGCGCAGGGCGTCGCCGGTGCCGTTCAGGCCGACGACGATGCCGTAGCCGACGAGCTGGTTCTCGCGCACCCCCTCGAAGGCGACGATGTCCTTGATCCGGGACTTGGCCGCCGCCGGATGGGCCAGGCAGGCCGCAGCGGCGAGGACGAGGGCGGAGAGAAGATGGATCGAACGCATGTCAGCCCTTGGGCGCAAAAGGTCAGCACCCGTCACGCCAGAACCATGCCAGGATAAACATCAATGAATTCAGAGGCGAGGAGTCGGTGGAGGCTGAGGTGTCCCCGGCAGAATCTGCCGCCTGTTAACCATGCTGCAAGTTTGACCGGCCCAATGTGCCGGCGAGTGCAGAGAGCCAGGCGTCCATCCCCATGAAGGTCACCGGAACAGGCGGTCTGTCGAGCACGTCAGGCGCCAAGCCCGCCCGTGGAAGCGGCGGCGGGGAAGGCTTCCGCGTCGCCGGGGGGCAGGCGCCCGCCGCGCCGGCCCAGGTTGCAGCCACGTCCGGGGTCGCCGGGGTCGGGGGCGTGGAGGCGCTGCTGGCCCTGCAGCAGGTGGAATCGCCCACGGAGCGCCGCCGCCGGTCGGTGAACCGGGCGGGCCGGCTGCTCGACAAGCTGGACGACCTCAAGATCGCCTTGCTGGGCGGGGAGCTGTCGCAGACCGAGCTCGACGGCCTCGCGCGGGCCGTCCGCGAGCAGCGTTCCGAGACGGACGATCCCAAGCTGGAAGCGGTTCTTGACGAGATCGAAACCCGCGCGGCCGTAGAGCTGGCCAAGCTGGAAGCTGCGAACCCTGTGAATCGATGACCGAATGGTGATCGGCCGGCGTTGAAACCATCGGTCGTTTTGCTATACAGCCGGCGCGTGTCTCAGGGTCCCCAAGGGGCGTGAGGTTTTCATGAAGACAGCCGCAGTTCTGGCTGAGAATTCCGAATATCGTCCCTCCGAGGACGAGGAGTTCATGAACGAGCGCCAGCTTGAATATTTCAAGCAGAAGCTCTTGGCCTGGAAAGAGGACATCCTCCGCGAATCTCGCGAGACGCTGTCCCATCTTCAGAAAGAAACCGAGAATCATCCGGATCTTGCTGATCGCGCGTCTTCGGAGACTGACCGAGCTCTCGAACTTCGTACGCGAGACCGGCAGCGTAAGCTGATTTCGAAGATCGACGAGGCGCTGCGCCGGATCGAGGATGGCTCCTACGGCTTCTGCGAGGAGACGGGGGAGCCGATCGGCCTGGCCCGGCTCGATGCGCGGCCGATCGCCACGCTGAGCCTCGAAGCCCAGGAGCGGCACGAACGTCGCGAGCGCGTCCACCGCGACGACTGATCCCGCGCCATCTCCGCCGTGCTTTGCCCGGCGAACGCAGCTAGACTATATATGCTCAGATTGAGCATTACCCTGCGGAGCCGGCCGTGACGCGGACGTTCCATTCGATCCACACCCACGGCTTCGTGCGCGCGGCCGTGTGCACGCCGGCGGTGCTGCCCGGCGATCCCGGATTCAACGCCGCCGAGACGCTGCGCCTCGCCCAGCAGGGCGATGTGGAAAGCTGCGACCTGATGCTCTTCCCCGAGCTGGGGCTGTCGGCCTACGCCATCGATGACCTGTTCCTGCAGGACGCGCTGCTGAAGCGCGTGGAGGCCGAGATCCACAGCCTGGCGGAGGCCAGTGCGCGGCTGAAGCCCGTGCTGATCGTCGGCGCGCCGCTGGTCCATAACGGGCGGCTCTACAACTGCGCCGTCGCCATCTCACGCGGCCGAATCCTGGGCGTGGTCCCGAAGAGTTTCCTGCCGAACTATCGGGAATATTACGAGAAACGCTGGTTTGCGCCGGGGGCGGGCGTGGTCGGGCTGGAGATCGTGCTGGCGGGCCAGACGGCGCCCTTCGGCACGGACCTGGTGTTCGAGGCCGAAGATCTCTCGGACTTCATCTTCCATCTCGAGATCTGCGAGGACTTCTGGGCGCCCACCCCGCCGTCGACCCAGGGCGCGCTCGCGGGGGCCCTGATCCTCTGCAACCTGTCGGCGTCGAACATCGTGGTGGGCAAGGCCGACGATCGCGAGATGCTCTGCGCCAGCCAGTCGGCCCGCTGTCAGGCGGCCTATCTGTATTCGGCCGCAGGCCCCGGAGAGAGCACCACCGACCTTGCCTGGGACGGCCAGGCCTCGATCCACGAACTGGGCCGGCGCCTGGCCGAGACCGACCGCTTCCCGGCGGCGTCCGAGATGGCGGTGGCCGACATCGACGTCGAGCGCCTGCGTCTGGAGCGCCTGCGGACCCCGACGTTCAACGACGCGGCCGTCGCGGCCGGCCATCCCGAGCGGCGGTTCCGCCGGGTCCGCTTCGCCCACAAGCCGCATTTCGACGATGTGGGCCTGATCCGGCCGCTCGACCGCTTCCCCTTCGTGCCGGACGATCCGGCGCGGCTCGACAAGGACTGCTACGAGGCGTTCAACATCCAGGTCCAAGGCCTGACGAAACGCCTTCAGGCGACGAAATCCAGGCACATCGTCATCGGCGTATCCGGCGGACTGGATTCCACCCACGCCCTGATCGTGGCCGCCAAGGCCTTCGACGCCGCGGGCCTGCCCCGCGAGAACATCCTGGCCTTCACCATGCCTGGCTTCGCCACCAGCGAGGGCACGAAGGCCAACGCCTGGGCGCTGATGAAGGGGCTGGGCGTCACGGGGGAGGAGATCGACATCCGGCCGACGGCGCGCCTGATGCTGGAAGAGATCGGCCACCCGTTCGCCGGCGGCGAACCGGTCTACGACATCACCTTCGAGAACGTGCAGGCGGGCTTGCGCACCGACTACCTGTTCCGACTCGCCAACCAGCGGCATGGCTTCGTCCTGGGCACCGGCGACCTGTCGGAACTGGCCCTGGGCTGGTGCACCTACGGCGTCGGCGATCAGATGAGCCACTACAACGTCAACGCCTCGCTGGCGAAGACGCTGATCCAGCACATCATCCGCTGGGTGGTGCGGACCGGACAGTTCGAGGAAGGGCCGTCGGCGACCCTTTTGTCGATCCTCGACACCGAGATCTCGCCCGAGCTGGTGCCGGCGGACGCTACGGGCGCGATCCAGAGCACCCAGGCCATTGTGGGCCCCTACGAGCTGCAGGACTTCAACCTCTTCCACATCACCCGCTATGGGCTCAGGCCCTCGAAGGTGGCTTTCCTGGCCTGGCACGCCTGGCGCGATGCAGATCGCGGCCTGTGGCCCGAGAATTTCCCCGCCGAAGCGCGGAACGAGTACGACCTGGCCACCATCAAGAAATGGCTGGGCGTCTTCGTGTTCAGGTTCTTCGAGATCAGCCAGTTCAAGCGGTCCGCCATGCCGAACGGGCCGAAGGTGATCTCAGGGGGCGCGCTCAGCCCCCGCGGCGACTGGCGGGCGCCCAGCGACGGCACTGCGCGCGTCTGGCTGGACGAGCTGGAGCTTAACGTCCCGTAGCGTGCGATCAGACCCACCGGCCCCGCAGGCAGGACGCCTCGGCGCAGACGTCACGTGACGGCGCTGCCTGGCGCTCGCGCCAGCGGCGCAGGGCGCGGATCGCCGGACGCACCCATTCGACCCAGTATCCGTATGGAACGTCCTTATGGATGCGGTGCAACTCTTCCATGATGATCTCCCGTCTCGGCTTGTTCGAGCAGAGGGAAGATGAGGCTCGAGCCGAAAGGCTACAAACGTGTTCTCCTGCGTGATAGATAAGTTGAACTTATGCGTTATCCGCTCTCCAACATGCCGCTCAGCTCCATCCGGGTGTTCGAGGCGGCCGCCCGACTCCTGAGCTTCACCAAGGCGGCCCAGGAACTCGGCATGACCCAGGCCGCCGTCAGCTGGCAGGTGAAGGCGCTGGAGCGCCGGCTGGACCAGGCGCTCTTCCGCCGGCTGCCGCGCGAGGTTGAACTCACCCCGGCAGGAGAGCGGCTCTCGCGCGCGGCAGGCGAGGCCATGGCCATCCTGAGGACGGCGGTCAGCGACATCTCGGACAGCGGTCAGGGGGTCCTGTCGATCAGCGCGCTACATACCTTCGCAACCCTTTGGCTGGCGCCGCGGCTCGGCGGCTTCCAGGTTGCCCAGCCGGACGTGGCCGTGCGGCTCGACTCCAGTCCGCGTCTCGTGGACCTGCTCCGCGGAGAGGCCGACGTGGCCATCCGGACCAGCCGGACCGGCGAATGGCCGGGCGTCGAGTCGGTCTTCCTGTTTCCGTCGGCCCAAACGGTGCTGGCGCCGCCCGCGGCCCTGGCGGGGCTGGGCGAACCGCCGACGCCGGCCGCGACACTGGGGGTGCGGCGCGTGGGCGCCGAGCGGGAGTGGACCGCCTGGTTCGCGCAGGCCGGCATGGTCGCCTCACCCGCAGCGGCGCCGGGCGCACCCCTTTTCACAGCCGACACCCAGACGCTCGAGATGGCCGCGGCCGTCGCGAACGACGCCCTTGGCATAGGCTCGCCGGTGATGTTCGCCGCCGACATCGCCGCCGGGCGGCTGAGCCAGCCCTTCGAGATCTACTTCGGCGACGAGGGCGGCTATTGGCTGGCCTACCCGAAGGATCGACGTCGCTCGCGGAAGATCGTCGCCTTCCGGGAGTGGATCATGGCCCAGGTCGCCTCAGATCCTGCGGCTCAGAGGCAGATCGCCCGGCGAGCCGCCGACGATGCGGCTCAGCCGCGGCGGCCCACCGCCGCCTCCGAGGGGTAGGGCTCGCGGTCCTGGCCCAAGAGGGCTGGGACGACCTCCTCGGCTCGCTCCACGGACACCCACGCCCGCATGAACTCCGGAGGCGTCAGACGCTCATCCACCGTGTGCTGGAACAGCTTGAACAGCGGGTCCCAGAAGCTGCGCGGGTTGTAGAAGACGACGGGTTTGGCGTGCAGGTCGAGGCGTCGCCATGACAGGAGCTCGACCACCTCCTCGAGGGTGCCGATCCCGCCGGGCAGGACGATGAAGCTGTCGGAGCGCTGGAACATGAGCATCTTCCGCTCATGCATGTTGTCCACGATGATGTGCTCGACCGTCTCCAGCGCGCGCTCCTTGCCGACGAGGAAGGTCGGGATGATGCCCAGGACGTCGCCGTCGGCTTCCTGGGCGGCCCGGGCGACAGCGCCCATCAGCCCCACGCCGCCGCCGCCGTAGACCAGCCGGATGCGGGAGTCGGCCAGCGACTTGCCCACATGGCGAGCGGCCGCCAGGAACTCCGGGTCGGCCTCGTCGGACGATCCGCAGAACACGCAGGCCGATTCCAGGCGTTGGCTTAGACGCCCCATATGGCTACTCCAGTGGAAAACCGACCGGGCTGCTTGCGTGCGCCGCCCGCAAACCCAACTAGCTAGGACCAGGGTTAAGGAGTGGCAAGCAAACCGTGAGTCGGCGAGGGGGCTTCAACTCGACGCGTGCGCGACCGACGCCTCTGGCGGGAGCCTAGCGGTTGGTCCACGCCCACATGGCGCATAGCCGGTTCAGCGGTCCCGGCGCGGTCGAGCCTCGCGGGGCGACCTTCGATTTCCGGACGTCCATGGGCGACCTTGCGGCCCTGGTCATGCGGTCGGGCGCACCGCAGCTTCGGCTGCGCATCGCCGCGGCCCTGACCCTCGTTTTTGCGGGCAAGCTCTGCGGCGTGATGGCGCCGGTGATGCTGGGGGACGCAATCAACACCCTGACGCCCGCGCAGCAGGGCGGGGTGGTATTGGGCGCTAGCTTCATCGGCCTGGCCCTGGCCTTCGCCCTGCTGCGGCTCCTGGCCGCCTGTGCGCCCTTCGCCCGCGACGCCATCTTCACCCGCGTGTCCCAGTCCACCATGGCGAAGGCCGCGGTGGAGAGCTTCGCCCACGCGCTTTCGCTCTCCCTGGATTTTCACCAGACGAAGCAGACCGGAACCCTCTCCCGGATCATCGACCGCGGCGCGCGATCCACGGATTTCCTGATCCGCAGCCTGGTCTTCAACCTCGGCCCGACCTTCGTGGAGCTGGTGCTGGCCATGGCGGTGATGGTCGTCCGGCTGGACTGGCGCTTCGCCCTGACCGCGCTCGCGACCCTGATCATCTACGCCGTGATCACCTTCCGCATCACCGACTGGCGGCTATCTCACCGCCGCGAGCTGAACGAGGCCGAGAACCTCGCCGCCGGCCTCTCGTCGGACGCGCTGATGAACTACGAGACGCTGAAGGCCTTCGGGGCGGAGGATCGCCTGGTCGGCGCCTACGGCCAGGCCATGTCGCGCTATGTGGACGCCAGCTCCCGCGCCAACGGGTCGCTGAACCTGCTCAACGCCGCCCAGTCCCTGATCCTCAACGTGGGCCTTGCGGCCATGACGGTGATGGCGGGGATGGAGGTCGCCGGCGGCCGCCTGAGCGTGGGCGACATCACCATGGCGGTGTTCCTGCTCTCCGGCCTCTATGCGCCGCTGGGCATGCTGGGGTTCCAGTACCGCGAGATCCGCCAGGGCCTGATCGACATGGAGCAGATGGTCTCGCTGAAGGCCATCGCGCCCGACATCGTGGACTCCCCCACGGCGCGGCGGCTGCCCCCGGCCAGCGGCCAGGGCGCGGCGCTGGCGTTCGAGCAGGTGAGCTACCGGCACGACGCGCGGTCCGCCGGCCTGCTCGACGTGAGCTTCGAGGCCCGTCCGGGCCAGACGGTGGCGCTGGTCGGACCTTCCGGCGCAGGGAAGACCACGGCCGTGCGCCTGGCGATGCGGCTCCTCGACCCGCAGGAGGGACGGATAACCCTGGATGGCGTCGACCTGCGCGAGGCCCGCCAGGCCGAACTGCGCCACGCCATCGCGCTGGTGCCCCAGGACGTCGCCCTGTTCAACGACACCCTCTACGCCAACGTCGCCTTCGCTCGTCCTGGCTCCACGGCCGAACAGGTGCGCGCCGCCGCCGAGGCCGCCGAGCTGGGCGCCTTCATCGACGGCCTGCCCAACGGGATGGAGACCCGCGTCGGCGAGCGGGGCCTGAAGCTCTCGGGCGGCGAGCGCCAGCGGGTCGGGATCGCGCGGGCGCTCCTCGCCGACCCGCGCCTCCTGATTCTGGACGAGGCGACCAGCGCGCTCGACGGCCCGACCGAGGCGGCCATCCAGGAGACCCTGCGAAGAGTGAAGGCAGGGCGGACCACGCTCGTCATCGCCCATCGGCTGTCCACCATCGCCGACGCGGACCAGATCCTGGTGCTTCGCCGGGGCCGGATCGTGGAATGCGGGACCCACGACGAACTCCTGGCCCGTAAGGGCGAGTACGCGGCGCTCTGGCGGCGACAGACGCGAGAGTCCTGAGCCGATCAGACGTCGAGGGGCGGGATCTCGCCGCGGTGGACCGACAGCCCGAGTCGCAGGCTGCGTCCGATCATCCGGGACCTGTCGACGAACAGGTCGGCCGCGGCGGGTGGGCAGACCTCGCGCGCCGTCGCCTCGAACAGGTCCAGCCAGACGGCGAAGTGCTCGTCGCGGATATCGGGCCGCTGCGCATGGGCCGCCATCGGCGAGCCCTTGAAGCGACCGGTCATCAGGAGAACCGAGGACCAAAAGTCGCATAGCTTGGCCAAGTGCTCGTCCCAGTCCTCGATCGCGTCGTTGAAGATCGGCCCGAGCACGGGATGCCGCCGCACCCGGCCGTAGAAGGTGTGGACCTGGGTGCGGATCACGTCCTCGTCGACCCCGGCGGGGACGCCGGGGCCGATGCGGGGCTTCGATAGCATCAGGCCGCTTCCCGCCAGTGCGGCTCGAGGGGTTCGTGCGGCCAGGCCGCGGGGATCTTCACCGCGGGGGCGACGCCGGCAAGCTCGTCCGCGAACGCATGGTTGACGTCCCGGTGGTGCGCTTCGTCGGCCCGGACGACCTCCACGACGTCGCGCAGCGTCGCGTCGTCCGGCAGGTTCCAGTAGCGGCGGGCGATCGCGGGGGCGGGCACGTTCGGCGAGCGGCCTTCGTCGATCTCGGCGAGGTAGTGAGTGTAGCTGACGACCGCCTCCTCCTCGAAATACCCCACGACCCTGTGCGCTGTGCGCGGCGAGACGAGATAGAGGCCGAAGAAGAACAGGTAGAACAGCCACTGCGCGGCCACGACCACGAAGCGTTCGAACGCCGTCGGCTTGGCCACCTCGATGAAGGTCATCAGGTGCATGCGCTCGTTCTCGGCTTCGTCCATCAGCGTCTTGATCCAGCCGCGATCGTCGCACATGCGCCGCAGGCACTTCAGGTGATTCAAAGTCGCGCCGACCATCCCGGGCACGGCGGCGACGGTCTCCAGAACCACCGCGCGATGCCCGTAGCGCTTGGCGAAGAAGGTGTCGGCGCAGAAGCGCAGCGCCTTCACGAAGCCGAATGCGATACGGTCCGATGCGCCGCTGGGCGCGTGGCGCGACTTCAGGTCAACCAGGGGAGGGGTCATTGTGCGAACCTTGACTTGCGGGAGCCCCGGACAACGGGTGGGCTCGATGGCGTTGATCTAACCGTGGGGGCGCGGGCTCGCCATTCGGGGGCGGTCCCTACGGGGTGCTACGTAGGATTGGTTCCAAACGTCACGCCGGCCGGTCCGGAAGGCCATCGTCATCCGGCAAGAGGGCCGGCGGGGTGTGCGGGCGGACGGCGCGGACGGCTGCCTTGGTGTGCCCTGCGTCCGGCATCGGGGGAGCACGAAAGCCGGGCCTGAGGAGTTCGGGCGCTAGGCGCTTCAGCGCCCGGCCCATCCGGCAGGCCACGCTCCGGTGCGACGAACGCGAACGCCGCGCAATGTCTCCACCGATCAAGGCCATACGGAGCGGCTTTCAGCACAGGGGCGCACCTTGCGCCCGATGCGGAGAGCGATAGCCGTTGGCTCCGGCCGGCGCCATTCGGGTCCGGCCCCTACGGGTCGATACGGAGGCGGGGCGGTCAGCCGATCGTCTTGCCCATGCGCACGAGCGGCACGGCCGTTCCGCCGCGCGCGTCCTGCACGGTTTCGATGTCGACGTAGCCGCACTGGCTGTAGAGAGCGCGGCCCGATAGCGTGGCCATCAGCTCCAGGCGGCGGAAGCCCTCGCCACGGGCGGCCGTCTCGCAGAGCGACAGGATGAGGCGGCCCACGCCTCGCCGCGCGAAGGCCGGATGGGTGTACATCGCGCGGACGCGGGCGGCTTCCCGGGCCGGGTCCAGGAGAGCGGCGTCCCGGCCGGGCGTGTGGTCGCCGCCATACAGCGTCGCCCGGCGGCTCCAGCCGCCGCACCCCGCGATGCGGCCGTCGGCCTCCACGACGAAATAGGTGCGGTCCGCGATGAGCTGGCGGTCGAGGCCCATGATCATGCGGCTGGACTCGATCTGGTCTGGCTGAAGAAAGCCACGCTGCAGTTCGGCGATCGCGGCGTCCATCACGGTGGTCAGAGCCGGCGTGTCCGCCTCGACGGCGAGGCGGTGCGTCAGTCCTGCGCCCAAGCTCTCACTCCGCGGCGCGCGGCAGGTCGGCGTGCGGAACGCCGGCCTGTTCCCGCCGGCGCGCGGGCTTCCCGAAGAGGCGGTCGCGCAGCCAGCCGAAGCGGCGCGAGTAGACCTTCGGTGCGGCGAGCATCACCGGCGTGAGAACGAGGGTGAGGAGGGTCGCGAAGCTCAGGCCCCAGACCACGGACGCCGAAAGCTGGACCCACCATTCCGATCCGGGGGCCTGATACTCGATGTGGCCCGAGCGGAAGTTGGGGTGGACCTGGAACATCAGCGGCAGGAGGCCCACGACCGTCACTGTGGTCGTCAGCAGGACCGGCCGGAACCGCTGCACCGCCGAGCGGACGGCGGCCTCGTCGGCGGCATAGCCGGCCTGGCGCAGGTGGTAGAAGGTGTCCACGAGCACGATGTTGTGGCCCACGACGACGCCGAATAGCGCCACGATGCCTGTGCCCGTCATGATCACCGAGACGTATTCGAAGGTCCCGAACAGGTTGACCTGGATGCCCAGCAGCACGCCGATCGTCGACAGGATCACCGCCGAGAGGGTCACTAGCACGCCGTAGAAGCTGTTGAACTGCCACAGCAGGATCACGAACATCATGAAGAGGGTGGCGAGCATCGCCACGGCGAAGAACGCCGCCGCCTCCTGGCCTTCCTCGTCGGCGCCCGTGAACTTCCACGTCACCGCGGGGTCGATGGGCGCTTCTTCGAGCCAGGGCTTCAGCTCGGCGATCTTCTGGTTGGCGGCGACCCCGTCGATCGCGTTGGCCTGGACCAGGACGAGCCGCTGGGAGTCGCGGCGTTGGATCTGAGTCACCTGCTGGGTCGGCACGCGCTTGATGAAGTAGGTGGCGGGCACCGGTCCGGCGGGCGTGGTGATCTTGAGCTGCTCCAGGGCGGCGACGTTGCGGGCCTCGGCCGGGAAGCGGACGCGGATATCCAGCTCGTCGTCGGCGTCGTCCGGGCGATAGCGGCCCATCAGCACGCCACCGGTCAGGAACTGGATCGTCTGGCCCACCGACAGGACGTCCACGCCGTAGCGGCCGGCGGCCTCGCGGTCGACGGCCAGGTTCCACTCGATGCCGGGCGAGGTGCGGTTGTCCTCGAGTTCGATGAGCTGCCGGTCGCTGGCCAGCTTCGCCTTGACCAGGTCGGCGGCGGCGTTCAGCGCGGCCGGATCGTGGCTCTGGAGCTGGACCTGGACGTCCTTGCCGACGGGCGGCCCGTTCTGGGGCCCGCGCACCTCGATCAGCACGCCCGGGATGTTGGTGACCCGCTTGCGCACCTCGTCCTCGATGTCCTTGCCGCGGAGGCCAAGCGCATTGCGCTCCTCGAAGTCCAGGAAGTCGACCCGGATGCGGCCCACCGTGTCGTTGGGCGCCGAATTCGGCCCGCCGTTGCTCGAGAAGCCGCCCGCGCGGACGTAGAAGGACTCCACGCCCTTGATCCCGGTCAGGCGCTCCTCGACCTGGCGCACCAGTGCGTCCTGGGCCTCCGGCGAGAGGTTGCCCCGGGCCTTCACGAACACCTGGGTGAACTCGGGGTCGTCCTCGAAGAAGAACTCGGTGCGATGCGGGGTGAACGCGAACCAGGCGACGATGGCGGCCACGATGAGGGCCGAGCCGAGGAAGGTCCTCGAGGGATGCTCGCCGAAATAGGTCAGCGTGCGGGCGTACCAGCCCATGAAGCCCTTCATCTCGCGGGGATCGCCGTGCTCGGACTTCACGATCTCGGCGAGGTGCTCCTCGTCGATCGCCGCCTTGCGGGCCACGACCGAGCCGAGCGCGGGCGTGAAGATCAGGGCCACGAAGATCGAGGCGCCCAGCACGAAGAACAGGGTCAGCGGCAGGTAGCTCATGAACTTGCCGGCGATCGAGTTCCAGAACATGAACGGGACGAAGGCGCACAGCGTGGTCAGGGTGCCGTTCGCCACCGGCCAGAACATGCGCTTGCCGGCGGCGGCGAAGGCCTCCTTCTTCGGCAGGCCCTCGGCCATGCGCCGATCGGCGTACTCCACGACGACGATGCCGCCGTCCACCAGGATGCCCACGGCCAGCACCATGCCGAACATGACCATCATGTTCAGCGTCACCCCCATGCCGTTGATCATGAGGAAGGCCAGCATGAAGCAGATCGGGATCGAGGCGCCGACCATCAGGCCCTGGCGGATGCCCAGGCTGGCCACGATGATCATCATGACGAGAAGGCTCGCCATCATGAGGCCGGACTCGAGCACCACCAGGGTGCGGCCGATGAAGTCGCTCTCATCGTAGATGTAGTCGAGCTTCACCGTCTCGGGCCAGCGGCCGGCTTCCTGCTCCGTCACCTTCCTGACGGTCTCGACCGTCTCGAGGATGTTGGCGCCGCCCCGCTTCGAGACCTCGAGGATGAACGCCGGGTTGCCGTTGAAGCGGCTGATCGTGTTGGCTTCCTTGAAGGTGCGCCGCACGTCGCCGATGTCGCCCACCGTCACCAGACGGTCGCCGCTCTTCTTGATCGGCAGGGCCAGGATATCGGCCGGCTCCTCGACCACGCCCGGGACCTTGACCGCGAACTGGCCGGTGCCTGAGCGGAGGCTGCCGGCCGGCACGAGCTGGTTGTTGCGGCCGATCACCTGGGCGAGTTCGCCGGTGGTGACGTTGTAGGCCTCCATCCGCAGGGGATCGATCTCGACCTCGAGCACCTCCTCGCGGCCGCCGCTCATGTAGACCTCGAGCACGCCCTCCGCGCCCTCCAGGCGTTCCTTCAGCGCCCGCGCCACCCGGTGCAGCTCGCGCTCCGGCGCGGCGCCCGAAATGACGATGCCGATGATAGGCTCGCCCGAGAAGTTGGCCTCCTCGATGATCGGCTCCTCGGCGTCGGGCGGGAACTTGCCGCGGGCGAGGTCCACCTTGGCGCGGACGTCCTCCAGCGCCTTGTCCTTGTTGAAGTCCGCCTCGAACTCGAGGGTCACGATGGCCGCGCTCTGGCGCGCCACCGCGTTCATGGACTTGATGCCCTGGATGGTCTGGAGCTCCAGCTCCAGCGGCTTGACGAGCAGGCGCTCGGCGTCTTCGGGGGAGACCCCGGGGTAGGGGACCACCACCGAGATGTAGGGCAGGTCGATGTCCGGTTCGGACTCCCGCGGCATGTTCAAATAGGCGAACAGGCCGAACAGGGCGGCGATCAGGGTCACGCCCAGCACGACCTTGCGCCGCTTGATGGCTCCGTCGATCAGGGGACCGATCATCGTTTGCTCCCCGGTCGCAGGCGCCCTAGCGGGCGCGTGCGACGCGAACCTTCTGTCCGTCGGCCACGAACGACTGGCCGACCGTGATCAGGTTGACGGTTCCGGACAGGCCGGAAACCCACATGCCCTCGCGGGTTTCCTCCAGCACCGTGACCGGCGCGAAGGCGACCCGACCGTCCGCCTGAACGTACCGCACCCCCTGGCGCCCGGCCGCATCGAGCACAAGGGCCGAGACCGGCACAAGGTGCGCCGGGCCGGCGCCCGCATCGATGCGCAGATCGGCCGAAAGCCCGGAGCGCACCGCGTTACCGGGGTTCTGCGCCGTGACCTCCAGGCGATAGGTGCGGGTCTGCGGATCGGCGTCCCGGGCGACGTAGCGGACCCGGCCCGTGAGCACCTGTCCCGAGACCAGGGTCGCCTGGGCGGGCGCGCCGGCGCGCAGCTTCGCCGCCTCGGTCTCGGGCGCGTCGCCCACAATGAGCAGGGGGTTGAGCTCGATCACGACACCGCAGGGCTGGCCCGGCGAGAGATAGGTTCCGACCTCCGCCTCGCGGCGGTCGAAGACGCCGGCGAACGGCGCCTTGATGTTCACCTGGCCCAGCGCGATCTCGGCGGCGCGAACCGCCGCGTTGGCCGCGTCCAGGTTGGCCTGGGCCTCCAGCACCTGGGTCTCCGAGCGATAGCCCTTCTCCGCCAGGCGGGCGGCGGCCTCACGCTGCAGCTGGCGCGATCGCTGGGCGGCGCGAGCCTGGTCGAGGCTGGCCTGCCGGGCGTCGACCGCCAGGCGGCACAGCACCTGGCCCTCGCGCACGAAGCCGCCTTCGGGGGCGGGCGTGGCGGCCACGACGCCCGCGGTCTCCGAACGCACCACGACGCTGCGGGCGGCTTCGGTGCGGCCGCGCATCACCACCTGGAGGGAACGGATGCTCTCGGGCGTCATTCTGGCCTGGACCGTCGGCATCTCGTTCGCGGCCGGCGCCTTGGCTTCCGCCTGCTCCGGGCCGCCGCCGAAGATCGAACGAAGCCCGAAATAGACGACCAGCACGCCGACGATGGCGAGGATGACGACGTACTGTGGCTTCAAACGCATAGCGCTGTATCCCCGGTCTCAGCTGCGTGCGCGACCTGCCTTGTCACACACGGGTCACCGACTTTCGCGGCTTGCCCTGCTTGTGATGCCGTCGTTATGCCAGGGCAAATGAAATTGCGGTCACCATCGCCGTACGGTTGAATCTGAGGCCGCGAGCCATGATCTCGACCTGCCGCCGAGTTGACCAGCGCGCGGGCCGTCAAAGTCATTCCACCGCCAGACGACCGAATCGCCAGAGGACGAACCAGACATGAGATACCTGCACACCATGGTCCGGGTCACCGACCTCGACGCTTCGCTCGCCTTCTACTGTGACAAACTGGGGCTTAAGGAAGTGTCCAGGATGGAGAACGAGGCCGGCCGCTTCACCCTCGTCTTCCTGTGCGCGCCTGACGACGAGGACCTGGCGCGGGAGCGGAAGGCGCCGATGGTCGAGCTCACCTACAACTGGGATCCCGAGCGCTACGACGGCGGCCGGAACTTCGGCCACCTGGCCTATGCGGTGGACGACATCTATGCGGTCTGCCAGCGGCTGAAGGACGCCGGCGTGGTCATCAATCGGCCGCCGCGCGACGGCCGCATGGCCTTCGTCCGCTCGCCGGACAATATTTCGGTGGAGCTTCTCCAGGCCGGCCCCGCGTTGCCGCCGGCCGAACCCTGGGCCTCCATGCCCAATGTCGGGAGCTGGTAGGGCGCGGCCGTGCTCGGCATGGTGCTGAAGGCGCCTCGCACGCCGCTGGTGGCGGAGGTCTGCGACGATCCCGAGCCGGGGCCCGGCGAAGTCAGGCTAAGGGTGCGGGCCTGCGGCGTCTGCCGAACCGACCTGCATGTCGTCGACGGCGACCTGGAGATGCGCCGGTCGTCCGTCATTCCGGGCCACGAGATCGTTGGCGTGGTGGACGCCCTCGGCCCCGGCGTCACCGGCGTGGCCCTCGGAGAACGCCGCGGGGCGCCCTGGCTGGGCGGGACGTGCGGGGTCTGCCGCTACTGCCGGGAGGGCCGCGAGAACCTTTGCGACGATCCTGTCTTCACCGGCTGGACCCGCAACGGAGGCTATGCGACCGCGATCCTGGTCCGGGCAGACTACAGCTTTCCCCTTCCGCCCGGGCTGGCCGACGCCGAGGCCGCGCCGCTGCTGTGCGCGGGGCTGATCGGCTATCGCGCCTGGCGCATGGCCTGTGAGGGTCGGCCTCTACGAAACCTGGGCCTCTACGGATTCGGCGCGGCCGCACATCTCCTGGCGCAGCTCGCCATCCATGAGGGCCAGACGGTGTTCGCATTCACCCGCGCGGGCGATACGCCGGCTCAGAGCCTGGCGCGCGAGCTTGGCTGCGCGTGGGCCGGGGGTTCGGACGACCAGCCGCCCGAGGAACTCGACGCCGCCATCATCTTCGCCCCCGTCGGCGACCTCGTGCCGGCCGCCCTCTCGGTTGTCCGCAAGGGCGGCGTCGTGGTGTGCGGCGGCATTCACATGAGCGACATCCCCGCTTTCCCCTACGCACGGCTGTGGGGCGAGCGGCGGATCGTGTCGGTGGCGAACCTCACTCGCCGGGATGCCCAGGAGTATCTGCCGCTGGCCGCGCGGGCCGGCGTGCGACCGCACGTGACGATCTATCCGCTGGAGGCCGCCAACGCCGCGCTCGACGATCTGCGGGCGGGCCGGTTTGCGGGCGCGGCCGTCCTCGTTCCTCCGGCGCAGGGCGCCTAGGCGTCGTTCAACAAGGGCTGGGCGAGTCCGGCGTGCCGCAGGCGCAGGGCCGTTGCGCGCGTGCAGACCTCCAGGCCGTTGGTCACCAACCGGGTGTTGGCGTCGAGCCAGGCTGCCGGCGTGATCGCCCCGGCCATGCGCGCCACATAATCCCCCCAGACGGCGATGCCGCAGGCCCAGAGATCGAGGGCCTCTTCGACAAGAGCCGCGGCGTCGGCGGGAACGGCAAATCCGGTGGTGGGCGTCTCGGTCATGGAGGACCTCCGATCTGACCGGAGGCTGACGCGAACCCGGATCGAGGCATTGACCCTGATCAAGTGGGCCCCGGTTGGGATGCATCAATGCGCCTGCCGCGAAAGGCTGCCACAAATCAGCCAATGACGTCCCCACGCGCCCAGATCCCCGTCTCGGAGCTCACCGGGCTCTCCGAGGCCGAGGCCGCGCGGCGGCTGGCCGAGGAAGGACCCAACCGCCTGAGCGAATCCCGTCGCCGACGGTTGCCGCAGATCCTGCGGGAGGTCCTGCGCGAGCCGATGTTCATCCTGCTGCTCGTCGCGGTCGGGTTCTATTTCGCGCTGGGAGATGCGGCCGAGGCGGCGTTCCTCTTTGCCGGCGCGTTGGCGACGATCGGCCTGGTCGTCGTGCAGGAGGCGCGCAGCGAGCGGGCGCTCGCCGCCCTGAAGGCCCTGGCCGAACCTACGGCGCGGGTCGTGCGGGCGGGCGTGGAGCGACGAATCCCGGCCGCTGAACTCGTCCGAGGCGACATTGTGATCCTGGGCGAGGGCGGTCGCGCCCCGGCGGATGGGGTTCTGCTGGCCGGCGACGTGCTGTCGTTCGACGAGTCCGTCCTGACGGGAGAATCGGCCCCGGTGGTGCGGACGCCGGTGGCGCCGGACCAGGCGGAGGCGCCTGCCGTCCCCGAGGATTCGCAGGTCTTCGCCGGCGCGCTGCTGGTGCGGGGCCAGGGCGTCGCGCGGGTCACCGCGACCGGCCCGTCGACCCGCATCGGCCGCATCGGCGCGGCGCTCGCATCGTCCGGGGAGCCGCCCACGCGCCTGCAGCGCTCGACCCGCCGGCTGGTCGGCGTCCTCGGCGCGGCCGCCCTTGTTCTGTCCGCGGCGGTGCTTCTCGCCTACGGCCTGATGCGCGGGGACTGGATCAACGGCGGCCTGGCCGGCCTGACCATCGGCATCGCCCTGATCCCGGAAGAGTTTCCGATGGTGTTGGCCGTCTTCCTGGCGATCGGCGGCTGGCGCCTGGCGCAGAAGAAGGTGCTCGTCCGCCGCACCGCCGCCATCGAGGCGTTGGGCGGCATCAGCGTCCTTTGCGTCGACAAGACGGGCACGCTCACGCGCAACGAGATGCAGGTGGCGGGCCTCTGGCGCGCCAGCGAGGGGGACCTCGCGGCGGAGGATCCGCGGGCTCGGGATCTGCTGGACGCCGCGGTGGCGGCCTCGGCGGTGCGACCGCTCGACCCGATGGACCGGGCGCTGCACGCCGCCGCGCCGCCGCCCGGGGACGGCCGGTGGCCCTTGCGCTCCTATCCGCTGCGGCCGGACCGGCTGGCGTTCATCCAGGTCTGGCCGAACCGCGACGACGGCGTGACGTTCGCCGCCAAGGGCGCCCCGGAGGCCGTGTTCGACCTGTGTCGCATGGCCCCGGCGGAGCGGACGGCGGCGCACGCGGCCGTGGAGGCCTTCGCCAGGCGGGGCCTCCGGGTCCTCGGCGTCGGCCTCGCCACGCAGCCCTATGACGACGCCCTCGACCCGGACTCCGCCGCGTTCGGCTTCCGCGGGCTCGTCGCCTTCGAGGATCCCGTGCGGGACGACGTGCCCCCTGCGCTCGCCGCGGCGGCGGACGCCGGAATCCGCGTCGTGATGATCACCGGCGACTTTCCCGAGACGGCCCTCGCCATCGCCCGGCAGGCGGGGGTGGACGTGGGCGGCGGCGCGCTGTCGGGCGCAGAGTTGGGAGCTTTGAACGACGAGGAGCTAGAACGGCGGGTCCGCCACGTCTCCGTCTTCGCGCGGGTGGCCCCGGAGCAGAAGCTTCGCCTGGTCCGGGCGCTACAGGCCGGCGGCGAGCGCGTCGGCATGTTCGGGGACGGCGTCAACGACGCGCCGGCGCTCGAGGCGGCCGAGGTGGGCGTGGCCATGGGACGTCGCGGCGTCGATGTCGCCCGCGAGGCCTCGGACCTCATCCTGCTGGACGACCGGTTCGCCTCGGTCATCGCCGGCATCGAGGAGGGGCGGCGGATCTTCGCCAATCTGCAGGCCGCCCTGGCCTATCTCGTGGCGGTTCACATACCCATGGCGGGGCTGGCCCTGCTTCCGCCGCTCCTGGGCGTCCCGCCGGTGCTGTTCCCCCTCCAGGTGGTGCTTCTGGAACTCGTTATCGATCCGATGTGCGCCTTGGTGTTCGAAGGGCGGGGCGCCTCGCGCCGGGCTATGCGGCGCCCGCCCAGGCCGGCGGAGGCGCCGCTGCTCCGGACAGGTCGTCTGGTCGCCGCCCTGGCCCAGGGACTCGTGCTGCTGGGCGGCGCCTTCGGGACGCATCTGGTCCTGCTGGGCGCCGGGACGCCGGAGACGGCGGCGCGCGCGGCGGCCCTGGTGGTGCTCGTGGCCGGAAATCTGGGGATCGCCGCGGTGCTGGCCGGGGCGGGCCGGTCGGTCTCGGTCCGGCAGGGGCTGACGTTCGGCGCGATCGTGGCGGGGGCCGCCGGAAGTCTCGCCGCCGCCATCCTGGCGCCGCCGCTTGCGCGGCTGTTCGACTTCACCGCCCCGGAATGGCCCGTTCTGGCGGCCGCCGCGCTGGGCGGCGCCGCCCTGGGGGCCGCCGTCGCCTATGCCGGGCGTCGGCTCCGTAGCGCTACCTAGGGACGGCTCCCGAATGGCGGCGGGAGGCCCGGACGTCGATAGCTGACGCTACGAACCGGGAGATCGATATGCCTGTGCCGCTTGCCGCCGAACCGAACAGCGCCCTGGTCGCGAGGACCGAAATTGGCGCCAATCAGGAACGCTACTTGTTGGTGACCCCCGCCGGTGCGCCGGACTGGGTCGCCGATCCCGCCGCGGCGACGCCGTTCGCCTCGATGCGGGAAGCCACGCGCATGGCGCTGCGCCTGCCGTCGTCGCTGCGCGCCTTCGGGTTGCCGCGCGCCTCGGGCGTCACGACCCACTGACCGGCGCCGCACGCACGGCGACCCGCGCATCCAGGGCCAGCGCGCCCTCCGCGTCGCAGATCAGCGGGTTGAGGTCGAGCTCCGCCACCTCCGGCAGGTCCGTGGCGAGCTGGCCCAGGGCGACCAGCACCGCGGCCAGGGCGTCTAGATCCGCCGGCGGGCGATCGCGGTAGCCGGCCAGAAGCCGCGCGATCCTGGTGCGCCCGATCATATCCTTGGCCAACGCCGTATCGAGGGGCGGCAGGCCGAGCGCCCGATCCGCCAGCACTTCGACCGCCACGCCGCCAGCGCCCACCACGACCACCGGGCCGAAGGACGGGTCGCGGACGAGCCCGGCGAGCACCTCATGCGCCTTCGGCCGCTCCATCATCTGCTGGATCATGTAGCCCTCCAGCCGCGCCTCGGGCCGTGCGAGGCGCAAGCGCGCCAGCATCGCCTCGGCGGCCGAGCGCACCGCCGCCTCCCCCTCCAGGCCCAGTTGCACGCCGCCCACGTCCGACTTGTGGACGATGTCGGGCGACAGGATCTTCAACACCACCCGGCCGCCCAACTCGGCGGCGGCGGCGCCGGCGTCCGCCGGCGCGCCGGCAATGCGGGTCTCCAGCAAGGGCAGGTCATAGATCCGCAGCAGATCCTGGATCTCGAGCGGCTCCAGCGCTGTGCGCCCCGCAGCCTGGGCGCGCGCGACGATCGCCCGGGCGCGGGCCAGGTCGGTCGTGGC
Organism: Pseudomonadota bacterium; assembly: GCA_049323595.1. Lineage (GTDB taxonomy): Bacteria > Pseudomonadota > Alphaproteobacteria > Caulobacterales > Caulobacteraceae > Phenylobacterium. The sequence goes on from JBMOOD010000003.1 coordinate 203,096, forward strand.
GAGGACGGGCGGCGGCTCGACGCGGCGGTTCCGGAAGTGCGCGGCCTGTTCCAGCCGCAGGAAGCTGCGCACCGCCTGTTCGGGGGTGGTGAAGCCCGGGAGGCCGGCCGCCGCCAGTTTGCGCCGCGCCTCGGCGACGCTCGCCTCGCCGAGCCAGGCGGTGAGAACGGGCTTGCCCGCGGTCGCCGCACGGGCGGCGCCGATCACCGCGTCGGCGGCGTCTGCGCTGTCGGCGACCGCCGTAGGGCAGTTGATGACCAGAGCCGCCTCCACCTCGGGCGCATCCAGGAGGGTGGCGAGCGCCCGCGCGTAGAGGTCGGGACCGGCGTCGCCCAGGATATCCACGGGATTGCCGCTGGCGCCATGGGCCGGGAGCGCCGCGCGTAGGGCGGCCTGTGTTTCGGAGGAGAGGACGGTCAGCCGCCCGCCGCCCCGCTCCAGGGCGTCGACGGCCAGGACGCCGGCGCCGCCGCCGTTGGTGAGGATCGCCAGGCTTGTGGGGGCGGCATGCGCCGTCCGGGCCATCAGGGCGGCGGTGTCCAGGAGATCCTCGAGTTCCTCCACCTGCACGACGCCGGCCTGGCGGAAGGCCGCCTCATAGACCCCGTCGGCGCCGGCGAGGGCGCGGGTGTGCGAGAAGGCGGCCTTCGCGCCCGAGCGGCTGCGGCCGCCCTTGATCACCACCACCGGCTTCGCGCGGGCCGCCTCGGGGGCCACGCGCATGAACTTCGCCGGATCGCGCAGGGCCTCCACATAGAGCAGGATCGCCTCTGTCCCGGGATCGCGGCCGAGGAACTCGACGAGATCGCCGATGTCGACGTCCAGCGAATCGCCCAGCGTCACCACATGCGAAAAGCCCAGGCCGTGGCCTGGCGCCCAGTCCAGGGCCGCCGCCGCCACGGCGCCCGACTGGGCCACCAGCCCGAGCCGTCCGGCGGGCGGCTGGCCGCGCGCGAAACTGGCGTTGATCCCGAGCCCCGGGGCGAGCACGCCCAGGCAATTGGGGCCGACGATCCGCAGTCCGTAGGGGCGTGCGGCGTCGAGAAGCGCCCCGCGCAGGGCCGCGTCCTGGTCCCCGTCGCCCTCGAAGCCGGCGCTGATCACCACAGCGGCGCGGCAGCCCCGCGCGCCCAGGTCGGCGACAAGCCCAGGCACGCTGGGCGCCGGCGTGGCGATCACGGCGAGGTCCGGCGTCGCGGGCAGGTCGGCCACGCACCCGAAGACCGGACGGCCGCAGACCGACCGCGCCCGGGGATTTACGAACATCAGTTCACCGGCGAAGCCGCCGGCGACCAGGTTGGCGGCCAGGACGGCGCCCACCGATCCGGCGCGTTCGCTGGCGCCGATCAGCGCGATGCGGGCGGGCGCGAACAGAGCGTCGAAGTTGTGCGTTGTCATGCCGCGCCCTTTGCCGAAGCGGCTCAAGACGAGCCTTGATCGTACGCAACCAGGGACGCTTGATCTCGATCAGGGCGCAGGTCGGTGCGAGTTTTCAGGGTGCCGTATTGGAGACCACCATGCCAGATGCGTTCCGAATCCCCCGTCTGCTGACGGCCCTGTCCGTCGCGGCCGCGACGCTGGCCGCCGGCGCGTGCACGACGACGCGGACGCCGGCGGACCCGGATGATCCGATGGGCGAGGCGCTTTCCCAGCCCTTCCGCGATCTCGGCCTGGTCCAGGAGAACGCCCCCGTCGTCGTGCGCAAGGCGTCGGCGGATCCCTACAGGGCCAGTCGCGACTGCGCGGAAATAAACGCCGATATCGCCGAACTCCGCAGCGTCCTGGGCCCGGATGTGGACGAGGCGGACGCCGACGAGGACGGCGCCGGCGTGGCCGGGGCGATCGTGTCCGGCGCCACCGCCTTGCCCTTCCGGGGCCTGATCCGCGAGATCACTGGCGCGAAGGATCGCGAGGAAGAGGTCGCCGCGGCGATCATCGCGGCCATGGTTCGGCGGGGATTCCTGAAGGGTGAGCGTACCGCGCTGGGGTGCCCCAGTACGGCGCCATGAGCTTCCTGCGGCGTGGCTGCATCGCGCTCGCAGCGCTGTTCCTGCTCGTGGCGCCTCCTTCGCAGGCCGCGGAGGCGCCGTTGTCGGGACGGGAACGCAGTGCGATCGTCGGGGTCCTGGGCTCGTCTGCCGCCGGCCTGGATGATGGAGCGCTCATCGGGCGCCTGCTGGAGCACGCGCGTGTGGAGACCGGCCAGCGGGTGCGGCCCTCCGCGGTCGATCATCGCTGGACCGTCGAGCCGGCGCGCCGGGATCTGGCGGGAGAGCTTCGCGCCGCGCGGGCCGAGGAGCGCCTGTCCGCGTGGCTGGCCGGCCTTTCGCCCGCGTGGCCGCAGTATCGCGCCCTACGCGTCGCCCGCCTGCGCTACGCCGAGCTGGCCGCGGCGGGAGGCTGGCCCTCGATACCGGAGGGGACGAACCTGCGCGTGGGAGACTCCGGCGCCGCTGTCCAGGATCTGCGCGCGCGCCTGGGCGTCGAGGGCTTCTCCGCGCCCGCGCCAGACGATCCCACGGTGTTCGATCCCGGCCTGGACGCCGCGCTTCGCGCGTTCCAGTCCGCCCGGGGGCTGGAGGTGGACGGTGTGCTGGGACCGGCGACGCGCCGCGCCCTGAACGTGTCCGCCGCCGAGCGTCTGGCCCAGATCGACGCCAACCTCGAACGCTGGCGCTGGTTGCCGGCGCGGCTGCCGGCCGAACGCGTCGAGGTGGACACGGGCGCCGCCGAGGCGAGGCTCTACCGCGACGGCGCCGTAATCCTGCCGATGCGGGCGATCGTGGGGGCGCCGAAAACGCCGACGCCCATGTTCGCCTCGCAGATCGAGACCATCGTCTTCAACCCGCCCTGGAACGTGCCGACGTCCATCGCCCAGGGGGAGCTTCTGCCGGCCGAGGCGCGCTCTCCCGGCTATCTGGCCCGGCGCGGGATCTGCTGGGTCGACGGGCGGCTGCAGCAGCGGCCGGGGCCCGACAACGCCCTTGGCGTCATCAAGTTCGACCTGCCGAGTCCATTCGGCGTCTATCTGCACGACACGCCGGCCAAGAGCCTTTTCAATCGGGCGGGCCGTGCGTTGAGCCACGGCTGCATGCGCCTGGAGAAGCCCCGCGAGCTGGCCTTGGCGCTTCTGTCGCCCCAGGGCGGCACGGCGGAAAGCATCGAGGCGGCCGTCGCCACCGGGCGCACGAGTTCGGTCCGGCTGCAGCGTCCGGTTCCGCTTTACGTGCTTCACTGGACGGCCTGGGTCGAGGCGGATGGCAGCGTGGTCTTTCGACCCGATATCTACGGCTGGGATCGCAAGCTCATGCGGGCGCTTTCGAAGCGCTGATCGAACTTGATCTGTCTCAAGGCGCCGCGGCTCGCGTCGGCGTACTCGGGATCCCGATCCGGTCCAGCTATCTCCCCCCACTTGGAACTGGATCTCCGCCCCGGCCGTGGTCTTGGCCGGGGCGTTGCTTTTTCAGGCTGTCGGAAAGCGGCGGGCGGCCGTCTCGCGCACCTCGGCCAAGACGGCTTCGAACGCCTCGTCTGTGATCCCGCTGACCATGCCGCCGAAATGCACATGGTCGACCACCTCCAGGCCGCAGACGCCCGCCAGGTGGTCGTCGAAGAGACGTCGCAGGGTGGTGATCGCGCCCGTGTCGCGCACCCAGGCATCCGGCGCGCCCGAGGTCGTGAAGCTGATGAGGCGTCGCCCGCGGAGCGCAGGCTCGGCGCCGCCGAACCTGGGCGTGAAGCCAAAGCCCATGCCGAACACGCGGTCGACGTATCCCTTCAGGATCGCCGGCGGCGCATTGAACCAGAGCGGGTAGACGAAGGCGAAGGCGTCGACATCGGCCAGTCGTTCGCGCTCCGCGACGACGTCGGCGCCGAATTCGGGCGCCGCCGGACCGGGGATCTCGGGCGTCTTCAGGCATGGATCGAAGCCCATGGCATAGAGGTCGCAAAGCTCTGCCTCGTGCCCGTTCGCCTCCAAGGCCGCGACGTAGGTCCTCGCGATCGTGGCGTTGAGGCTGGCGGAATCGGGGTGAGCGACGATGACGGCGTGCTTCATGGCGACCTCCGGGCGCGATGTTGCCATTCAGACGGGGCGCTTGTCTTGGTCGGCGCGCGGCGTCTGCAGGCGTCTGACGATCCAGGGTGTGACGGCCATGAACGCCAGGCCGATCGGCATCAGGCCGCCGCGGAGCACATCGTAGTCCTCTAGGATGCGCGACCAGGACAGGCCCAGCGCGCGGCCCAGCGCAAACTCGAACGCCACCGTCAGCGCGACCCAGAGGCCGCCCACGGCGAGCGCGCCGCCCGCGGTCCGGATGCGCATCCACCTGGCGCTGAACCACGTGATCGCGAAGATCACCAGGGCGCCGGTGATCACCGAACCCTGGCGAATGACGAACTCGATGTCGGGGTCCATCAGCAAGCGGCGCAGCGAGCCCTGGACCGACTCCGCCACGATGATGAGCAGCCAGACGGCCAGGGCGCGGAGGAGGGCGGGCAGGCTGAAGGCGGGCATGGTCGGCTCAGCGGGCCGTGTAGCCGCCGTCGATGACCAGTTCCGCGCCGGTCACGAACTTGGCCTCGTCGGACGCGAGGTAGACGCAGCCCCAGGCGATGTCGTCCGGCTCGCCGATATGGCCGAGGGGATGAAGCGCATCGGTTGCGGCGCGCCCCGCCTCGAGGTCGCCCTGCGACTTGAGATGGGCCTCGACCATCGGCGTCCAGATGAACCCGGGGTGGATCGAATTCACCCGGATGCGGTCCGGCGCATAGATCAGGGCGTCGGTCTTGGTCATCAGGCGCACGGCGCCCTTGGAGGCGTGATACGGCGGCACGTCCGGCCCGCCGACGAGGCCGTAGATGGAGCTCAGGTTGATGATGCTGCCGCCGCCGGCTCGCCGCAGGTGCGGGATGGCGTGCTTGGTGCAGAAGAACACGCCCTTGACGTTGATGGCCTGCACCCAGTCCCACTCGGCCTCTGTGACCTCGTGCGTGGGCTTGTTCGCGCCGGCCACGCCGGCGTTGTTCACCAGAATGTCGATCTTGCTGAAGCGTGCGGCGACGGCGCCGAGCACTTTGGCGACCTCTGCCTCCCTGGAGACATCCAGCTTCCAGGCGCAGGCCTCGTGGCCCTTGGCGGTCAGCGCGTCGGCGAGGGCGCCGGCCTCGGGCATCAGCGTGTCGAGGATGGCCACCGCGGCGCCTTCCTCGGCCATGCGCTGGGCAGTGGCGCGCCCTAAGCCGAGCGCGCCACCCGTGATGACGGCGACCTTGCCCTTGAGCCTGTTCATCCTGATCCTCCCGGGACGTCGGATGAACCCTATCGGCGGCTTGGCGAAGGCGCCTTGCGCCCGATCAATCCGTCAGAATCGGTAGCCGAAGCCGGCCGAGACGACCCACGGATCGAGGTTCACCTTGCTCTTCACGCCGTTGAACCGGTCGGTCGCCGTGGTGTCGAAGAACACCTTCTTGACGTCCAGGTTGAGGGCCCACTGGTCGCGAAGCGCCACGTCGACGCCGCCCTGGAGGGCGTAGCCGAAGCCGTCCTTCACCTTCAGCGCAAAGCCGTTGTGGTCCTCTTCGCTGTAGAACAGCATGTAGTTCACCCCGACGCCGACATAGGGGCTCACCTTGGCCTTCGGCGCGAAGTGGTACTGCAGGCTGACGACCGGCGGCAGCACCCAGGTTTCCTGGAGCTTCAGGTCGACGCCCGCGCCCTTCGCCTTGACCGTGTGCTTGGTCGTGGTGGCGATCACCTCGGCGGCGATGTTGTCGGTGAAGAAGTAGGTCAGGCCCACCGACGGCACGACGGCATAGTCGACGTCGGCCCGCAGGCCCGTCGGCGCGCCGGCGAGGGTGGTGATGGGGTCCGTCCCCACCGGGGCCACGTCGGTGATTCGCAGGTGGAGGATGAAGTCGCCCTGGGCCTTCGGCTTGAAGTCCTGAGCCTGGGCCGCGCCGGCCGCGACGAGCCCGGCGGCGAGGGCCGCGACGGCGAGTTTCGTGGTCATGGTCTATCCCCTTCGTTGGCGGCGTCCGCCGCAGCGGGGATTTGTCAGGCCCGGGGAAGCTCGGCTTTGATCTGGAGCAAACCCCCGTTTCGAACCGGCCTTGCTGCGTAGGCGAATGCGGCGAGCCCCACCAGGACGAGGCTCGCCGCTCCGTAGCACCAGCCGCAATGGGGGTGGGGGCCGGCGCCGCAGATCGTCCCGAGGAGCGCCATGTGCTGGCGCGCAAGCTCGGCCGCGAGGACCGCGCTCACGATGCTGACCGCGCCGATCAGGCCCGCGCCGAGGCGCAGGACGAGATCTTCGGTGGGTGGGACAGGGCGGCGCATTCGCAACTCCACGGAACACCACCAGCGTGCCCGCCGTCGCGAAGCGCTTCCTTGATGAAGATCAAGGCCACCGATTCCGCAGTGCGGCATGAGCCTCCGGTCTCTCTGTAGAACCACGTGGGATTCATGACCCAGGCCGCTGCAAGCCGCGACGACGCGCCATTCGACGCGATCGCGCTCTATACATTCACCGGCGTCGCCGCGCTCCTCGCGATCGTGGCCACCGCCTTCAGCCCCGACCCCAGCTTCCGATTCCACGGCTGGGTGATGATCGTGGGCTTCGTCACCGCCTTCCTCGTCATGTCCGCGGGCCTCGCCAGCGGACGGCTTCGCGCCGACGAGAGCCGCTACGCCGACGGCGTGGTGCGGGCCGGGGTGATCGCCACCATGTTCTGGGCGATCGCGGGCCTGGCGGCCGGCGTTCTGGCCGCCGCCCAGCTGAGTTGGCCGTACCAGCTCTACTGGCCCGAGGCGCCCTGGCTCAACTTCGGCCGGCTGCGCCCGCTGCACACTTCGGCGGTGATCTTCGCGTTCGGCGGCAACGCCCTGATCGCGACCTCCTTCTACGTGGTCCAGCGCACCTGCAAGGCGCGACTTGCCGGCGGAGCCTGGCCCTGGTTCGTCTTCTGGGGCTACCAGCTCTTCATCGTGCTGGCCGCCACGGGCTACCTCGCCGGGATCACCCAGAGCCGCGAGTACGCCGAGCCCGAATGGTACGTGGACCTGTGGCTGACCGTCGTCTGGGTGGCCTACCTGCTGGTGTTCCTGGGCACGATCTGGAAGCGGAAAGAGCCGCACATCTACGTGGCCAACTGGTTCTACCTGGCCTTCATCATCACGATCGCCATCCTGCACATCGTCAACAACCTGGCGATGCCGGTCGGCCTGCTCGAGTCCAAGAGCTACTCGGCCTTCGCCGGGGTCCAGGACGCCCTGACCCAGTGGTGGTACGGCCACAACGCGGTGGGCTTCTTCCTGACCGCGGGCTTCCTGGGCATGATGTACTACTTCGTGCCGAAGCGTGTGGAGCGACCGGTCTATTCGTACCGGCTGTCCATCGTCCACTTCTGGTCGCTGATCTTCATCTACATCTGGGCCGGCCCGCACCACCTGCACTACACGGCGCTGCCGCAGTGGGCCCAGACGCTGGGGATGACCTTCTCGGTCATGCTCTGGATGCCGTCGTGGGGCGGCATGATCAACGGCCTGATGACCCTGTCCGGCGCGTGGGACAAGCTGCGCACCGACCCGGTGGTCCGCATGATGGTGGTGGCCATCGCCTTCTACGGCATGTCGACCTTCGAAGGCCCGCTGATGAGCGTCCGCGCCGTCAACGCGCTGTCCCACTACACCGACTGGACCATCGGCCACGTGCACTCCGGCGCGCTGGGCTGGGTCGGCTTCATCAGCTTCGGGGCGATCTACTGCCTGGTGCCCTGGCTGTGGAAGAAGGAGCGGGTCTGGTCGAACGCCCTCATCGAGTGGCACTTCTGGATCGCGACCACCGGCATCCTGCTCTACATCGCCGCGATGTGGGTCTCCGGCATCATGGAGGGCCTCATGTGGCGCGAGTACACGCCGCAGGGCTACCTCGCGAACGCCTTCGTCGAGACCGTCGCGGCCAAGCACATCGAGAACGTCATCCGCACGATCGGGGGGCTCATGTACCTCGGCGGCGCGGTGATCATGTCCTACAACCTGTGGCGTACGGTCCGCATGCCCAGCACCGCCAAGACGGAGCTGACCACCCCGATCGCGACGCCCACCCCCGCCGCCGTGGCAGCCGAGTAAGGGCCCGCAACATGTGGAAAAAACACCAGAACCTGGAGAAGCACTCACTTCTCCTCACGGTGGCCATCATCATCGTCGTCTCGATTGGCGGCCTGGTGGAGATCGCCCCGCTCTTCTACCTGGAGAGCACCATCGAGAAGGTGGAAGGGGTTCGTCCCTACACGCCGCTCGAGCAGGCGGGCCGGGACATCTACGTCCGCGAGGGCTGCTACGTCTGCCACTCGCAGATGGTGCGCCCCCTGCGCGACGAGGTCGAACGCTACGGCCACTACAGCCTCGCCGCGGAGAGCATGTACGATCACCCGTTCCAGTGGGGGTCGAAGCGGACGGGGCCGGACCTCGCTCGGGTGGGGGGCAAGTACTCCGACACCTGGCATCGCGACCATCTGATGAATCCGCGCTCGGTGGTGCCTGAGTCCAACATGCCGCCGTACCGGTTCCTGGCCGAGACGGAGCTGGACTATCGCGCCATCGACAAGCGTCTCGGTGCGCTCACGGCGGTGGGCGTGCCCTACACCAAGGACCAGCTGCAGAACGCGAGGCTCGATCTCGAGACCCAGGTCGACCCGTTCGCCGGTGAGACGTCGGGCGTGAAGCAGCGCTACGGCGCCAAGGTCGCCCAGCGTGACTTCGACGGCGATCCGAGCCGGCTGACCGAGATGGATGCGCTGATCGCCTACCTGCAGGTGCTGGGCACCATGGTCGACTTCAGCACCTACAAGGCCGAGAGCCCGGAGAACCTGCGATGAGCGAACTCACCTACGAGGCCGTTGCACGGTTCGCCCAGCAGGGCGGGACCATCTACTTCGGCCTGATCTTCGCCGGTGGCCTGATCTACGCGCTCTGGCCCAAGCACAAGGAGGCGTTCGATCGCCTCGCACACCTCCCGCTCGAGAAGGACGAGGGCGACAATGTCTGAGCGCGAACGCGACGAACACTCGGGCACGGAGACCACCGGCCACGAGTGGGACGGCATCAAGGAGCTGGACACGCCGCTGCCGCGCTGGTGGCTGTGGGTCTGGTACGGCTCGATCATCTACGCGATCGTCTATTGGGTGCTGATGCCCGCTTGGCCCGGGATCACCGGCTACACCAAGGGCCTGCGCGATCACTCCGACCGCGCCAACGTGGTCCAGGAGCTCGCGAAGCTGGAGGCCATCCGCGGCGCGGGCGCCGTGAAGCTGAAGACTGCCAGCCTCGAGCAGATCGAGCGGGATCCCGAGTTGCAGGCCTACGCCCTGCAGGTCGGCCAGTCGGTGTTCGGCGACAACTGCGCCACCTGCCACGGCGCGGGCGGCGGCGGGGCCAAGGGTTATCCCAACCTGCGCGACGACGTCTGGCTCTGGGGCGGCACGCTCGAGGACATCCGCCACACCATCGAGGTGGGCGTCCGGTCGGGCCATCCCCAGGCGCGCGGCGAGACCATGATGCCGGCATTCGGCCGCGACCAGATGCTGACCGACGCGCAGATCTCGGACCTCACCGAGTACGTGGTGGCGCTCTCCGGCCGCAAGGCGGACCGCGCTGCGGTGGCGCGCGCCACGCAGACCTACGCCGACCAGTGCGTCTCGTGCCACGGCCCGACGGGGACCGGTGACCTCGCGAAGGGCGCGCCGAACCTGACCGACGCCGAGTGGCTCTACGGCTCCGACCGCGCGTCGATCCGTGGCCAGATCTGGTCCGGTCAGAACGGCGTCATGCCCCATTGGGGCGAGCGGTTCTCGCCGGAGACCATCAAGGCGCTGGCGGTCTATGTCCACGCCAACGCCGGCGGCGGCGAGCCGGCGGCCGAAGTGGCCCAGGCGGCGGAGGCGGTTCCGAGCGCCCAATGACCGTCGTCATCGACAATGTGTCCAAGCGGGAGGCGGCCGGCCCTGAGTCGGCCGCCAAGCGCGCGCGCAAGAAGGGCGACGCCGGCGGCGGTCTCTACAAGCCGCGCACGCCCATCTATCCCAAGCTGGTGCACGGCCCGTGGCGGACCCTGAAATGGGCGCTGCTGGTCGTCACACTGACCATCTACTACGTCACGCCCTGGATCCGCTGGGAGCGCCCTGGCGCCCTGCCGGACCAGGCCGTGCTGGTCGATTTCGAGGGCCGGCGCTTCTACTTCTTCTGGATCCAGCTCTGGCCCCAGGAGGTGTACTTCATTACCGGGCTGCTGGTGATCGCCGCCCTGGCGCTCTTCCTGGTCACCGCGCTGTTCGGCCGCCTGTGGTGCGGTTACGCCTGTCCTCAGACGGTCTGGACCGATCTCTACATCCACGTCGAGCGACTGTTCGAGGGCGACCGCAACGCCCGTATGCGCCTGGATGCGGCGCCCATGTCGTTCAACAAGCTCTGGCGCAAGACCGGCAAACACCTGGTGTGGCTCGGCGTCGCCTTCGGCACCGGGGGCGCGTGGATCTTCTACTTCCGCGACGCGCCGACCCTGCTGCAGGAATTCTGGACGGGCCGGGCGCCGATCACGTCCTACCTGTCGTGCGCGATCCTGACGGCCACCACCTACATCTTCGCCGGGCATATGCGCGAACAGGTCTGCACCTACATGTGCCCCTGGCCCCGGATCCAGGGCGCCATGCTGGACGACAACTCGCTGCAGGTGACCTACCGCCTCGACCGGGGCGAGCCGCGCGGCCCGCACAAGAAGGGCCAGTCCTGGGAAGGCCGCGGCGACTGCATCGACTGCCACGCCTGCGTGGTGGCCTGCCCGATGGGCATCGACATCCGCGACGGCGCCCAGCTCGAGTGCATCAACTGCGGCCTCTGCATCGACGCCTGCGACGAGATCATGGAGAGGGTCGGCCGTCCGCGGGGCCTCATCGCCTATGACACCGACGCGGCGGTGGCGGCGCGCAGCTGCGGCCAGCCGCCGAAGTACAAGTTCGTCCGGGCGCGGACCATCTACTACGCCGTGGCCCTGGTCCTCGTGTCGGGGGTGATGCTTTGGGGCCTGCTCAACCGCACGACGCTGGACCTCCACGCCCTGCGCGACCGCAACCCGACCTTCGTGCGCCTGCACGACGGCGCCATCCGCAACGCCTACACGCTGAAGGTCGCCAACCGCAGCTTTGAGCCGATGGCCGCCGAGATCCGGTTCGAGGGCGTCGCAGGCGCGCGCCTGCGGATGCCGGGCGAGGCCGCCAGCGACGTCCTGCGCGTGACTGTCCAGCCCAACCAGGTGCAGGCGTTCCGGGTCTTCGTCACCGCGCCGCCCGAGGCGCTCACCGCCTCCAGCCTGCCCGCCGCCTTCGAGGTCCGCGCCCCGGACGTCACTGCGCGCACGAATACCGTCTTCCTGTCCGGAGCCGCGAATCCGTCATGACCGCCACCCCGCAGACCGAAACCTCCGGCTTCCGCATCAAGGGCTGGCACGTCTTTGCGGGCGTCTCGGCCTTCTTCGCGGTCGTGATCGCCGTGGACGCGACCTTCACCGTGATCGCGTTCCGGACCTTTCCCGGCCAGGTGTCGGTGACGCCTTACGAGGATGGGCTTCTCTACAACCAGAAGCTCGCCCAGCAGCGCGCGCAGGAGGCTTTGGGCTGGCGCGCCGCCGCCGAGGCCGAGCCCGGCCAGGTAGTCGTCCAGTTCGTGAACGAGGAGGGCCTGCCGCTCCGCGGTCTTCGCGTCCAGGGCCAGCTCAAGCGGCCGGCGACTGAGACGGGGCGGATCGCGCTCGCGTTCGCCGAGGTCGCGCCGGGGCGCTACGTCGCGCCGACCGGCCGAATCGACGGCGCCTGGGACCTCACCTCCGAAGCCCGTGACGCGCGAGGCGCGGTCTTCGCCGCCGAGCGGAGGCTGACGTGGCCCTGACCTATGAGGCCGCCCGCCCCGACATGGGCGCGTTCCTGAAGCGGGGCGACGACGGGACGGCGAGCCTGGATCTCCTGGTGCCCGACATCCGCTGCGCGGGCTGCATCGCCAAGGTCGAGCGGGCGGTGGAGGCGCTTCCCGGCGTGGCGGCGGCGCGCGTGAATCTGACCCACAAGCGGCTGACCGTCCGGTTCCGCCGGGGAGGGGACGCCGAGCCCGGCGCCGTGGTCCAGGCCCTGGGCGGCCTCGGCTACCGCGCCACGCCCTACGATCCCGCCGCGGCCCAGGCGGCCCACGACAAGGAGGGCCGTCAGCTCATCCTGGCAATGGCGGTGGCCGCCTTCGGCGCCATGAACACCATGATGTTCTCGGTGCCCATCTGGGCCGGCCTGTTCGGCCAGGAACTGGGCCCGGCCACCCGCACCGTGATGATGTGGTTCGCCGGGGCCGTCGGGGCGCCCTGCGCGATCTTCGCCGGCATGCCGTTCTTCCGCTCGGCCTGGGCCTCGCTGAAGGCCCGACGGGCCAACATGGACGTGCCGATCTCGATCGGTGTGCTCCTGACCCTTGCGGTCAGCTTCTCCGAGACGGTCCTCGGCGGCCGCGACGTCTACTTCGACGCCGCCGTGACGCTCCTGTTCCTGCTGCTGATCGGCCGCTGGCTGGAGCACCGGCTGCGCGCCCGCGCGTCGAGCGCCGCGGCGGATCTGCTGGCGCTGCAGGCGCCCACGGCCACCCTCGTCGGGCCCGACGAGACGCTCAGCGCCACGCCCGTCGCCAAGGTGCGCCCCGGCGACCTCCTGCTGGTGCGTCCGGGCGAGCGGATCCCAGTGGACGGACGAGTGGTCGCCGGCGCCTCGGACCTCGACAACAGCCTGCTCACCGGCGAGACCGCTCCCGTCTCGGTGGAGACCGGCGCCGCATGCCGGGCCGGCGCGCTCAATCTCTCGGGCGCGCTCCGCCTGGAGGCGCAGGCCCGGTCCGAGGATTCCGCCCTGGCCGCGATCGCCCGGCTGGTCGAGCTCGGCGCCCAGTCCAAGTCGCGCTACGTCCGCCTCGCCGACAAGGCGGCCGCGGTCTATGTGCCGGTGGTCCACAGCGCCGCCCTGCTGACCTTCCTCGGAGGCTGGGGCCTGGGGCTCGACCCGCGGGAGGCTCTCATTCGCGCCGCGGCGGTCCTGATCGTCACCTGTCCCTGTGCGCTCGGGCTCGCTGTGCCGGCGGTCCAGATTACGGCGTCGGCGCGCCTGTTCCGCCGCGGCGTCCTGGTGAAGTCCGGTGCGGCGCTGGAGCGGCTTTCCGAGGTGGACCACGTGGTCTTCGACAAGACCGGCGTGCTGACCGCGGGCCGGCCGATCCTGAGGGATCCAGTCCCTGCGGCCGTGGCCATGGCCGCGCCGCTGGCCCGCGCCTCGCGCCATCCGCTGGCGCGCAGCCTGGCCGACGCGGCCGGGCAGGGGGCCATGGCCGAGGATGTGAAGGAACACCCTGGACAGGGCGTCGAGGGCGTCATCGACGGCCGCCGGGCGCGCCTCGGCCGCGCCGCCTTCCTGGGGGTCGAGAGCCGTAGCGCCGAGACCGAGCTCTGGTTCGGCTTCGACGGCGACACTCGGTTCCGCTTCGCCTTCGCCGACGACGTGCGCGAGGACGCCGCCGAGGTGGTGGCCGCGCTGAAGGCGAGGGGGCTTACGGTCGAGGTGCTCTCCGGCGACGTGGCCGCACCGGTCGCCCGCGCCGCCGCCGCCGCCGGGATCGAGGCCTGGCGCGCCGGATGCACGCCTCAGGACAAGGCTGCGCATGTCGACGCCCTGGCCCGGGACGGGCGCAAGGTGCTGATGGTCGGGGACGGTCTCAACGACGCCGGCGCGCTGGCCAAGGCGCACGCCGCCATGGCGCCGGGGACGGCGCTAGAGGCCAGCCAGAACGCGGCCGACCTGGTGTTCTCCGGCGAGCGACTGGAGCCGGTCGTCTGCGCCTTCGACGTGTCGCGGAATGCGCGGACGCGCGCCCTGGAGAACTTCGGATTTGCGGCGCTTTACAACCTGGTGACCGCGCCGGCGGCCATGCTCGGCTTCGTCAATCCGCTGATCGCCGCCATCGCCATGTCGGGATCCTCGCTCGTCGTGACCTTGAACGCGCTTCGCACGGGAGCCCGTCGATGAACCTTCTCCTCTTCCTTGGCCCCTTCTCGGTCGGCCTGGGCCTGATGGCCCTCGGCGCATTCTGGTGGACCCTCAGGCACGGCCAGTACGACGATCCGGCCGGCGATGCGGCCCGCATCCTGATGGACGACCCCGAAGACCGGCCACGCCTCGATTGATCTGCATCACGGCGCGGCGGGCCGCCGCGCGCGACGAAGCCGCATGACCGCCCACAGCCTCACAATTGCGCACGCCCACAAGCTCGCCGATCTCGTCGCCAAGTATGACGGTCGCGCGCCGCGCTACACGAGCTATCCGACCGCCGTGCAGTTCACGCCGGACGTGGACGAGACGATCTATCGCGACTGGCTGAGCGCCCTGCCGAGCGAGGCGCCGGTCTCGGTGTACCTGCACATCCCCTTCTGCCACCGGCTCTGCTGGTACTGCGGCTGCAATACGCGGGCGACTACGCGCCACGAGCCGGTCTCGGAATACGTGAACCTGCTGCTGCGGGAGGCGACGCTGCTGGAGGCGGCTCTCCCGGGTCGCCTGGGCGCGTCTGCGATCCACCTGGGCGGCGGGTCGCCCAATATGCTGTCGCCCGTGGAACTCGACGTCATCTTCGGGGCGGTCGACCGGGTCTTCGACCGGCGGCCAGACCGCGAAGTGGCCGCCGAACTCGACCCGGCCAATCTGACCGAGGACTGGGTGCGCGCCGCCGCGCGCCACGGCCTGAACCGCGCCAGTCTCGGGGTGCAGACCCTCGACCCCCAGGTGCAGGAGTCGGTCAACCGGGTGCAGAGCCTGGAGGTGGTGACGGCGGGCGTCGAATGGCTCCGCGCCGCGGGGATCGGCTCGATCAACATCGACCTGATGTACGGCCTGCCGCACCAGACCACGGCCAATGTTCTGGCCACCGTGGAATCCGTCCTGCGCCTAAGGCCCGAGCGGCTGGCCCTGTTCGGCTACGCCCATGTCCCCTGGATGAAGGCGCACCAGCGGCTGATCGACGAGGGCGCCCTGCCGTGGCCCGCGCAGCGGCTGGAGCAGAGCGAGGCGGCGGCCGAACGCCTCGCCGCGGAAGGCTACGTCCGGATCGGCCTCGACCACTTCGCCCTGCCGCACGACGAACTGGCGGTCGCCGCGCGTGAAGGGCGCCTGCACCGCAACTTCCAGGGCTACACGACGGACGCCGCGGGGACCCTCCTGGGGCTCGGCGCCTCGGCGATCGGCCGGCTGCCACAGGGTTTCGTCCAGAACATCGCCCAGGAACTGCCCTGGCGTGCGGCCGTCGAGGGCGGCCATCTTCCGATCGCGCGTGGTGTCGTCGTAACGGCGGAAGACCTCTTCCGCGGCGAGATCATCGAGCGCCTGATGTGCGATCTCAGCGTCGACCTCGACGCCGTCTGCGCCCGACATGGCCGCGAGGTCGTCGAACTCGTACCGGCCCTCCAGCAGCTGTCCCCGTTCTGTGCCGATGGGTTGCTACGCGTGGATGGAAGCCGACTGGAGGTGGTGGGGGCGGGCCGGCTCGTCGTGCGCTCGATCTGCGCGGCCTTCGATGAGTATCTGGCGCCGGAAGCCGGCCGCCACGCGCGGGCGCTATAGTCGGTTTCTGGGCGAGAGCGCCTCGCGGATGGACAGGAGCAGGGCGTCACCGAACAGCGGCTTCTCCAGGATCGGTACGCCCACGGCCGCCGCCTGCTCCCGGAAGTGGGGGTTCGGATGGCTGGTGATGAAGATTGCCGGAAGCGTCACGCCGCGCAGACGCAGCTGACGCAGGGTGTCCATGCCCGAGATCCCCGGCAGCCGCTCGTCGATGACGAGACATGCGTTCTCCGACGGCAGCTCGGCCATCAGTAGAGCCTCGCCCGAGGGATAGCCGTCGACCTCGAACCCCTCGAGCTCAAGAGCAAATCCCAACGCGGTGCGGACCGCCGGATCGTCGTCGACGACGAGGATGGTGGCGGTACGGGTGCGCGACATGTCCATGGAATATAGCTACCTGTCGCCGGCGCCGAAGCCTTTGACGTCGCTCAACCCCTAGAAGCCGGCGAGCAGGGCCATCCGCACCAGGTCCGAGAGCCCGTTCGCCCGCGTCTTGCTCATGACGTTGGCCCGGTAGACCTCGACGGTGCGGGGGCTGATGCCCAGTTCGTAGGCGATCTGCTTGTTGAGCTTGCCGGCCACCACGCCGCGCAGCACCTCGCGCTCGCGCCCCGACAGGCTGGACAACAGCTCTTCGAACCGCTGTCGTTCGGCGTCCTGCGGATCGGAGTCCGGCTGGGTGTTCAGCGCCGAGCGGATGGAATTCAGCAGGGTGTCGTCTTCGAATGGCTTCTCGATGAAGTCGACGACGCCCGCGCGCATCGCCTCCACCGCGAGCGGTACGTCGCCGTGGCCCGTGATCACGATGACCGGCAGCTGGACGCCCTGCTCCTTGAGCCGCCGCACCAGCTCCAGCCCGTTCATCTCCGGCATGCGCACGTCCGTGACGATGCAGCCGGATTGCAACGTGTCCGCCGCCACCGTCTGCAGGAACTCGACAGCCGAGGGATACGTCTTCGCAGCGAGGTCGTTCATCTCGAGCAGGAAGCTCAGAGAGTTGCGCACGGCCTCGTCGTCGTCGATCAGGTGGACGAGGGGGGGGTCACTCATCGTCGGTCAACTCCTCGGCGCTCACAGCCCGCAATGTGAACTTGAAGATCGCGCCGCCCTTCGGGTTGGGCTCGACCCAGATCCGGCCGCCGTGCGATTCGATGATGGTCCGCGAGATCGAAAGGCCGATTCCCATCCCGTGGGACTTGGTGGTCATGAAGGGCTGGAACAGCTGCTCGGCCGCCTCGGGGCTTATTCCGTGGCCCGTGTCGCTGACGAACACCTCCACCATGTCGTCGTCGGCCGGCCGTGCGCCGACCACCAGATCGCGGCGGGGCGCATTCTCCATCGCCTCCACAGCGTTGCGCATGAGGTTGAGCGCCACCTGCTGGATCTGCACCTTGTCGGCCAGCACCAGGCCGACCTGCGGGTGGATCTCGAACCGCAGGCGCACGCTGCGCTCCTTTGCGCCGACCATGGCCAGGGCGCCGGCTTCCTCCAGCAGTTGCGGCAGGCTCTCGATTCGCCGTTCCGCCTCGCCCTTGGAGACGAAGTCGCGCAGGCGGCGGATGATCTGGCCGGCCCGCAGCGTCTGGTCGGCCGACTGGGAGATCATCTCCTTGAGCCGGGGCTTGTCCAGCGGCTCGCGGTCGGCGAGCAGGAGGCAGCCCTTCAGGAAGTTCGCCGCGGCCGTGAGCGGCTGGTTGAGCTCGTGGGCGAGGGCGGACGCCATTTCCCCGAGGGCCGTCAGCCGCGAGACATGGACCAACTCGCCCTGCACGTCCTGCAGCCTTCGCTCGGTCGCCTGGCGCTCGGTGAGGTCGCGCACGAATCCCGTGAAGAACCGCTGCTCGCCCGAAACCATCTCGCCGACCGCCAGCTCCATCGGGAAGGTGGAGCCATCCTTGCGCTCGCCCACGACGACCCGGCCGATCCCGATGATCCGCCGCTCGCCCGTGTTGAGGTACCGCTCGAGATAGGCGTCGTGGGCCCCGCGGTACGGCTCGGGCATGAGCATGCTGACGTTGCGGCCGATCACCTCTTCGGCGGCCCATCCGAACTGCCGCTCGGCCGCGGAACTGTAGGACTGCATCAGGCCACGCTCGTCGATCACGATCATGGCGTCCGGCACGGTGTCCAGGATGGACTGCAGGTGCGCCTCGCGGGCTGCGAGGTCGCCCAGGACCGACTGGGCGTTGCGCGTGTTGCGGCGCATGGCCAGGGCGCCCAGGCCGCAGCCCACGCCCAGCAGGACAAAGACCGCAGCGTTGATCAGGTCGTAGGTCGAGCCGAGCACGTGCGGGCCCGCGATGAGGCTTGCGAACACGAGGCTGAGCGCCGTGGCCGTCAGCACGGGTCCCAAGCCTCCGAAGACGGCCGTGGCCATCAGCGCCGGCGTGAACAGGAGGAAGTTCGGGCGATCGTCGAAGATGGGGTCCAGGGCCAGCCGCGCACCCGCGCAGGCGCCGGCCGCCGCCACGGCGACGGCGTAGCCTGCGATCAGCCCGATCCGGCCCCGGGCCTCCAGTGTGTGGCTCAGAACCGGCCCCATGCCGTCAGCGGTAGGTCCGATGGGCCGCCCTGACAAGGCGTCCTGCGCATTCCGAGGCCGATCCGGGCTCATCGCCTCGGGGCGGACCGCGCGAGTCCGACGGCCACCAGCGCCGCGCCGGTGGTGAGGAAGGCCACGCAGAGCAGAATCGCCACCGCCTGCGGCGTATGCGCGGCGGCGTCCCAGGCCAGGAACCCGGCGGCCCCGAGGCTGGTGAGGGCCGAGGCGAACAGCCACCGCCACGCCTTGAGCGGCCGAAGATGAAGCGACGCGGCCAGCTGGAAGCTTCCGTCCATCACCAGGCCGGCCGCCAGCAGCAGGGCGGTGGCCAGGGCGCCGACCTGCGGATTGAGGGTGAGGTAGACGCCCAGGCCCACCGCGCCGAGCGCGGCGAGGGCCCCGAACAGGCGCAGCCAGGCGTTGAACATGACCAGCGAGACCGCCAGCATCAGGGCGCCGGCCAGCCACAGCGCCCAGCCGCCCGCCGCCCCGACCACCAGCACCGTCTTCGCCGGAAAGGCCGCGGCGGCCGCCGCGAGCCCGATCATGGCCACGCCCGCGGCCAGCGCCGGGCGGCGGCGATCGGGGTGCAGGTTGACGAGGGCGCTCAACTCCGTGGCTGTGGCGGCGGTCATGGCGCGCCTCCTTCGACAGGCGGACCCGCCGGCCGGTCGCCGAGCAAATCCTCAATGTAGATCCTGCGCACGAGCACATAGGCCACGACGGCGAGCGGCGTGGCGAACAGCACGCCCAGGGGGCCCAGCAGCACGCCCATGGCCAGGACGGCGAACAGCGACACCGCCATCGGCAGCTCGACCATCTGCCGAAGCACGAGCGGCGTGATTACGTCGGCCTCGAACTGGGATGCGCCGAGATAGACGACGGCGGCCCAGAAGAAGGTCTGCCCGGACTCCCCGCCGGCCACGATCAGACCGGGGATCGTGGCCGCCATCGGCCCCACGACCGGCACGAACTGTCCAAGGCCCGCCAGCACGCCGAGAGCGAGCGGCGAGGGCACGCCCGCCCACCAGAGGCCGAGCCCGACGGTCACGCCGACGATGATCATCGAAGCCATCTGAGCGAGGAGCCAGCGGTTCAGGGCCAGTCCACAGTCGGCCAGGACCTCGGCGCCGCGCGCTCGGCTACGGGGCGGCAGGAGCCTCATGAGGCCGTCGAGGTAGGTCCGCGGATGGAAGGCGAGGTAGAGGCCTGCGAACAGCACGATCAGGGTCGCGGCCGCTGCGGTCGCGGAGTTCATGGCCAGCCGCGACGCCAGCTCCACGACCAGTCCGTCCGCATGCCGCAGGCGCTGCAGGTCGTCCAGCACGTAGACCCCTACGGGGGTGGCCGAAAGCTGCGACTGCAGGGCGGACCACGCCCGCGGAACGAGTTCGCCGAGTGCGGCGAGCTGGACGACGATCTGCTGGCCGAACAGCCATGCCGTCCCGCCAAGCGTCAGGGAGAATCCCAGCACCGCCAGCGCCAACGCGATGGGCCGCGCTAGACCAAGCCGCTGGCGCAACGGTTCGGCCAGGGCGTGCAGCAGGACGGCGACCAGCACGGCGCCGAAAGCCAGGAGAAGGACATCCGCCAGCCGCCACACGAGCAGGCCCGCCGCGGCGAGGATGGCGAGTTGGACCGGCTGGCCAAGGGCGCGGAAGCGTCCGGGCAGGGGCGGCGGCCTCAATGGGACATCAGGACGGGGCAAGGCGGGGCCTGCAGCATCGCCTCGGTCGCGCCGCCGAGCACGAACTCGCGGAGCCGGGCATGGCCGAATCCGCCCATCACCAGCAGGTCGACCTTCTCGGCGGCGACGTACTCGCACAGGGTCTGGCCGATGGGGCGCGACTTGGCCAGGCGTTCGTCGACCCCGGCCGCGACGCCGTGGGCCGACAGATGCCTGCGAAGGTCCTGCGCAAGGCCCTCCTGCGTCTGTGGTTTCTCTCCCACGGCCACGAACACGCGCACCTCGCGGGCGGCTTTCAGAGCGGGCAGGGCGTCGGCTACCGCGCGCGCCGCACGTGCGCTGCCGTCCCAGGCGATCGCCACCACCTCGAATCCCGCAGCTGGCGCGATCTCCTGGTCTTCCGGATAGACGATCACCGGCCGGCCGGAGCCGAACAACACCGTCTCGGCGAGGTCCCGCGCCGCCAGCACCGAGGCGCCGAGCGGCAGCAGGCACAGGTCGCGCGTCCGGGCGGCCTCGGCGACCCGGCCAGCCTCTTCGTAGAGCTTCGCCCGCAGCGATTGGACCGCAATGGGTTCGCCGGCGGCTTCGGCGGCGATGCGCGCGCAGTTCGCCTCGAGTTGTGCGGCCGCCGCGCTGCGGGCCTCCTCGGCTTCGGTGAGCCGGTCTAGGTGGATGAGCGCATTGGCCAGCGGACTGCGCAGGTCCGGGATGTCCGTCTGCACGGTCATCAGCGTGAGGTCGCCGCCCAGGCGCCGCGCCAGCGCGACCCCGCTGCGAAGCGCCCGGTCGCGGGTGGCGTCGGGATAGGTCAGGGCGGGAAGCAGCAGGTCCCGAAACGCCATGGATGCAGCCTCCATCGTCCTGTGCGGAACATCCTCCGCGGTCCAGGCGGTCACCAGTCCGGACGCGCCCCTAAGTAGTGCTACGGAAGGGCGTCCGTCCTACAAGCGTTGCAGACTGAAACGCCCAGGAGAAAATTCAAGATGCGCCTCATCGCTCCCGCCCTGACGACGGTCCTCGCGGCGCTCTCGCTCGCGGGCTGCGCCGCCACGTCCGGGGACATCTCCACGTCCGGTCTCGATCCCGCAGCGGAGCGCGGTCAGGCGTTCGCGGCCAGGCGCTGCGCGGGCTGCCATACCGTCGGACTGGACGACGGCGGCGCCGGTGAGGGGCCGAGCTTTCGCGCGCTCGCCATGCGCTACAATCCGCTCTCGCTGCAGAAGCGCTTCGCCGAGATTTCCCAGCATGGGAGCGGCGCGATGCCGCCCGTCACCTTCACGGTTTCCGAGGCGGAGGACCTGATCGCCTATTTCGCGACCCTGGAGAGCCGCTGAGCCTCTGACGCGGCGCGCCCGCCCTCGCCGGGCGCTCAGTGGCTCATCAGGACGTAGCACCCGGGCCGGTGCATCAGTTCGTCCGTCACGCCGCCGAACACCCATTCGCGCAGGCGGCTGTGCCCATAGGCGCCGGCCACGATCAGGTCGGCGCCGTTCAGGTCGGCCACGCGCATCAGCTCGTCCACGACGCTCTCGGGCTGCACGCAGGTGACGAGGGCGCGGGCCGGGGCGCCGTGCCGGACAAGGTTCGCGACCACGTCGGCGGTCTCGGCTTCGGCCGCCTCGACCTCTTCGGGCCTGCAGACGGCCTGGACGATGACGTCCTTCGCCTGGAGCAGGAAGGGCAGGGCGTCCGCGACCGCCCGGCGGCACTCGCGTGTGTTCTTCCAGGCCACCAGGACGCAGGACGCCTCGAGCCTGCCGGAAGGCTCGGGGACCAGCAGCACCGGGCGGCCGGCGCTCATGACCACGTCGGCCGGATCGGCGGAATGGGCGGCGTCGGCGCGGGCTCGCGGGCTCACGACCACCAGGTCGGCGACGCGCGCGGTCCGGACGAGCGCCCGGGCGGGGAATTCCTGGATGCTGCGCCACTCGACGTCGGCGCCGGCGGCGTCGCGCTGGAAGGTGGCCTCGGCGGCCTTCAGGTCCTTGGCGATCTGCTCGAGGACCAGCGCCGTCCATTCGCCGGATGCGTAGCCGGTGAACGGATCGGGCGTGGGAATGGGGCTGAAGCCCTCGGCGCCCAGGCCCACCAGGCGGGCGCCGAGGCGCTGGGCCAAGGCCGCGGCCACCTGGACCCGGTGCTTCGATCCGGCGCCGGCCTGGGCGTGGACCAGGAGGGTGGCGTAGGTGGTCGCCCGGGCAGGCGCGCCGACCGGGGCCCGTTCCATCGTCTGGGACATGTCCAGCTCCTTGCCGGAGTCGCGGCCGGCCCTAAGCCTGCGGCCGCTCAGGCGGGCTATGCGGCTACTCGGCGAGAGCTTCGAGCGCGGTCCACTTCCGCACCTGGAACCGGCGCGAGGAGGGGAACTCGACGATCGCCTCGCCCTGCAACTGCGTCAGCATGCGCGAGACGGTCTCGATCGTGAGGCCCAGATAGTCGGCCATGTCCTGGCGGCCCATGGGCAGGTTCACCTGCTCGTCGGCCTGACGGTGGGCCAGGGACATCAGGAAGCTGGCCACGCGCTCGCGGGCGCTCTTGCGGCCCAGCATCATCACGTGCTCCTGGAGACGTTCCATCTCGCGGTTGGTGGCCTCCAGGATGGCCCGGTTCACCTCGGCGTCGCCGGCGTAGGCGCGGACCGCGGCGCGGCGGACCATCTGGACTTCGCAGTCGACCAGGGCGTCGGCGGCGAACCGGTGGTCGGGACCGGGCTCAAGCCCGAAGATGTCGCCGGCGTAGTAGAAGTCGCCCACTTGGCGCCGGCCGTCCGCCGTGAGGCGGCTTGTGCGGACCACGCCGCGCACGACCCGGTAGAACATCTCCACCTCGTCGTCCTGGGCGTAGATCTCTTCGTCGCGGCCGAAGGTCATGCGGACGCCCAGACGGTCGAAGGCGTCGGTCAGGGCGGCGGACGGGGGGGCGATGCGCGGATCGTCGAGGGGGTAGGCGAGGGTCATCGCGGCGGCTCCTTGTCGGTGACCTAGAGCTACGCCTGCCCCCCCGTATGATAAATTTGGGAGCGTCCCCTAAGTAGTAGCACGGAGGTTGTGGCGGGGAGCCTTTGATCTCGGTCAGGGAGGGGCGTCGGCGGCCGGTCTACGCCGAAGCCCTGGAATGGAGGGTTTCATGCAGGATACCGGTGTCACCTGGATCGTCGCCGCGGATGCGTCGGAAGCGCGGTTCTTCTCTGAGCGGGCGCGCGCCGGCGCGGTGAAGGAGCTGACGGAGATGCGCATGTCGCCGACGGGCGCCGAGCAGGAGGCCGGCCGGGGCCAGCGCGCCACGGGCCACCAGCGCGTGGGTCCGGGCCAGCACGGCGTCGGCGAGCGGGATCCCGGCCACGAAGCCGAGCGACGCTTCCTGAAGCGGGTCGCCAACCGCCTGGCGCTGGAATCGTCCCAGGGCGCGTTCGACCGCCTGGTGCTGATGGGGCCGCCCAAGGCGCTGGGGATGCTGAAGGCCGAGCTGCCGCCGACCGTCGCGGCGAAGGTCGAGGCGACGGATCCTCACGAGCGCCGCCGGGACGACGTGGAGGAGATCCGCCGTCACCTGCGCGAAGCCCGGGCGCGGGCGTAGACGTGGCGCCGGTCGAGCTTTCCTTTCACGGCGCCGCGGGCTGTGTGACGGGCTTCTGCGCCCGCCTGCACACCGGCCGCGCCAACGTCCTCGTGGACTGCGGCATGTTCCAGGGCTCGAAGACGCTGAAGGCCCTGAACTACGACCGCTTCCCCTTCGACGCGCGAGAGATCGACGCCGTCCTCCTCACCCACGCCCACATCGACCACTCGGGCCTGCTGCCCAAGCTGATGCGCGCAGGGTTCAAGGGGCCCATCTTCGCGACCTCCGGCACGCGCGAGCTGTGCGAGGTGATGTTGCCCGACGCGGGCGACATCCAGGAAAGCGAGGTCCGCCAGCTCAACCGGCGCAACGAACGCCGCGGGCGCGATCCGGTCCAGCCGATCTACACCGTGCGTGACGCGCACCGGACTCTCGAGCTGTTCCAGTCGGTGAAGCTTGGACGGGAGGTCACCGCCGCGCCCGGGGTGTCCGCGCGTTTCTGGGAGGCCGGCCATATGCTCGGATCGGCGTCCATCGAGGTCACCGTCGAGAGCGACGACGGACCGATCTCGATCCTTTTCTCGGGCGATCTTGGTCCCGGCGGCCGGGACTTCCTGCCTGACCCCGACGGGCCGTCGGGCGTCGACCACCTGGTGATCGAATCCACCTACGGCGACCGGCCCCGGGCGCCGCTGGACCCCGCCTCGCGTCGGCGTCTGCTGGCCCAGGAACTGCGCGACGCCCGCAAGGCGGGCGGCCCGCTGCTGATCCCGGCCTTCGCCGTGGAACGGTCCCAGGAGCTGCTCGCGGACCTGCAGATCCTGACCCGGGACGGCGAGATCCCCGAGGCCGACATCTTCCTGGATTCGCCCCTGGCCATCGAGGCGACCGAAGTCTTCCGACGGCGCGGCTGGAGCCCCGTGCTCGAACGCAATCCCTACGAGGACTTGCGTTCCAGCGGCCGGCTGCAGTTCCTCCGCGAGCCCTGGGAAAGCGATCGGCTCGAGCGACTGTCCGGCTGGCACATCATCCTGGCGGCCAGCGGCATGTGCGAGGCGGGGCGCGTGCGCAAGCATCTCAAGCGCCTCTTGTGGCGCCGGGACGCCACGATCCTGCTGCCTGGCTACCAGGCCTCCGGGACCCTGGGACGGTTCCTGGCGGAGGGCGCGCCGTCGGTGCGCATCCAGGGCGACGACATCCTGGTGCGGGCGCGCGTGCGCAGCCTCGACATCTACTCGGGCCACGCCGACCAAGGCGGGCTCGTCGCCTGGGCGAAGGCCAGGGCGCCGGTGCGCGGCGACGTGTTCCTGGCGCATGGCGAGCCGAACGGCCTGTCCGGCCTGCGCGATGCGCTCGCGGAGGCCGGCTTCCCGCAGGAGCAGCTGATCATTCCGACGCTGGACGCCTGCTACGCCCTGACGCCCGCCGGCGCCACGGCGGAGGCCGGCCGGGCGCGGATTCTCCCCGAAGCTGCGTCTCGGCCGGACTGGCACAACGCCCGGTCGCGCCTGATCCTCGATCTGAACAGCCGGCTGGAGGCCTTGCCGGACGACGCCGCACGCGAGGCCCTTCTGGCGGCGATCGCCAGGACGGTGACGGAGGCGACTTCGGTTGACGCCGGTCAAGGCGAGGAGGCTTCCGCCGTGGCTTCGTGACGTCAGGCTCGAACCGGAGACGACCGATGACCAAGACCCTCGCGCGCCAGGCGAAGTACAAGGTGGAAGACACCCTCGACGACGTGGCCAAGGCCCTGCGCCGCGCCGCCGACGAACTCAGCGAAGACGCCGAGAAGGCGGTGGCCGAGGCCGCTCAGGCCGTTCGCGAGGCCGCTGAGACCCTGGCCGAGAAGGCTGGGCCGAAGGCGCGCGCGGTCGCCGATAAGGCCGTCGCGGAGGTGAAGGAGCATCCGATCGCCTCGACCGCGGCCGCGCTGAGCGCCGCCGCCGCCCTGATCGGCATCCTGGCCACGTTGCGGAAGAAGAAGGCCGCGTAGGCCTGGCGGACCAAGCCCGCCGTCTCGATGGCTCCCCGAGTAGGACTCGAACCTACGACAAGTCGGTTAACAGCCGACTGCTCTACCAACTGAGCTATCGGGGATCAGGCCGTCGAGAGGGCGGGCGTATACGCCGCCCGGCCGGCTTGTGCAAGCACCCCAAGGCCACGTGTCGCAGGCCGGGAAAAAAGCCCGGCGCGAGCGCCGGGCTGGAGAAAGTTCGGTGATGGTGGGGTGTCTTCGAAGAAGACGCGGTCAGGCTCGGCGGATGTAGTTAAGCTGGAGTTAAGAACGCCGTTCGGCGTGAAACTTTCGCTTAAGGTCAAGGCCAAGCTCGGTGTTCCCGGCCCCAGCGCCCCATTGTCGCGAGGGGATGGACGGCGCGCGCGGATCAGTCGATCAAATCGTCATGCGATTGAATTCCGGGCGGATGCGCATCCATTTCACGGGGATCGCCGGCGCCGGCATGGCGGCCGCCGCCCTGATGATGCGCGAGGCGGGCCACAGCGTCAGCGGCTCGGACCAGGACGTCTTTCCGCCCATGTCGACCTATGTCGAAGGGCTGGGCTTCCCCATCGCTTGGCGATTCGATTCGGCGAATCTGCCGGCCGAGCTGGACCTGCTGGTGCTGGGCGCCTCGGCGAAGCTCGGCGGCGAATCGAATCCCGAGATTGTGGAGGCGCGCCGCCGTGGAGTGCGCGTGACCAGTTTTCCCGAACTGATCGGCGAATCGACGGTCGGGCGGGACAACACCGTCGTCGCGGGCTCGTTCGGCAAGTCCACCTGCACAGCGCTGATGGCGCACGTCCTGCGCGAGGCGGGACGGGACGCGGGCTGGATGGCGGGGGCGATCTCGCCGTCGCTGCCGGCGACCGGGCATTGGGGCGCGGCGCGCGAGGTGGTGCTGGAGGGCGACGAATACATCGTCGGGCCGAGCGACCGGCGCTCCAAGTTCGTGCTCTACCACCCGCGCGACGTCCTGCTCACGTCGCTCGTCCACGATCACGTCAACGTCTTCCCGACCTTCGCCGACTACGTGCGTCCGTTCGAGGCGTTGTTGCGACTTCTCCCGGCGGAGGGGCTGCTGGTGGCGCGAGACCACCCGGCCATCCGGGCCATCGCCGGCGAGGCGGCCTGCCGGATCGCCTGGTACGACGCGTCTGCCGGCGACGGCTGGCGGGCGAAGGATGTCGAATTCGGCGAGACGACCCGATTCTCCCTGGTCGCCCCGGACGGCCGCCGCGTCGCGCTGTCGACGAGCCTGCTCGGCGCGCACAACGTCGAGAACCTCGTCGGCGTGTCGGCCTATCTCCTCGAGCGCGGGCTCGTCGACGAGGCGCAGCTCGCACGCGGCGTGGCCAGCTTCGCCGGCATCCGCCGCCGCCTGGACCGGCTCACGCTCACCTCGGCGGTGCCCGTGATCGAGGGCTTCGGATCGTCCTACGAGAAGGCGCATTCGGCCATCGCGGCGATGCGGCTCCATTTCCCGGATCGGCCGCTGACCGTAGTCTTCGAGCCGCACACCTTCTCGTGGCGCAACCGCGAGGCGCTGCCCTGGTACGATACGGTGTTCGAAGGCGCCGCGCGCGTGCTCATGGCGCCCCCGCCGCACCACGGGGAGGCGAGCCACAGCCAGTCGAGCTTCGACGAGATCCTGGCCCGGACGGCGGCGGCCGGCGTATCCGTCGAGGGCGTCGAAACGGCGGATGCGGCCGTGGACGCCCTCAGCCGCCTCACGGGCGACGAGGTCGTCCTCCTGCTCTCGTCCGGACCGCTGCTCGGCCTGCCCGACCGCCTGCCGCCGCTGTTCGACGAACTCTACGGGCGGCGCGAAGCGGCGGCGTGAACCCTCACGCCGCCGGGGACCGGCTCGCCGTCAGGGGCGGGCGGCGTTGTGGTGCGCGGGAACGGGCTGGACGTAGTCGCCCTTCGCCGCCTTCTCGGCCTCGTTGTGCGCCTTGAAGAACGGATCCGCCCGCTTGGGTCCGAGGTAGCCGAACAGGTACGCGGCCACCTTGCGCATCTGGATCTCCTCCGAGCCCTCGGTGATCCGGTAGCGGCGGTGGTGGCGGTATATGTGCTCGAACGGCTTGTGGCGCGAATAGCCGATGCCGCCGTGCACCTGCATCGCCCGGTCTGCCGCCTCGCAGACCAGCCGGTTGCCCCAGTAATTGCACATGGAGACCTTGTCCGAGATGGTCTTCTCGATCTCCTTGTGCTCCATGCGGTCCATCTGCCAGGCGGTCTTGCGGATCAGCAGCCGCAGCATCTCGCACTGGGTCTGCAGTTCCACCAGCGGCCACTGGATCGCCTGGTTCTCGGCCAGCGCCTTGCCGAACGGCTTGCGCTCGCGGGCGTAGCGGACGCTCTCGTTGATGCAGAACTGCGCCGCGCCCAGCGACGACGCCGCCTGCCGGATCCGGTTCTGGTGCACGAAGCTCTGGCCGATGCCCAGGCCCCGGTCGATCTGGCCCCAGTAGCTGTCCTCGGGGATCCAGACGTCCGTGAAGCTGATCCGCGGGTGGTCCGTCGGCATGTTGAAGGTCCACATGTACTCCTCGATCTTCAGACCGGGAGCGTCCGCGGGGACGATGAAGCAGGTGATGCCGACGGCGTCGCCGTCCTTCCCCGAGGTCCGGGCGAAGCACATCACGTGGGTCGCCACGTGCATCCCCGTCGTCCACATCTTTTCGCCGTTGATGAGCCAGCCCGGCTTGCCGTCCTTCTCGTGGCGGACCGCGCGGGTTTCCATCCAGGTGGCGTCCGAGCCGTGGTTGGGTTCGGTCAGGCCAAAGCCGGTGCGCATCTTCCCGTTCAGCAGGGCGTCGGCGTAGCGGTCGTACTGCTCGTTCGTCGCGAACTCCTTGAACATCAGGACGAAGGGGTTGTTGCCGACGATCGAGTGCTCGGTCTGCAGGTCGTTGAACAGGCCCAGGCCCTTGGCGGCCAGGTGCTCCCGGATGATGGCCATGGCGAGCTGGCTGCCGCCCTTGCCGCCCATCTCCACGGGCCAGGCGAAGCGCAGGTGACCGGCGTCGTCTGCGAGCTTGCGCGCCTTGGCGAGCAGCTCCTCCCACTCTTTCCGGGGCAGGCCGTCGTTGTCCCAGTCGGTGCGGGCATGCTCGCGACGGTGGTCGAAGAAGCGGTCGTTATCGTCCGCGCGCTGGAGCGGCATGATCACGTCGTCGATGAACCGGTCGAGCTCGTCCAGGTAGTCCTGGATGTCCTGCGGAATGTCGAAGTCCATGGCCGTTCTCCCGAAATTCTTGGGCGGGCTTGACGCCGCGGGACCGGTTTACAACCGCGTCCACAGCCCGCCAGATCGGGCCAGTCTAGACCAGCCGCGAGGTTCCGCCGGGTCATGGAAGTTGATGTTCGAGCGGGCCTCCAGAGGCTCGCCGAAAGGCTGCAGGGCGGCGGCGCGCGCCTCATCGAGGCGCAGCGTCTGTCCGGCGGCGCCAGCATGGAGACGTGGGCCTTCGCCATCGAAGGCGGCGGCGGCCGCGAGGAACTGATCCTGCGTCGACGCAGCGTCGCGTTCGACCCGGAGACGGCCCGTTCGGTCAGCCTCGCGACGGAGGCCGCCCTGATCCGCGCCACCGGCGCGAACGGCGCCCGCGTCCCGAGCGTGCGCCACGTCTGCGACGAGGCCGACGGTCTGGGCGAGGCCTATGTCATGGTCCGCGCGCACGGCGAGACCCTGGGCAAGAAGATCACCTCCGATCCGCGGTTCGACGCCGTGCGGCCGGTACTGGCGCGCCAGTGCGGAGAGGCTTTGGCCGGCATCCACAAGACCCCACCGCCTGCTGAACTGGGCCTCAAGACGGTCGACGCGGTCGGCGAACTCGACCGTTACGAGGAGGTCTATCGCGCGACGGGCGCCGAGCGGCCGATCCTCGAACTGGCGTTCCAGTACCTGCGCCGGCACGTGCCGGAGCCGGTCGCGCCGGTGTTGCTCCACGGGGATTTCCGCAACGGGAACATCATGTTCGACCCGGAAGCCGGCGTCGTGGCCGTGCTTGACTGGGAACTGGCGCACATCGGCGATCCGGCCGAGGACATGGGCTGGATCTGCACCAACTCGTGGCGCTTCGGGCGGCCGGATCGGCCGGTGGGAGGATTCGGCGACTACGCCGACCTGCTGGCCGGCTACGCGGCGGCGGGCGGCCGCGCGATCGACCTGCCGCGCGTGCGGTTCTGGCAGATGCTGGGCTCGCTGCGCTGGGGGATCATGTGCCTGACCATGTATCTCTCCTGGCGCGACGGCGCGGAGAAGTCGGTCGAGCGGCCCATGATCGGCCGGCGCGTGTCCGAGACCGAGGCGGACCTCGTCGTCCTTCTGGAGGAAGGCCTGTGATCACTCACCCGCGTACGGAAGAACTCGTCGAATCCGTCCGCCTCTGGATCGAGCAGATCCGGCCGACGCTGGACCCTCGCAACGCCTTCCTGTCGCGCGTGGCCGCCAATGCGCTCGCCGCAGTCGGGCGCGAGCTCACCGAGGGCCCAGCCGCCGAGGCGCGGGCGGTCGCGGCCATGGCCGAGATCCTGGGCCGCGCCGGAAGCTTCTCCGAACTGAACAGCGAGCTGTGCGACCGGATCCGGTCGGGCGAACTCACGGTGGAGACTCCCGGCCTCCTGCCGGCGCTGCAGACCATGGCGCGGGACCAGCTGGCCATCGATCAGCCCAGCTACAGGCCCGAGGGAAGCCTCTAGAGCGCGTTCCGCAAAAGTGGAAACCGGTTTTGCGATCAGAACGCGCTCAAACCTTTGAATTAGAGCCTCTTTTGTCCCGTTCAAACGACTCCGCTTGAACGGGAGAGGCTCTAGCGTCAGGCCGCCTCCAGCACCCGGATGATCTCGCCCTCGCGCTCGTTCCAGAGGATGGCGACGCGCGCCGCGCGCCCGGCGTCCGCGCCGAGAGCGCGGCTCACCTCGGAGTCGGCCAGGCGGTTGCGGGAGAGGCGCAGCAGGGTGCGGCCGCCGCCCTGGTCGAGTTCTTCGTCGTGGAACCGCAGGACGGCGTCGACGACCTGACCCGGCAGGGGTTGGGGACGAGGGTCTTCGACGGATCGGGCCAGGCGGGGCTTGAAGCGGCGGTAGGAAGCCATCGGTCAGAACTCCTTGCGGGGTTGCGATGGTTCTGGTTTTGTCTGAGCGGTACGACAAAAACGGACGTAGGTTATGCGGCACGAGAAGGGCGCTCGCCTCCTGGAACTGGCGCGGATGCTGGCCAGCACCGCGGAGGGGTTGACGCTGGACGAGATGGCCGAGCGCCTGGCGGTCAGCCGCCGCACGGCCGAGCGGATGCGCGACGCCGTCTGGGACGTCTTCCCGCAGATGGAGATCGTGGACGAGCCACCCTCCCGCCGGTTCCGGATCCCCTCCGGCCTCGACGGTCTGTTCCAGGCTCCGGCGGCGGAGGAACTGGCCGCGCTGACGGCCGCCGCGGAGATGATGGACCGCCAGGGCGCTCAGGCCCGGGCCGCCGCCCTGCGATCGCTGGAGCAGAAGGTGCTCTCGGCCATGCGGGCTTCGGCGCGCCGGCGGCTTGCGCCCGACCTGGAGGCCCTGCTGCAGGCCGAGACCATCGCCGTGCAGGCCGGTCCGCGTCCCTTCGAGGATGATGTCGTGCTCGCGGCCGTCCGCGAGGCCCTGAAGGCGCTGTCGACCCTGCGCTTCCGGTACGAGGGCGGGTCCGCGCCGGGGCGGATCCGCGAGGTCACGCCCTACGGCATCCTGTTCGGACGCTCCAACTACCTCGTGGCCGAGGAGGTCGGCGCGGGGACGGGGCCCCGCAACTGGCGGCTCGACCGGGTGTTCGACATCGAGGTCACCGGAACGCCGGGGGCTGCGCCACCCGAATTCTCACTCCAGGCCTACGCGGACGAAAGCTTCGGCATCTATCAGGACGACACCCACGACGTTGCGCTGCGGGTGCTGCCCCACGGCGCGGACGACGCCCGCCGGTGGCGCTTCCACGCCCGACAGCGCCTGGAGGAGCAGGCGGACGGCAGCATCGTCGTGCGCTTCCGCTCCAGCGGCATGCGCGAGCTCGCCTGGCATCTCTTCACCTGGCAGGACAAGGTGGAGATCCTGGAGCCGCCGGCGCTCCGGGAGATGATGAGCGACGAGATCGAGATCGCACGACGCACCCACGTCCGGAATTGACGTAGGCGGCGACCAGCTTGGCCTCCGAAAAGGAGACCGCCATGACCGCCCTCGACTACGCCTCCGTCTATGAAGCCGAGTACCGCCCGGGCCGCCGCGCGCGCCGCGTGATCGCCCGCCTCGTGTGGGTGGGCCTGTTCCTGATCCGCCCGGACCTTGCGATCTCCATCCTCGACGAACGGCGCTCGACTTCCGGGTGATGACGCCGCGGCGGGCTCGGGCTAGCGTCCGCCCGCATGTCATCGAGAGAGTTCCAATGCGTCTCGCCGCCCTCGCCACCGCGTTCGCCGGAGTCCTGCTGATGGGCGCCGCCGCGCCGGACGACGACCCCTACGTCTGGATGGAGGAGATCGAGGGTCCGCGGGCCCTGGAGTGGGCGAAGGCGGAGAACGCGCGTTCGCTGCCGCAACTCCAGAACGATCCCCGCTACGCCGGCCTCTACGCCGACGCCCTGCAGATCGCCACGGCCAAGGATCGCATCCCGGCCGTCGCCTTCGCCGGGGACGGCGGGCTATGGGACTACTGGCAGGACGCCGACCATGTGCGGGGCGTCTGGCGCAAGACCACTGTCGAGAGCTACCGGTCCGGCGACCCGCAATGGCGGGCCATCCTGGACCTGGACGCCCTGGCCAAGGCGGAGAACGCCAACTGGGTCTGGAAGGGCGCGGACTGCCTGCCGCCGGACGACCGTCTGTGTCTGGTCAGCCTCTCGGACGGCGGTAAGGACGCCGTCGAGGTGCGCGAGTTCGACACCGAGGCCGGCGCCTTCGTGGAGGGCGGCTTCCGCCTCCCGGCGGGCAAGCACCGCTTCGACTGGATCGATCAGGACACCCTGCTGGTCGTGACCGAGTGGGAGGAGGGTGACGTCACCACCTCCGGCTATCCCTTCATCGCCAAGCTGCTGAAGCGGGGGCAGGCCCTGTCGGAGGCGAAGCAGGTCTTCACGGGTCAGAAGTCCGACGGCGGCTATGGCGTGCAGTCCATCGTCCTGCGCGAGCCTGACGGGGCGGTGAAGGCGGTGGTGATCCAGCGGCCCTTGGACACCTTCAACGCCGAATACTACCTGCTCTCCGGCGACCGGCCGCTGCGCCTCGACCTGCCCAAGAAGTCCTCCCTGCAGGGCTACCTCGACGGCCGCGTCCTCGTCAGCCTCGAGGAGGACTGGGTCGCCAAGGGGATGAAGGAGGGCGACCTCGTCGACTTCGATCTCGCCGCGTTCAAGCGCAAGCCTGGCGACCTGACGCCCAGCCTGGTGCTTCGGCCGACCGAGACCCAGTCCGTGGAACAGGTCGCCACCACGAAGACCCGACTGGTCGTGGCGCTCTTCGACAATGTGAAGGGCCAGGTGCTGAGCTATCGCCGCGCCGGCGGCGCCTGGACCTCGGAGAAGCTGGATCTGCCGGCGGACTCCACGATCACCATCGGATCGGCGGCCGATCAGGACGACCGCCTGATCCTCAACGTCACGAGCTTCCTGACGCCGTCTAGCCAATGGCTGGCCGATGCGTCGGGCGGAGCTCCGACCCAGCTTCGCACGCTTCCCCCGCGCTTCGACGCCTCCAGGTTCGTGACCGAGCAGCACTGGGCGACGTCGAAGGACGGCACGAAGGTCCCGTATTTCGTGGTCCGGCCCAAGGACATGAAGCTGGACGGGTCGAACCCCACGCTGCTCTACGCCTATGGCGGCTTCCTGGTGAGCCAGACGCCGGCCTATGCGGCGACGGTGGGCAAGCTCTGGCTGGAGAAGGGCGGCGTCTATGTGGTCGCCAATATCCGCGGGGGCGGCGAGTTCGGGCCGCGCTGGCACAACGCCGGTCTGAAGCTGAACCGCATGCGGGTGTACGAGGACTTCTTCGCCGTCTCCGAGGACCTGATCGCACGCAAGATCACCAGCCCGAAGAAGCTGGGCATCATGGGCGGCTCCAACGGGGGGCTCCTGATGGGCGTGGCGCTGACCAAGAGGCCCGAGCTCTACAACGCCGTCGTCATCCAGGTGCCGCTGTTCGACATGATCGGCTACGACCACATCGGCGCCGGCTCCTCCTGGATCGGCGAGTACGGCGATCCGAAGGTTCCCGAAGAGCGGGCGATGCTGATGAGCTATTCGCCCTATCAGAACCTCAAGCCCGGCCAGCCCTATCCGCAGGTGTTCATCGAAACGTCCACCAAGGACGACCGCGTACATCCCGCACACGCCCGCAAGGCGGCGGCGCGGCTGAAGGAGTACGGCTACGACTACCTCTACTACGAGAACATGGACGGCGGGCACGCCGCGGCCGCGAACCTCAACGAGCGGGCCATGCGCCAGGCGCTGGAGTACACCTACCTCATGCAGCGCCTGATGGACTGATGCCGCCGGCCGTCAGCGCGGGCGTGCTGGCCTGGCGGCGGCGGCCGGGCGGGCCGGAGTTCCTGCTGGTCCATCCGGGCGGCCCCTACTGGGCCCGGAAGGACGAGGCCGCCTGGTCCATTCCCAAGGGCCTCGTGGATCCCGGTGAGGACGGCTGGGCGGCCGCGAAGCGGGAGTTCCGCGAGGAGCTGGGCCTTTCGATCGACGGGGAGAGCGAGCCGCTCACGCCCTGCCGCACGCCGGGCGGCAAGGTCGTCCACGCCTGGCTCATCGAGGCCGACGTCGACGTCTCGGCGATCGCCAGCAACACCTTCGAGATCGAGTGGCCGCCCCGGTCCGGCCGGCGCATCACGGTCCCGGAGGTCGACCGCGCCGGCTGGTTCGACGCCGACACGGCCGCCTGGAAGCTGCACAAGGGCCAGCGGCCGATCCTGGCGGAGGCTCTGAGCAGGATCGCACGCGCGATCGGTCGCTAGCGCTCCGCCAGGGGACGCACGTCCTCCGCCGCCCGAACCAGTTGCACGAACTCGGCGCGCTCGCCGTAGGGGTCGCTTCCGCGGGCGCCTTGGGCCAGGCCGATGACGTCCGCCCAGCCGAACGCCTCCGACACCCTCGGATCGCGCTTCAGCTTCTGACCGAAGCCGGCGACCGCCACCGCCCAGCGCGTGGGCTCGGGGGCCTGGGCAAGGCTGGGCGCCATGTCGGCGCGGGTGATCGGCCGCTCCATGAGGCGCGAACGGGCCGCGCCCGGCAGCTTGTATCGGATCTTGAGGAAGGCCAGCTCGCCCGCCGGGGCCGCGGGCGGCGCGCGCCGGCCATAGCGCAGAGGGTCGGCGGACGGCCTCGCGCCGGCGGGCGTGATCTCGTAGAGCGCGGTCACGGAAGCGCCGGCGCCGACTTCGCCAGCGTCCACCTGGTCGTTGTTGAAGTCCTCCCGCGCCAGCATGCGCGTCTCGTAGCCGATGAGGCGGTATTCGCTGACCTGGGACGGGTTGAACTCCACCTGGATCTTCACGTCGTCGGCGATCGGGAAGAGCGACTTGGTGAAGTCCTCGCGGAACAGCTTGCGCGCCTCCTGCAGACTGTCGACGTAGGCGGCGGTCCCGTTCCCGTTCTGCGCCAGGGCCTGCATCATCACGTCGTTGTAGTTGCCGCGCCCGAAGCCGAAGACCGAGAGGTAGACGCCCTCCTTACGCTTGTCGGAGACGAAGTCCGTCAGCTTCGCCGGGTCGGCGATCCCGACGTTGAAGTCGCCGTCGGTCAGCAGGACGACCCGGTTCACCGCCTTGGGGTCGTAGTGCTCGCGGGCGAGGGCATAGGCGAGCGCGAGGCCCTGGCCGCCGGCCGTGGACCCGCCGGAATGAAGCGCGCCCAGGGCGCATCGCATCTTCAGCTTCTGCCGCCCGTCCGTGGGACCCAGCACGGCTCCGGCCGAGCCTGAGTAGGCGACCATGGAGACGCGGTCCTGCGGCCGGAGCTGGTCGATCAGCAGGTTGAGCGACGTCTTGGCGAGCGGCAGCCGGTCGTCCGACGACATGGAGCCGGACGTATCGATCAGGAACACCAGGTTGAGCGGCGGCGGCTCAGCCCGGCCGAGGTCGAAGCCCTGGATGCCGATGTGCAGGATCTGGCGTTCGGCCGCCCAGGGCGAGGGGGCCAGGGCGACATAGGTCGCGAAGGGATTGCGCCGGTCGGCGGGCGGCGCGTAGCCGTAATCGAAGTAGTTCACCAGCTCCTCGACCCGCACCGCGTCGGAGGGCGGTCGCACGCCCTCGTTCAGGAAGCGCCGGACGTTGGCGTAGGCGGCGGTGTCAACGTCGACGGAGAAGGTCGAGACCGGGTCGGTGGCCGTCTGTCGGATCGGGTTGGCTTGCGCGTTCGGATAGCGCTCGGTGTCCACCGGTCGCGGCGGGGCGTAGACCCGGCGGGACGAGGTGACGACGCTCTCCTGCACCACGGTCGAGGGCCCGGCCGGCGGTGCGACGCGGCCCGGGGCCGGCGGGATCGGCAGCGGCGGGACCGCGGACGGCGGAGGAGGCGGGGACGCATAGCGCATCGCCGGCGCATAGGCGCGATAGTCGCGTTCCGGCGTCTGCGGGAATCCCAGGGCCTCGCACTCGGCGGGCGTCGGCGTCCCGTCCAGCGGCCGGGTGGGCTGCGCCGTCACGATGGGAGGCGCGGAGGTCGCGGCGGTGAGGCCCGCCATGGCGGCCACGGACAGGCGGCGCAGGGTCATCTTCATCTCCTCCCGGTCGTTGCGGGACGAAGCTCGCGCGGAGATCGTGGCGCCGCCAAGGCGAAGCTGCGACGGAGAGATGACGTTCGTAATTTTCTCCGGCCTCGCAATTCACCCTGAGGGGCTCTAGCGCACGTAGCTCGCGCCGTTGATGTCGATGACTGCGCCGGTCATGGAAGCCGGCGCCTCGAGGGCGAGATAGGCCGCCGCGCTCGCCACTTCTTCGGGGCTCGCCACGCGCCCGAGCGGGATGTCCGCCAAGAGCTTGTCGCCGCCGCGGCTCGCCAGATAGTCGTCGGCCATCCCGGTCATGGTGAAGCCGGGACAGACGGCGAAGGCGAGGATCCCCTCCGCCGCGAAGCCGCGGGCGATGGACTTGGTCATGGCCACCATGCCGGCCTTCGACGCGGCGTAGTGCCAATACGCCGGCGAGTCGCCGCGATAGGCGGCGCGCGAGGCGATGTTGACGATCCGCCCGCCCCCCTTTTCCGCTTTGGCGCCGCGCTCGCGCCAGTGCAGGATCGCGCGGCGGGACAGGTCGGCCGCTGCCTGAAGGTTGATCTGCATCGTGCGCGACCAGGCGGCCTGCCAGGCGCCGAGGTCGGCGTCGACCGGGACAGGCTCGAAGACGCCGGCGTTGTTGACCAGCACGTCGATCCGGCCATCCAGCCGCGCCAGCGCCGCGTCCCACAGGCGGTCGGCGGCGGCAGGATCGGAGAGGTCGGCGCCGACCGTATCGGGCCCGTCGGCGCGGCCGTGGCCCACCACCTGCGCGCGATCCGCCAGCGCAACGGCTATCGCCGCGCCGATCCCCCTTGTGGAACCGGTCACCAGGATGTTCGGGCGCGACATGCGATCTCGGGAGTTCTGGAGGCCTGACCGGGAATCGAACCCGGGTTCACGGATTTGCAGTCCGGTGCGTCACCACTCCGCCATCAGGCCGCCGAAGAGGAGGGGAGTGGCTATCAGAACGGTTGATCGGCCGCAATTGCCTTCCGCCCGCGTCCGCCTATAACCCGCGCCACAGGTTCTCCAGTCGAGGGACTCCATGGCCGACTTCGCCGCCGCCCGCCAGAACATGGTGGAAAGCCAGGTGCGCACCGCCGACGTCACCGACGTGCGCATCCACGACGCCATGCGCAATCTTCCGCGCGAGCGGTTCATGCCTGAGACGAAGGCGCATCTCGCCTACGCCGACATCGAGGTGGAGTACGCGCCCGGCCGCTGGCTCCTGAAGCCCCGCGACGTGGCCAAGCTGGCGCAGGCGCTGCGCCCGATGCCGGGCGAGCGGGCGCTGGCGATCAGCGCGCCCTATGCCGCCGCGCTCATCGAGGAACTGGGCCTGCCGGTCACCCGGATCGAGGCCGGCGAGGCGCTGCCTGGCGGTGAGTTCGACATCGTGGTCTGCGAAGGCGCCGTGGCCCGGGCGCCCGAGGCCTGGACGGCTGCGCTCGCGACGAATGGTCGGCTGGGCGTGGTCGAGCGGGACGGGCCGGTCGGCAAGGCGTGCCTGTACGTCCGCACAGAGGACGGCGTCGGCCGGCGCGACCTGTTCGACGCCTTTCCGCCCCTTCTGGCCGGCTTCGAGCCGCGTCACGGTTTCGCCTTCTAGCGTCGGAGAGATGAAACACCCTCGAAACGGGGGCGTGAAAAAAGCTTAAGGTGACGCGGCTTGGCCGAGGTTGCAGACGGAAGCATACAAAGGCTGCGTCTCTCGCGAGATCGGGGATAAAGATGTCGAAGACCTTCCGTGGCCGCCTGTTGGCCGCGACTGTGTGTGTCGCCGCGATCAGCGGCTCGGCGGTGCCGGCGAGCGCCGAAACCCTGGCCGACGCCATCGCGCTCGCCTATCAGAACAATCCCACCCTCCAGGCCCAGCGCGCGACGCAGCGGGCCCTGGACGAGAGCTACGTGCAGGCCCGCACGGGCTGGCGGCCGACGCTGACCTTGGGAGCGAGCGCGACCTACACCGAAAGCCGGGTCCCCAAAGCGGCCGTGGGCGTAGATGCCAACGGCGATGGCCAGCCGGACAGCTTCGGCAACTTTGGGATCTTCGAGACCAATAGCGGTCGGACCGGCGTTACCTTCAATCAGCCGATCTGGACGGGTGGGCGCACCGCCGCGGCTGTGAACGCCGCCCATGCTGATGTCTTGGCCGGTCGCGAGAACCTGCGTCGGGTCGAGGCCCAGGTGCTGGCCTCTGTCATTCAGGCGTATTCGGACGTCCGCCGAGACCAGGAGGCGCTCCGGATCCGGCAGGAGAACGTCAACGTCCTGCGTCGGCAGCTCGAAGAGTCGCAGGCGCGCTTCGATGTCGGCGAGGTCACTCGCACCGACGTGGCCCAGTCGCAGGCGCGTCTGTCGCAGGCCGAAGCACTCCTGCAGCAAGCCGTGGCCCAACTCACCATCACCCGCGCCGGGTACGCGACACTCGTCGGCCAGAACCCCGGTGAGCTGGAGCCGGAGCCGTCGCTTGCGTATCTGCTGCCGGATGACCCGGAGAATGCCTATGCGATCGCTGAGGAGCAGAACCCGCAGCTCCGCGCTCAGCAGTATGCCGAGCAGGCGAGCCGCGCCCGCGTCGCAGGGGCCCGCGCCGAGCGGATGCCGACGGTCAGCGGGCAGGTGAGCTTCGGCTTCGACCGAGGCCCGGTGCGGCCATTCGAGTCGGATCTCTACCAGCGCGGTACAACGGCCACGATCACGGCCTCCGTCCCCCTCTTCTCCGGCGGCCTCGTCTCCTCCCGCGTGCGCCAGGCCGTGGAGCGCAACAACGCCGACCGGATCACCACCGAGGGCGTGCGGCGCAACGTGCTGCAGAGCGTGACCCAGTTCTGGAGCCAGCTGATGGCCGCGCGCGCCAACATCGCCTCCAGCGAGGAGCAGGTGCGCGCCGCCCGCATCGCCGCCGAGGGCACGCGCCAGGAGCAGCAGGTGGGCCTGCGCACCACCATCGACGTGCTGAACGCCGAGCAGGAGCTGCGCCAGGCCGAGCTCAACCAGGTCACCTCGCGCCGCGACGAATATGTGGCCGCCGCCAACGTCCTGGCCGCCATGGGCCGGCTGGAGGCCGAGAACCTCGTGCCGTCCGTGCCCGAGTACGACGCGTCCAAGAACTTCCGCAAGCTGCGGATCACCTGGGGCTGGGTGCCCTGGGAAGAGCCGATCGGCGTGGTCGACCGCTACCTCTCCCCGTTCCCGTCGCGGGCGCCCAGCGTGAAGCCGGAAGAGGCGCCGATCGGGCCGGGCCTGCAGCCGGCGCCTGCGGTGGAGCCCGCCCCGGCGACCCGTTGACGCTGGGCGCGCCAGGGAAATTGCAGGATCGGCCGACCGCGCTTAGGGTCTAAGCCTCAGATTCCAAGGGCGGCGGCAGACTGATGTCCGAAACGAGTTCCCAAGAACCGACGATGGAGGAGATCCTCGCCTCCATCCGCCGCATCATCTCCGAGGACGAACAGCCCGCCGCCGAAGGCGGGCCGTCGATCGTGGCCGAGCCGGAGCCGGTGCCCGAGGCGCGGGGCGAAGGGCCGCTGCCGATCCCCGAGCCCGAGCCTGAACCCGAACCCGCCGCCGACTTCGCGCCCGCCGCGGAGGAGGAGGAAGACGACGGCGTCCTGGAGCTGACCCAGAAGGTCGAAACCCACGGCGACCTCGACGTCCTGGCTCCGGAGGAGCCGGAGCCCGAACCCGAGCCGCCGGCCATGGAAGCGCCGCCGCTGCCGCCGGGCGAGGGCATCGTCAGCGACCACATCGCCGCGGCCGCCGCCGCCACCTTCGGCAAGCTGTCGTCGAACATCCTGATGCCCGCCGAGGGCCGCACCCTCGAGGACGTGGTCCGCGAACTGCTGCGCCCGCTGCTCCAGCAGTGGCTGGACGACAACCTGCCGCGCATCGTCCAGGAGGCCGTCGAGGCCGAGGTCGAGCGCATCTCCCGCGGCCGAGTACGCTAGCCGCCAATGCTCCCCCCAGGGGGAGCTCCCGCGCAGCGGGTGAGGGGGCTTTTCTCCGCGACCGGCCGTCGCTGAGCGGCCTGTCGTTTGAGCGGACCCCCTCCGTCGGCTAAGCCGACACCTCCCCCTGCGGGGGAGGACCTGCTAAGGCACGCCCCCTCACGCAGACGTTCCACAGATGCTCGACAAGACCTTCGATCCCAAGACCGCCGAACCGCGCCTGTACGAGGCCTGGGAGAACTCGGGCGGCTTTTCGCCGACCGACGATCCGGCCGCCGAGCCGTTCTCCATCGTGATCCCGCCGCCGAACGTGACGGGCTCGCTGCACATCGGCCACGCGCTCAACAACACCCTGCAGGACGTGCTGATCCGCTTCGAGCGGATGCGCGGCAAGGCGGCCCTGTGGCTGCCCGGCACCGACCACGCCGGCATCGCCACCCAGATGGTGGTGGAGCGCCAGCTGGCCGAACAGGGCAACCGGAGCCGCCGCGACATGGGGCGCGACGAATTCGTCGCCAAGGTCTGGGAATGGAAGGCCAAGTCGGGCGGCACGATCGTCAACCAGCTCCGCCGGCTGGGCGCCTCCTGCGACTGGAGCCGTGAGCGCTTCACCCTGGACGAGGGCCTCTCCGCCGCCGTCCGCAAGGTGTTCGTCCAGCTCCACAAGGAAAAGCTGATCTACCGAGACAAGCGGCTGGTGAACTGGGACCCCCACTTCCAGACCGCCATCTCCGACCTCGAGGTCGAGCAGCGCGAGGTCGACGGCCACTACTGGCACTTCGCCTATCCGCTGGAGGACGGCTCGGGCGAGATCGTCGTGGCCACCACGCGGCCCGAAACCATGCTGGGCGACACCGCCGTCGCGGTCCATCCGGACGACGAGCGCTACAAGGCCCTGGTCGGCAAGGCCGTCCGCCTGCCCATAGCCAACCGCCCCATCCCGATCATCGCCGACGAGTACCCCGACCCGGAGAAGGGCTCCGGCGCGGTGAAGATCACCCCGGCCCACGACTTCAACGACTTCGCCGTCGGCAAGCGCCACAACCTGCCGATGATCAACGTCTTCGACGACTTCGCGCGGCTGAACGACAACGTCCCTCCGGAATACCGCGGCCTCGACCGCTTCGAGGCCCGCAAGAAGGTGGTGGCCCACTTCGAGGCCGCCGGCCTGCTGCGCGAGGTCGAGAAGACCCGCCACGTCGTCCCGCACGGCGACCGCTCGGGCGTCGTCGTCGAGCCCTACCTGACCGACCAGTGGTACGTCGCCGCCGACGTGCTGGCCAAGCCCGCCATCGCGGCGGTGGAGAAGGGCGACACCGTCTTCGTGCCCAGGCACTGGGAGAAGACTTACTTCGAGTGGATGCGCAACATCCAGCCGTGGTGCGTCTCCCGCCAGCTCTGGTGGGGCCATCGCATCCCGGCCTGGTACGGCCCCGACGGCAAGGTCTTCGTCGAGGAGACGGAAGCCGAGGCTCAAGCGAAGGCCGACGAGCACTATGGCCGGCCGACCCCGCTGCGCCAGGACGAGGACGTCCTCGACACCTGGTTCTCCTCCGGCCTCTGGCCGTTCTCCACCATGGGCTGGCCCGAGAAGACCCAGGACCTCGCCCGCTTCTATCCCACCCACACCCTGATCACCGGCTTCGACATCATCTTCTTCTGGGTCGCCCGGATGATGATGCAGGGCCTCCACTTCACCGGCGAGGTCCCGTTCAAGCGGGTGTTCATCAACGCCCTGGTCCGCGACGCCAGCGGGGCCAAGATGTCCAAGTCCAAGGGCAACGTGATGGACCCCCTGGAGCTGGTGGACGAGTTCGGCGCCGACGCCCTGCGGTTCACCCTGACGGCCATGTCGGGCCAGGCGCGCGACATCAAGCTCAGCCGCCAGCGCATCGAGGGCTACCGCAACTTCGGCACCAAGCTGTGGAACGCCACGCGCTTCTGCCAGATGAACGGCTGCGCCCGGGCGCCGGGCTTCGACCCGGCGGCCGTGAAGGCGCCGCTCAACCGCTGGATCGTGGGCGAGACGCAACGCACCGCCGCCGCCGTCACCGCCGCCCTGGCCGACTGCGGCTTCGACGAGACGGCGAACGGCCTCTACCGCTTCATCTGGAACCAGTTCTGCGACTGGTATGTGGAGCTGGCCAAGCCCCTGCTCACCGGCGACGACGCCGCGGCCAGGGCCGAGACCCAGGCCACCGCCGCCTGGGTGCTGGACGTGATCCTGAAGCTGCTGCACCCGGTCATGCCCTTCATCACCGAGGAGCTCTGGGGCCAGACCGCCGACCTGGGCGCCCCGCGCAGCGAGCCCATGCTGATGACCGCCCGCTGGCCCGACCTGCCGGCCGGCCTGGTCGACCCCGCCGCCGACGCCGAGATCGGCCTGATCATCGCCGCCATCACCGAGGGCCGCTCGGTGCGCCAGGGCCTGAACGTGCCGCTGTCCGCCCAGCCGGCGCTGCTGGTGGTCGACGCCACGCCGGCCCAGCGCGACGTGCTGTCGGCCAACGCGGCCTTGGTGGAGCGGCTGCTGCGGGTGTCCGAGGTCAGCTTCGTCGACACGGCCCCGGCCGGCGCCATCCCCTACGTGGTCGAGGGCGCGACCCTGGCCCTGCCGGTCGCCGACTTCATCGACATCGCCGCCGAACGCGCCCGCCTGACCAAGGAGGTCGCCGCCCTGGGCTCCGAGATCGACAAGACCGCCAAGAAGCTCGCCAACCCCGACTTCGTCGCCCGCGCCCCGGAAGAGGTGGTGGAGGAGAACCGCGAGCGGCTGGCCGAGGCCGAGGCGGCGAAGGCGAAGCTGGAAGCCGCGCTCGGGCGATTGCAGGGGGTGTAGGCGAGGGGGGCAGGTCTTCGCACCCATCCTGGCGGCTCTGGCCCTCGCCATGGCTACTCAGGATTGTATTTTTGGGTTGTTTTGCGGAATGACTCCCCCATAGAGTGCAAGCTTAGCTCTATGGAGGATTGTCGTGAGCGCAACCAAGATCGGCCAGCAGTACGTTCGTTTCGGCTCGGCCACCACGGCCACCGCCGTCTTTCTACCGGCGGCCAACGCCAACGGCGCGTACCTCCGAACGGGGACGATCGTCGCGCAGAACCCGACTGCGACCACCTCCTTCGTGCTCGTCGCCGACACGTCGGCGCCTGCCAACGTGAGCAGTGGGCGCGCCATTCTCGTGCTCAAGGCGAACGCCGGAACCGCCACGTCCTTTTCGCTGCCATACGAACTCGAAGTGCCCGCCGGCTGGGGAGTCTGGGCCATCGCGGATTCGACCAGCTGGGGCGTGAACATCACGTTCGACACCATCGGCTGATCGGCAGGCCGACCTTCGGAAAACAGGCGGAAATGGGGATAGGATATCCTGTCCCCCGCCAGCTGGCCCCACCTGCCGGCCAGCCTGGTCGACGCCGAGGCCGACGCCGAGATCGGCCTGATCCTCGAGACGATCATCGAGGGCCGCTCGGTGCGCCAGGGCCTCAACGTGCCCCTGTCGCCCCAGCCGCCGCTGCTGGTCCTCGACGCCACGCCGGCCCAGCGCGAGGTGCTGTCTGCCAACGCCGCCCTGGTGGAGCGCCTGTTGCGCGTGTCGGAGGTCAGCTTCGTCGACACGGCCCCGGCCGGCGCCATCCCCTACGTGGTCGAGGGCGCCACCCTGGCCCTGCCGGTCGCCGACTTCATCGACATCGCCGCCGAACGCGCCCGCCTCACCAAGGAGGTCGCGGCCCTGGGCTCGGAAATCGACAAGACCGCGAAGAAGCTCGCCAACCCCGACTTCGTCGCGCGGGCGCCGGAAGAGGTGGTGGAGGAGAACCGCGAGCGGCTGGCGGACGCTGAAGCTGCGAAGGCGAAACTGGAAGGCGCGCTCGGGCGGTTGCAGGGGGTATAGGGGAGGGGGCTGCGGCGCACACCGGCGGACGCCTGGGGAACGGGTTCACGGGCGTTATCCCCGCTCGCACTTCTGAGGCGACCTGCCTAAAGCTTGGCCGATGGAATACGATCACCGTCCGTGGATGGGATTCTACATCGGCCTCGCCACGATGCTGGTGGGCGGCTTCGTCGTCCACGTGGCCGTGGATGGCTCGGCTGTCTCAATCCTTTCGGTTATCATCGGGGCGGCGACAGTCACGCAGGCAGTGGTCGCAGTGGTGATGATACAAGGTTTGCGGCACGCGCGAGATCAAGCCGAAGCAGCGCGCCTTTCGATCGATCTCATCCGCCTCAATTCGCAACGACAGCTAAGGGCATACATGGGTGTCGACTCGGCGCGTCTGCTCAATGTCGACGAGGCCGATCGGAAAATGCAGTTGGTCATGAAGAACAGCGGGCAAACACCTGCAAGAAACGTTGAGCTTAGCATCTGGGGCGACTTCATTGAGACCAGCGCCCTCCAGCAATGGGAGCCGGTTCTCCGCCCTGCCAGCGTCCGCGCCATGCTGACCGCTGGAGCGACCACCACGGCGACCCTCACGACACGGCAATGGGCCTATCACGCGGAACGGGTTGCTAAGGGGGAGGTCCACCTCGTCCTAGCTGGCGTCATTGCGTACGAGGATGTTTTCGGAGAACGGCATGAGCTGCGGTTCCGCAGAATCCATCAGCCGTGGGTTGGCGACGACGCTTTGGGCATTCTTGGCTCCGACGAAGAAGACTAGCTCGGTTGGAATACCGAAAGTGATGGCGGCGACCGAGCAATCGCGTGTGGGGTTTGTGGGACACGATACCCAATTCCTCGCCGAGCCCTCCGCAGGAATACAGGGACTGGAT
Organism: Pseudomonadota bacterium; assembly: GCA_049323595.1. GTDB lineage: Bacteria > Pseudomonadota > Alphaproteobacteria > Caulobacterales > Caulobacteraceae > Phenylobacterium. The sequence continues at coordinate 248,038 of JBMOOD010000003.1, forward strand.
ATCCTGTCCCCGATCCGCGCTGGGGTTCAGGACGAGACGTCATGCCGCAGGGATGTTGGAAGCGACAGAGGCCATGCGGCCTCGGCCGCTGGGCGGTCAGCGTCGCAGGGTCGCGATGAGCGCTTCGAGCGCCATGGCTCGCTGCAGGTCGTCGCCGTCGTCTTCGTACGTAACCGATACCGGCACGCCGTCAGGCAGCCATGAGGACAGTCTGCACCACGGAAACTCGCGCCCCGCTCCATTCCGGAATGGACGGCAGGAATAGACGGTCGGTCGTCCGAAGAGCCTAGGGCCGTACGCCTCGCCCAGTCTCGCCTGGGGTAGCGCGAACCGCCGCGCGCGACCGCCGACGACGAGGAGGCTCACATCCTGGAGCGCCGCGAAGTCCTGGGGGTTGGCGAGTTGGTGCTGTCGCAGGGCCTCAGCGGTCAGGCCGAAGCCGTCGATGCGGATAGGCGCGGCGGCCCGTGGGACGCAGAAGGTCGGCGGGTTGTGGCGATGGTCGAGCCGGACCGTTCGCTCGCGCGCGTGGAAGAACAGTCCTCGTTGGCCGGACAGGCGCCAGATCGAACCGTCGACCTCGAAATCGGCTGCGGCGGTCACGCATGGCGGGCGCGGCTTCATCCGATGGGCGGCGGCCGCGGATATCGTCACCACGACCAGGGCGGACACGATGATCGTGGTCCACAGGACGAGAACCGTGTGCCGATCCAGATCAGCCCGCATCAGGCCACCATCGCGCCGTAGGGTTGAGGCTCCGCTAAGGCGGTCCGGCCAGGTTTCGGGCCAAGAGATTCGCTCTCCCCGGCGACGAAGCCAAGCCAGCTTGACCCCGGGCCGCTGATGTTCTATCTTTGTTCCCATGATCGCGGAGACCCGCCAGCTCGACGCCATGCGTGAGGCCGCCTTTGGCCTCGGGCTCGAGTTTGCGCGGGCGGCGGAGGCGGAGGGGGAGCTGGATCGGAAGCTCCTTCTGTTCGACGCCTTCCACCGCAGCTTCGCCTCGGTGCGGCTGTCCATCGCGCTGGCGATGCGGCTGCGGCGCGAACTGTCCGCGCCGCTCCCCGTCGAGCGCCCAGAACGCGACGACGAACGCGAGGCGGAGCCGGCCGAGGGGCCGGAATCGCCGGAGCGGCTGGACGCGCGCCCCGAACGCTATGACGAGCGCGACCGGGACCGGGAGGACGAGCGGGCCAGCCTGCCGCTGCTCTTCAGCAGCCTGGAGCAGGTCGCGGACGACGCCCGGGCCCTGATGCCAGAGGCCGCCGAGCTTCCGACCCTGACCGAACTCCTCGACCGGGTCCGGCGGGCGCCGCGCGAGACATCGCCGCCGCCCGCGCCGAAAGCCCCGTCGCCGGGATCTTCGCCGGCGCCCGGCGCCCTGCGCGCCCGCCTCTCCGGCGGGACCGCCACGCTCACCCTTCCGCCGCGCCCCGGCCTCCCAGGCCTGGGCGGCGCCTCGCGCGCCACCGGCCCGCCGCCGCGGCGTTGATCCCACCCTTCGCCGGGCCTTGCGGCTCCTGAACCCAAGCCCTCACGCCCCAGCCCCCTCCGACTGACGGGACCCCGCGCCCGGCAGCGCATCGCCATGCCTGCCCGCTGGCCGCCGAAAAGCGCCCGCGGCGTTTGCCTCTGCCGCTGGGTTATGCTTGTTCACCTATCGCGACGCCGGGGAGCGCAATCCCAGGCGCGATAAGGGAGACGCGTTGATGTCCGAGGCCGTTCTGCCGCCCGGTTGGCCCGCCATGTCCATCGCGCAGGCCCACGCCCTGATGGGCCAGCCCGGCCTGCCCACGGAGGTGGCCGAGGAGACCATCGGCGGGGTGACGATGAAGGTCTGGAAGAACCAGCCGCCGACCCTGCGGGCCGTCGCCGACATGGCCAAGGCGCACGGCGACAAGGTCTTCCTGGTCTACGAGGACGAGCGGATCACCTTCGAGGCGTTCCACCGCGCGGTGGCGGCGTTCGCCATCGAGTTGCAGAAGCAGGGCGTGGTGAAGGGCGACCGGGTCGCCGTCATCATGCGCAACCTGCCCGAATGGGTGGTGGCGTTCTACGCGGCGGCCTCGATCGGGGCGATCGTCACGCCGCTGAACGCCTGGTGGACCGGCCCCGAGCTGGAGTACGGCCTGACCGACTCCGGGACCAAGATCGCGGTCATGGACGCCGAGCGTCACGAGCGCCTCTCCGAGCACTTCGCCAACTGCCCTGACCTGAAGCGCGTCTACGTCAGCCGCGATCCCGACGAGATCGCCCACCCCTATGTGACCCAGCTCGAGACCGTGCTGGGCGCGCCGAACGACTGGGCCAAGCTGCCCGACCAGCCCATTCCGCCGGTCGAGCTACACACCGACGATGACGCGACGATCTTCTACACCTCCGGCACCACGGGGAAGCCGAAGGGTGCGCTGGCGACCCACCGGGCGATCAACACCAACATCATCACCGCCGGCGCGGCCCAGGCCCGGGCCTTCCTTCGCCGAGGCGAGGCGCCGCCGGCGCCCGACCCGGACGCGCCGCAGAAGGGCAGCCTGCTCTCCGTGCCGTTCTTCCACGCCACGGGCTGTTTCGCGGTGCTGAACCCGACGCTGTTCGCCGGGGCCAAGATCGCCCTGATGTACAAGTGGGACCCGATCCGGGCCTTCGAACTGATCGAGCGGGAGAAGCTGACCGGCGCCGGCGGCGTGCCGACCATCGCCTGGCAGCTCCTGGAGCATCCGGCGCGGGAGAAGTACGACCTGTCCTCGCTCGAAAGCGTCTCGTATGGCGGGGCGCCGTCGGCGCCGGAGCTGGTGCGGCGGCTCAAGGAGGTGTTCCCCAAGTCGCAGAGCGGCCAGGGCTGGGGCATGACCGAGACCTGCGCCACGGTCACCTCGAATAACGGCGAGGACTACCTGAACCGGCCCGACAGCTGTGGCCCGGCCGCCGCGGTCGCCGAGCTGCAGATCCGCGACCCGGCCGACGGCGTGACGGTGCTGCCGCCCGGGACGGTGGGCGAGCTGTGGTCCAAGGGGCCGATGAACGCCAAGCTCTACTGGAACAAGCCCGAGCCCACGGCCCAGACCTTCGTCGACGGCTGGGTCCGCACCGGCGACCTGGCGCGGCTGGACGAGGAGGGCTTCTGCTTCATCATCGACCGGGCCAAGGACATGCTGATCCGGGGCGGCGAGAACATCTACTGCGTCGAGGTGGAGAACGTCCTCTACGACCATCCGGCGGTGATGGACGCCGCGGTGGTGGGCGTGCCGCACCGGACGCTGGGCGAGGAGCCGGCCGCGGTGGTGACCCTGAAGCCCGGCCAGGAGGTCACCGAGGCCGAGCTGCGGGCCCACGTGGCCGAGCGGCTGGCGGCCTTCAAGGTGCCGATCGCGGTGAAGTTCTGGCACGAGACCCTGCCGCGCAACCCGAACGGCAAGATCCTGAAGAACGAGCTCAAGAAGCTCTTCGTGGAAGAGTCGGCCTGAGGACGCGCGCCGACCAGCTTCTGGTCGCCCGCGGCCTGTTCGAGAGCCGCGCCAAGGCGCGCGCCGCCATCGAGGCGGGCGGGGTGACGGCCGACGGGCGGCTGGTGGGCAAGGTCTCGGAGCTGGTGGCCGACGACGCCGTGCTGGAGGCGGCGCCGGCGCACCCCTGGGTGGGCCGCGGCGCGCTGAAGCTGGTCCACGCGCTCGACCTCTGGGCCGTTCCCGTGGCGGGGCGGGTTGTGCTGGACGTGGGGGCGTCCACCGGCGGGTTCACCGAGGTCTGCCTCGCGCGGGGCGCGGCCCGGGTCTATGCGGTCGACGTCGGCCGTGGGCAGCTGCATCCCAAGGTGGCGGCCGATCCGCGCGTGGTCGGCCTGGAGGCCACCGACGCGCGGCGCCTGACCGCGGCTCTCGTGCCGGAGGCGCCGGACCTGATCGTGACGGATGTCAGCTTCATCTCGCTGGCCAAGGCCCTGCCGGCCGCGCTGGGCCTGGCCGCGCGGGGGGCGGACCTGATCGCGCTGGTGAAGCCGCAGTTCGAGGTAGGGCCCGCGAAGGTGGGGAAGGGCGGGATCGTCAGCGACCCGGCGGCGCAGGCCGAGGCGCTGGCGGGGGTGACGGCGTTCCTGGAGGGAGCCGGCTGGGCCGTGCGGGCGTCCGCCGACAGCCCCATCCTCGGCGGCGACGGGAACCGCGAGGCCTTGGTCTGGGCGCAAAAGGAAGGCCGCCCGAGTACGCCGGGCGGCCCAGTCTGACACTCGACTTGGAGCTCGTGGCTCAGTCGACGACCGCGTAGCGACCGCTGGCGTCGCGGCAGACGCGGACGAAGCGGGTCTGGGTGCGGCCGTCGGGCAGGTAGATCGGCGACTCGGCGAGGGTGCAGTCCTCTGCGGGGGATGCGGGCTCGGCCAGGCGGCGGTGATCGTACGCGTCCTCGCGCGCGTCGGCCCAGGCGTCCCGCTCGTAGTAGGACGGCTCGACCGGCGGCGGGGGCGGCGGGGGCGGCGGGGCTGCGGCGTAGGAGGCCGAGGTGCAGGCGGCGGTCTTGTTGCCGACGATGCCGCCGGCGATGGCGCCCAGCAGGCCGCCCAGCAGGGCGCCTTCGGTGCGGGCGTTGCGGGCCGCGGCGTTGGAGCCGATGACCGCGCCCATGCCGCCGCCGATCAGGGCGCCGGCCGTGCCGCGCTGGGTCGCGTCGCGTCGGCACGGGTCATAGTAGTAGCCGTTGGAGCTCTGAGTGGTGTAGGGGCCGGACTGGGCCAGCGCCGGGGCTCCGGCGCCCAGCGCGATGACGCCGGCGAGCGCGCAGGCCCCGGCCTTGGCGATGGCGACACGCTTGGACATTGGATATCCCTCGAATGGATGCTTCTTGCCCGCCTTCACGGCGACGCTTGGGCGGAGGATGGGCCGGTCAACCTGAACGGCCGTTGAGAATCTCGTTCATGTTCGTTCATGTTCCCTTAACCGTAAGCGCCGCCGTGGGGCCGAAATGAGTCCGCCGAGGCGCCATGGCCGTGGCCGTCCCGACCCCCGGCCCGCGCCGGGACCGACGGTCGAGCTGGAGATCCTCTCGGTCGGCGGGGAGGGCGACGGCGTCGCCGAGGGGCCGGTCTTCGTGCCGTTCACCCTGCCCGGCGAGCGCGTGCGGGCGCAGGGCTCGGGCGATCGGCGCGAACTGCTGGAGGTGCTGGCGGCGAGCCCGGATCGGGTCGAGCCGCCGTGCCCGCACTTCTTCGCCTGCGGGGGATGCGCCCTGCAGCACTGGGCGCACGAATCGTACCTGGCGTGGAAGGTCGAGCGGCTGGCCGGCACCCTTGCGCGCCAGCACCTAGAGACCGAGATCCTGGCCCCCTTCGCCGCGGGCCCCGGCACGCGGCGGCGCGTGGCCCTGCACGCGCGAAAGGGGAGCCGGGAGGCGGCGCGCCTGGGCTACAAGGCGCGGCGCTCCTGGGACCTAGTGGAGATCGCGACCTGTCCGATCGCCGACCCGCGGATCGTCACCGCGCTCCCGGCCCTGAAGCGGCTGGCGGCGCCCCTGTTCGAGCACCCGAAGTCCGCGCCGACCCTGCATGTGACCCTGACCGACGCCGGCCTCGACGTGGAGATCACGGGCGTGGAGGCCCGGAGCGGGGGCCTGTCGGCGGATGCGCGGATGCAGGTCGCGGAAAGAGCGGCCGAGGCGGACCTGGCGCGGGTGACGCTGGGCGGCGAGGCGGCCTATCTGGCGCGTCAGCCGCAGGTGCGTCTGGGGCCTGCGCGGGTGGGCCTGCCGGCGGGGGCCTTCCTGCAGGCGACGGCGGGCGCCGAGGCGGCGATGGCCGACTTCGTGGCCGCAGCGTCGGCGGGGGCGAACCGGATCGCCGACCTCTATTGCGGCGTGGGCACCTTCACCTTCCGGCTGGCCGAGATCGCGCCGGTGATGGCCGCGGACTTCGCGCCCGATGCGGTCGCGGCGCTCGCGGCGGCCCAGGCCAGCGCTCCGGGGCTGAAGGGGATCACGGCCGAAGCGCGCGACCTGGTCCGCCGCCCGGTCCTGGCCGACGAGCTGAGGAAGGTGGACGTGGCCGTGTTCGACCCGCCGCGCGCCGGGGCGGCGGAGCAGGCCGGCGAGCTGGCGCGCTCCGCGGTGGCGCGGGTGATCGGCGTCTCGTGCAATCCGGCGACCTTCGCCCGCGACGCCCGGACGCTGGTCGACGCCGGCTTCACCCTCGAGCGGGTCCTGCCCGTGGATCAGTTCCTGTGGTCGCCGCACGTGGAGCTGGTGGGCGTGTTCGGGCGCTGAGGCGTCCGGCCGTCGCTCAGGGGATGCGCCTCACCCCCTGCCATCCGTCCCGAAGAGGTCGAGCTGTCCGCCGGGCCTCGGGGGGACGCGGAAGCGGGTGACGTCGAGGGGTGTCCAGCCGGTTTCGAGGCCGAGGCGGCGCTGGGCGGCCTTGAAGCGCGCCGACATGAGCTGGGCGATGGGGCCTTCGCCCTTCATGCGGCTGCCCCAGCGCGTGTCGTAGTCCTTGCCGCCGCGCATCTGGCGGACCAGGGACATGATGCGGCGGGCGCGGTCGGGGTGATCGGTCTCGAGCCACTCGCGGAAGAGGTCCTTGATCTCGAGCGGCAGGCGCAGGGCGACATAGCCCGCGCCGCTGGCGCCGACCTCCGCGGCGCGTTCGAGGACCGCCTCCATCTCGTGATCGTTGAGGCCGGGGATGCAGGGGGCGAACATCACGCTGACCGGGACGCCCGCGTCCGCCAGGCGGCGGATGGCCTCCAGGCGCTTGTCAGGCGTGGCGGCGCGCGGCTCCATGGAGCGGGCGAGACGGCGGTCGAGAGTGGTGATCGAGATCGCCACGCGGGTGAGTCCCTGCGCGGCGGCCTCGGCGAGGAGGTCGGCGTCCCGCACGATCAGGGCCGACTTGGTGATCACCGAGAACGGGTTGCGGAAGCGGACCAGGACCTCGATAACGCCGCGGGTGAGCCGCGTCTTCCGCTCCTCGGGCTGGTAGGGATCGGTGTTGCCGCCGATGTGGATCAGCTCGGGATTCCACGAGGGTTTGGAGAGCTCGGCTTCCAGCAACCTGGCGGCGTGCGGCTTGAAGAACAGCCTGGTCTCGAAGTCGAGGCCCGGGGAGAGACCCATGTAGGCGTGCGCCGGCCGGGCGTAGCAGTAGACGCAGCCGTGCTCGCAGCCGCGATACGGATTGATCGAGGCCGAGAAGCCCACGTCCGGGCTGTCGTTGCGGGTGACGATGACCCGCGCCGTCTCGGGCGAGAGCGTGGTCTGGATCTGCTGCGGCTGGGGATCGTCCGGCGTCCAGCCGTCGTCGAAGGCCTCGCGCCGCTGGGCTTCATAGCGGCCGGTGGCGTTGGAGCGGGCGCCTCGTCCGCGGGCGGGGGGGCGGATCTGCTGGGTGAAGGTGGACACGCGCACACGGTAGGCGGTTAGTAAGAACAAAGCAAGAACTGTTGACCGCCGCAGGGGAAGCGCGGTCTGACAGGGTCATGCTCAGCGTGATCATCGAGGCCCGGACGGCGGCCGAGCGGCTGCCGGCGCTGCTGGCGCAGCTCACCAGCGGGGCCGTCGACGGCCTCGTGCGGCAGGTGCTGATCGTGGCGGAGGCCGGCGCGCCGGGGATCGAGGACCTGTGCGAGGAGACCGGAGCCGATCCGCATCCGACCATCGAGGCGGCCGGGGCGGCGGCGCGGGCGGACTGGCTGCTGGTGCTGCCGGCGGACTTCCGCCTGCGGGACGGCTGGATCGGGGCGCTGGAGCACCACCTGGCGCGCGGTGGCGAGGCGCTGGTGACTGGGGTGTCGGACGCGGGCCTGTTCGGGCGCCGGCCGTTCGGGGTGCTAGTCGAACGCCGTCGCCTGGAAGGTCGCCGCGGCGCCGATCTGCAGCGGCTGCGGCGCGACCTGGGGCTCGGACCGCGGCGCATCGGCTGAATCGAGGCGCGCGTCGATGTGGCGCTCGCCGCTGGCCAGGGCGTCCAGGGTGCGCGGCTCCTCGCCGAAGATGCGCTTGTAGCTCCAGTAGGCGGCGACGACCTTCTCGACATAGTTGCGGGTCTCGAGGGCCGGCAGGCTCTCGATCATCAGCAGGGGGTCGTGGTCGCCGACCTTCTGGACGGTGCTGAGGACGGCGCCCGGGCCGGCGTTGTAGGCGGCCACGACCTTCAGCAGGTCCGGACCGACGCCGCGGTCCATGAGGTAGCCGAGGTAGTCCTGGCCGACCCGGAGATTCACCGCCGGATTGTGCAGCAGCCGGGGCTTGCGGACATAGCGCCGGTCGCCGGTGACGTGGGTCGCCGAAGCCGGCATGACCTGCATGAGGCCCCGCGCGCCGGCGTGGGAGACCGCGCGCGGATTGAAGCGGCTCTCCTGGCGGACGATGGCGTAGACGAGGGCCTTGTCGACCGTGAAGCCGTTCTGCGGCTTCAGATCCGGCGTCTCGTAGTCGCCGAGGGTGAGGTACTGGGCGCGCTGGAGGCTGGAGCCGGCGAGGGGATAGAGCTGGGTGAGGCGCTCGGACCAGGCCTGGCGTTCCTCGGGGCTGCGGGCCAGGGCGAGGCCGGCGCGCAGTTCGGCCCGCGCCTCCTCCAGGCGGCCGATCTGGACGAGGGCGGCGGCGCGGTGGGCGCGCGGTTCGCCATCCAGGACGGCGGCGGCCGGGCGGGCCGGAGCGCGGTAGCTGGCGAGGGTGATCCTGCCCGTCGGCGCGGCGGCCTGGGTCATGCGCACCTGGCGTTCGGCCAGCATGCCGTAGAAGGTCTGCGGCGCCTGGGCGGCGAGCTGGAGGAAGGCCTGGGCGGTGGAGACGTCGCCCAGCGCCACGGCCGAGCGGGCGGCCCAGTAGGCGGCGGCCGAGCGCTGCCAGACGTCCTCCTCGCTGTCCTGGGCGACCAGGGCGAAGTAGTCGTGGGCCTGGGCGTAGTCGCCGAGGCGCCAGGCGGAGAGGCCGGCGATCCAGCGCTCGCCCACCTCGACGGCCAAGCGGAAGGCGGTGCGCGCGTCGCCGGAATAGAAGGCGTCGCGGGCGGGCCAGGTGATCTCGCTGCGCGCGGTGTCGACCAGGGCCACCTCGGGGGTCGGCAGGGGCGCGGCGTCGGCGGGCTTGCGCTTGGCGGCCAGGGCGAAGACGCGGTCGGCCAGGGGCAGGTCGCGGAACTTCGCCAGCCAGCCGGCCAGCTCGTCGAAGGTGGCCTTGTGGGCCGTGGGATGCATGAGGGCGCGGAAGGCGATGTAGCCGTCCAGCGAGCGGTCCTGGGTCTCGGCGGCGTGAAGCTGGGCGCCCACGAAGTCGCCCTGGTCGACCGCGGCGAAGGCGGCCGCATAGGCGCGGGCGTCGGAGTCGGAGAGGGCCTTCGGCGAACCGGCCGCAGCAGCGCTGGCGACCGAGGCGGCGGCGACGAGGGACAATACCCCGACGCGCAGGCGCTTTTTGAGCGTCATGCGGCCCTTATTCGCGCACCAAGACTAACGCCCGGTTGAGCGCGAACCCCTTTCTTCGAGTCCCACCGCGGCGACGCTAGTTCGGCCTTTCCGGGCGATCAAGCCTTTCCGTCAGCGTCAGCAGATCCGTCCACGCCCGCTTCTTCGCGCCGGGCTGGCGCAACAGGAAGGCCGGATGCAGCGTCGGCATGGCCGGCAGCTCCATGGACCCATCGGCCGAGCGCCACTCGAACCAGCGGCCGCGCAGGGACAGGATGCCCTCCTCGCGCTTCAGCAGCGACTTGGCCGAGGCGCCGCCGGCGAGCAGCAGCATCTTCGGCTGCACGAGGGCGATGATCCGCTCGAGGAAGGGCGCGCAGATGGCCTGTTCGGCGGGGGTGGGCGTGCGGTTGCCGGGCGGGCGCCAGAAGACGGTGTTGGTGATCAGGGCGCGGTCGGCGAGGCCGGCGGCCGCCAGCATCCGGTCGAGCAGCTTGCCGGCCCGGCCCACGAAGGGCTCACCGCGGGCGTCCTCCTCGGCGCCGGGGCCCTCGCCGATCACCATCAGGGGCGCGGCCGGGTCCCCCCGGAAGACGACGGCCTTCGTGGCCGCGCCCTCGAAGCGCAGGGGGCAGCCGTCGAAGGCGGCGATCGCCTCGACGAGGGCGGGCAGGTCGGCGGCGGCGGCGGCGAGCTCGTGGGCGCGGGCCACGGCGCCGGAGACGTCGGCCTGGCCAGCGGCGGCCCGTATCGAGGCGACCGGCGCATGCGTCATGACCGGCGGCACGGGGCGGGGCGGCGGAGCGACCTTGCCGGCCTCTATGCGGTCGAAGGGTTCGTCCAGCAGCAGGGCGTCCACGCCGGCGTCGGCCCAGAAGGCGAGCAGGCTTTCGGCGGCGCGGGCGGCGAGCGGGTCCACGGGCTCCTTTTGGCCTCTCCGGCGGGCTTTGTCAGCCGCGGGTTGACGGACCGCATGGCGGGGCGGCGAGTTGGACGCGAGGAGATCGCCGTGCTCGTCGCCTGGACCACTTTCGCGCTTCTGGCCGCGGTGATCGCCGTGGCCGGATTCTGGCTGCTGCGGTTCGGCGACGTGATCGCCGAGCGGACGGGGCTGTCGGGGAGCTGGATCGGCCTGGCGCTGATGGCGACGGTGACCTCGCTGCCCGAGCTCGTCACCGGGATCGGCGCCGTGCGGCTGGTGGGAGAGCCCGACCTGGCGCTGGGCGACGCGCTGGGAAGCTGCGTATTCAACCTCGCCCTCTTGAGCGTCATCGACTTCGCCTACCGTCCGGCCTGCATGTTCGACCGCGCCTCGCAGGGCCATGCGCTGTCGGCGGGCTACGGCGTGGTGCTGATGGCGGTCGTGGGCCTGAGCCTGCTGACGCCCGCGCCGATCCCCGGCGTTCCGATCAGCGCGGCGACGTTCCTCATCGCGCCGATCTACCTGCTGGCGCTGCGGACGATCTTCACCTTCGAGCGGAGAGCGATGATGCAGCCGCCGGAGCCCGCAGCGGCCCGGTATCCAGACATCACCCTGCGCAGGGCCGTGGCGAGCTACATGCTTTGCGCCGCCTTCGTGGTCGGGGCGGGCCTACTCCTGCCGGGGGCGGCGTCGGACCTGGCCTCGGCGATGGGATGGACGAACACACTGGTGGGCACGCTGTTCCTGGCGGCCGCCACCTCGCTGCCCGAGGCGGCGGTGGTGCTTTCGGCCGTCCGGATCGGGGTGGTCGACATGGCGATCGCCACCCTGCTGGGCAGCAATCTCTTCAACATGGTGGTGCTGGCGATCGACGACGTCGCCTATGTGGAGGGGCCGCTGTTCAGCCACGCTTCGGGGGCGCATCTCACCACGGTGCTGACCGTCCTGCTGATGACCGGACTGGTCACCGCAGGCCTGATCTATCGGCCCGCCGGGCGGCCCGCGGGGACCGTGAGCTGGGTGAGCTGGACGCTGATCGCGGCGTACGTCCTGAACGTCTGGCTGCTGTTCGCCGGGGCGGGTCCTTCGCTTCGCCCTTGACCGCCGCGGTGTGACCTCCCGATAAGACCCGCGACGGACAGACCGCGGCCGAAGGGTCGGGCGCGGCCGCAGGCTAAGAGGACGACATGAGCGAAGCCATCCAACGGGAAGCGATGGAGTACGACGTCGTCATCGTGGGCGCCGGCCCGTCGGGCCTGGCCGCCGCGATCCGCCTGAAGCAGATCAACGCCGAGCTGACCGTGGCGGTGGTGGAGAAGGGCGCCGAGGTGGGCGCGCACATCCTCTCCGGCGCGGTGATCGACCCCAAGGGCCTCTCCGAGTTGATACCCGACTGGAAGGCGAAGGGCGCCCCGCTGGAGACCCCCGTCACCTCCGACAAGTTCGTCGTGCTGGGCCCGCAGGGCAGCATGGACCTGCCGGTATGGGCGATGCCGCCCTTCATGAACAACCACGGCAACTACATTGCCAGCCTGGGCAATGTCTGCCGCTGGCTGGCGGGCGAGGCCGAGGGCCTGGGCGTCGAGATCTATCCCGGCATGGCGGCTTCGGCGCCGGTGTTCGAGGGAGATCGCCTCGTGGGCGTGATCGTCGGCGAGTTCGGGATCGGCAAGGACGGCCAGCCCGGCCCGAACTACGAACCCGGCATGGAGCTGCGCGGCAAGTACGTCTTCATCGGCGAGGGCGTGCGCGGCTCGCTCGCCAAGGTGCTCAAGGCCAAGTACGGCCTCTCCAAGGACGCCGACCCCGAGAAGTACGGCATCGGCATCAAGGAGCTGTGGCAGGTTCCGGATTCAGCGTTCCAGGCCGGCCTGGTGCAGCACACGCTGGGCTGGCCGCTGGACGACAAGACCGGCGGCGGCAGCTTCCTCTACCACTTCGGGGACAACTACGTGGCCATCGGCTTCGTGGTGCACCTGAACTACAAGAACCCCTGGCTGTCGCCGTTCGACGAGTTCCAGCGCTTCAAGCACCACCCGGAGGTGGCCAAGCACCTGGAGGGCGGCAAGCGCATCGCCTATGGCGCGCGCGCCATCAGCGAAGGCGGCATCCAGTCGATCCCCAAGCTCCACTTCCCCGGCGGCGTGCTGCTGGGCGATTCCGCCGGCTTCGTGAACGTGCCCCGGATCAAGGGCAGCCACGCGGCGATCAAGAGCGGGATCATGGCGGCCGAGGCGGCGGCGGCGGCGATCGCCGCGGGCCGGGCGGGCGACGAGCTGACCGAATACAAGGCCGCCTTCGACGCCTCGTGGCTGAAGAAGGAGCTACACGTCGTCCGCAACGCCAAGCCGCTGCTGTCGAAGTTCGGCAGCGCGATGGGCACGGCGCTCAGCGGGTTCGACCTGTGGGTCACCCACCTGCTGGGCGGGTTCTCGTTCTTCGGCACGCTGCACCACGACAAGAGCGACGCGGAGTCGACCGGCGCCGCCAAGGACTACAAGCCCATCGTCTATCCGAAGCCGGACGGGGTGCTGAGCTTCGACAAGCTGTCGAGCGTGTTCCTGTCGAGCACCAACCATGACGAGGGCCAGCCGGCGCACCTGAAGCTGCGCGACCCGTCGGTGCCGATCGACGTGAATCTCCCGAAATATGGCGAGCCGGCGCGGCTCTACTGCCCGGCGGGGGTGTATGAGGTGCTGTACGACGAGGCCGGCCAGAACCCGAAGTTCCAGATCAACTTCCAGAACTGCGTCCACTGCAAGACCTGCGACATCAAGGATCCTTCGCAGAACATCGACTGGACGACTCCGCAGGGCGGGGACGGGCCGAACTATCCGAACATGTGAGGCGAAGGGGGCCAGCGCCCCCTCCGTCCCTTCGGGCCACTCCCCCGCGCGCGGGGGAGGAACTGGGCGGTCACGCCTGTGACCATACGAGGCCTTGCCGTGGCCTCACTCGGCGGCCAGGATCGCCGGATGCGCCGTTTCCTTCTCGCCTTCGCCGCTCCCGCCGTTCTTCTAGCCGGATGCGCCACCCCCGCCGCCGAGGGACCCGACCTGGGCGCTCCGGTGGCGGCCGACAGCGCCTATGGGATGTTCCTGGCAGGCGCTGCGGCGCTGAACGAGGGACGCAACAGCGACGCCGCGCGGTTCCTGGAACTGGCCCGCAGCGAGAGCGGCGACGATCCGGCGGTGGCCGAGCGCGCCTTCACCGCGGCGCTGATGGCGGGCGACATCCAGAAGGCGGCGGCCCTGGCGCCCACGGGCCCAGCGGCTTCGGAGCCCGGCAAGCGGCTGGGCCGGCTGGCGCAGGTGGTCGCGGCCCTGGCCGAGGGCGAGGGCAAGGCCGCGCAGGACGCGCTGGGCGACGACGGCATCGGCTTCCCGCACCGGGGCGCCGCGGCCCTGCTGGGACCCTGGGTCGCTGCGGCGGCTGGCGACGAGAACGGGGCGATCGTGCGCCCGCAGCTGCGCGGCGACGGCGGCGTCGACTATTTCGGCCAGATCGGCCAGGCGCACATGTTCGAGCGGGCCCGCCGGTATGACGAGGCCGAGACGAACTTCAAGGCGCTGACCGGCGGCGAGGCGCCCAGCGAACTGGCGGTCACCGCCTACGGCGAGTTCCTCGAGCGCCGGGGCCGGCGCAGCGAGGCCGTGGCCCTGTACGAGGCCGGGCTGCGGCGCAACCCGTCCAGCGAGGCGCTGAAGCAGGCGCGGGCCCGGGCCGCCGCAAAGAAGAAGGCGCCCGCCGCCCCGACGATCCATGAGGGCGCCGCCTTCGCCCTGCTCGCGCCGGCGGCCACCATGATCAGCGCCCGGCAGGACCAGATCGGCCAGGCCTATCTGCGGATGGCGCTGACCCTGGACCCGAGCCGCAACGACGCTTGGCTGATGCTGGGCGACCTGTTGCAGCAGAAGGGGGACGTGGAGGGCGCGCGGCAGGCCTATTCGAAGCCGAAGGCGGGCTCGCCCGAGTTCGCCGCCGCCCAGGCCAAGCTGGCGTGGAGCCACCAGAGCGTCGGCGACAAGGAAGGCGCGCTGAAGCTCGCGCGCGCCGCGGCCGCCTCGGGCGACCGGGAAGGGCGCATCACCCTGTCTGACCTGTTGCGCGTCAACGAGCAGTACGAGGAGTCGATCGCGCTGCTGGACGAGCTGATCGCCGAAACCCAGACGCCGGACTGGCAGCTCTATTATGCGCGGGGCCAGGCCAAGGAGCGGCTGGGCCGGTGGGACGCCGCCGAGGTCGACCTGCAGAAGGCCCTCGAAATGCGGCCGGACGAGCCGGAGCTGCTGAACTATCTCGGCTACGGCTGGATCGACCGGGGCGAGCGGCTGGAAGAGGCCCTGGGCATGATCCAGAAGGCCGTGGCGGCCAATCCGCGCTCGGGGGCCATCGTCGACAGCCTCGGCTGGGCCTACTACCGCCTCGGCGACCACAAGAAGGCGGTCGAGATCCTGGAGCAGGCCGTCGAGCTGGAGGCGGGCGATCCCGAGATCAACAATCACCTCGGCGACGCCTACTGGATGGTGGGCCGCAAGGACGAGGCGGTGTTCCAGTGGCGGCGTGTGCTGACGCTGAAGCCGGACGAGAAGATCCGCGCCGACGCCGAGACGAAGCTGGCCTCGGGCCTGGGCCCGACCCGCAAGGTCGCCGGTCCGTAGCGCGGTCGCCTTGCCTGGCGTAGAGGGGGCGGCCATGGCCTCCACCCTCGCCCCCGCCAAAGTGAACCTGTTCCTGCACGTCGGGGCGCCGGCGGCGGACGGCTATCATCCGCTGTGCAGCCTGATGGTGTTCGCCGACGTCGGCGACCGGGTGGCGATAGAGCTGGGGGAGGGGCGGCTGACCGTCTCGGGGCCGTTCGCACGCCAACTGGGATCCGAGGCCGACAACCTCATCTTCCGGGCCGTGCGCGCGTTCGTGGACGAACTGGGTCGTCCGATGGCCGAGCTTTCCATGTCGCTGGACAAGCAGCTGCCGGTGGCGAGCGGGCTGGGCGGCGGCTCCAGCGACGCTGGAGCCGTGCTGCGGCTGATCCGCGACGTGTTCGCGCCGCAGATCGATGATGCGCGCCTCGAGAGCGTGGCGGCGCGGATCGGCGCGGACGGGCCGGCCTGCCTGTGGGCGCGGCCGGTGATCGCCGAGGGCCGGGGCGAGCGGCTGAGCCCCGCGCCCGGCCTGCCGGTGATCGATGCGGTGCTGGTCAATCCGGGCGCGCCGGTGTCGACGCCGGAGGTCTATCGCCGCCTGGACGCGTCCGGCGCGTTCGGCGAGACGGCGCCGCCGCCGATGCCCGAGGCTTTCGAGAGCGTGCAGGAGCTGGCGGCGTGGCTGGCCCGGCAACGCAACGACCTGGAGGCGCCGGCTGTAGCGGTCGCCCCCGAGGTCGGGGCCGTGCTGGAGACGCTGCGCGAGGAGCCGGAGGCGCTGCTGGCGCGGGTGTCGGGTTCCGGCGGCACCTGCTTCGCCCTGTGCGCCGACGACATCGCGGCCGAGAGCCTAGCCGAGCGGATCGAGGCGCTGGCGCCGCAGTGGTGGGTGCGGCGGTGCCGGCTGGGCGGACCTTGGGGGTGAACGCCGGCGCGGGTCCCCAGCACCCCCTCCGTCAGCTTCGCTGACACCTCCCCCGCAGCGGGGGAGGGGGACCACGAAGTGGTGGAGGGGGCGCCGCCGCGGCTGAACGAAAAACGGGGGCCCCGAAGGACCCCCGTCTCGTCTCTCGCCGGAGTGCGGCGTCCTAGGAGTGGTAGGCCCGCTCGCCGTGCTCGACGATGTCGAGGCCGTCTTCCTCGGTGTCCTCGGAGACCCGCAGGCCGACCGTGAACTTGATGATGTAGAAGACGATGGCGCTGGCGACCGCGGACCAGGCGATGGCCACGAGGACCGCCTTCACCTGGGCCATGAACTGCACGCCCATGACATAGGCGGCGCTGTCGCAGGTGGAGATGTCGCCGTCGGCCGCGCAGGTGGTGTAGTCGACCACGCCCGCGCCGCCCCACTCGGGATTGACCAGCAGGCCGGTCGCCAGGGCGCCAACGATGCCGCCAACCGCGTGGATGCCGAAGGCGTCCAGGCTGTCGTCGTACTTCAGCGCGTTCTTGATGGTGGAGCAGAACACTACGCAGATCGGCGAGACGATCAGGCCCAGGATCAGGGCGCCGACCGGTCCGGCGAAGCCGGCGGCTGGGGTGACCGCTACGAGGCCGGCGATCAGGCCCGAGGCCAGGCCCAGCATCGAGGCCTTCTTGCGGGTGACCCATTCGGTCATGGTCCAGGAGAAGCCCGCCGCGGCGGTGGCCACCAGGGTGTTGACCACGGCGAGGGCCGCATAGCCGTTGGCCTCCAGATTGGAGCCGGCGTTGAACCCGAACCAGCCCACCCACAGAAGGCCCGCGCCCACGAGGGTCAGGGTCAGGCTGTGCGGCGGCATCGGCTCGGAGCGGTAGCCCTTACGCGCGCCGAGGATGAGCGCGCCCACCAGGGCGGCGATGCCCGCGTTGATGTGCACCACCGTGCCGCCGGCGAAGTCGAGGGCGCCGAAGCCCCAGAGCAGGCCCGACTGGATCGGATCGGTCGGATTGGCGGCCACGGAGTCCGGGCCCGCCCACCACCAGACCATGTGAGCCATCGGGTAGTACGACAGGATCGGCCACAGTACGGCGAAGACCAGCACGGCGGCGAACTTCATCCGCTCGGCCACGCCGCCGAGCACCAGGGCGGCGGTGATGCAGGCGAAGGTCATCTGAAAGGCGATGAAGGCCAGTTCCGGGATCACGACGCCGGTCGAGAAGGTGCCCACGTTGCTGGCGGGGGTGACGTCCTTGAGGAACAGCCGCCCGAAGCCGCCGACGAACTTGTCGAGGCCGCCGCCGTCGGTGAAGGCCAGGCTGTAGCCGTAGATCAGCCAGGCCATCATCCCCACGACGGTCACGGTCGAAACCTGCATCAGCATGGAGAGCATGTTCTTCTGGCGAACAAGGCCGCCGTAGAAGAGCGCCAGGCCGGGCACGATCATCAGCAGGACGAGGATGGTCGAGACGAGCATCCAGCTCACGTCGCCCTTGTCCGGCGTTGGCGCGGGGGCTTCGGCGGGCGCCGCCTCGGCCGGAGCGGCCTCGGGCGGCGCGGCTTCAGGCGCGGGGGCCGCCGCTTCCGGCCCTGCGGCGGGGGCTTCGGCCGCGGGGGCCGGCGCCTCCTGAGCGAGGGCCTGGGACGCCAGCGGCGTCCCGGCCATCATGGCGGCGAGGGCGAGCCCGGCCAGCCAGTTCTTTCCGAATAGTTTCATTCGCTTATCCCCTTTTCCCGCTACAGCGCCGCGGCGCCCGTCTCGCCCGTCCGGATGCGCACGGCCTCCTGGACGTCGAGGACGAAGATCTTGCCGTCGCCGATCTTGCCGGTGGCGGCCGCGGCCTTGATGGCCTCCACCGCCTTGCCCGCAGCGGCGTCGTCGACGACCGCCTCGAGCTTCACCTTGGGCAGGAAGTTGATCTGGTATTCCGCGCCCCGATAGATCTCGGTCTGGCCCTTCTGCCGGCCGTACCCCTTGACCTCCGAGACCGTCAGGCCCTCCACGCCGGCCGAAACGAGCGCTTCGCGCACGTCGTCCAGCTTGAAGGGTTTGACGATCGCCATGATGAGTTTCATCCGCTCGCTCCCGCGTCCGGCCCTGAGGGCGGGCCAACCCCTCTCGTTCGTCTCGAAACCGCCGCTCTTGCTTGAGCCCCGTTTGCAGCAGTCGGGCGAACGCTATGTCGCGCGGCGCGGCGGGCGGACCGCTGGGGTGACGCTTGTATTAAGAACGCCGCAGCTGCTTATTTTTCAGGCTTGCGCGGGGGCGGGCGCCCAGACTTGCGGCAAAATAACCCCTCGGGAGGGTGTTGCGGGTCCTTGACGCGCCCGCAAGCCGTCGTAAATCGGGCGCTTTCCAAGACTAGTCTTTCGAACCTGCGGGACGGAGAGCCATTGGTGGTCCCGCAACCACACCACCGCAGCCTGCTCTCTGGGCCGCTCGAACCACAAGGAATGCCAATGTCGCCGACCCGTTACGTCCTCGCCGCCGCCGCCGTCTCCACCCTGATCGCGGCGCCGCTCGCCGCCTCGGCGCAGACCCCGGCCCCGGCCGCGGAGGCCGCGCCGGCGCCGGCGGCCACAGCCGCCGACTACAAGCCGGTGGCGGTCCAGGGCGACCTGGTCGACACGCTGAAGCTGTCGGGCCAGTTCAAGACCTTCGTCGGCGGGATCGACGCGACGAACCTCACCGGCCTCTTGAAGACCAACAAGAACCTGACCGTGTTCGCCCCGACCGATGCGGCCTTCGCCGCCATGCCGGCGGACCAGCTGGCCAAGCTGAAGGCGGACAAGACCGCGATGCAGAAGTTCGTGCTGATGCACGTGGTCAACGCGCCGATCGACTCGACCAAGATGAAGGGCGCCAAGGGTCCGGTCCCGTCGGGCGCGGGCGACCAGATCCTGCTGGACGGCAGCGCCGAGGATGGCACCCTGAAGGTGGACGGCGCGACGATTGTCCAGGCCGACGTGCGGACCGCCAGCGGCCTGCTGCATGTGGTGGACCACGTGCTGGTCGAGGGCACGCCGGCTGCGGCCGAGGCGGCCGCGGTCGAAGATGCGGCCACTTCGGCGCCGACGAATCCCTGAGCCTTCGGGAACCAACGCACGCCTGAGCCGTAATTCGTCGGCAGTCGGGTTGGGGGCGAGAGATCGCGCATCAACCGGAGTACCGACGATGAAGCTCATGCATTTCGCCACCGCGACGGCCGCCGTCGCCCTCCTGGGCGGCGCGGCCTACGCGCAGCAACCCCAGCCGCCCAAGGCGCCCACGCCGGGCTCGGTGACGGGCGACTGGAACGGCGCCCACGCGCCGGCGGACGACGAGCAATACACGGAAGAAGTCCGCGTCCCGGTCGGCGCGCCGCCGGTGCAGGCCGCCCCGTCGTCAGCCGATGCGTCGGCCACGGTCGGAACGTCGGTTGGCACGGACGTGACGGCTCAGGCCGAACCCGCTCCCGCCGCGGCCACCGCCGCCCAGGACGTCAGCGTCACCACCACCTTGGTGACCAACGGGCCCGTGCCGGACACGCCCGAGAACCGCGCCCGCTTCGGCGGTCCGAACTCGCGCGCCGGAAAGATGACCGAGCCGGCGGGCAACTAAGCGCCGCAATCGGCCGCTTCGGCGGCTTGATGCAGAGGTCGGCGGGCCCTATGGTCCGCCGACTTTTTTGCGCCTGCGAACAACCTGGCCCCAGATGCCCGAAAGACCGCTTACTTTTCAGGAACTTATCCTGAAGCTGCACGAGTACTGGGGCCGCCAGGGCTGCGCCATCCTGCAGCCCTACGACGTGGAGGTCGGGGCCGGCACGCTCTCGCCGATGACGGTGCTGCGCACGCTGGGGCCGAAGCCGTGGAAGGTGGCCTATGTGCAGCCCTCGCGGCGGCCGGCGGACGGACGCTACGGCGAGAACCCCAACCGGCTGCACCAGCACCACCAGTATCAGGTGATCCTGAAGCCAAACCCGGAGAACCTGCAGGAACTCTATCTCGGCTGCCTGGAGGCGATAGGCATCGACCCCAAGGTCCATGACATCCGCTTCGTCGAGGACGACTGGGAGAATCCCACGGTGGGCGCCTGGGGCCTGGGCTGGGAAGTCTGGTGCGACGGGATGGAGATCACCCAGTACACCTACTTCCAACAGGTGGGGGGCCTGGACGTGTTCCCGGTGGCCGGCGAGCTGACCATCGGCCTCGAGCGGCTGAGCCTCTACCTGCAGGACAAGGACAACGTCTACGACCTGCAGTTCAACGACACCTTCAAGTACGGCGACATCTATCTCGCCAACGAGCAGCAGTTCTCGGCCTTCGAGCTGGAGGCGGCGGACGTCGAGACCTGCAAGCGCCAGTTCGAGGACATGGAGCGCGAGGTTCCCCGGATCCTGGCCATGAAGGGCCGCCAGGGGCAGCCGCTGGCGCTGCCCGCCTACGACCACGTCCTGAAGGCCAGCCACCTGTTCAACATCATGGACGCTCGCGGCGCGATCGCCGTGGCCGAGCGCCAGAGCTACATCGGCCGCATCCGCGACCTCTGTAAGATGTGCGCCGAGGCCTGGGTCGCCGGCGAAGGCGGGAACGCGTGATGGCCGTGAAGACGAGGCTCGCGCTGCTCTTGGCCGTGGCGCTCAGCGGCGCGCCGTTCGCCGCGTGCTCGGCCCCCGCCGACCCGGGCAAGGAGACGGCGGAGGACCTGATCAACGTTCGGCCCGACGATGCCGCCGTTGAGAAGGCCAAGGCCGAGGCGCGGGGCTCGCTCGGCCTGTTCTGGTCCAAGTTCGACGGTCGCGAGGCCGGCGTGAGCCGCTTTTCAGTTAAGGTCGGCCTTCCCGTGAAGGACGGCGGCGTCGAGCACCTCTGGGCCACGCCCCTCAGCCGCGACGCGGAGATCGTCGTCGTCCGGCTGGCCAACGATCCCGTCTATATCGAGGACCTCGAGTACGGACAGGAGATCGAGGTCGCGCCGGCCCTGATCTCCGACTGGTCCTACGAGAAGAACGGCAAGCTCTACGGCCACTTCACCACCCGGGCGCTCATGCGCACGGCGACGCCCGAACAGCGCGCGCAGGTCCAGGACCTGCTGTCGCCCACGCCGCTCGAACCGCAAGCCAAGTAGATGCCGCAGCTACTTCTCGAACTCCTCTCCGAAGAGATTCCCGCGCGCATGCAGGCGGGCGCGGCGCGCGACCTGGAGCGCCTGGCGCGCGAGCGGCTGGCGGCCGAGGGCCTGCTGCCCGAGGCGCTGAAGACCTTCGGCGGCGCACGGCGCCTGACCCTGGTGGCCGAGGGCCTGCCGCCGGCGCAGAAGGACCGATCGGAGGAGGTGAAGGGCCCCCGGACCTCGGCGCCCGACCAGGCGCTGGAGGGATTCCTGCGCAAGAACGGGCTGACGAAGGACCAGCTCGTGGAGCGTGACGGCGTGTGGTTCGCGACCCTCGAGCGCAAGGGCCGTCCGACGCCCGAGATCGTCGCCGAGATGGTCGAGGCCATCGTGCGCGAATTCCCGTGGCCGAAGTCGATGGTGTCGGGGGTCAGCAAGCTGCGCTGGGTGCGGCCTCTGCGGCGGATACTGTGCCTGTTCGACGGCCAGGTCGTGCCGTTCCACATCGAGGGGAACGCCAGCGGGAACATGACCCAGGGTCACCGGTTCATGGGCTCGGGCCAGGCGTTCGCGGTGAAGGACTTCGAGGACTACGCCGCCAAGCTGGAGAAGAACTTCGTCGTCCTGGACCCCGAGGAGCGCAAGGCGCGCATCGTGGCCGACGCGAAGACGCTGTGCGCCGCGCGGAACCTGGAGCTGGTGGAGGACGCCGGCCTGCTGGACGAGGTGGCGGGGCTGGTGGAATGGCCGGTCCCCGTGCTGGGCGACATGGACCCGGCGTTCCTGGACCTACCGCCCGAGGTGATCCGCACCTCCATGCGGGTGCACCAGCGCTATTTCGCCGTGCGGAACCCCGCGACGGGCAAGCTCGCGCCGTACTTCGTGACCGTGGCCAACATCGCGGCGACGGACGGCGGCCGGACGATAGCGCAGGGCAACGCCAAGGTGCTGTCGGCGCGGCTATCGGACGCCCGCTTCTTCTGGAACGAGGACCGCAAGGTCCCGCTGGTGGAGCGGCTGGAGAAGCTGAAGGGTGTCACCTTCCACGCCAAGCTGGGCTCGATGCACGACCGCGTGCAGCGGATCACGCGCATGTCCGGCAAGCTGGCGCCAGTCGTCTCGGACGACGAGGCAGTGCAGGCCAAGGCGGTGGAGGCGGCGGGCCTATGCAAGGCCGACCTGGTCACCGGCGTCGTGGGCGAGTTCCCCGAGCTGCAGGGGATCATGGGCGGCTACTACGCCGCGCACGAAGGGTTGGACCCGCAGGTCGCGGCCGCGATCCGCGAGCACTATCGCCCGCAGGGGCCGCAGGACGCCCCGCCCGAGGGTGCGGTGGCCACAATCGTCGCGCTGGCCGACAAGCTGGACACCCTGGTGAGCTTCTTCGGCATCGGCGAGAAGCCGACGGGCTCGCGCGATCCCTTCGCCCTGCGCCGCGCCGCGCTGGGCGTGATCCGGATCGTCCTGGCGGACGGGTTGCGGCTGCCGCTTCGGCAGTTCGTCTCGGCCGAGCTGATGGATTTCTTCGCCGACCGGCTGAAGGTGCAGCTGCGCGAGGAGGGCCGGCGGCACGATCTGGTGGATGCGGTGTTCGCCCTCGGAGACGACGACCTGGTGCGGATCACGGCCCGCGTCGCGGCGCTAGCCGAGTTCCTGAAGACGGAAGACGGCGCGAACCTGCTGGCGGGCTACAAGCGCGCCGTCAACATCCTGAAGGCCGAGGAGAAGAAGGGCCCGCTGCCGACTGGCGCGCCGGCCGTGATGGCGTCCTCGCCGGAGGCGGAGCGGACGCTGATCGCCGCCGCCGAAGGGTTGCAGACCAAGCTGCCGGGACTCATCGAGTCGGAGGACTTCGCCGGCGCCATGCAGGAGCTGTCGCGGCTCCGCGGCCCCGTCGACGCATTTTTCGACGAGGTGTTAGTGAATTCCGACGTACCGAAGGAACGGGAGAACCGCCTTCGTCTGTTGATGAAGGTCAGGGACGCCATGGGGCAGGTGGCCGATTTCTCCCAGGTCACGGGCTAGATTTAGGGGACAGGACGGAAGATGGCCGAGGCGGGTGTGAAGACGCGGTGGGTCTATGCCTTCGGCGGCGGGTCGGCGGACGGCGACGCCTCGATGAAGAATCTTCTGGGGGGCAAGGGCGCCAACCTGGCGGAGATGTCGTCCCTGGGGCTGCCGGTGCCGCCTGGCTTCACCATCACGACCGAGGCCTGCACCCACTACTACGCCAACGAGCGGTCCTATCCGGGCGACCTGAAGGACCAGGTGGCGGCCGGCCTGAAGACGGTCGAGGAGATCACCGGCAAGCGGTTCGGCGATCCGGCCAATCCGCTGCTGGTGTCGGTGCGCTCGGGCGCACGGGCGTCGATGCCGGGGATGATGGACACGGTCCTGAACCTGGGGCTGAACGACGCTACGGTGGCGGGGCTGGCCAAGCTGTCGGGCGACCGCCGGTTCGCCTTCGATTCCTATCGCCGCTTCATCCAGATGTACTCGAACGTGGTCCTCGACCTGGACCATCACATGTTCGAGGAGATCCTCGACGACCATAAGGACCGCCTGGACGTCCACGTGGACACCGGCCTGACCGCTGAGGATTGGGAGGCGGTGGTCGCGGACTACAAGGAGGCGGTGCAGCGCGAGCTGGGCAGGCCCTTCCCGCAGGATCCGAACGAGCAGCTCTGGGGCGCCGTGGGCGCCGTGTTCGCCAGCTGGATGAACGACCGGGCGAAGTTCTACCGCCGCATGCACGACATCCCCGAGAGCTGGGGCACGGCGGTGAACATCCAGTCGATGGTGTTCGGCAACATGGGCGACAAGTCGGCGACCGGTGTGGCGTTCACGCGCAACCCCTCGACCGGCGAGGCGCGGCTCTACGGCGAGTTCCTGATCAACGCCCAGGGCGAGGACGTGGTGGCCGGCATCCGCACGCCGCAGCCGTTGACCAAGGTGGCCCGCGAGGAGATGGGCGAGACCAATCCCTCGATGGAAGAGGCGATGCCCGAGGTCTTCGCCCAGTTCAAAGGCGTCGTGGAGAAGCTCGAGAGGCACTACCGCGACATGCAGGACATCGAGTTCACGGTGGAGCAGGGCCGGCTCTACATGCTGCAGACACGCAACGGGAAGCGGACGGCCAAGGCCGCGCTGAAGGTGGCGGTGGACCTGGCCAGCGAGGGCCTGATCAGCAAGGAAGAGGCGGTGATGCGGGTCGAGCCCGCCAGCCTGGACCAACTTCTGCACCCGACCATCGACCCGGCCAGCCCGCGCGACGTGATCGCCACCGGCCTTCCGGCCAGCCCCGGCGCGGCCACCGGCAAGGTGGTGTTCACCGCCGAGGAGGCCGAGAAACTGGGCGGTTCGGGCGAGGCGGTGATCCTGGTCCGCGAGGAGACCAGCCCCGAGGACATCCGCGGCATGGACGCCGCACGCGGCATCGTCACGGCGCGCGGCGGCATGACCAGCCACGCGGCGGTGGTGGCGCGCGGCATGGGACGGCCCTGCGTCTCGGGCGCCGGCGAGATCCACATCGACACGCGGGCGGGCGAGTTCCACGCGCGCGGCAAGACCATCCGGGCCTACGACATCATCACCATCGACGGCTCGACCGGTGAGGTGCTGTCGGGTGCGGTGAAGATGATCGAGCCCGAGCTGTCGGGCGACTTCGCCCAGCTGATGGGCTGGGCCGACCAGTTGCGCCGGCTGAAGGTGCGGGCCAACGCCGAGACGGGCCTCGACGCCCAGACGGCGCGGCAGTTCGGGGCCGAGGGCATCGGCCTGTGCCGCACCGAGCACATGTTCTTCGACCCGGCGCGGATCGCGGCGGTGCGCGAGATGATCCTGGCCGACGACGTCGCGGGCCGAAAGGCGGCGCTGGCCAAGATCCTGCCGATGCAGCGGCAGGACTTTGTGGATCTGTTCAAGATCATGGAGGGGCTGCCGGTCACCATCCGCCTGCTGGACCCGCCGCTGCACGAGTTCCTGCCGCACAACGAGGAGGACGTGCAGGCCGTCGCCGAGGCCACGGGGCTGGATCCCGCCAAGCTGCTGCGCCGGGCGCAGGAGCTGCACGAGGTGAACCCGATGCTGGGCCACCGCGGCTGCCGCCTGGGCGTCTCGTACCCCGAGATCTACGAGATGCAGGTGCGCGCGATCCTGGAGGCGGCCTGCGAGGTGGCGGCCGAGGGCGCGCCGCCGATCGTCGAAATCATGCACCCGCTGGTGGCCAAGGGCGAGGAGATGAAATTCCTGCGCCAACTCACCGACCGGACGGCGAAAGAAGTGCTGGCCGAGAAGGGGCGCGAGATCCAGTACATGGTGGGCGCCATGGTGGAGCTGCCGCGGGCCGCGCTGCGCGCCGGGGAGCTGGCCGAGAACGCCGAGTTCTTCTCGTTCGGCACCAATGACCTGACCCAGACGACGTTCGGCATCAGTCGGGACGATTCCGGCCGGTTCCTGAACGCCTATATCGAGAAGGGCATCTTCGAGAAGGACCCCTTCGTCAGCCTCGACCAGGACGGCGTGGGCGACCTGATCCGTATCGCGACCGAACGCGGCCGCGCGGCGCGGCCGGACGTGAAGCTGGGCATCTGCGGCGAGCATGGCGGCGACCCGGCCTCGATCGAGTTCTGCGAGAAGGTGGGCCTGGATTACGTCAGCTGCTCGCCCTACCGCGTGCCGATCGCCCGGCTGGCCGCAGCCCAGGCCGCGATCGGGGAACGCGAGAAGGATCGGTGATCAAGGTGCTCCTCTCAGGGGGAGCTCCCGCGAAGCGGGTGAGGGGGCTTCCCCTCGGTCGTTGAGGCCCCCCAGTCGGCTCCGCCGACAGCTCCCCCGAAGGGGAGCATCTGAGCGCTACCAGCTCCAATCGCTTGCGCTTTTCCGGCAGCCTCCGTCTTTCCAGCCGGTCCAGCCTCTCCCGCGGACGACGCGGCCGGGTCTTGCGTCGGTGGGCTCGCCGGCGGACAGGGCGAGCTGGCCGTTGACCACCACCTCGCTGACGCCGGTGGCGAACTGGTGCGGCTTCTCAAAGGTGGCGTGGTCCTGGATCGTGGCGGGGTCGAAGACCACCACGTCGGCATAGTAGCCGGGCTTCAGCATTCCCCGTTCGCGGAGGCCCAGGTTGTGGGCGGGCAGGGCGGAGAGCCTGCGCACCGCCTCGGCGAGCGTCAGGCGCTTTTCCTCGCGAACGTACTTGGCCAGGAGGCGGGCGAAGTTGCCGTAGGCGCGCGGGTGGGTGGACGAGAGCGTAAAGGGGGGCTCGGGAGCCTGGGCAGCGGCGTCGGAGCCGAAGCTCATGTAGGGCAGGGCGACCTGACGGGCGACGTTGGCCTCAAGCATGGAAAAATAGACCACCTGCACGCGGGAGCCGTCCTCGATGACGAGGTCGATCGCCGCGTCCTCCGGGCTGACGCCGCGGTCCCTGGCGACGTCGGCGAGGGTCTTCCCCGTGAGGTGTTTCAGCTTCGGGTTCTTGAAGCCCACGAGGAGCGTGCCTTCGGCCCCGGCGCCCTTCTGGAGGTTCTCGAAGCTGGGGGTGCCTGAGCGCATCTCGGCGATCACCCTGACGCGGGTGGCGGGGTCCTTCAGGCGCGCGATCCACTGCTCCACGCCGCCGGCCTGGACCCAGGTGGGCATGGCGGCGTCCAGGCCCGTGGAGCTGGCAGGGTAGGCGTACATGTCGGTGGTGATCCGCAGCCCGGCAGCGCGGGCGGCCTCGATGCGGGCGAGGGCGGCGTCCAGCTTGTTCCAGTTGTCCTTGCCCGAGGCCTTGAGGTGGTAGATCTCGGCCGGGGCGCCTGAGCGGCGGGAGATTTCGATCAGCTCGTCGATGGCCTCCAGCAGGCGCGAGCCCTCGGAACGGATGTGGCTGATGTACATGCCGCCGCAGCGGCCGGCTTCGGTGACCAGGGCGGCGAGCTCGTCGGTTTCGGCGAAGGTGCCCGGCGCATAGATCAGCGAGGACCCGACGCCCAAGGCCCCGTCCTCCATGGCCTGGACGACCAGGGCGCGCATGGCGGCGAGCTGTTCCGGCGTGGGATCGACGTCGCCTTCGCCCAGGACGTGCTCGCGCACGGTGGCGGCGCCGACGAACGAGGCGACGTTCGGAGAGATCCCCTTGCGCTCCAGGAAGCGGAGGTACTCGTCGAGGGTCGTCCACTGAATCTCGAACTTGATGTCGCCCTGACGCCGGGTCTCGGCCGCCTTCATCTCCGGCGTCAGCGGCCCCATGGACGAGCCTTCGCCCATCACCTGGAGGGTGACGCCCTGGCGCAGCTCGGATTGGCCGCGGCCGTCCTGGATCAGGCTCTCAGTGGACCACGACAGCATGTTGATGAAGCCGGGGGAGACGGCCTTGCCCTTGGCGTCAATGGTCTTCGCCGCCGCGCCGGCGGGGCAGGCGGCGACACAGACAATCCGGTCGCCCCTGATCCCGATGTCGCCCGTGAGCGCGGGACCGCCGGAGCCGTCATAGATGTCGCCGTTCCGGATCAGCAGGTCGTAGGCGGGCGCCTGGGTATGGGCCGTGGTGGCGAAGAGCGCCAGGACGGCGGCGGCGACGAACGGCTTCATGCGGCGACTCTCCTCGGACGCCGCGAGGGTAATCGTACTCCTCTCCCCCGCGAAGCGAGAGGGAGAGGGTTGGGTGAGGGCCGGCTGGGTTGCATCTAAGGTGGGCCGAGGATCCGCGGCGGAGCCGTGTCTTTCCGCTCGAGCGGCCCGCCAAGCCGGCGCCGACCCTCTCCCAACCCTCTCCCTCTCCGGCTGCGCCGGGGGGAGAGGAGGATACCTACCGCTTGCGGATGAACACGGTCCCGGCCGAGTATCCTGCGCCGAAGGAGCAGATGAGGCCCGTTTCGCCCGGGGCGAAGTCGTCGCTGGCCTTATGGAAGGCGATGATGGAGCCGGCGGACGAGGTGTTGGCGTACTCGTCCAGGATGATGACGTTCTCGCCCGGCGCGGGCTCGCGGCCGAGGACGCGCTTCCCGATCATCTCGTTCATGTTGATGTTGGCCTGGTGCAGCCACATCCGCTTCAGGCCGTGGGGGTCGATCCCCAGGTCGGACGCATGCTCGATGATCATCTCCGAGACCATCGGCACCACCTCGCGGAACACCTTGCGGCCCTCCTGGACGAACAGCTTGTCGGGCTTGCCCACGCCCTCTGGCGCGGCGCGGTTCAGGAAGCCGAAGTTGTTGCGGATGTTGTTGGAGAACTGGGTCTTCAGGCGCGTGCCCAGGATATCCCAGCCGCCCTCGGCCTGATCCGCCCGCTCGACGATCACGGCGGTGGCCACGTCGCCGAAGATGAAGTGGCTGTCGCGGTCGCGGAAGTTGAGGTGGCCCGAGCAGATTTCCGGGTTGACCATCAGGACGGCGCGCGCTGAGCCCGAGGCCACGAAATCGGCGGCGGTCTTGATGCCGAAGGTGGCCGAGGAGCAGGCGACGTTCATGTCGAAGGCGAAGCCGTCGATCCCCAGCGCCTGCTGCACCTCTATCGCCATGGCGGGATAGGCGCGCTGCATGTTGGAGGCCGCGCAGATCACCGCGTCGATCTGCGAGGCGGGCTTGCCCCAGCGCTCGATCGCCTGTTTCGCCGCCTCGACGGCGATCTCGGCGAGGATCGAGAGCTGATCGTTCGGCCGTTCGGGGATGTTGGGCGCCATGCGGTCGGGGTCGACCAGGCCGGCCTTGTCCACCACGAAGCGTGACTTGATGCCCGACGCCTTCTCGATGAACTCGGCGGAGGAGGGCGTCAGCGCCGCGACCTCGCCAGCCTCGATGGCGGCGGCGTTCGCGGCGTTGAACCGCTCGACATAGGCGTTGAAGGTTTCGACCAGCTCGGCGTTGGAGAGGGCGTGGGGCGGCGTATAGAGCCCCGTGGCGGCGATCACCGCATCAGTCATCTGGCACTTCCCGACACGAAAGCGGGACTGATAGCACGCCGGGCGGGGGCGTCACCGCCTATGTGGCCCCGAAGCCACAGAAACCGAACGAACAAGGCATCGCCACAGAACCGTCCGCGGCAGGCCGCGTTTGACCGCGATCCCGAATGGGACTGGGCGGGCTGTCCAGAAGAGTACGGAGTTTCCTCCCCCATGAAGCGCATTCTGATCGCCGCGGCCTCGCTGGCCGCGACCGCCGCCGTCGTCCCCGCCGCCCATGCCCAGGCCGTGGCCGCCGGCCCCTATGTGAACCTGAACGCCGGCATGGTGAACGCCGACGAGATCGACCCGAAGGTCATCGGCGGCCGCGTGGGCTACCGGTTCAACAACTGGGTCGGCGTCGAGGGCGAGCTCGCCACCGGCCTGAAGAGCGACGAGGACACCGTCGCCGGCGTCGACGTGAACTACAAGGTCAAGCACGCGGCCGACGCCTATCTCGTGGGCTTCGCGCCCATCGGGGCCAACACCGACCTGATCGCCCGCGTGGGCTATGGCGAGACCAAGCTGCGGACCAAGGTCGGCGGCGCGTCGTTCTCGGACACCGACCATTCGATCAACTACGGCGTCGGCGCCCAGCACCATTTCGACGGGCTGAACGGCGTGCGGGTCGACTATACGCGCAAGGAGTTCGGCGACGGCGCTCCGGACGCCAACGTCCTGAGCGTGGGCTACTCGCGCCGGTTCTAGCGGCGAGGGCTGAGGCCCGGTCGCTTCATCCCTCCCCGGCGGCCGGACCGCAGGGAAGGCCGCCTCTGTCGCAGGGGCGGCCTTTTCCTTGACCGCGTGGGCGCAGGCGACCACTTTCGCGGGCCAAAACAGGGATCTGGGGAGACGCCCGCGTGGACGAGGCCTTCTTCGTTCAACTGGCCGCTTCGGCGGCGGCGGTCGGCGCGCTGGTCGCCCTCGCGGCCTGGGCCAAGATCGCCCGGCCGGTCGGCCCGCTGGACGAGCCGAGGGCCCGGGCGCTGCTGGCGGAGGAGTTTCCCGAACGGACGGTAGACGCGGTCTGGGTGGCCTCGGACGGCGCCGGGGCGCTGGCGAAGTCGGGCGGCATGGCGCTGGTGATCTGCCGGTTGGGCGACGGCTTCGCCGCCCGCCAGATTCCCTGGGCCCAGGCGGTGGCCGCCAGCTTCAGGAACGGCAAGCTGAGCGTGGACCTCGCCGACGTGGCCGCACCCCGGGCCGTGATCTCGCTGCCGTCGTGGCCGCCGAAGGACCTGGCCGCGTGATCGAGGCCAAGTTCGACCCGGTCGCCCTGGCCACGCCCTTCTTCATCATCTCCATCATCCTGGAGATCGTGCTGGCGCGCATGGGCAAGGCGCAGGCCCGCTACGAGACGAAAGACACCGCCGTGTCGCTGGGCATGGGCCTGGGCTCGACGGTGGCCGGGGTGCTCACCGGCGGGCTGGTCTTCGCGGCCACCCTGTGGGTCTACGAGCACCGGCTGTTCACGATCCCGATGACGGCGGTCTGGGCGTGGCTGGCGATCTTCCTGTTGGAGGACCTGACCTACTACTGGTTCCACCGAATCAGCCATGAGCGGCGGTTCTGGTGGGTGTCCCATGTGAACCATCACAGCTCGCAGCACTACAACCTGTCGACGGCCCTGCGGCAGACTTGGTCGGGTGGCGTGGCCGGCACCTGGGCGCTCTGGCTGCCGCTGGCGTTCCTGGGCTTCCCGCCGGCGATGATCGCGATCCAGAAGGGCGTCAGCCTCGTCTACCAGTACTGGATCCACACCGAGGCGATCCGCCGGCTGCCGGCCTGGTTCGAGGCGGTGTTCAACACGCCGTCGCATCACCGGGTGCACCATGCGCGCAACCCCGTGTACCTGGACCGCAACTACGCCGGCATCCTGATCGTCTGGGACAAGATGTTCGGCACCTTCCAGCCGGAGCTGGACGAAGAACCGTGCCGCTACGGTCTGGTGAAGAACCTGGCGACCTTCAACATCCTGCGCGTGGCCTTCCACGAGTGGATCTCGACGGCCCAGGACGTCGTGCGGCATCCAAGGCACGCGCTGGGCTACATCTTCGGCCCCCCCGGCTGGAGCCACGACGGCAGCCGCGAGACCAGCGCGATGATCAAGGCGCGGGCGGCGACGGCGGCAGGTTCCTCCCCCGCGCGAACGGGGGAGGGGGACCGCGAAGCGGTGGAGGGGGCGCTGGTCTGAGCTCGGAGCGGTTGCAGCGCCCCCTCCGGCCTTCGGCCACCTCCCCCGTGGCACGGGGGAGGAACTATTCCCTGAGCAGCGGCAGGCTGAGCCCCCCCACGGGCCGGGCGCCGAGGATCTCTCGCCTGAAGCGGAAGAGTTCGGCCGGGCGGCCGCCGGTCTCGACGTCGAAACGGCCGAGGCCCTCGACGAGGTCCGCGCGTTCCAGGCCCCGGCGGAAGTTCTGCTTGTGGAGGGGAACGCCGGCGATGGCCTCGACGGTCTTCTGCAGCGCCGAGAGCGTGAAGGCCTCGGGCATCAGCTCGAAGACCACGGGCCGGTACTTGAGCTTGCCGCGCAGGCGGCCGAGGGCGGTCGCCAGGATGCGGCGGTGGTCGGAGGTCATGGCCTCGCCGAGGGCGGCGGCCAGCTCGGGCGCGTGGACCGGCGCAGCCTCGCCGCGGTCCCGGGCGGCTTCGGGGGCCAGGCCCGCCTCGTAGAGCAGTTCGTAGCGCTCGAGCACCCGCTCCTCGTTCCACGGCGCGCCGTCGAGGGCGAAGGCGAGGCGCATACGGGCGAGGCGCTGCGGTTCGTTCGCCGCCCAGGCGCGCAGGGCGGTCTCGATGGGGTCGAGGACGGGCGGACGGCCGGAGCGCCAGTCTTCCCAGGGGAAGATCCGCGACCAGGGCCGCCATTCGCTGCCGGCGAAGCGGGTGTCGACGGCGGCCGGGGCCAGGGCCAGGTAGCCGACCGAGATCACCCGGGCGGTCCCGCCGCCGCCCAGGTCGGCGAGCGGGGCGTCGCGGCCCTTGTCGCCGAAGGTGTAGAGCTGCTCCACATAGCCCAGGTCGAAGCGGGTCTGCTCGGTCACGAAGGCCCGCAGCGCCAGCTCGAAGGTCCGATGGCCGTCGGGGTCGAAGGGGCCGAAGGGGAGACCGGACAGCCCCCCTGCGCCCTTGGGCCGTACGACCAGGGCCACGGCCTCGCCGTCCTTGATGGCGACGACCACGGCCGACAGGCCGATGACCAGGGAGCTGGTCATTCGGTGTCGAACGCCTGGGCGTGCGACGTGTAGCCGGCGGCTTCCGACAGCACCTCGAAGCGGCGCACGTAGTGCGCCTGGACGTCGAACGGCGCCTGGGGCTCGATCTTCAAGACATAGCCGGCCGGCGGGGCGCCGAAGAAGCCCAGGGCCTCCTCGTGGCCGAAGCCGGCGAGCTGGGTGGCCTCGAAGAAGGCGCAGGCGCGGTCGGCCTGCTTGATGAGCTTCTTGACCGCGGCCGGCGTCTTGGCGGGCAGGCCGAAGCGGACGTGGATCGCGGCCTCGAGGCGCTCCTCGAAGACCTTGTAGTCGACGCCGAGCGCCGCCTTGAACGGGCTGATCATGTCGCCGATCACGTACTCCGAAGCGTCGTGCAGCAGGGCGGCCAGGCGCCAGCGGGGCTCGATGTCGGGCTGGATGTGGGCGACGATCTCCTCGACGACCAGGGAATGCTGAGCCACCGAGAAGGCGTGCTCGCCGACGGTCTGGCCGTTCCAGCGGGCGACGCGGGCGAGGCCATGGGCGATGTCCTCGATCTCGATGTCCATCGGCGAGGGATCGAGCAGGTCGAGCCGCCGGCCCGACAGCATGCGCTGCCAGGCGCGGGGCGCCTCCTTTCCGCGACGCGGCGCTTTCTTCAAGCCGGCGTTCCTTTCACGACAGGGGGCAGACCTGACGCAGGACCTGACAAAGATCAATCCGGGCGAAGGTGGCTTGTGGTCAGGAAGAGTTGAGAAGAGGATAGCTTCATGAGTTGGGCCCGCATCATGGCGCCGCTGTCCGGGGGACAGGGGGACGCCGCCGCCATCGCCGCCGCCGCGGCGCTCGCCGAACCGTTCGGCGCGGAACTGGCGTGCGTCTACACCCCCGCCGACGTCGCCGACGTGATGCCGTGGATGGGCGAGGGCTTTCTGGGCGGCGTCCAGACTACGGCCCTAGAGTCGCTGAAGGAAGCGACCGCCGCCGGCGAGGCCAGCGCCCGCAAGGCGGCCGAGGCGTCGGGCTACGCCAAGACCCAGTTCATCAGCCTGCAGACGCCCGTCTGGGCCGGACTGTCGGCCGAAAGCCGCCTGTCCGACGTAGTGGTGTTCTCCGGAGAGCCGGCGCGGGGGCGCGGCCCCCTCGCCGAGGCTTTCCAGCAGATGGTGGCCGACGAGCAGCGGCCCGTGGTGGTGGCGCGCGAGGGCCTAAGGGTCGGCGGCGTGGTCGCCGTGGCCTGGGACGGCGGCAAGGAGGCCTCGCGCGCGGCGCGCCTGGCCACGCCGCTGCTCGAGAAGGCTTCGAAGGTGGTGATCGTGGCGGCGCCCAAGGCCAGCTCGCGCACCTTCGATCCCGCCCGCCTGCAGGCCTACTATGCGGCCCGGGGCGTCAAGTCGGACGTGGAGCTGCTGAACGATACTGGGGACGCCGCGCCGGCGATCCTGCACGCCGCCGCCGCGGCCGGCGCGAACATCCTCGTGGCCGGCGCGTTCGGCCACCCGCGGCTTCAGGAGTTCATCTTCGGGGGCACGACGCGGACGCTGTTGAACTCGGACACGCCGTCCCTGTTTCTCTCTCACTGAAAATGCA
Source organism: Pseudomonadota bacterium (assembly GCA_049323595.1). GTDB lineage: Bacteria > Pseudomonadota > Alphaproteobacteria > Caulobacterales > Caulobacteraceae > Phenylobacterium. The sequence continues at coordinate 281,714 of JBMOOD010000003.1, forward strand.
TATCTGACTGCCAGGAGGTGACCACATGGCCCTGTCGCGCATCGTGATGCGGCTCGCCCGCAATCCCGGGACCGAGTTCGCGGGTGGGGACGACCATCGCGGCTACACGCTGACGGCGCCGCTGACGGGCGAAGGCCTGCTCGACGAGGCGGCGTACGCCAAGGCGCGCGACGCCTGCACGGTGCGGCGCTTCGCGCCCGACGAGGATCCCGCCGACGGTCGCCTCGCCCGCAAGGGCCAGAAGTGGTTCTTCGACTACGACGACGAGGATTCGGCCGACGACGAGCCGGTGCACCGGCTGGGCCAGCACCGCTTCGCCGTGGGCGAGTACGTCACCGTCACGGACGAGGACGGCCGGCCGCTGACCTACAAGGTCGTCGAGGTGCAGCCGGCGGGGTAGGTCTCCCTCCGCAGGGGAGGGGGACCGCGAAGTGGCGGAGGGGCTTCATCCGCTGAGGCCAAGCCCTTTCGGTCCGCTTCGCTGGCAGCTCCCGCAAGGGGGAGCTTTGCGAATGTCACACGCCCCCGTTCTCGCGGACCAGCTTCTTGACGTCGGGATAGATCTCGCCGCCGTCGGGGCCGTCTTCCCTGGCCTTGACGACCGCGACCGTGATCGGGCCCTGCTTGGGGCCGCCGGCCTCGTAGCCGACGAAGCGGTAGCCGTCGGGCAGGTCCTTGCCCGTGTAGATGAAGGTGGCGCGCATGCCGCGCTGCTCGGGGTTCAGCGGCTCGCCGCGCAGGCGCACGTTGCGGCGGACCCGGATGGTGGCGCTGTCGTCGCCGGCGTCCACCCGCAGCGGGCCGATCTGGACTTCGGCCGAGTCCTTGTCGTCGTCGGCGACGATATGGACCCCCGGGAGGTTCACGCGGGTGACGCCCGAAACCTGTTCGCCGTCCTTGTCGATCTTGATGTCGACGGTGACGCCCTTGGTGTCCTCGGCCGCCTCCTTGGCCGCACGCGCGGCGTCCCCCGCCGCGGAGGCCGACGCATCCTCGGCGGCGGCCGCCTCCTCCGGGGCGGCGGCCGCGGGCTCGGCACGGCTGGCCAGCAGGTTCGTCTCGATCTTCGAGAGCGTGGCGTCGACGCCGCCCTGGACGGAGACGAGCTGGAGCGTCACTTCGGCGCCCGACGAGGTGGCGTAGGTGCAGGTCTTGCCGTCGAGCGCGACCGATGTGCGGGTGAGGTCGCCCTGCGTCGCCGGACAGTCCAGGGCGGCGCGGGCCGGCGGGACCTTGGGCCCGCAGGCCGCCAGGGGCAGGGCCAGGGCCGAGGCGGCGACGAGGAGGGTGGTCTTCATGAAAAAGGGCTCCGTCCGTTCCCCTGAGAACGTGGCCGGAGCCCCCGAGAAAGGCGAGTGAATTCGCCGTAAGTCCTACTGCTGCCCGGGCCGCGCCGCGCCTTCGCGCCGCGCCAGGAAGGCCAGGCGCTCGAAGAGGTGGACGTCCTGTTCGTTTTTCAGCAGGGCGCCGTGCAGCGGCGGGATCAGCTTGGTCGGGTCCTTCTCGGCCAGCGCGTCGCCGTCGATGTCCTCGACCATGAGCAGCTTCAGCCAGTCGAGCAGCTCGGAGGTGGAGGGCTTCTTCTTCAGGCCCGGCACTTTGCGCATGTCGTAGAAGATGCGCAGCGCCTCGGCGACCAGCTTCTGCTTGATGCCCGGATAGTGGACGTCGACGATCTCCTGCATCGTCTCGGAGTCCGGGAAGCGGATGTAGTGGAAGAAGCAGCGGCGCAGGAAGGCGTCGGGCAGCTCCTTCTCGTTGTTCGAGGTGATGATGACGATCGGCCGGATCTTGGCCTTGATCGTCTCGTTGGTCTCGTAGACGTAGAATTCCATCCGATCGAGCTCCTGCAGGAGGTCGTTCGGGAACTCGATGTCGGCCTTGTCGATCTCGTCGATCAGCAGCACCGGGCGCTTCTTCGATTCGAACGCCTCCCAGAGCTTGCCCTTCTTGATGTAGTTCTTGACGTCCTTGACCCGCTCGTCGCCGAGCTGGCTGTCGCGCAGGCGCGTGACGGCGTCGTACTCGTAAAGCCCCTGTATGGCCTTGGTGGTCGACTTGATGTGCCAGGTGATCAGTTCGGCCCCGAGCGCATTGGCGATCTCGTAGGCCAGGACGGTCTTGCCCGTGCCCGGCTCGCCCTTGATCAGGAGCGGCCGCTCCAGGGCGATGGCGGCGTTCACCGCCACCTTCAGGTCTTCGGTGGCGACGTAGTTGTCGGTCCCTTCGAAACGCTGGCTCATCTAGGCTCCCTGCGCAGGCCCCCGAGCCCGCGTTCGAACAGTTGTTTGTCTTGCGCAAACCTATAGGGCTGTACCGGATGTTCAAGCGCGATGAGCGCTGCCGCAAGGGAAGGGGCCGCATTGCCGAACCGGCGGGCGCGGACTAGTCCTGGGCCTCGGCTTTGCGTCGCAGAGGGCCATCGGCGTTGAACCTGGCGATCCTTCAGGCTCGCATGACCTCCACCCGCCTGCCGGGCAAGGTGTTGGAGCCCGTGCTGGGCGAACCGATGATCGGCCGCCAGCTGGAGCGGCTGGCGCGCTCGAAGCGCCTCGACCGGATCATGGTGGCGACCAGCACGGACCCCTCGGACGATCCCCTGGCGGCGTATTGCGAAGGCCTGGGCCATGCCGTTTTCCGCGGTTCGCTGGGCGACGTGCTGGACCGCTACTGCGGCGCCATGGCGCAGGTTCCGGAGGCCGACGTCATCGTGCGCCTGACCGCCGATTGCCCGCTGGCCGACTGGACGGTGATCGACGCGACGATCGAGCGCCTGCACGAGGCGGGCGCCGACTACGCCAGCAACACGCCGGCGGTGCGCACCTATCCGCACGGCCTGGATGTGGAGGTGATGCGGCGTGAGGCCCTGATGCGGGCCGGGCGCGAGGCGAAGGACCCCTACGAGCGCGAGCACGTGACGCCCTATATCCATCGCCGGCCGGAGACGTTCCGGATCGCCAGCCTGTCGCGCTCGCCCTCGCTGGCGCACCTGCGCTGGACGGTGGACTTCCCCGAGGACCTGGCGTTCGTCCGCGAGGTGTACGAGCGCCTCTATCCGGGCAACCCCGCCTTCACCTCGGACGATGTCGTGGCCCTCGACCGCAACAGTTCCGGAGTCGCCGCATGACGAGCGCGCCGCAGATCGAACTCAGGGACGTGCGCTCCGAGGACAGCCCCAGGCTGCTGGAATGGCGCAACATGCCCGAGGTCTCGGCCTGGATGTACTCGGACCATGTGATCTCGCCGGCCGAGCACGAGCGCTGGTTCGCCGCCGCGATGGCCGATCCGTCCCGGCGCTACTGGATCATCGAGCAGGACGGCAAGCCGGTGGGGCTGGCCAATCTCTACGACATCGCGCCGGCGCATCGGAAATGCGCCTGGGCCTACTATCTCGCCGACCCGTCGACGCGCGGGAAAGGGGTCGGCTCGTACGTCGAGTTCCGGATGATCGAGCATGTCTTCGGCGAGCGCGGCCTGAACAAGCTGTGGTGCGAGGTGCTGATCGGCAACGAGCCGGTCTGGCGGCTGCACGAATCGTTTGGCTTCCAGCGTGAGGCGCTGTTCCGGGCGCACGTCTTCAAGAACGGCGAGCCGCAGGACGTGGTGGGCCTGGGACTACTGGCGGCGGACTGGGCCGAGGTGCGGCCGAAGAGCCTGGAGCGGCTTCGGGCGAAGGGGTTTGCGCTGTAGGGGCGCTGCCCACCTATCCGCGATCCTTCGGCCGGCCGGAGTAGCCCAGGCGCTCCAGATCCGCATCGTCGAGGTTCTTGGCTTCGAAGTTGGTGAAGTCGTCTTCGCCGCCTTCCACGGCGTCGGCGTCGCGGACCTCGTCCAGCCCCTCGATATCGCCGGCGGCCAGGCGATCCTCGTCGCCGCGGCCGCCTTCCGGCCCCAGCCCGTCGATGTCGTCTTCGCGCTCGGCCGTAGCCGCGCGGTAGTCGAGTTCGTTGTCCTCCTCGAAGTCCCGGTCCTGGACGGCGTCGGGATCGAACTCGTCGGCGTCGAGGGCGATGGCCTCATCGTCGTCGGCGTCGCCCTCGCGACGGGTCACGTCGCGGACGTCCGGGAGTTCCTCGAAGGTGCGCATCTCCTCGCCCACGGGCAGGGGCGAATCGCCGCCGAGGCTGACCGAACCCTCGCCGCCGACGGTCTGGCTCTCGTCGAAGGTTTCGGCGCCGTCCTGGGGGTCGGAGCCGGGGTCGGAGTGGAAGCGGGGGCCGGGCATGGGGTGTCTCCTGGATGGTCTCCAGAAAACCCCCGGCCGTGAGGCCCGTTCCGGCGCTCAGGCGCGTTCGGCGATCCAGGCTCGCGCGGCGTCGCCGACGGTCTCCATGATCGGCGTCCAGTCGCCGAAGGCCGGCATGGTGAAGGTCCGCGCCTGGGGGTACCAGGGATAGCGGGCTGTGCCGAGCCGCGGCCAGGCGCCGGGGGTGGAGATCAGCCAGGCGGGCGTCCCCGCCGCGGCCGCGATGTTGAAGGTGGCGTTCGAGAAGCCGATCACCAGGTCCATGGCCGCGCAGAGGGCGGCTACGTCGTCCAGGTCCTGCTTCAGGTCGATGCCCGGCGGGTTCCAGATGGTGACGCCGAGGTCGCGCCGCGCCTGGGCCAGCTCGGCCGAGCAGTCGCCGTACTGCAGGTTCACGAAGCACGCGCCTTCGGCGCTCAGGACCGGCGCCCACTGGGCGAAGGGCGAGAAGAAGCGGTGGCGCGCGCCATCCTTGATGGCGCTCTTCCAGAGCAGCCCGACGCGGGCGCCGGGCGGCGCCTGTTCGTCGAGTACGCCGCGCCAGTACGCGACGCGCTCGGGATCGGGCGTCATGTAGCCTGGCCGGCTCGGGAAGTCGGCGAGGCTGCGGCGGAAGCGGCGCATCAGGGAGGCCATCGGCGCCCAGCGGTCGAACTGCGAGAAGTCGTCCACGAACGGCAGCGTCCACACCTTGCTGCGGGCGGCCTGGTAGACGGCGTGGGGGCCGACGCTCGCCTGCGGAAAGCTCCGCTGGAAGTAGGGCACGAGGCGCGGCTCGACGGCGACGGTGAGGCGGCCCTCGGGCCCAAGGGCCTCCAGCACGTCGGGCAGGACATTGGCGAACAGGATCTCGTCGCCCAGGCCCTGTTCGGCGACCACCAGGAGGGACTTGCCGGCGAGGTCGTCGTCGGGCGACCAGCGCGGCGCCTCGACCTGGAACGACATGGCGCTGGCGTAGGCGGGATGCAGTCGCGCCTCGTAGGCGTCCCAGCCCTCGCCGAGGCGCCCGCCGATGATCAGCGCCGTAGAGCGCGCCATAGTCATGAGCTGACGGTCTTCTTCCGACCGGACGAGCTGGAGCGCGCGGTCGATCCGCGCCAGCGCCTCGTCGGTCCGCTCCATGAAGGTCAGCGCGCAACCCAGGTTGTAGATCGCCCGGCCGAAGTCGGGATTAAGGCGGATCGCCTCGTTGTAGAAGATTTCGGCGTTCCTGGGATCGCCCTGCTCGGTGACGATGGTGCCCATGGTGTTCCAGAGGGCGGCGGTCTCGGGATTGGCGACGATCGCCGGCCGCAGGAGCTCGATCGCCTCTTCGTAGCGGTGCTCGTCGCGCAGCACGCAGGCCAGGTTGTTGGCGCAGTCGGGGCTGTTCGGGTGGCGGGCGAGGAAATGCCGGAAGAGCTTCTCGGCCTGGGCGTGCATGCCCATCCGGTGGGCGAGGCGGCCCAGGTCGTTGGCGATCTCCACCTGTTCGGGGATGAGCTGCAGGGCCGTTTCGTAGGCCTTGAGCGCGGTGGGATAGTCGCCGAGGCCCTCGCGGGCCATGGCCAGCAGGTACCAGCCGAAACCGTTGCGCTCGTCCTTCTCCAGTCCCTTGAGGGCCCAGTCGGTGCCGGCCTGGTAGTCCTCGGTGTTCAGGGCGGTCACGGCGCGCTCGAGCAGGGGGCGGGCCGACATGGCCTTGAGCTCGGCCATCGCCTCCGTGAGTCGCGCGAGCGCCTGTTTCGAGCCGGGGCGGCCGGTCAGGTCGCCGGAACCGCCGACCGGCGCGGTGTCCGCGCCCTGCAGCGCGAGGGCGGACGTGGCGGTCGGAAGCTTGGCGGCCATCGGGCGGGGTCTCCGGAGGATCCCCGCTGGTGTGCCCGGTTATGCTTAATCCACGCTTAAGGGGCGGCGGAAACCCGGCCGTCCGTATGGGCGTGGAGGGCCTCGGCGACCTCGCCCATCACGGTGCTCCAATCCCCCAGCCGCTCCGGGAGGAAGACGCGAACCTGGGGATAGAAGGGGTAGCGGCCGGTCCCGAGGCGCGGCCAGGCGTTCGGCGTGCTGATGAGCCAGGTCGGGGCGCCCACGGCCGCGGCGATGTTGAGGGTCGCGTTGGCGAAGCCCACGACGAGGTCCATGGCGGCGCAGAGGGCGGCGACCTCGTCCAGGTCCTGCTTCAGGTCGATGTCGGGCGGGGGCCAGATCCGAACGCCGAGGTCACGCTCGGCGGCGGCGAGTTCATCGGCGCAATCGCCGTACTGGAGGTTCACGAAGACGACGCCGGGCGTCTTCAGCACCGGGGCCCAGGCGTTGAAGGGCGAGAAGTATCGGTGGCGGGCGTCGCGGCTGACGGCGCTCTTCCAAAGCAGGCCGACCTTGGGGCCCGCGGGCGCGTGCTCGGCCAGCACCTGGCGCCAGTGGGCGACCCGGTCCGGATCGGGCGTCAAGAGGCCGACGCGCTCGGGAAAGGCGTCCAGAGTGCGGCGGTGCTCGCGCAGGAGCGAGCCCATCGGGACCCACAGGTCGATGCCGTCCAGATCGTCCTGCAGATCGGGTGCGTGGCAGACCAGCCGGCCTCCGACGTCGTATGTGGCGTGGGCGACGACGCGCGCCTGCGGATAGGTGCGCTGGAAGAGGGCAATCAGCCGCGGCTCGACAGCGAGCGTCAGGCGGCCGTCCGGCCCCAGGCGCTCGATCACGTCGGGCAGGACGTTGGAGAAGAGGATCTCGTCGCCCAGGCCCTGTTCGGCGGCGACCAGCAGCGACCTGCCGGCCAGGTCCGCGCCGGGCTCCCAGCGCGGCCGGTCGAACAGGTACTGGGTGGTTCCCGAGAAGCTGGGGTCGTGGCGGGCCTCGTATTCGTCCCAGCCTTCGCCGATGCGCCCCAGCGACATGAGGATGGTGGCGCGCGCCAGGCGCATCATCTGGCGATCGTCGGGGGCGGTGACGCGCTTAAGGGCCGCGTCGCACGCCTCCAGCGCCCCGGCCGCGTCCCCCTGCATCACGCGCGCATTGCCGAGATTGTAGCGGGCCCTGAAGAACCCGGGATCGAGGCGCAGCGCCTCCTGGAAGAAGACCTCGGCGTTGGCGAAGTCGCCCTGCTCGGACATCACCGTGCCCATGGTGTTCCACAGGAGGACGGCGGACGGGTCGTTCACGATCGCCGGCCGCAGCACCTCGACGGCCTCGGCGTAGCGCCCCTGGTCGCGCAGGGCGCAGGCCAGGTTGTTGATCCCCTCCTGGTGGTCGGGGCGCTGCGCGAGGAACAGCCGGAAGAGCTTCTCGGCCTGGGGCTTCATGCCCATGCGGTAGGCGAGGCGGCCCAGGTCCTTGGCGATGTCGGGATTGTCGGGCGTGAGCTTGAGCGCGGCCTCATAGGCCTGGACGGACGAGGCGAAGTCGCCACGCCGCTCCTGGGCGATTCCCAGCAGGTACCAGCCGAAGCCGCTGCGCTCGTCGGCCCCCAGCGCCTTGGTCGCCCACTGGGCCGCGGCGGGCCAGTCCTGGGCGTGGATCGCTTCCACCGCCCGCTGCAGCAACGGCCGGGCGGCCATGCCCTTCAGGCCCGCCACCGCCGCGCTGAGCTGCGCCACAGCGTCGCGGGAGCCGGCTTCGCCGACGACACCGCCGGACACGCCGGTCGCGGCCTGCGCGGCCGCGAGCGCCGCGGCGGAAGTCTGGGTGGGCGAGGGCTTCGGCGACATGAAGGAGACGTTCCGTGATCGGGGCCCAGATGGCTAGATCAGCCTTAATCCGCGCTTAAGGTCTGGCGGGTGACTGCTGGCGTCAGAGGCGGCAATCGCACGTTAACGGGTGAGCCGTAACGGTGACGTGCGTTCGGTCGGAAGGAGGGCGAGTATGGTTCATACGAATCGCATCGCCCGGGCTCGGGCCGGAACATCGGGGAGCGGGACGTGCCGCTGAAACTGTCGCTCAAGCCGGGGGAAAAGTTCGTCCTCAACGGCGCCGTCGTACAGAACGGCGACCGGCGCGCCGTGCTGGTGCTGCAGAACAAGGCCTCGGTCCTTCGCGAGAAGGACATCATGCAGCCCGAGGAGGTGCAAACGCCGGCGCGGCGCATCTACTTCCCGGTCATGATGATGTACCTCGATGAGAACGCCGCCGAACGCTACTACGACGAGTTCGTGCGCCGCCTGACCGAGTTCATGGGCGTGATCTCGAACCCCTCGGTTCTCGCGGACTGCGTGAACATCTCCAAGTCCTGCATGGCGCGCGAGTACTACAAGGCGCTGATGCTGTGCCGGAAGCTTATCGAATACGAAGACGAAAGGCTGGGGAATGTCCCTTCAGGCGTACCATCAGGCCGCGACGCGAGCTGAGAACCCGCGCGACATGGAGTATCGCCTGTTCGCGCAGGTGACCCGTGCGCTCATCGACGCGGCGGCGCTCGACCGCACGGAGGTAGGCCGGCGCGCCGACGCCCTGGACTGGAACCGCCGCATGTGGGCCGTGCTGGGCGCCGACTGCTCGCACCCGGACAACAAGCTGCCGCCGCAACTGCGCGCCTCGTTCATCTCGCTCAGCATCTGGGTCGACAAGCACACCTCGCTGGTGATCCGGAACAAGGAAGAGATCGAGCCCCTGATCGAGGTGAACCGGATGATCATGCAGGGCCTCGCCGCCCAGGGGGCCCAGGCCGCCGCCTGATCCGGGCGCCACCCTTCCATCACGCAACGCCGCGGCCTGCGCCGCGGCGTTTTTCGTTGGCGGACGTCTTTGACCGGCAGGTCCTGCCGGGCGGAAAATCCCGGCTAGCGGCGTCTCCGAGATCGCGAACGACGGTCTCCGAATTCGCTAGCGAAATCGCGGCCTTACGTCGTCGGCGGCGTGGTTAATCCTGGCCCGCGGCTTGCGAGGCCGAACGCGGGCGCAAAAGCCGCCCGACGGGCAAAGCCCGGAACCCCCATCCAGAACGGAAGGAAAAGCCGATGAATTCGGTCAACACGAACGTGGGCGCGATGATCGCGCTCCAGAACCTCAACTCGACCAACGCGGAGCTCGCCAGCACTCAGAACAGGATCAATACGGGCAAGCGCATCAACAACGCGAAGGACAACGGCGCCATCTGGGCCATCGCCCAGAACCAGCGTGCGACGTCCTCGTCCCTGAATGCGGTCAAGGAATCCCTGCAACGCGCTCAGTCGACCGTCGACGTGGCCATCTCGGCCGGTGAGACGGTGTCGGACCTGCTCCTTCAGATGAAGGAAAAGGCTCTGGCGGCGGCTGACACCTCGCTGGACGCCGCGAGCCGCACCGCCCTGAACACCGAGTTCACGGCGCTCCGGGACCAGATTTCGAAGGCCGTCGCCAACGCCGACTTCAACGGCGTGAACATGGTCAAGAACGCTGGTGTTTCGATCGCGGCCCTGGCCAACGCCGACGCCTCGTCGAAGATCACCGTTGCGGCGCAGAACCTGTCGCTGGGCGGCGGTGTGGTTTCGGTCACGGCCACCACCACCATCACCACTGTGGCGACCGCGAGCGCGGCCATCGCACTGGTGAACACCTCGATCGCCAACGTCTCCAGCGCGCTGAGCAAGCTCGGCACGGGCTCGAAGTCCCTGGGTTCGCACCTGAACTTCGTGACCAAGCTGCAGGACTCGATCGACGTGGGTATCGGCAACCTGGTCGACGCCGACCTGGCCAAGGAAAGCGCAAAGCTCCAGTCGCTGCAGACCAAGCAGCAGCTCGGCGTCCAGGCGCTCTCCATCGCCAACCAGTCGTCTTCGATCCTGCTGGGCCTGTTCCGCTAAGGCCACAAGCCCCGGGCGCTTCGGCGCCTGGGGCCTTCCTTCCCGCCCGGCAGATGCTGCCGGTGGCGATCGGCAGATCTTGCCCCAGGCGCGGCCGACCCGGCAGATTTTGCCGAGTCCAGGCAACCCTAACAGCCCATTAAACTCATATAATCAGTAGCTTAGTCGCGATTTGCGACAGCGTCGCCATGGCGCGCGACTTGCTGCTTGAAGGCCTGGGCAAAATGCCTCCGGCCGCCAGAACGGCTGCCGGTCTCCTTAGAGAAGTAAGGACCGACACCATGAATTCGGTGAACACTAACGTCGGCGCGATGATCGCGCTGCAAAACCTCAACTCGACCAACTCCGAACTGGCGAGCACGCAGAACCGGATCAACACCGGCAAGCGCATCAACAACGCGAAGGACAACGGCGCCATCTGGGCCATTGCCCAGAACCAGCGTGCGACGTCCTCGTCCCTGAATGCGGTCAAGGAATCCCTGCAACGCGCTCAGTCGACCGTCGACGTGGCCATCTCGGCCGGTGAGACGGTGTCGGACCTGCTCCTTCAGATGAAGGAAAAGGCTCTGGCGGCGGCTGACACATCGCTGGACACCGCGAGCCGCACCGCCCTGAACACCGAGTTCACGGCGCTCCGGGACCAGATCACGAAGGCCGTCTCTAACGCCGACTTCAACGGCGTGAACATGGTCAAGAGCGGCGGTTCGTCGATCGCGGCCCTGGCCAACGCCGACGCCTCGTCGAAGATCACCGTTGCGGCGCAGAACCTGTCGCTGGGCGGTGGCGTCGTGACGGTCGCTGCGGCCACTTCGATCGGCACCGTGGCTGCGGCCAGCGCGACGATCGCTCTGGTCAACGCCTCGATCGCCAACGTCTCCAGCGCGCTGAGCAAGCTCGGCACGGGCTCGAAGGCCCTGGGTTCGCACCAGAACTTCGTGACCAAGCTGCAGGACACGATCGACGTGGGTATCGGCAACCTGGTCGACGCCGACCTGGCCAAGGAAAGCGCAAAGCTCCAGTCGCTGCAGACCAAGCAGCAACTCGGCGTCCAGGCGCTCTCCATCGCCAACCAGTCGTCTTCGATCCTGCTGGGCCTGTTCCGCTAACTCGGGTAGCCGCGGGGCCCTTGCGGCTCCGCGGTTCCCTCGTCGTGTCGGCGGACGGGATCCTCCCGTCCGCCGTTCGCGCCTAATCGGAGCGCTGCAACTCGCGTTCAGCGAAAGGAGCCATGAGCAGCAAGGTCGCGCCCGTCGCGCCCGCGTCCGATCCCATCCCCCCCAAGGCCGATCGGCCCGCCGCTTCCCCCGGGAGCGTCGAGGCGAAGGCCGCAGCGGCGGGGCCGGATCCGGTCGACATGCGACTGGTCATCGAAATGGATCAAGCCACCGGTTCGTACGTCTACAAGACGATCGACCGGCAGACCGGCGAAGTTCTTCGCCAGCTTCCGAGGGACGAGGTCCTGAGGATGCGCGGAGAGACCGACTACGCCGCCGGCGCCGTCATCAAGACGACGGCCTGATCCAAATCCAGACGCTCGCCTGAGGCGAGGCGTAGGACAAAATGTCCCAACCGCCCCGGGAACCGCCCGGCGGCGGCGCTCGTCGTTAATTCCGTTAACCATATGCATACCAGCGCTTCCTAGCGTCGAAGCACGGCCCGGTGGCGAGTCGCTGTCGAGGTCGCCCTCGCTAGGAGAGCGGAATGACGATCAGCGTCCACACCAACAAGTCCGCGCTGACCGCGCTTCAGAACCTCAACAAGACCAACGACGATCTGGCCAGCGTCCAGAATCGGGTGAACACCGGCCTGAAGATCGGCAACGCCAAGGACAACGCCGCGGTCTGGGCCATCGCCCAGGGACAGCGGGCCGACATCGGCGCCCTGGGCGCGGTGCGCATGAGCCTGGAGCGCGCGCAGTCGATCGCCGAGGTCTCGCTGGCGGCCGGCGAAAGCGTGTCGGACCTGCTGGTGGAGCTGAAGGCCAAGGTGGTCGCCGCCCTGGACACTTCCCTGGACGTCAACGCGCGCACCGCATTGGATTCGGACTTCAAGGCGCTGCTGCGGCAGATCACGCAAATCATCGGCAACGCAAGCTTCGACGGCGCTAACCTGCTGGACGGCACGGCCGGCAACATCCAGTTCCTGGCCAACGCCGAGGCCACCTCGCGGATCACCCTTTCGACCCAGAACCTCTCGCTGGGCGGCGCGATCGTCACCATCGCGGCCGGCGCCTCGATCGGCACGGTGGCGGCGGCCTCCACCGCGCTGACCGCGCTCAACAACTCCATCAGCCTCGTCAATCAGGCGCTCGGCAACCTGGGCTCCCAGGGCAAGCAGATCGAGGCCCACCTAGGCTTCGTGGGCAAGCTGACCGACGTGCTCGAGACTGGCGTCGGCAACCTCGTGGACGCCGACCTCGCCAAGGAGAGCGCGCGGCTGCAGTCGCTGCAGGTGCAGCAGCAGCTCGGCGCCCAAGCGCTCTCGATCGCCAACTCCGCGCCGCAGATCGTGCTGCAGCTCTTCCGTGGCGGCTAAACGCGTTTCCGTTGGGGCGTATGAAGGGGGCCTGGGCGCGCTGTCGCCCAGGCCCCTTTTATCCTGACCCCTTAGCGAGCCGTAAACGATCCCGGTCATAGGGTGGCCATTGGCGGAGTCGATCTCCGCCGAAGGACGCCATGGTCACGCCCATAGATTCAAATCTGTTGCTCGGGTTCTTCAACGCCCGCATGGGGATCTCCTCAGGCGGCGTCGGGACTTCGGGCGGCGTGGGCGGGGTCTCGACCACGAAGAAGTACGCCCCGACCGCGCCGTGGTCGTCCCTGGCCGCGCCTGCGAACACTTCGGCCGACGTCAAGGCGGCGCTCGCCGGACGCCGGTTCATCAACGAGACGTCGGCCAAGCTGGACCTGCCAGGCGCCAGCGACGACTACCGCAAGCTGTTCGCCATGTACCAGGGCCTGTCCGTGCTGGCGGGCCTGGCCGACCAGATCCAGAAGAAGGGGCTGACGAGCGGGGAGGAAGACCGGATCCGGGCCACCTTCGCCAGGGGCCTCTCCGAGGTTTTCGACTACGCCCGCACCGCGCGCCTCGAGAACCTTCGGCTCACCACGGGCGAGGTGAACACGACGGCCAAGACGGCCCCGCCGGTGGCCGCCACCAAGCAGGAGTACGTCACGGGCGTCCTGCATGCCGGGACCAGCGCGGACGCGGTGGCGCGCTTTCAGGGCGATGTGAAATTCGCCATAAAAATCAATCGCTCGGGCGTGGACTATAATGTGAACATCGACCTGGCGGGCATGGGCGCCCAGACCCGGTCGATGGCCAATGTGGTGACCTACATCAACGGCCAGCTCGAGGCTGCGGGCGTCGACACGCGGTTCGCCACCCAGCGCCTGCCGGGCGCCGAAAAGACGATCACCGCCGGTGGCCAGGAGATCAAGCTGGGCCTCGGGCCCGACCAGTGGGCGCTGAGGGTCAAGCCGGCAGGCGAGACGGTCACCTTCGAGACCGTGGACACGGCGGGGGCGGTCTATGTGGCCCAGGGGGTGGGCAACCCGGACCCCGACGGCAAGATCAGCACCAACGACGGCGTCATCAATCAGCAGCTCCTGAAGTTCCAGACCGACACGGCGACGGTCGAAGCGCCAGTCCAGGGCGAGAGCGAAGCCTACTGGGTGGACGGCCGCGCCTTCGCCAAGACCCTGAGTCCGGAGGTGAAGACCGTCCGCGCCACCAAGGTCGGGCCCGACGGCTCGGTCTACATGCTGGCGGACGTGGTAAACCGGACGTCCGGTCAGGACATCAAGGGCGAGCAGGACGTCGCCCTGTTGAAGTACGATTCAGGCGGCAACCTGGTCTTCACGCGCACCCTTGGGGCCTCGGAGAAGGCCTCGGGCCTGGCGCTGGCCGTCGCCGCCGACGGCAAGGTGGCGATCGCGGGCTCGGTGGTCGGCGGCCTCAACGGAGCCGTGGATGGCGCGCTGAACTCGGGCGCCGCCTTCCCCGACGCCACGGACAGCTTCGTGACCGTGTTCAACGGCGACGGCGAGGAGCTTTGGACCCAGCGGCGCGGCGCGCGGCTCGAGGACGAGGCCAGCCAGCTGACCTTCGGCGCCGACGGGACCGTCTATGTGGCCGGCCGCTCGCGCTCGGCCCTGCCGGGCGCGACGGGGATCGGGAACTGGGATGGCTATATCGAGGCCTTCGGTCCGCCGGATGCGAACGGCAAGGTGACGCCGACCTTCACCCAGAGTTTCGGCACAACGGGCGCCGATCGGCCCGCAGGAATGGTGCTGGACGGGACCTCGCTGGTGACCGCCAGCATCGAGGATGGGCGGGCGGTGCTGCGCCGCTTCGACGTGTCCGGCGCATCGCCGGTGCTGACCGCCACCCGTGACCTGGGCGACCTGCAGGGCGGCGACATCGCCGGCCTGGCGCTGGACGGGGGCGACGTCGTCCTCGTGGGCTCCACGGCGAACGCCGCCCTGGCTGCGGGCTCTGTGACACGGGCCCATGCGGGGGGCGTCGACGCCTTCGCCGCCCGGATCTCGGCCGATCTCTCCGCCGGAGGCTCGATCGCCTACTATGGCGGGACGGGGGACGACCGGGCCACCTCGCTCGCGGTCGCGAACGGCCAGGTTTGGGTCGCCGGCTCCGCCGGGGCGGACCTGCCGGGCGAGCCGGCGGTCGGCAAGCAGGACGGCTTCCTGGCGCGGCTCGACGTGGCCGCCGGTACGATCGACTGGTCGCGCCGCTTCTCCGGCAAGGACGGCTATGCCGCGCCCAGCGCCATCGCAGTCGATCCTGCGGGCGCGAGCTCGCTTGACCGGCTGGGCCTGCCCGCCGGCACGCTGGACCTCTCCGATTCCAAGAAGATCACCGCCGCCAGCTCCATCCGCGCCGGCGAGCAGTTCACGGTGCGCGTCGGTTCGGGCCGCATGACGACCGTCACGATCGACGCCGACGACACCCTGGACACCCTCGCGCAGAAGATCCGGCGCGCGAGCGGCTTCCAGGCCAAGGTCACCATCGGCACGTCGGACGGCGTCCGGAAGTTGACGATCGCGCCGATGAACGCGCGCACGGTGATCGAGTTCGGCGCCGGCAAGGAGGGGAAGAGCGCGCTGGAGCTGCTGGGGATTCCGGAAGGCGTCGTCCGCTCGACGGTGGTGGGCGACAACGGGCTGGAGCCCGCCGACGGCAAGGGCCAGATCTATGGCCTCAAGCTGGAGCACGACCTGAAGCTCACCACGGCGAAGGAAATCGCCCACGCGGTCGCCGACATCGCCACCGCGATGGGGGTGATCCGCACGGCGTACAAGGACCTCGTCAAGATCTCGACGCCCGAGAGTGTCCGGCGCGCCCAGGAGGCGGCCGCTGCGACCGCGTCGGGCACGGTCCCGGCCTATCTGCAGAACCAGATCTCGAACTACCAGGCCGCGCTCGCGCGCCTTACCGGCGGCGGGTAGGGGCGCCGCGCGCTTGCAACCATCGGCCGGCCCGTCTAGCCAAGCCTGATGGAGAGCCCCCCTCCGAAGCCCCGCAAGCCGACCCGCCGCCTCCCGCTTCTCGCCGTCGGCGCGCTCATGGCCCTGCTGGCCGGGGTGGGACTGGCCTGGTTGCTGGTGTCCGGAGAGAGGTCTTCGACACCGCCGCCGGCGTCCGAGGGCGGGCTGGTGATCGACGCCAGTGAGTTGGATAACCGCATCGATCCGGGCAAGCCGCTGCGCTGCTTCGTGCAGGGCGTCTATGTGGGCGAACTCACCCTGACCGAATGCGCGACCCGAAACGGCGTCGCGACCGACGCCCTGGACGTTGGCGTGGACGAGACAGGGGCGCTGGCCGCGGCCGAGCAGGCGGGCGAGGTGCTGACCCCGCTGCCGCCGCTGGACGAGAACGTCGAGCCGGTCGGGGAGCCGCCGTCGGCATTCGACGAGCCGCAGGCAGCGCCCTCCGCCGGCCCGGCGGCCAACTGCTGGCGCCACCGCGGCGGTCGTTGGCGCAAGCTGGGGGAGACCGACCTGAACACCTGCGTCCAGACCCTCTTCGCCGGCCGCTGCGAACGACCCGGCTCGGCGACTTACGGCCGCTTCGGCCAGCAGACGCTGCGTCTGGTGGCGGGGCGGGTGGAGATCTCGGACGACAACCGGACCTTCCGCACCCTGGTGGCCCAGGTCCCCGATTGCAGCCTCCCGCCGGTGGGTTGAGCCTGCTAAGCTGGCGACATGTTTCCTAGAGCCATCCTCGTCCTCGCCGCCGCCCTGGCGCTCAGCGCCTGCGCCCAGAAGACCACGCCGCCCGGCGACGCGCGCATCTGCTACCACGTGGTGCCGCAGGCGGACGGCTCGATGAAGTACAACAAGCTGGTCGAGGTGGACTCGCTGGAGAAGTGCGCGGCCAACCTCGAGGCCATGCGCATCAAGTTCCTGACCATGGGTGGCACGCGCCAGGAGATCTACGGCGCCTACCAGTCGAACTTCCTGTTCCTTCAGAAGGAGGGGGTGCTGACGTCGCGCTCTCTCGAGGGGCCTCGCTATGTGGCTCTGGTGCGGACCGGCGATGGCCGCCTGGCGATCCCCGGAGCGATGCCCCCGGAATAGCCGCGGATGGCCCGATAGCTGTGGATGGGCTGGAACAAACTTAGAACATGCGTCTTGTTGACGGACGTGTGACGCGCTAGCGTCCGCGCCGGGGCGTCGAGCCCGCAACCACGGAAAAGCAGAGACAGATCGATGGCGGGCAGCGTCAACAAGGTGATCCTGATCGGCAACCTCGGGGCCGATCCCGAGATCCGCAGCCTCAATTCCGGCGACCGGGTCGCCAACCTGCGGATCGCCACGTCCGAGACCTGGCGCGACCGCACGACGGGCGAGCGCAAGGAAAAGACCGAGTGGCATCGGGTGGTGATCTTCAACGAGAACATCGTGAAGGTCTGCGAGAACTACCTGCGCAAAGGCGCGAAGGTCTACGTCGAGGGGGCGCTGCAGACGCGCAAGTACCAGGACCAGTCGGGCGCCGAACGCTTCTCCACCGAGATCGTGCTGCAGAAGTTCCGCGGCGAGCTGACCATGCTGGACGGCCGCGGCGGCGACGCCGAACAGGGCGAGGGCGGCTATTCGGGCGGGTTCTCGTCAGGCCCGCGGGCGCCGGCCTCGGGACCGCGCGAGGACTTCAGCGCCAGCCTGGACGACGAGATTCCGTTCTAGGTCGTCGCTGGGGGGACTGCCGGGTCGAGCGCGGGGCCCGACGGGCGGAGCATATCCGCCCGTCGGGGCGACCGCTGCGCTGGGGAGGGCGTCAGTCGGCCGGCAGGGCGGGTTCGCGGGGCCTGGCGAGGTTCCAGGTGACGTCCATTTCGGCGACGACCTCGCCGCCCGGATCGGTCAGCGTCACCACGACCTCGAAGTCGGTCCGGCCGTTTTGCGCCAGCCGCTCCGAGATCTCCGCCTTGGGCTCCTGGATGCGTGCGCTGGCGGTGATCTCGCCGCGGGCCACGCGCAGGAAACGGATCTCGGACCGGCGCACGAGGGGCCGGACGCCGCCCGACAGCTCGGCGGAGAAGGCGCCGGCCATGGCGCTGCCGGACGCGCTTTCGGCGAGGGTGAAGAGAGCTCCGGCGTGGACGCTGCCGATATGGTTGGTGAGTTCGTGCGCATCGGGGATGCGCGCGCGGCCGACCGCGATCGGCTCGATCCGGGCGTGCGCCGCGAAGGGGACGAGGAGGCGGGGAGGGGTGCTGGTCATGAGCGCCTGAGTGGCGCCATCGCCGGTGTTGCGACAAACGAAACCTCTGCCGCTAAGATGAGCGTGATTCATCTGACGGCGAGCATGTTGCCGACCGATCCCCTACCGCCCCTGGCCGCGCTCGAAGCTTTCGAGGCCGCCGCCCGCCTGGGCTCGTTCCAGGCCGCGGCGCACGAGATGCGCCTGACGCCCTCGGCGGTCAGCCACCGGATCCGCGCTCTGGAGGCGCACCTCGGGCAAGCCCTGTTCGTGCGCGGCCACCGCCGGGTGGAGCTCACCCACGCCGGCCGGACGCTGCAGGACCATGTCGGCCGCGCGTTCCTGGAGTTGCGTCAGGGAACGGCGGCCCTTCGACGGCGCCGGCCCGCCGGGGTGCTGCGGGTTTCGGCCGCCCCCGCGTTCGCAAACGCCTTCCTGACCCGGCGGGTCGCGGCGTTCGAGCAGGCGAACCGGCCACTGGAGCTTCGGATCGAGGCTTCGAACGCCGTCGTCGACCTGGACGCGGCGGGCGTGGACGTCGCCATCCGGCTCAGCGCCGCACGACCGTCCGGTGCGGACAAGGACCCGCTGCTGCAGCTGGTGGCCGCACCGGTGTGCAGTCCCGCCCAGGCCGAAGGCCTGCGCGAGGGAGGCTGGGACCAGGCCACGCGCCTCTGCCTGCGGCTCGATCCGCGGGGCTGGAGGCCTTGGCTCCGGGCCGCCGGCCTGGAGCCGGAGTGCGGGCGCGAGCTCTGGTACGACAGCCTGAACGACTCCATCCAGGGCGCTCTGGCCGGCGTGGGCGTCGCGCTTGCGCCGCTGGCCCTCGTGGCCGGGGCCCTGGAGCGCGGCCAACTGGTGGCGGCGTCCGACCTGACGGTGGAATCGAAGCTGCGCTACTGGTTCGTCTGCCGGCGCACCGAGGCCCAGGATTCAAAGATCGCGCGCTTCCGGCGCTGGCTGAAGGCCGAGATCGCCGCCTGAGGCCCGAACTGGCGAGCGCTGCTCAAAGCCGCGTCCGTACGGACCATAGCTCGGGAAAGCACCGACGCTGCAGGGTGCGCTGGAGGTAGGTCGCCCCCTCGGTGCCGCCGGTGCCGCGCTTGCCGCCGATGATGCGCTCGACCGTCAGGATGTGCTTGTGGCGCCAGGTGAGCAGGGCGTCGTCCAGGTCCACCAGCTTCTCGGCGAGCTGGTAGAGCTCCCAGTACCGCTGCGTGTCGCGGTAGACGGCCAGCCATGCGTCTTCGACGGTCGGCGACGGCGTGTAGGGTTGGGTGACGTCGCGCTGCAGGACCTCCGTCGGCACGGGCAGGCCTTGGGCTGCGAGACG
The DNA here is from genome assembly GCA_049323595.1 of Pseudomonadota bacterium. Lineage (GTDB taxonomy): Bacteria > Pseudomonadota > Alphaproteobacteria > Caulobacterales > Caulobacteraceae > Phenylobacterium. The sequence continues at coordinate 300,774 of JBMOOD010000003.1, forward strand.
GGAGATCGCGTCGTCGTAGAGGCTAGGCGCCTCGAGCGCGCCCCTCAACTCGGCCATGGCGGCGCTGCCCTCGTCCTGGAAGGCGAGGAACGAGGCGTCCTTCAGGCCCAGAAGGTACTCGAGCGTGCGGAACTGCCACGACTGAAAGCCTGAGCTGGTCCCGAGCCCTGCGCGGAAGCTCAGGTAGTCGGCCGGCGTCATGGTCGCCAGCACGTCCCAGGAGAGGGTCATGATCGTCTGGATGCGCGAGACGCGGGCCAACGCCTTGTAGGCCGGCTCCACCTCACCCGAACGGACCAGCCGCTTGGCGAGCTGGACCTCGTGGATGATCTCCTTCAGCCAAAGCTCCTTCGTCTGGTGGATGACGATGAACAGGAGCTCGTCGTGACGGTCGGTGGTGGGATGCTGGGCGCTGAGCAGGCGGTCGAGGCCCAGGTAGCCGGCGTAGGTGATGGTGGAGTCGCTCACCAACGGAGAGGGAGCCGGGCGGGCCGGTCAAGTCAAGACGCTGCGTCCGGGAAGCCGCGGCCGCGCTCGCGCAGCCGTTCGGCGAGCCACTCGCCGGCGGGAGGCAGGCGGCGTCGGCCGGTGCGGAGGCGAACCTTCAGCGCGGGCATGCTGGGAAAGCCGTCCGCCGGCGTGAGTTCCCGCATACCCGGGAAGGCGCGGGACTCCGGAAGCGGCGCCACCACCGAACCGGACTCGATCGCGGCGCGGATCACCGTCTCGGCGGTCGCCGTGAGGGCGACGCGATAAGGTCGGGCGACCCGGCGCAGCATCTCCTGGGCGAGGCGGCGATAGACGCTTCCCTCCGCCATCAGCGCAACAGGAAGCGGCGTCGTGTCCAGGGCGGGGCAACGCTCGGCGCAGGCCCAGATGCCCCGTTCCAGATGAACCAGATCGCCTCGGTCATCACCCCCGAGCTGAAACTCGGTGACGAGCGCCATGTCCACGGCGCCCTCCTCCAGCCGGCGAAGCAGCGTCCGGGAACCCTCGATCAGCACCCGCAGGTTCGTGTCCGGGAAGAGACCGACAAGGTCGCCGAGCAAGGGGGCGACGACCGGCGAGACATAGGTGTCGGGCAGCCCGATAGCGAGGGACCGCGGCGCCCGCTCGCTCATCATGGCGTCGAAGGCTGCGGCGTGGGCGTCGATGATCTCGCGCGCATGCATCAGCAGCATCTCGCCGCTATCGGTCAGTTGCACGCCCTGGGCGCTGCGCCGGAGGAGGCGGCGCCCCGTGGCGTCCTCCAGCCGCCGGATCTGCATGCTGACCGCCGAGGGCGTTCGGCCGACGACCTTCGCGGCCGCGGTGAAGCTGCCGGCGTCGACGATGGCGACGAAGGTGCGAAGGAGGTCCTGGTCGAACATGGTTCAATTCTATTGAACTGCGATTTCAAGTCTATTCGTTCGCCAAACGCCGGTCGCCGAGCCAAAGAAGCCGCCCGCGCCGGCAGGGCGCGGTGAACTTTGAGCCTGGACATGAGCGAACTGGAATTGCGCAGGGCAGTCGCCGGGGACGGCGATGCCCTCGAAGAGCTTCAGCGGGATTCAATCGTCGGCGTGGCCGCCGCCCACTACACGCATGAGCAGGTGGAGGCGTTCCTTCGCTTTACGGCGGGAACCCTGCGCACCCACATCCGGCGCGCGCACCTGTGGGTGCTGAGCGAGGGCGGGCGGCTCGTCGCCTGCGCCGGATGGCGCCCTTGCGGGGCGATGGAAGACCATGTGCGCGGCCCCGTCGATCCCGCGGCGATCGAGGTCCGCTCGGTCTATGTGCGCCCGGACAGGACGCGCCGGGGCCTGGCGGCCCGGCTTCTGGAGCGGGTGGAGCGCGAGGCGGCCGCCTCGGGGGCCCGCCGCGCCAACCTGCACGCCATGCGCGGCTCGGAAGCGTTCTACGCGGCGCGCGGATACGCCCCGGTGAGCGCGATGAGTTTCGACATGGGCGGCGTGCCCTTCCCGGGGCTGGAGATGACCAAGCCCCTGGACGGCGCCGCACCGCCGACAGCTTAGAAGGATCCCCAAAGATGACGATCGCGGACTCCGCCGCCCTGGGCGCGCGGACGCAAACCAGCGTGGCCGATGGCGCCCCTCAGTGGTCCTCGCGGGCCGCCTTCATCGCTGCGGCGGTAGGATCGGCCGTGGGCCTGGGGAACATCTGGAAGTTCCCCTACATGGCCGGCGTCAGCGGGGGCGGCGCCTTTGTGCTGATGTACCTGGGCTTTGTGGCCCTGGTGGGCGTGCCGGTGCTGATCGCCGAGTTGCTGCTCGGGCGGCACGGCGGGCCGAGCGTGGTGCGGGCCCTCGGCGCGATGGCCGCCGGCCGGCGCGGCGGTCGGGCCTGGAACGCGATGGGCTGGTTCGTGGCGCTGACTGCACTGGGCGTGCTGAGTTTCTACAGCGTCGTCGCCGGCTGGGCGCTGGCCTATGCCGCCAAGGGCGCGGTGGGCGGCCTCGGCGCGCTGACGCCGCAGGCGAGCACGGCCGCCTTCGACGGCCTGCTGGCCGATCCCGCCCAGATGATCGCCTGGCACACCCTGGTGATGGGCGCGGTGGTCGCGATCGTGGCCCGCGGCGTGAAGGGCGGGATCGAGCGGGCGGTGCGGTGGATGATGCCGCTCCTGACGCTGCTGCTCGTCGTGCTGGCGATCTATGCCGGCGTCGTGGGGGATTTCGGCCGGGCCGCCGATTTCCTGTTTCGCCCGGACTTTTCGGCGATCACGCCCGGGACCGCCATGGCGGCGGCCGGCCACGCCTTCTTCACCCTGTCGCTGGGGCTGGGCGCGATGATGGTCTATGGGGCCTACGTGCCTCGGGGCGTTTCGATCCCGCGGGCGGCGGTCTGGGTGGCGGTGGCGGATACGGTCTGCGCCCTGGTCGCGGGGATGGCGATCTTCCCCCTGGTGTTCGGCTTTGGGCTGGATCCGGCGGCCGGGCCGGGCCTGATCTTCGTCACCCTGCCCGTCGCGTTCGCGGCCATGCCGGGCGGGGCGGCCGTCGCGGCGCTGTTCTTCCTCCTGATCGTGGTCGCGGCTCTGACCTCGTCGGTCGCCCTGATCGAGCCCATGGCGGCCGCGCTGGGCGGCGAGGGCGAACGGCGGCGGACCTGGACAGTGCGACTGGCCGTCGCGACGTGGGCGCTCGGTCTGGTCTCGATCTTCTCCTTCAACCTGTGGTCGGAGGTGCGGGTGTTCGGCCAGACGCTGTTCGATCTCATCGCTCACGTCACCAGCGATCTGGCGCTGCCGCTGGGCGGGCTGGGGTTTGCAGTTTTCGCCGGCTGGGTGGCCTCGCGGAGCCTGTCGGCGGCGGACTTCGGCTCGCCCGCGCTGCACCGGCTCTGGCTCATGCTCGTGCGCTACGTGGCCCCCGCGGTCCTGGCGCTGGTGTTCGTCGACCTGCTGCGCTGAGGGACCTCAGGATCCGGCTTCGGTCTCGGGGGGAGGACAGACGTCGGCGATCCGGCGCGCCTCGGTGCTGGCCTTGCCGGCGATGTCGAGGCCCAGGAACTCGGTGGCGATCTCGGCCGTGAGGTTGAAGCTGGTGGGCGTGTAGGCGCCTTCCCCCTGGACGGCGACCTTGCGGCCCTTCTTGCTGACGCAGGTTCCCTTCAGGGTGATCCGGCCGCGCGAGAACACCTTGGTCGGATAGGTGCAGGCGTAGTGGCGGTTGGAGGGGCCCGACAGGAACTTCTCCACGTCGGCCGGGGTGATGCAGCGACGCTCCGTCTTGCTCTGCTTGATGGGCGAGATCAGCCGGTTGGTGGATTCCCAGTAGCCCGGCAGGATCGTCGTCGCCGCGGCCGCGGGCCCGGCTGCGGCCAGGGCGGCGAGAACGGCGGCGGCGATCGGGCGGCAGGTCATGGCGGCGCGCACTCTAGGGTCGAATCCGGCGCCATCGTGGCGGGCTGCGGATGAACCGCAGCTTAGGACCCGTCAGGGGGCGGCGGATACCGGCATGGGCGTCCGCCGGTCGACGAAGGCGAGGTTCTGCTGGCGGATCCGCTCGCCGTCCTCGTCGAAGAGGAACGGCAGGAAGGCGTATCGGCGGCCGCTGGTGACCGGCGTCGCCTCGTGCTGGAGGCTGCAGGAGAACACCACCGCGCCGCCCGTGGGCGCGCGATAGGTGCGGGGGCCGAACTCCGGGAAGCGAAGGTCGCCGCCCTCGAACTCTTCGGCGTTGAGGTTGATCGTGCAGGCGAAGCGGCGGTGGGCGGTTCCCAGGGTCTCGTTGTCGCGGTGGGGCCGGAAATGACCGCCCTCGGCGGCGTCGTAGCAGGCGACCAGGTAGCGCTCGAGGCGCGTGGCCCGGAATTGCAGGGCGCGGGCGACCAGGGGGATCAGGTTGCGGTCGAGACGGCTCAACAGGTGGCGGCGCAGCTCGGGGTCGTCGACGTGAGCATCGCGGCGGCGCTTCATGTCGTCGAGGACACCGACCGTGCGCCCTCCGATGTCGCGCATCACGCCCGAGGGTTCGCCGCCCCGGGCCTCGTAGAGCGCGATCAGCCGCCGGCAGAGCTCGGGCTCGAACACCCGCGGCGCGATGAGCACGGGCGCCAGAAACGGGACCTCCGCATGGTCGGCGGGCGGCGGCAGCGCCGCGATGCGGGCGAACAGCGCCTCGGGCGCCGCCATGGCGGCCCGGTCGAGCAGGCGCAGCATAGGGTCGAACAGCAGCCAGCCGCCGTCCTCGTCGGACAGGTGGAAGCGCCGGCGGACGGCGCCGTCGGCGTCGAAGGCCCAGCGCAGGCCGGGCAGGTCGTCGGGCGGGACGCTGTCGGACGGGGGATCGCCGACCACGAAGAAGGCCAGGCGGCCTCCGCCGTCGAAACCGCGCCGGATCGCCTGGAACGCGGTCAGGGCGGCGTCGCGCCGGGCGCCGTCGCGCGGCATGAAGGCCAGGAGGACGTAGCGGCCGGGCAGGGTGTTGAAGTGGAAGGCGGGGTTGGCGCGCGTCGGCAGGTGGAAGCCCGGCGCGAACTCGCCGACGGCCAGCGGAGGCAGGGTCCAGCGGCTCATGCGTCCTGCGCCTCGGCGGTGCGGGCCCGGTAGGCTTCCAGCACCGCCTCGCCGGCCTCGTCGTGGAAGAAGGGCAGGAAGGCGTAGCGACGGCCGGCCGTCACCGGCGTGGCCTCGTGCATCAGGGCGCACGAGAAGACGACGGCCCCGCCGGGCGGCGCGCGATAGGTGGCCGGCCCGTACTCGAGGAAGCGCAGGTCGCCACCCTGGAAGTCGCTGTTCAGGTTCAGCGAGCAGGCGAACCGGCGGTGCGCCGTACCGTGGGTGGTGTTGTCGCGGTGGGCGTGGAAGACCCCGCCGTCGGCCGCGTCGTAGCAGGTCACCAGCAGGCGCTCGATGCGGGTCACGCTGAAGCCGAACGCACGCTGGATAAGCGGGAAGAGCCGGCGTTCCAGGCGTTCGCGGATGGCGGATTGGAGTTCGGGGTCGGCCACCAGGATGTCGCGCCGCTTCTTGAGCTCGTCCATCACCGCGATGGTGCGGTCGCCGGCGTCGCGCATGACGCCGGTGAAGAGGCCGCCGTCGGCCTGGTGCAGCGCGACGAGGGCCTCGCACAGCTCGGGCTCGAAGATTCTGGGGGCGATCAGCACGGGGGCGTGCAACCGCGTTCCGGCGTGCTCGCCGGGCGGCGGCAGGGCGGCGATCCGGTCGAACATCGCCTGGGCGGCCTCGATCGGCTCGGCCGCGACCACCCGGAGCGTGGGATCCAGCAGCAGCCAGTGCGGATCGGGGCCGTAGCGCTCGGTGATGACCCCTCGGCCGTCGAACAGCCAGCGCAGGCCCCGCAGGTCGCGCAGTCCGGCCATCATCTCCCGGTCGCGGAACACGACGAAGGCGCTGGCCCGGACGTCGTCGAACAGGCGCTGGTGGGCGGCCAGGGCGCGCAGGGCCGCGGCCCGAGGCTCGCCGTCCTGGGGCAGGAACAGCAGGAGCACGTACCGGCCGGCCGCCGTGTCGAACACGAACTCGGGGTTGGAGGGCGAGGGCGCGGTGAACCACGGCGCGGGCTGGCCAGGCGAGAGCGGCATGCGGCCAAGCTAAGGCGTCGCGAGCCGCGGGTCACCTGCGCGGGCGTTATGCGCTCGGTTCGGCGGGCGCTTCGCGGGCGGAGGACCCCGGTTCCGCCCCCCGGACAACCCTTGCGCGATCGTGCGGGTTCGCCACACTGACGCTTGAAGCGTTCGGGGGGGCGTCATGATCGAATCCGGTGGGGCGGCGCTGCAGCCCTATCTCCTGCCTGGGGAGCGCATCGCCTGGACGGGACGGCCCGGCCAGGGGGTGCGCCTTCGGGCGGCCGACGCATTCCTGATCCCATTCAGCCTGCTTTGGGGCGGCTTCGCCATTTTCTGGGAGGCGACCGCGATCGGCTTCGCTTTCCGGGCCGGCGAAGGGATTACGTCGTTCATGGCGCTCTGGGGCATCCCGTTCGTCATGGTCGGCCTCTATCTGATCTTCGGCCGCTTCTTTGTGGACGCCCACGTTCGGGCCCGTACGTTCTATGCGGTGACCGACCGCCGCGTCCTGGTCCTGCGCCGGGTGTTCGGCGAGCGGCTGCTGTCCAGGCCCCTGGGCGGTGAGGTGCGGATCGCGCAGCGCCGGGGCGGTAGCGGCACACTGGAGTTCGGCTCGCGCAATCCACTGCGGGCGTTCAATGGCTGGTCCATGTGGGCGCCAGGGCTCGCGGGCGAGGTGGCCTTCGAGGACGTGCCGGACGTGATGACCGTCTATGCGCTGGCGGCGCCCGGCCGGGCAGCGGCATGACCGGCGCCGCCGGGGCAGGCCCGTCCGAAGAAACGTCATCTGTTTGCCTGGCTTTCCGTAGCTGCGATCCTCGTTTCAACGCCGCCCGACCTGGCCTGGAGCCATCCGCCGCCGGCGCGGGAGGTTACGGAAACGAAGGATCGGCTGACGTTTGATGATCTGGAGGCGCTGGTCGCCGAACCTCTGAGGCTGGCAAGAGGCGGCGACCTGCCGGCCGCTCGCGCAGCGTTCGAGACTCTGCTGGAGCAGCGCCGCCGCGAATACGGTGAGAACAGTCCGGAGGTCGCCGACACGCTCGCGGCGTTCATGTTGCTGCTCTACGAGGAAGAGTATGAGCGGGAGGCTCTGGAATATGCTTCGCAGTCGATCGATGCGGTTCGACGTGCGTGGGGTTCGGATCATCCCGAGTACGCCCTGATCCTCAACGATGCGGTTCGGCTCGACTACAAGCTGAACGGAGACTCGGTGAGCCTGCAGGCCGAAGCGGCCCTTCTGGAGGTCTATCGAATCCGGGCGGCGCGGATGGGAGAGACGCACAAGGAGACGATCGCGACGCTCATCTACCTGGGCCGCATCCCGGGCCTGCATTCGCGCACGGGCGGCACGCTCGCCGGCGCGGCGCCGGCCATCGCCACGCTGCAGAAGGCCGTGGCCCTGACCGACAGGTGGCGTCCGCCCGGACTGAACGACAATGTTTGGGCGCGGCAGGTCTTGGCCGAGACCTTTGCCCGCAATGGCGCGCTGCAGCCGGCGATGCAGACCTTTGCGAAGGCGATCGAGGTCGGCGTCGCACAGGATGCGCCGGACGCCGTTTCGGCCGAAGACTTCATCGACGCGTTGTAAGAAGGCGGCTTCAGCAAGGAAGCCCAGATGATGCGCGAGGCAGTGGAGGCGGGCGCCGCGGATCAGGAGTCAGTGTCCTCTCACACGACTGAGGATCGCAGCGCCACGGACCCGGCCTCGGCGCCGCCAGGGCCTTGAAACCTGGCGGTGCATCCCCTGATCCCGTCCCGGTTCAGGTCGCAGCGCTCCAACGACCTGGCGCGGGCGCCTCAGGGCCAGGCGTCCGGCGCGCCGTCTATGCAGCGGCGCATGTAGGCCACCGAGATCGGCCACTTCGTCCCGGCGCCGCTGCCGTCGCTGGGCGGGAAATAGTCGCCGTGGCCGTACTTCGAGGCCGCCGGGATCTGGCGGTGCTCCACCTTGGGCGGGACTTCCGTGGGCTTGGGCCCCTTGAGTCCGAGGGCGCCCTTCCAGGGGCTGTCCTTGTCGCCGAACAGCACGTCGGCGCCGAAATCCCCGAGTGGATAGGCCAGCTTCAGCACCTTGTCCTTGCTGGACGCCAGCACCGAGACGCGATGAGCGTTGTCCCTGGCGGCCAGGTACTGCTTGCTGAGCACGTTGCTGTCGACGGCCCCCGCGGTGACGCAGACCTCGCGCGCCGGGCGCGACAGGCGCCCCACGGCCTCCAGCAGGACGCGGCCGCCCAGGCTGTGGGAGATGAAGTCGAGGGCGGCCGCCTCGGCCATCCGGGCGTCGAGGAAGGCCGCGAGCGCCGCGCCGCATTTGACCGCCACCTGGGCCTCGGCGGGATAGTTGATCACCGGGATCCAGGCGTCCCCCGGCCACAGGACGCCGAAGAAGACCTCGTCGGCCGTCAGCTTCAGCGAGGCCTCCAGCGTCGCGTAGGCCCGAACGGCCTTCGGCCGGCTGACGTTGAAGCCGTGGATCGCGATCACCACCCGCCGGCCCCGCACGGCCTCGGCCACGCGAGCGGCGGGTACGGCGTGGTAGGTGGGCTTCGGCCCGGCGGCGCTTTCCAGGACCTCTGGCGTCTGGATCGGACCGTCCACGTCGCGGGCGCGCTGGTTGATCAGCCAGACCACGGCGTCACACCGGCCGCGAGGCCTTGAGGGCGCGCATGGCGGTGGAGAGGGCCGAGGTCAGGTCCTTGGCCACGGGCGCCAGCGGCACGGCCAGCACGCCGACGATCAGCGGGTAGCCCCAGTGAGGCTTGCCTTCCCCGACCGGCCACATGAACCAGGCCCCGTACGCGAGGGCCACCGCGATGAGGCCGGCCAGCATCCGGCTGACGTTGCGATACTGGTGCTCGGCTCGCTCGAAGGCGGAATCGAGGATGGCGTCGGCCACGGCGCTCAGCCGGCCGAGCAGGTTGAGGTCGGCGTCGGTGAGCTCGGCGCCCCGGGCGAGCTTGGCGGCCACGGCCGTGAGCGCCTTGGGATCGAGGTGCGCCGCCCTGGCGAGGTCGGGTGCGGTCTGGGTGGTGAGGCCCAGCTTGATCAGCGCGCGGATCGCCATCTTCTGGTCCTCCTTGGCCATGCCGTTGCGCCAGTTGGCCAGCACCATGTCGCGCCAGCGGTCGGCGCCGACCGCGGAGGCCAATGCGGAACCGAACGGCTTCAGCGCCCTGTCGAGGTGGCCAACGCCCAGGTTGGAGACCCCGCCCCAAAGGGCCTTGGTGGAGTCCAGGAGGCCGAACGCCGCCGTCGCCAGCGCCCCGAGGGCCGCGAGAATGGTTCCGAACTCGTCGAGGCCGATCGTCGTGATCATGGCTTCCCCCCGTCGCCCGCTCCGCATTCGACGGAAACGCGCGGACACCCGGATGTCAATCCAGAGTAGCAGCCTACGCGTGCGCGCGTACGCGTACGCGCGGGCGGTGGCGCGCGCCGGTTCAGAATGCTATTCGGAGTTCCTACCTATCAGTCCGATTCTAGCGGCGTTTCCTTCCCTTGACCGATCACTCCGACCAGACCCCTCCCGAACACGGGCCCGGGGGCATCGCCCCTATCGCCATCGAGGACGAGCTGAAGCGCAGCTACCTCGACTATGCGATGAGCGTGATCGTCAGCCGCGCCCTGCCGGACGTGCGCGACGGCCTGAAGCCTGTGCACCGCCGCATCCTGTTCTCGATGGGGGAGCAGGGACACACCCCGGACCGCAGCTATGTGAAGTCGGCCCGCGTCGTCGGTGACGTGATGGGTAAGTATCACCCGCACGGGGACGTCGCGATCTACGACACCCTGGTGCGGATGGCCCAGCCGTTCTCGATGAACCTGCTGTTGATCGACGGCCAGGGGAACTTCGGCTCGGTGGACAACGATCCGCCGGCGGCCATGCGCTACACCGAAAGCCGCATGACGCGCGCCGCCATGGCGATCCTGGCGGACCTCGACAAGGACACGGTCGACTTCAAGGACAACTACGACGGCTCCGAGCAGGAGCCGGTGGTCCTGCCCTCGCGCATTCCGAACCTGCTGGTCAACGGCGCCGGCGGCATCGCCGTCGGCATGGCCACCAACATCCCGCCGCATAACCTGGGCGAGGTGGTCGACGCGTGCCTGGCCTATGTGGACAATCCCGAGATCGGCCTGGACGAGCTCCTGGACATCGTGCCGGGGCCGGACTTCCCCACGGGCGGCCAGATCGTGGGCCGCACCGGCCCGCGCACGGCCCTGATGACCGGCCGCGGGTCGGTGATCATGCGGGGCCTCGCCACCGTCGAGGAGATCCGCAAGGATCGCGAGGCGATCATCATCACCGCCATCCCGTACCAGGTGAACAAGGCTGCGCTGGTCGAGCGCATCGCCGAACTGGTGCGCGAGAAGCGGGTCGAGGGCGTCGCCGACCTGCGCGACGAGAGCGACCGCCAGGGCATGCGCATCGTCGTCGAGATGAAGCGCGACGCTTCGGCCGACGTGCTCCTGAACCAGCTCTATCGCTACACGCCGCTGCAGACCTCGTTCGGGGTCAACATGCTGGCGCTGAACCGCGGCCGGCCCGAGCAGATGGGCCTGAAGGAGATGGTCACCGCCTTCGTGGACTTCCGCGAGGAGGTGGTCGTCCGGCGGGTGAAGTTCGAGCTCTCCAAGGCCCGCGACCGTGGTCACGTCTTGGTGGGCCTGGCCATCGCCGTGGCCAACATCGACGAGTTCATCCACATCATCCGCTCGTCCAAGGACCCCAGCGAGGCGCGCGAGCGGCTGGTGGCCAAGGATTGGCCCGCCGGCGACATGCTGCCGCTGGTCGAGCTGATCGCCGACCCGCGCACCATCGTGATCGACGGCAAGGAAATCCGCCTGACCGACGAGCAGGCCCGCGCGATCCTGGCGCTGACGCTGTCGCGCCTGACGGGGCTGGGCCGCGACGAGATCTTCGGCGAGGCGCGCGAACTGGCCGACACGATCCGCGGCCACCTGGAGATCCTGGCCTCGCGCGAGCGCGTCATGGCGATCGTCCGCGAGGAGCTGGAGGAGGTGAAGGCCCAGTTCGCCGTCCCGCGCCGCACCGAGATCATCGAGGGCGACGCCGACGTCGAGGACGAGGACCTGATCGCCCGTGAGGACATGGTCATCACCGTGACCCACGGCGGCTATGTGAAGCGCACGCCGCTGTCGCTCTACCGGACCCAGCACCGGGGCGGGAAGGGCCGCTCGGGCATGGCGACGAAGGAGGAGGACGCCGTCACCCGGGTGTTCTCGGCCAACACCCACACGCCGATGCTGTTCTTCTCCAGCGGCGGCAAGGCCTATCAGCTGAAGGTCTGGCGCCTGCCGGTGGGCACGCCGACGTCGCGCGGCAAGGCGTTCGTGAACCTGCTGCCGATCGAGCCCGGCGAGAGCATCACCTCGATCCTGCCGCTGCCCGAGGACGAGGCGACGTGGGACCAGTACGACGTGATGTTCGCCACCCGCTCGGGGAACGTCCGCCGCAACAAGCTCTCCGACTTCATCGGCATCAAGCGCAACGGCAAGATCGCCATGAAGCTGGACGAGGGCGACTCCATCATCGGCGTCGGCGTCTGCAACGCGCAGCAGAACGACATCCTGCTTACCACGGCGCTGGGCCGCTGCATCCGCTTTGCGGTGGAAGAAGTGCGGGTCTTCGCCGGCCGCGATTCCACGGGCGTGCGGGGCATCCGCCTGGCCGAGGGCGACAGCGTCATCTCCATGGCCATCCTGCGGTCCGTGGCGGCGACGGCGGAAGAGCGCGCGGCCTACGTCAAGCACGCCAACGCCATGCGCCGGGCGGCCGGCGTCGAGGGCGAGGACGTCGAGGACGCGGCGGCCGTCGAAGACGACGAAGAAGCCGCCGGCGAGGCCGCGCTCTCGCCCGAGCGCATCGCCGAGCTGGGCGCCGCCGAAGAGGTGATCCTGACGGTCTCCACCGAAGGCTACGGCAAGCGGACCTCGGCCTACGAGTTCCGCCGGACGGGCCGCGGCGGCCAGGGCCTGCTGGCCCAGGACCTGTCCAAGCGGGGCGGGCGCCTTGCGGCGTCTTTCCCAGTGGACGAGGGCGACCAGCTGCTGCTGGTCACCGACCAGGGCCAACTCATCCGCACGCCGGTGAGCCAGGTGCGCATGGTCGGCCGCAACACCTCGGGCGTCATCATCTTCCGCACCAGCGCCGACGAGCATGTGGTGTCGGTCGAGCGCCTCGCCGACCAGGGCGACGACGACGAGATCGGGATCGAGGGCGAAGGGCCGATCACGGGCGACGAACCCGGAGCCGAGCCCCAAGGGTGACCCTGCGGCAGGTTGTTTTCCGCTTGCATGCCGTGGTCATGACGGCGAAAGGGCGACGGTTGCCTAGACGACGGTTGCCAAGACGGGGGACAACAGCCGCATGACGCGTATCGGCCTCTATCCGGGCACCTTCGACCCTATCCACAACGGTCACACCGACATCATCGGCCGGGCCGTCAAGATCGTCGACCGCCTGGTGATCGGCGTGGCGATCAACGCCGGCAAGGGGCCGCTCTTCGGCCTCGACGAGCGGGTGGCGATCGTGGAGGAGGCCGTGGCGCCCCTGCGCAATCACGCCGAGATCGTGGTCCAGCCCTTCGAGGGCCTGACCATGCACTACGCCCGCGACGTCGGCGCCAGCATCATCGTGCGCGGCTTGCGCGCCGTGGCCGATTTCGAGTTCGAGTTCCAGATGACCGCCATGAACCAGCAACTCGACCGCGAGATCGAGACGGTGTTTTTCATGGCCGACCCGCGCCACCAGGCGATCGCCTCCAAGCTGGTCAAGGAGATCGCCGTGCTGGGAGGCGAGGTGGGCAAGTTCGTCAGCCCGTCCGTCAAGGAGCGGCTGCTGGCCAAGGTCGGGCGGGGCTAGCCGCCGTCCCGTTCGCCCGCTACGAGGGCGCCATGAGGTTCGTCGCCGTCCTGCTGGCCGCCGCCGTTGCGGCCACGCCCGTTCTCGCCCAGCCCCAGCCCGCGCCGTCGGCCGCCGCCCCTACGACTGCAGACTGGCGCACGCCGAACCCCGACGACATCCTGGTCATCGACACCAACAAGGGCCGGATCATCGTCGAGCTGGTTCCCGAGGTCGCGCCGCTGGCGGCTCAGCGCATCCGCGAGCTGGCGCTGGATCACTTCTACGACGGCCTGACCTTCTTCCGCGTCATCGACGACTTCATGGCCCAGACGGGTGATCCGGAGAACAAGGGCACGGGCGCCTCGACGAAGCCCGATGTGCCCGCCGAGTTCCAGTTCCGGCGCGGGCCCTCGACGCCCTTCGTCCTGGCCGACGACCAGGCGGTGGCCGAGATCGGCTTCATCAAGTCGCTGCCGGTCTCCACCCAGTCGATGATGCTGGCGCCGCTGACGAAGGACGGGAAGGTGTCGGGCTATGCGCTCTACTGCCCCGGCGTGGCGGGCGCGGCGCGGGGCGAGGGCGATGACACGGCCAACAGCCAGTTCTTCCTGATGCGGGCCCACTATCCGCGGCTGGAGCGGCGCTACACCGCCTTCGGCCGGGTGATCTCGGGTCAGGCGGTGGTGGGCGCCATCAAGACCGGCGAACCCGTGCCCGAGCCGCAGGACCGGATGGAACGGGTCCGCGTGCTCAGCGATATGCCAGAGGCCGAGCGGCCGAAGATCCGGGTGGTCGACCCGGCGGGCGCCTGGTTCAAGGCCGAGGTGGCGCGCGCCAAGGCGGCCGCCGGCGGCGCGGGCTTTTCGGCCTGCGACGTGAACATTCCTGTCGAGGTGAAATGATGGACGCCGAAAACACCCTGATCATGCAGCTGGAAAGCGGACCCGTGACGATCAAGCTGCGGCCCGACCTGGCGCCCAAGCACGTGGAGCAGATCAAGTCGCTGGCCCGCGAGGGCTTCTATGACGGCGTCGTCTTCCACCGCGTGATCCCGGGGTTCATGGCCCAGGGCGGCGATCCGACCGGCACCGGGACCGGCGGCTCGCAGAAGCCGAATCTGCCGGCCGAGTTCAGCCGCGAGCCGCACGTGCGCGGCGTCTGCTCCATGGCGCGGACGGCAAACCCCAATTCGGCCAACAGCCAGTTCTTCATCTGCTTCGACGACGCGACGTTCCTGGATGGCCAGTACACCGTCTGGGGCGAGGTGACCGAGGGCATGGAGCACATCGACGCCCTGCCAAAGGGCGAGCCGCCGCGCGAGCCCGGCAAGATCGTGTCGCTGAAGGTGGCGGCGGACGCCTGAGGCGGCGGCCGTGGCCCGGCTGAAGGTGTTCGTGACGTCGGACGGCCTGACCGACTACGTCGTCGCGACCACCTCTCGGCCCAAGGCGCTCGCCGCCTGGGGCAGCCACCAGGACCTCTTCAAAACCGGTCTCGCGCGTGAGACCGACGAGCCAGACCTGATCGAGGCCGCAACGGCCCGGCCGGGCGAGGTGCTGCGCCGGCCGGCCGGTACGCGCGCAGCCCTGGCGAAGCTGAAGCCGGCCCGTCGAGCGAAGCCCGCCCGGCCGAAGGGGCCGTCCAAGGCGGCGCTGAAGAAGATCGCTGACCTTGAGGGCCGGCTCGCCGACGCGGACGCCGCGCACGCCAGCGCGCTGGCCGAGCTGGACTCCCGGCGGGAAGCAATGGAGCGGGCGCACAAGCAGGCGCGCGACAAGCTGGAGATTCAGCTCAAGGCGGCCCGGCGCGGGGCGGAGTAGCGTGGCCCCGACTTGACGCCGTGGGCGGCCCATGCGTTTGACGCGCCTCCCATGAAGCTCGCCGACTTCGACTTCGACCTGCCCGAGGACCGGATCGCGCTCAGGCCCGCGAGCCCGCGGGATTCCGCGCGCCTGCTGCTGATCGAGCCCGGCCGTGACCTGCAAGACCTGCATGTGCGCGACCTGCCCGATCTGCTGCGGGCCGGCGACGTGCTGGTGGTCAACGACACGCGGGTGATCCCGGCGCGGCTGAAAGGCGTGCGTGTGCGGGGCGACAGCCGGGTGGCGGTGGAGGCGACCCTGCACCGGCCGCAGTCGGGCCACGTCTGGACCGCCTTCATGCGGCCGGGGAAGAAGCTGGCCGAGGGCGACCGGATCGTGTTCGGCGAGGCCAGCGACCGCGCATGCCTGCTCGGAAGCCTGGACGCGACGGTTAAGGCGAAGGGCGAGGGCGGGGAGGTGACGCTGGCCTTCGATCTCACCGGCCCCGACCTGATGGCCGCGATCGCCGAGCGGGGCGCGATGCCGCTGCCGCCCTATATCGCCGCCAAGCGCGCGGAGGACGCGCAGGATCGCGCCGACTACCAGACCGTCTATGCCGTCGAGGAGGGCTCGGTGGCCGCGCCCACCGCCGGCCTGCACTTCACGCCCGAGCTGCTGGAGCGCCTGGCGGAACGCGGCGTGGGTCTCGAACGGGTCACGCTGCACGTGGGCGCGGGCACCTTCCTGCCCGTCAAGGTCGAGGATATCGCCGAACACCGAATGCACCCCGAATGGGGGGAGATCGACGTGGACACGGCCGAGCGGCTGAATGCGGCCCGGGCGGCCGGCGGGCGGATCGTCTGCGTGGGGACCACCTCGCTGCGGCTGCTGGAAAGCGCGGCGGACGAGGCGGGCCGCATCCGGGCCTTCTGCGACGAGACCGCGATCTTCATCACGCCGGGCTACCGGTTCCGCGCCGCCGACGGACTGATGACCAACTTCCACCTGCCGAAGTCGACCCTGTTCATGCTGGTCTCGGCCTTCGCCGGCCTGGAGACCATGCGCGGCGCCTATGCCCATGCGATCGCCGAGGGCTATCGGTTCTATTCCTATGGCGATGCGAGCCTGCTCTGGAGGGCGGCCTGATGGCGGCGTTCCCCTTCGCGGTCCAGGCGACGGACGGGCGGGCGCGCGCGGGGGTGCTCTCCACGCCGCGCGGCGTGATCCGCACGCCGGCCTTCATGCCCGTGGGCACCGCCGGGACCGTAAAGGCGCTGACGGTGGAGCAGGTGGCGGCCACGGGCGCGGACATCATCCTGAGCAACACCTACCACCTGATGCTGCGGCCGAGCGCCGAGCGGGTGCGGCGGATGGGCGGGCTGCACCGGTTCATGCGCTGGGAGCGGCCCATCCTCACCGACTCCGGCGGCTTCCAGGTGATGTCGCTGTCGAAGATTTCGAAGGTGACCGAGGAGGCGGTGACCTTCCAGAGCCACCTCGACGGCAGCCGCCATGTCCTGTCGCCGGAACGGTCGATGGAGATCCAGGCCGACCTTCTGGGCTCGGACATCGTGATGCAATTGGACGAGCTGGTGTCGCTGCCGGCGGATCGCGAGCGAGTGGCCGAGGCGATGCGGCGTTCGGCGCGCTGGGGCCAGCGTTCCAGGAACGCGTTCGGCGAACGTGATCTGCAAGCTCTGTTCGGGATCCAGCAGGGGGGCGTCGACGAGGCGCTGCGGCGGGAATCGGCCGAGCGGATGATGGAGACCGGCTTCGATGGCTACGCGATCGGCGGCCTGGCGGTCGGGGAAGGACACCAGGCGATGGTGGAGGTGCTGGACTTCGCCCCCGCCATGCTGCCCACCGAGCGGCCGCGCTACCTGATGGGCGTGGGCAAGCCCATCGACATCGTCGAGGCGGTCTTCCGCGGGGTGGACATGTTCGACTGCGTGCTGCCGACGCGCTCGGGTCGCCACGGCCAGGCCTGGACCTGGGACGGGCCTATCAACCTGAAGAACGCCCGCTTCGCCGAGGACGAGAGCCCGCTCGACCCGGACAGCGACGTTTCGGCCAGCCGTGACTATTCTAAGGCCTATCTGCACCACCTGGTGAAGGCGAACGAGATCCTGGGCCAGGTGCTGCTGTCCTGGCACAACCTGGCCTTCTTCCAGGCCCTGATGTCCGAGCTGCGCGCGGCGATTGCGGAAGGGCGGCTCGAGGCGTTCCGGAAGGCGTTCGCCGCCCGCCACCTCAGCGGGTCGGATACTTCGGCCTAGGCATCTTTCGGTCGTCTTCGGCCGGAGGAGAGCCGGCGCGTTCGTGCGACGGCGTCGCGGGGGGTGGGCAGCCCTTCGCCTCGCCCAGCCCCTTCAGGTAGGCCCTGCGCGTATGCCCCGCGATGATCGCCTGCTGGACCAGCCGGTCGTGACTCTCCGCGCCGCTCACCTTGCGGACCACGCCGCGGAACGGGATCAGGGCGCTGGCGCCGAGGTCCGCGGCGGCTTCGAGGGCGGCGCCCTTGCCGCGATCGCCCGTCGAGCCCGGAGGAGGCGGGGCCTGGTCGATGTCAGGCCCGAGCGCATCGTCCAGCGGCCGCACGAGGGCGATCAGCGTCGAACAGCGGGCGTTGCGGGGCGGGCGGGCGTAGGGGTCGGTGATGGCCTGGAGCAGGACGTCGGGAATGTCGACGCGGTCGACGTTCAGGTCGCGCAGCGGCGTGGTGACGGCGCCCTCGACGCTTTCACGCTTCACGTCGCTGGAGGTCTTGAGCTGTTCGCCGGGCGTGTGCGGCGGCGGCGTGGGCTGGGTCGCGACCTTGGTCGCGGGTTTGCGGGCCGGGGCCTTCGTCTGGCCTTCGGCGGTCGTGGCGAACCCCGCGAGCAGCGCGGCGGCGACGATCAGGTGGGGTAGGGTCCTGCGCATGACGCGGAAGCATACGCCGCGTTGCGGCGCTGTTAAGGCAAAGCCCTGCGGAAACGGCTTTCCCTTTCCGCCGCGGCCCTCTAGGTTCCGCGCCGCTTCGCTCGGGTCCCTCGCGGGAATCCCGGCGTTGCGGGCCGGTAGCTCAGTGGTAGAGCATTCGACTTTTAATCGAATGGTCCTGGGTTCGAGTCCCAGCCGGCCTACCAACACTATCTTCTGAAAATACAGCCACATGTGGGGCGGTTTTCACGCGGCCGCCTAGTGTTTGGGGATTTTCCGGAATATCTACGTAATTTCAGAGCGTTATTGCGTTTTTCTGAGAGCGGGAACGCCATTCTCGAAGGCGTGGATCCAGCGCCAGACCGGACCCTGCAGGCCGATCAGAAGCGCCGCGGCGGCGATCCGGAACGGATCCTGGAAACTCATCAGGATCAGTACGAGGGCCGCGAGCAGCGGCCACAGGAGGAGCGCGTTAAGGTTAAGCCGGTCCATGCGGCGATTAGGACGCGGGTCGGCCGAACGCGCAAGGCCGCTTCAAGCGCCGCAGGCGGGCGCCGGCTCCCCTTCGACGACCGTGGGGCGGACCCGCGGCGGGCTCGCCGCAGCGCCGGATAACCTCACCACCTGGGCGCCAAGGCACCGGGCGGGCGGCGCCGCGGCCTGGGCGGAAATGAGAACGGTCACTTCGGGCGGTGCGGGCCTGGCGGAAGACTGCGCCCGGCAACGGATTCGGGCGCTGGCGGCGCCGGTCGGTTCGAGGACGCAGTCGGTGGCCGACGCCCCCGAAGGCTGCCGTTCCGGCGCGGCGCCGGAGATGACGATGGGCTGGGCCAAGGCGGGCGAGGCGGCCGCCAGGGCCAGGCACGCGAGCGAAAGAATCCCAGGCTTCATGCGACGTCGCTCCCACACGCGGCGGGGCGCCGAGTCACGTCCGCCTGGCGGAAGCGTACTGCGTTCGGCGCGGCCCGACGAGGGCCGAAACGAGGGCGGTCACCTTGCGTTTGGCCCACCGCAGGGGCGGGCGCACCGCGTCCCGCAGGTCGCGCACAAGAGCCATGAGCGGCGGACCGCGGGGGCCTGCGCCCGCTTCGGGCGACGGCCTCGGCGGGTCGGCTTGCACCAGGACGGTCGGGGCGCGCTCGGCGGCGGCCTCGGCCGGGACAGGCGGTCCGGGGGGCTCCGGACTGGCGAACGAGGGGGTGACGATGATCGCCAGCTCTCGCCGCGTCTCCTCCGTGCGGACCGATCGCAGCAGGCCACCGAGCAGGGGGATGCGCGACAAGCCCGGGGTCTGCTGGGCCGACTGCTCGGTCGAGTCCTCGAACAGGCCGGCGATGACGAACGGCTCGCCCGCTCGAAGCTCGACCGCCGTCGCGGCCCGGCGGGTGCTGAGCGCGGGGATGTCGACGTCGGCGATGGTGACGCCAGCGCTGTTGTCGACTGCGCTGAGTTCGGCGTCGAGGGTGATGCGGATGAGACCGTTCGCCTGGACCTCGGGTGTGAACGAAAGCGCCGCGCCATAGGGCCGGAACTCGACGGTGACCTGTCCGTCGTCCTGCGGCACGGGATAGGGAAGCTCGCCGCCCGAGCGGAAGCTGGCCTTGGCTCCTGAGAGCGCGATCAGCGTCGGCCTGGCGACGACCCGGGCATCGCCCTTGGATTCCAGCGCCTGCAGGGCGGCGTCGACGGCGTACCGGCCCGCATCGATCTGGACCGCGCCCGACGTCTGCGGCGCCTCGGGCCCGACGAGGCCGCGGCCCAGGGATGCGGCGAGGTGCGACCCGTCCGTCACCGAGAGCGACGCGCCCAGGTCGCGCAGCCGGCGCGAGCTCGCCTCGACGATGCGCACATCGAGGCGGACCTGGCTGGCGCGCGCCGTCAGCCGCGAGATCACGGCGCCGGGCGCCGCCCGCTCGGCGAGCTGTTCCGCGATCTGGGCGGTGGCCGCGTCGGCGACCTCGCCCGAGATCATCAGGCCGACGGAGAGGGCGGTCACCTCGATCCTGGCCTCGGGCAGGGCGGCGGCCAGGGCCTCGCGCAGGCCCTCGGCGTCATGGCCGACCCGCACCGAGACGGTCTGGGAGAGCTGGCCGTCGCGGCCGAACACCAGGAGGTTCGTGGCGCCCAGCTCCCGACCCTGGACGTAGACGTCCTCAGGCCCGACGGCGGCGACCTTGGCGATCTCGGGCTGCGAGACTACGACCATCTCGACCGCGCCCAGGGTGCGGAGCGGGACGGCGGCGTCCACGGGGGTGCGCAGTTCGAGATGCGGCGCCGGCTCGGGCGCGAGCTCCTCCCCAGCCACGGCTGGCGAGGCCGCGACGAACGCGGCGGCGGCCAGCGGCAGGCCCGCCCGGCGGAGGCGGCGCGCGGCGTCGGCTATGGCGAGCCGGAACTCCATCTGCGGCAGAACGCCACAGAAACCGCTCCATTATCCCTAACGGACATGCCTACCTGGGCGTAAACGACAACGCCGCCTCCCCTTGCAGGAAGCGGCGTTGCGGGCCCCCGGCGGACGGGGAATGTGGTTATCCTGGACCCTACTGAGCCGTCTTCTGCAGGTAGGCGTCGAGGGCCTGGCGGGCGACCGTCTTGCAGCCGCTGGACTCGGCGGTGCGGACGATGTCGTCCAGCGTCGTCAGGGTCTCCACGGCCGGGCAGATCCCGCCCCGGCGCGCGCCGAAGGTGCGGCCCTGGGGCGGCGGCTCCACCAGCGCCCGCAGCGTCTCGAAGCGCGCGGCGTCGGCGGCGGCCATGCGGGCGCCCGGCAGCGTCACGCCCGAGGCCGAGCCCGTCAATGTGGTCACCTCGCCGCTGGCGCGCATGACGGTCAGCGTCTTGCCGGCGCCGAGCGCCACCTTGGCGCCCGCGTCGAAGGCCTGGCCGCGCTTGATGGCCGGATCGGTAGAGTTGACGACGATGTAGTCGCTGGCCGCGGCGGCTCCGCCGACGGCGAACGAAAGAACGATCCCGATCAACAGTCTACGCATCATTTTCACCCTCGTACGGCGTCATGTCTCGTCTGGCGCGTGGGCTTCGCACTAACACATCGCAGCCCTCAACGGTACCTGATCCCATATCCTGATCTCATGTACGCGGGCCTGCGCCAAGCAGACGCAGGAGGCCGAACTTGAGGAGCCAGACCAGGCCCCGTTCATGGAGGGCCCGTCGCTCCGGCGGGACGGCGGCGAGCAGTTCGGCGACGGTCAGCGGCCTCGCCGCGAGGCGAGCGACCAGGACCTCGACCTCGTCGTTGGTCGGCAGGCGCGCGGCCGGCGTGCGGACGAAGGGGGCGGACAGCCGCGCAGAGAGTTCCTCCAGGCCGAAGGGACGGGCCAGGGCCACGACGTCCTCGTCCGCCAGCGCCCAACTGGGCCAGGCGGCGAACATGCGGAAGGGATCCGGGGCGAAGGGATTCTCTAGCGGCGCCTGCGGCGGGGTGGCCGCCCGGCGGCGCTCGAGCTCGCCCCAGAGGGCCTGGTACTGCGGGATCACGATCCGCCAGTCGAAGACCTCGCGGGCCCGCGCGGCGGCGGCGTCGCCCATGCGGGCGCGCAGGTCGGGATCGGCGAACAGGGTGGCGAGCGCCTCGCCAGCTTCACCGACGTCGGGCGCGGCGAACATGGCCGCGGCGCCGGCGTAGGTGTCGTAGCCGATGAAGCGGCTCGCATAGGCATGCGCGAGGTCGCCGCCCAGGCCCGGCCGCGGCGCCGTCGTACGGATGCGGAAGCCGTCGATCCCGTGGCGCACGGTGTCGCGATAGCCGTCCCAGTCACTGACGACGCAGGGCAGGCCCGCCGCCATCGCCTCGACCGGCGCGAGCCCGAAGGTCTCCTGGACGTTGTCGGAGAGGGCGAAGAACACGTCGGCCGCGGAGACGATGGCGTCGCGGGTCGCCGCGCTCGTGTCGCCGGCGAGCCGGATCTCCACGTCCGGGCAGAGGGCGCTGGCGGCCCGGAGGAAATCGCTCTCCTCCTCGGGGCGCCGGCCGCCGCCGAACAGGATCCAGTAGACGGTCCGGCCGAGGCGGCGGGCGGCCTCCTGGAGCGCCAGCCCCATGGGTCCGGGATGGGCCTTGGTCGTCAGGCTGAAGCGTCCGAGGTGCAGGGCGGCGGGTGCGTCCTGGGGCACGTCCAGGCGTTCGCGCCAGGCGTGGCGCGCCTGGGGATCGCAGCGGAAGTCCTCGGCGTGGACGCCCAGGGGGATGGTGACGAGCTGGACCGGCGGGATGCGGGCGGCGCCGTGGCGCGCCGCAAGATACTCCGCGACCCCTTCGAGAAGGGATTCAACCGCCTTTCGTCCCGCATTCGAGGTGCAGACCAGGGCGTCCCACGGCTCCAGCGGCGCGAGCAGCAGGTCGCCCAGCTCGCGCATCACCTGGGTCTCGGCAAGCGTGTGGGTGACGCCGGTGAGGGACCAGGCGTGGCCGCCGAAGGCCCGGCGCGCCCAGGCTTCGCCGCCGAGGCCGGGATAGGGGAGATGCAGGGCGCCGGCGGCCGCGAGGCCGGCGCGATCGGCGCGGTTCAGCCAGGTAAGCGGCCGTGAGGGTCGGCCGAAACGGTCGATCAGCGCTTCGAGTCCGGTCGGGTCCTCGTCGGCGGCGTTGCGCAGGACGAGGCGATCGACGTCCGCGTGGCGCAGGTACCCGCGAAGGAATCCCTCGCCGGCCGAATGGCGGCCCATCGGCCGGGGAACCGAGGCGTCGTAGGCCTCGGTCGTGACCTGGATGGCGGCCGCGCCCATGAGGGCCGCCGCCGCCTCAGCGGGCCGCGGTCTGGGCCGGCCCGGTCGGAAGCGGCCGCGCTCCGTCGCCCACGATCGTGAACGGCGCCCAGAAGAAGGGATGCGAGTACTCCTCGCTCTGCATCAGGTCGAGCTGGGAGCGCGCGAGGGCGCCGGCCTTGCTGTTCCCGCCCGCGCCGAACATGCCGGTCATGAGCCGCACGGTGGCCGCCGAGTCCACGGACCAGTGCGAGACGATCAGCGAGCGCCCGCCGGCGTAGATCACGGCGCGGGTGAGGCCGCCCAGCGCTTCGCCGCCGCCCTGCAGGCCCGTCGTGCTCTCGTCGCCCCCGGCGCCGCCGGTGTCACAGGCCGACAGCACCACCAGGTCGGCGTCGAGCTTCAGGTCGAGGATCTCGCTGGTGTCGAGCAGGCCGTCGGAGTCGCCGCCGCCCACCGAGGTCATCAGCGCCGGCTCGGGCAGGCAGGCCGAGGGCTGCGGTAGGAGGCCGTGAGTGGCGAAGTAGAGCACCCGGTAGTCGGAGAGGTCGCCGCGCTGCTTGACCGCCGCGTCGGTGAACGCGCCGCCCACAAGTATCTCCTCGCGCGCCCCCGGGATGCTGGCGCCGACCTGGCGCACCTCGTCGGCGGTGTCGGGCAGGGCGGGCATCTGCAGCAGGGCCAGGCGCGTGTTCTCGCAGACGTCGCCGAGATTGCGGCCCCCGCTCAGGCTGGCGGAACGGCGGACCACCGAGGCGTAGGCGCGCTCGTTCGCACGGCTGGGCGTGGCGGGGTCGGCGAAGCCCAGGAAACTCTGCCGCGCCCGTGACGGGGCGAACGCCCGCGATTGCAGGAACGAGGCGGCCGAGAGCACCAGCGCCGAGTCCGTCTTGGCGCCGAGCCAGGCCACCTTGCGATAGTCGGGATCTCCGCCCTCCGGCGCAGCGGCGACCACGGCCTCGGGGTCGGCGGTGACGAGCGCTGCGACCGGCAGGGCGATCAGGGCGCCGTCGGGTTCGTAGACCAGGTGCTTCGCTGCCATGACCTCGGACGCCACCGGCCCGAACAGCTGCCGGAAAAGGGCGTGGGCCCCGGCGACATCGTAGGCCGGCAGGACCTCCTCGGTCTCGAACGGGCGGCGAAGCCGACGCACGGCCGCGCCGGCGGTCCCGCGGTTCAGCTCGAGGGCGTAGGGCCTGACCATCGTCGGCGAGACGAAAAGCCCGTAGCCGCGGCTGTCGAGGAGCAGGATCTTCACATAGACCTCGTCGGCCGAGAGCGCCTTCTGGAGCTCGGCCAGGGAGGCCTTGGAGGAGACGAGCTGGCTGTAGCGGGGGTTGGCTGCCAGGAGTTGCGCTTCCAGGGTGTCGGCCTGCTGCTGAAGCGCCGCCAGGCGCGCCTCGATGTCGTCGCGTTCGGGGGCCGTGTAGGCGTTCTGGGCCTGCAGGCCGGCCGCCTGGGCCTCGGTGGCGCGAAGCTCGCGGCGGGTGTCCTCGAGGGCGCGGACGAGGCCCGTGACCGCGCTGTCGCCGGACGCCACCCGCGCGGCGAGCTTCGACACCGTCTGGGCGGTGGCGTTGGAGATCACGCTGGTTGCGGCGTTGAAGAACCGATCCTTGTAGACGTCGGCGCGGGCCGGGTCGGTCTCGATCCGCCGGATCAGGAGGTCGAAGTAGGGCGCGGCGTCGTCCGCTGACGCGCCGAGGGCGCCCCGCTGGGCCTGGAAGAGGTCGAACGCGCGGGCGAAGGTTTCGAGGGCGGCGTCCTCCTGTCCGGCGCCGATCTGGGCGCGGCCGAGGTCGAGCAGCAGGCCGCCCTCGGCCGCCGTGCCGGCGTGGCGCAGGCGAAGGGTGCGGATCGCGGCGTCGTAGCCGCCCGCCGCCCGGCCGGGCTGGCCCTCGTCCAGGTCGATGTCGGCGAGGTCGGCGGTCAGCCGGGCCCGGAGCCAGACGTTGAGCGCCCCGTTGGCCTCGGCGGCCGCGAGGATGCGGCCGGCCTGGGCCAGGGCCTCGCGGGCGGCGGCGGCCTCGCCCTGCGCGGCGAGGGACGAGCCGACGACCTCCAGGGCCTGGGCGTCCTGCACCGCCAGGCGGTCGGCGAGCGAGACGCGGCTGCCGCCCATCACGTCGCGCCCTTCCGGGCGGCCGTTGAGCGCCGCGGCGAGGTCGGGCCCGAGGGACAGGGCGCCGTCCGCCGTCGGCTGGATCGTGGGCCCGGTGGCGGTGAGTCCGCGGGCGGCGCGGATCTCCTCGCTGGCGCGCAGGGCGGCGCGTCCGGCCTCGACCGCGTCGGCGAAGCGGCCTGCGTTGCGCAGGTGCAGCGCCCGATAGGTCCGTGCGCGGGCCGCCAGCAGCGGATCGGCCGCGGCGGCCACGTGCGTCTCGGCGTCGGCGAACAGCTGGTCGGCCTCGGCGAAACGGCCGTTGTTGGAGACGTTGAGGGCGAGGTTCAGCGTCGCCTCGGCCAGCTCGGCCGGCGGGGCGCGGCGCGCCTCGGCGCTGGCGAGCAGGGCCTGGAAGTCGGTCTCGGCCTGCTCGAAGCGCCACTCGTTGTTCTGGATGTAGGCGCGGGCCCGAAGGCGCGCCGGGTCGGTCGCCGCGGCCGCCTGGGAGCGCGCGAGGCCGCCCGTGGCCCCGCCGAAGTCGGCCGCGATCTCGGCGCTGGCGGCCGAGGTCTGCACCTCGGCGGCCTCGGGGGGCTTCGCCGCGCCGGAGACCACCTTGAGTCCGGTTTCGAGGATATCGGCGATCTGTGCCGCGCCTTCGGCCGCATAGAAGCGGCCGCCGCGCTCGCCGCGATAGGCGAGATAGGGCGCCTGACCGGCGCCGCGGCAGGCGCGGCGGGCGACCGTTCCGAACGGCTCCACGGCCTCGGCCTTGCCCTCGGCGCACGCCGCCCGTCCGCCGAGCGCAACCTCCCAGGCCTGACCCTCGGAGGAGCTTGGCAGGGCATAGATCCGGCCGAGGACGCCCTCCCACCCGCGACAGCGCACGGTCCAGGCCCGGCGGCCAGCGGCCTGGACGACCGGGTCGTCGTAGTCGCGCACGGCCTGGCAGACCGCCCCGCTCGCGGCGCTGCGGCCGAGCGGGATGAGGTCGGCGCGGGTCTGCGCGCCGGCGGTGGCGGGCGGGGCGGTGAGCAGCAGCGCGCCCCCCAGGCCGAGGAGGAGGCTCTTGCGGATCATTTCGTCTGCCTGCGCTTGCGCCAGATCTCTTCGCTGCCCGCGCCGGCGGTCACGGGATCGGTGACGATATCGTCGGTGGGCGCCGGGGCGACGCCCAGGATCACCGGCGGGTTGGCCAGGTCTTCCGACGAGACCGCGGAGACGGCCGCGTCGGCTGCGGCGTCCTCATCGTCCAGGAGGTCGCGACTGGTCAGCAGTCCGGCGCTCATGTCGCCGATGACGTCTGCGCCGCCCCCCGTGGCGAACTCGGCGCAGTTGGTCGTGCCGACGTCGCAGCTGTTGAAGCGGTAGGACGCCCCGTCGGGACGGCTCGTCGGCAGGCCGCTGGCGTCGACCACCGTGAAGGTGAGCGCGCCGCCGGCGGTGTTTCCGGAAACCACCTGGCCGTTCGAGCCCACGAAGGCGCCCCACAGCTCGACTAGCAGGGGCGGGTCGATGATGAGCTGCGGCGTGAACTGGCCGGTGAAGAACAGGCCCGCCGTTCCGCCGGAGCCGACCGGCGCGGTGTTCTGCTGCACGACCTTGCCGTCGGCCGAGACCTCGAGGCGGCCGGCCGAGACGAACACCCGGCCCACCTCGGAGCCGACAGGCGCCGCGCCTAAGGGCAGGCCCGCAGCGATGTCAATCTGGCCGATGGGCGTGCCCTGGATGAGGCCGATGAAGCGCTGCGAGCCCAGCAGGATGTCCTGGCGCGCCGCCAGCCGGACCTCGTCGAAGGCGCGCACGTCGGTGTAGGTCGCCCCGCCGTCCGCGAAGGTGGCTGCGCCCAGGCTTCCCGTCACCAGGATCGAGCCGGGCCGCCAACTCAGGTCCGACGCATCGCCAATCCGCAGGACACCGCCGCCGGCGTTCGGGGCCACGGCGCCCTGGACGAGGGCATTGTTGTCGGAGCCGACGAGGAAGGTGACGCGGGGCGTGTTGACCGAGTCGATCGTCAGGTCGCCAAGCGTGAGGTCGCCACGGGGGCCGCCCGTGGTGGAGCCGGCGTAGATCCGCGTCTCGCCCGTCACGCGAAGCTGGGCGAAATCCGAACCGTCGAGGACGAGGCCGCTGGCGGCCGCGCCGCCGCCCGCATGGACCGGGCCCCCGCGGGATTCGATCCGGGCGTTGGGGGCGGTGAGCGTTCCGGTGAGGTCGAGGTCGCCGGCGACTATGCGCACGGACTGACCGGCCGACGTCTGGGCGATCGTCGCCTTGCCGGAAACGTCAAGGATCAGGTCGCGGCCCGCGCTCAACGGCGTCGCCGACGTGAAGTTTCCAAGGGAAGTTATTGAAAGATCGCGGGTGACTGGCCCGATTGTCGACCCCAGAGACAGCGACGAGCCCTGGATGATCAGGTCGCGGCCGACGGCGTAGCTGGTCGTCGAAACGCCGCCGCTGGTCGCCCGCAGGATGAGGTCTTCGCTCGCCGAGACGGCCCCGGCGGTGACGGTGGCGCCCGTCAGGGTGATCGATCCCTGGTCCGCGCGGACGTCGCCGACCCGCAGCGCGCCCGCGGCGCTCACCGAGACGTTCCGGACGGCGACGAGGTCGGCGGTGAGCGTGAAGTCGCCCACGGTGTTGCCCACCGACAGGTCCCGGCCGGCGGTGACAGAGCCGAGGCTGACCGCCGGCGCAGTCAGCGTCGCATCGCGCGCCGCCGCCACCGAGATTGCGGCGGGAGTCTCGCGGGTCACCTCCA
>JBMOOD010000003.1:327995-439574 GCA_049323595.1 Pseudomonadota bacterium
CGCCGCCCCCGCCGCCCCCCCCCCTGACGGCGGTGGCGCCGGTCACGCCCCCGGTCCCGAGGCCGAGGCGTGCGTCGAAGTCGGTCGACTGGACGTGGGCCACCCGCCCGTTGCCGGCCGAGTCGGGATTGCCCGCGAACTGCACGCCGATGCTGTCGGCGCCCAGGCCGGTCAGATTGGCGTCGGCCAGCGAGGCCGTTCCGTGCGTGGCGATGACGTAGACGTCGTCCCCGACGGTGGCCGAGCCGACGCTGGCGTCACCCGAGGTCGCCACGACATAGAGGTCGCCGCCGATGGTGGCGTTGTCGATGCGGATGCTGGCGGCCTCGCCATAGAGGATGGGAGCGGTGATCGTGCCGACCTCCACCGCGGCGCCCCGAAGGTTGACGCTCCCGCCGGCGGTGACGGTCTCGACCCGGCCGCCGCCCATGTCGAGGAGCACGTTTCGCGGAGCCTCGACCGTCACCGCCCCGGAGACGTTGGAGACGCCGTCGCCGATGGTCACGTCGCGCCCGGAGGAGACGGTCAGGCCCTGGGGCGCAGTGATCGCGTCGATCGCCACATCGGTGTGACCCGTGACCACGCCTGCGCCCATGACGCCCACGCTGGCGAGCCGGATGTCGCCGGTCGTGGACGCCGCTGAGAGGTCGCGGTTGGCGATCAGGCTGTTCGCCTTGATGTCGGGGCCCACCACCGTGACGTCGCGCGCCGCCACGATGCGCCCGAGCTCGATGCTGGCCGTCGCGGCGATGCGCGCGTCCCGCCCGGTGCTGATCGCCGAGATCGCCGTCGGGTCGAAGAGGCTGGCGATCTGGTCGCCGTCGAGATCGACGGTCTCCAGGGGTTCGAGCGGCGCGCCATTGCTGCCGCATTCGACGTTGAACGGGTTCTGCTCGCAGAACTCTTCGAACGCCTGGTCTTCCGCCAGGGTGTTCGGATCCTTCGCATCCTCTAGGGGCCGCACCCATGGCCGGGCGAAGATGCGGCCGACATTGTCGATGTGCAGGTCGCGGGAGGCGCTGGCCCGGTTGAGGTAGATGTCGGTCGGCGCGGCGTCGGCCAGGCGAGGCCCCGCCTGGCGGTCCTGGATGCCGCCGCCGCCGGATAGGATGATGTCGCCCCCGTCGACCTTGGCCGCCTGGGCGGTCACCATGCCCTCGAGGTTGACGATCGCGCCGCCGATGGCCGAGCGACTCACGGCGGCGAGGAAGACGGCGTTCGCGCTCGTGGTCCCGCCCAGGTCGATCGCGACCCGCGCTTCCGAACCGTCCGAGGCGGTTGGAACGATGAAGTCGACGAGGTCGAAGTCGCCGCCGGTCCCTGGCGCCATGCGGATCTGGAAGGTCCTGGCCGAGCCGTAGAGGGTGCTGCCTTCGCTCGCCGTCACCACGGCGTTGGTCCGGGTGACGATGCTGGGGCCCATCAGGGCGACCATGCCGCCATGGGCGGTCACGCCGGCGTCCGCCAGGACCATGACCTTGGCGTCCGGCAGGTTGTCGCTGCCCGAGAACGAGAAGAGCGTGTTCGCCGGATCCAGGAATGCGCCCAGGTCGGGCACGCCGTTGGCGGCCAGGATCCCGCCGGCGTCTATGCGGGCGCCGGGGCCGAAGATGATGCTGCTCTGGGACGTGAACCAGACGTTGCCGCCGTACGCGCCGCCGACCCGGCCCTCCACGACACCCTCGATCTTCGACGGCGTCAGGCCCGTGACGCGGTTGAGCACGATCCAGTTGCGGTCGGCGAAGTTGAAGCTGACGGTCTCGTCGGGCTTGACGTTGAAGGTCGTCCAGGTGAGCGCCGTGCGCGGGGCGTTCAACGTCACGTCCACGCGCGTCTGGGTCTGGCTGATCTGGGGCAGGCCGCCGCCGGGATTGACCTGGGCGATCCCGCCGACCGGCAGGGCCAGGGCCGCGCCCGGAGAGAGCACCGCCAGCCCGAACAGGGCGCCGCACAACGCCGTCCGTCCCATCAGGGGCGCGCGACGGTGATGCGAGGCGGCGGGTTTGGAGGTCGGCATCGGGGTCCTCATTCGCCTCACCACAGGCTCGCCGTCAGCTGGACGAGCACACGGTCGCCCGCGCGCGGTCCGCCGGGCCGGACGCTGTCCAGCGGGTGGGCGTAGGTCAGTTCCAGGTTGGCGCGATTGAACAGGCGGAAGATCACGCCGGCGCCGACCGACGTGAGGGTCCGCTCCTCCTCCAGGCCGGACAGCGCGGCGCGGTTGTTGGCCACGTGGCCCGCGTCGACGAAGGCGTACGGCGCCGCCACGACCCGCGGATGCAGCGGGACGGGCCCATAGCGCAGCTCGAACGCCGCCGAGATCCCCTTGTCGCCGAGCGCCGAAGCCGGATCGTAGCCGCGGCCCACTGTGAGGCCTCCGAGGGACATCTGCTCGTAGGGCAGGAGGGCGTCGTCGGCGTACTGCGCCTGGGCGCGCACCATGGCGGTGAGCCGCTGGCTCAGCACGAGGTCGGCGCCGCCCTGCGCCTTCACGACCCAGGCGCCGGGATCACCGAAGGCCCGGGTGAGGCCCGCATCGCCCGCGTCGCTGCCGCCTAGGACGGAGAAACCCTTGCGGACGCTGAACGCGCCGCTCAGGAGCAGCGGCCGCCCGACAACCTCGGTGCGGTAGTCGCCGTCGGCCCGGGCATAGGCGATCCGCAGCTCGTCGCGCGTGAAGGTTCCGCCGAACGCCTCGGTCTTCTGGTCGATGACGTCGAGGCCGCCGGCGAGGTTGAGGTTGCGGTCGCGCGTCCGGACCAGGGGGTAGGCGACCTCGACGTTGCCCACCACCGAGCGGCTCTTGAGGTCGAGCGCGCCGATCGCGCCGCCGGGCCGGCTCTCGCCGTAGGTGACTGCGGCCCGCGCCGTCAGACCCTCGGCGCCGAAGCGGGCGGTCTCGGCGAGCTGGACCAGCCATTGCTCGTTCGCTTCGAGGGTGCGGAAGACGGTAAGCGAGGTGCTCTCGCCGTACGCCGTGTAGCCGGCGATCTCGCCTCGCAGCAGCCCGCCCCACCGGCCGACCTGGCGCGAGCCGGTGTTCTGGACGCTCGCGATGACCTGGGGGTCCTCACGCGTGACTGAGAGGTCGATGTCGACGGCGCCGCGCTCATCGCTGGTGGACGGCCGGATAGCGGCCCGCACCCGCACGCCGGGCGTGTCCGAGGCCAGCAGCAGGTAGCGCTGGGCCCGCTCCATGTCGAATGGCCGCATACCCCGCAGCTTCTCGGCGTAACGCTCGATCAGGTCTTGGACAGGCCCTACGTCGCCACGCACGCGGACGTTGACCACGTGGGCCTCGATCACCTCCAGTACGAGCGCACCGCCGGTGATCCGCTGCTCGGGAATCTCCACCCGGGCGAGGACGCCGCTCTCGAAGGCGATTCGCGCGGCGCGGTCGCGGATGGCGCAGATCACCGACACCGGCTGCGGACGGCCGAGGTATTCGGCGTAGGCTTCCCGCAGGTCGGCCTCGTCCACGGCGGTGGCGCCCCGGAAGGTGACCGAGGTCAGCGTGACCTGCACGTCGGACTGGGACAGCGGGCAGGGCCCGGGCGGTTCGGGCGTAAAGGCGCCCGGGCGGGGCCGGGGCGGGGGCCGGGAGACGCGGGCGGCGGGGTCGAGTTCGGCGGCGCTCGTGCCGGGCGCCGGCGGCGGAGGCGCGGGTTGAGCCCAGGCGCAGATCGGCGTCAGAGACGTTGCGGCGAGCGCCAATACGCCCGCTCGTCCGCAGATGCGGACAGCATGCGTCCCCCAACCCGACAGCATTTAACCTTACCCCCAACCCGATGTTCGAAGGTTACTTACGGAGGAACCTCTTGTTAAGAGGCGCCTCCTTCGAATCCAAAGAAGCGAGTCGTCCGGCGCGCGGGGCATATTTGCCCGAAACGGAGCCTATCGGGGCTACCGAAGCGGCGCCGACGCAGTTAAGAGTGCGAGCGTGTGCGCCGGGGGAGGGCCGATGCGGGGAGCACGAGCGTCGCGGGTTGTGGGCGCGCTTTGCGTCGCGGTCGCGGTGGCGGCCTGCGCCGTCGTGTTCGGCGCCGGCCGCGCGGCTACGGCTGCGCCCGAGGACGCCACCGTGCGCGCGACGCATGAGGGGGTGGCGTCCTGCGCGGGCTCGACATGCCACAGCCGGCAGGTCGATTCCGGACCGGTCGTGCGGCAGAACGAACTTATCACCTGGCAGGATCCTTCCAGCGTCGCGGGCGCGCACAGCCGCGCCTACCGCGTCCTGACCACCGCCCGGGGGCAGGCGATCGCCCGGAAGATGGGCATCGGTCCCGCGCAGCAGGCGCAGGAATGCCTGGGTTGTCATGCGGATCCGGCGCCGCCGGCCCTGCGCGGCGCACGGTTTCAGCTTTCCGACGGCGTCGGCTGCGAGGCCTGCCACGGGGGTTCGGGCGGCTGGATCGCCAGCCACCGGGGCGTCACCGCCACCCACGCAGATAACGTCGCGCGGGGCATGAAGGCCCTCGAGGACCCGAAGGTGCGCGCCGGCGTCTGCCTCGACTGCCATTTCAGCGGCTCGAAGCCCGGCCAGTTCGTCAGCCACGAGATCATGGCCGCCGGCCACCCGCGCGTCGCCTTCGAGCTCGACCTGTTCACCAGCCTCCAGAAGCACTGGGACGTCGACGCCGACTATGTCGAGCGCAAGGGCTCGGTCGGGGGCGTGAAGACCTGGGCCGTAGGCCAGGCTATGGCGCTGGAGCGGGCGCTGACCCTCTACGCCCAGCCGGGGCGCCATCGCGGCGCCTTCCCCGAGCTCTATTTCTTCGACTGCCATAGCTGCCACCGGCGGATTTCGGACGATCCGAAGGCCCGGCCGACCTGGGAGGCGAACCCGGGTCGCCCGATCCCCGCGGGCCAGCCGCCGTTCAACGACGAGAACATGATCATGCTGGCGGCCGCCGCGAAGGTGACCGCCCCGGCGCTCGCCGCGCGGCTGGAGGCCGATTCCCGCGCCTTCCACGCGGCCATCGCCAGCGATCGCGCCGAATCACTGCGGGCGGCCCAGAAGCTCGCGGGCACCGCCCGCGCGCTCGCCGACGCCTTCGCCGCCCAGAGCTTCTCCCGCGCCGAGACCCTCGCGATCGTCGACACCATCCTCCAGGGCGAGATCACGCGCCGCTACACCGACTACGCGGGCAGCGCCCAGGCGGTGATGGCGGCCGACACCCTGCTGAACGCCATGGTGAACTCGGGCCAGGCCGACCGCGCCGTTGTCGCGCGCATCCGCCCCAGCCTCGATCGCGCCTACGCCCAGGTGCGCGACCCGAACAGCTACAGCCCGTCGGCTTTCCGCGCCTCGCTCGCGCAGGTGGCGCAGGCGGCGAGGTCTCTGAGATGACGTCAGTATCGCGTACGGCCGCGTTTCTGGCCGCTTTGGCCCTGGCGGGATGCGGCGGGGGCGGCGGTGGCGGAGGCGGAGGGGGCGGATCGACGCCGCCGCCCAGCAATCCGCCGCCGGCCCAGGGCGCCTACACGCTTCCCGCCGCCGAGGCGCTGACGACGGCCGACGTCCAGGGCGTGATCGCCCGCGCCGTCGCCGAAGCCCAGGCGCGGAACCTGCCCGCCGTGATCGCGGTGACCGACCGGGTGGGCAACGTGCTGGCCGTCTACTCGATGACCGGCGCCCGGGCGACGGCCACGCTGCGGGCCGGTCCGGCCGGCGTGAACACCGACGCGCAAGGCGTGGTCGTGCCGGCGGCGGCCGGCGCCATCGCCAAGGCGATCACCGGGGCCTACCTCTCCTCGGGCGGCAACGCCTTTTCCACGCGCACCGCCAGCCAGATCGTGCAGGAGCACTTCCCGCCGGCGCCGACGACGGCGGGGCTGGAGGGCGGCCCGCTGTTCGGCGTGCAGTTCTCGCAGCTGCCCTGTTCGGATGTCGTGACGCGCGTCTCGGCGACCTCCATCGGGCCGCGGCGCTCGCCGCTGGGCCTCTCGGCCGATCCGGGCGGCTTCCCGCTCTACAAGAACGGCGTGCTGGTGGGCGGCGTCGGGATCATGGCCGACGGCGACTACGGCTTCGACACCAACATCCTGGATGTGGACGACGACGGCGAGGAGGCGATCGCCTTCGCCGCGGCTGCCGGACTGGATGCCCCGGCCGAGATCCGCGCCGAGCGGGTGAGCGTCGACGGGACCACGCTGCGGTTCAGCGACGCCAGCGCCGCCAGCCTGCGCTCCACGCCCGCCAGCGCGCCCGCCTTCGGCAGCCTGCCCGCTTCGACGGGCGCGTTCACGGCGGTGACGGGCTACTACGCCGGCGGCGGGGCCCTGTCGGGCGCCGCCTATGGGACGGAGGCGTCGGGCCTGCGGCTCGCCTCGACTGCGGAATTCTCGATCCCGAGCGCCATGGTGCTCACCAACGGGGCGGGCCAGAACCGATTCCCCGTCCGCGCCGGAACCGACGCCGCCGATGGCCTGACGCCCTTGAGCGAAGCGGAAGTGCGCGCCCTGCTCGAAGAGGCCTTCACTGTCATGAGCCGCGCGCGCGGCCAGATCCGACGCCCGCTGGACAGCCGGGCCCAGGTGTCGATCACGGTGGTGGACAGCCGCGGCCAGATCCTCGGCCTCGTCCGGGCGCCCGACGCGCCTGTGTTCGGCATCGACGTCTCGGCGCAGAAGGCGCGCACGGTGGCCCTGCTGTCCGGACCCCAGGCCGCCGCGACCCTGGCCGCCGACCCGAACCCCGAGGTGGGATCGTTCGTCACCGCGGCGCGGGCCTTTTTCCCGGACGCCAACGCCTTCACGGGCCAGACGGCGTTTGCGGCCAAGTCGATCGGCAACCTGTCGCGCCCGTTCTTCCCGGACGGGGAGGTGGGGCGGCCGAACGGGCCGTTCTCCCGCCCGATCGATCGCTGGAGCCCGCTGTCCACCGGCCTGCAGTCGGCGCTGATCATCGGCAACATCGGCCAGCACCTGAACTTCGTGACCGGGGCCTCGGCCAGCGACACCGCCGGCCGCTGCACCTTCCTGCCCGATGTCGCGCCGGGGCAGAACCGGCTGCAGAACGGGCTGCAGATCTTCTCGGGCTCGGTGCCGATCTACCGCGGCGATCGCCTCGTGGGCGCCATCGGCGTTTCGGGCGACGGCATCGACCAGGACGACATGATCTCGTTCCTGGGCGCCCACAACGCGGGCGTGCGGGTCGGCGGGATCGGCAACGCTCCGGCGGCCATTCGAGCGGACCAGCGCCTGGTCGGACCGACCCAGACGCGCCTGCGCTACGTCGGCTGTCCCTTCGCGCCGTTCCTGGATTCGACCGAACAGAACGTGTGCCAGGGGAAGTAGGCATGCGTAAGGCTTCCCTCCTCGCCCTGACCGCCGCCGCAGCCCTCGCCGGGCCGGTGGACGTCGCGCGGGCGCAGGCGGGGGCGGACCGGCCGCTGACTATCGACGAGATCCTGGACGGCGGAAGCCCGCCGCTCACCATCGACGCTATCCTGGACAGCCTGCCGGCCGAGGGCGCCGGACCGCCGCCGGCGCACGTCGGCCAGGCCGCCCGCGACGTCGCCGCCCAGGAGCCGCCTCCCGAGGCGGCGCAACCCGGAACGACGACGCCCGAGGACGCGCCGCTGGAGGGCCGCCGCCGCCCGGGCTTGCGACCCGAGCTGCCGCCGCCGGTGACGCAGGACAATCCCGGCGCCGTGCGGGCGCCCCCGCCCGAGGCCTTCCCGCGGGACGAGGTTCCCATCCCCGACCGCTGGCGGCTGGCCGGCGCGCTGGGGCTCACTCAGCCGAAGTGGTGGGACCCGTACCACCAGAACGTCCTGAAGGGCGACATCCCGCTCAAGGGGACGGACGACTGGTTCTTCGCCCTGACCGGCGTTTCGGACACGGTGGTCGAGCCGCGGACCTTCCCCATCCCCGTGGGCGTCCAGACGACGGAGCGTCCCGGCAGCCTCGACGTGTTCGGCAAGGACACCAGCCTGGTCACGGCGCAGACCTTCATCGTCGGCGTCGCCCTGATCCAGGGCTCCACGGCGTTCAAGCCCCCGGACCTGGAATTCCGCCTGGCCCTGGCGGCGCAGTACAACTACGTCGACGTGCCCGAGAAGCGCGTGCTGCACGTCGAGCCGAGCAAGCCCAGCCACCGCGAGGACGCCTTCATCGGCGTGCAGGAAGCCTTCGTCGACAAGCACCTGCGCAACGTCTCGGCGCGCTACGACTTCGACTCGGTGCGGGTGGGCGTCCAGCCGTTCTCCAGCGATTTCCGCGGCTTCCTGTTCCAGGACAACCAGCTCGGGGTCCGCTTCTTCGGCAACCGCGACAACAACCGGTTCCAGTACAACCTGGCGGCCTTCTGGCGGCTGGAGAAGGACACCAACTCGGGCCTCAACGACATCACCCAGACGCCGCGCGACGACTATGTCTTCGTCGCCAATCTCTACCGCCAGGACCTGCCGTTCCCGGGCATGACCTCGCAGATCATGGTCGCGCACAACCGCAACCGCGAGGCCAACGACGTCCAGATCGACGAGAACGGGTTCCCGGTGCGCCCGGCCCTGATCGGCAACCTGCGCGGCCGCGACTACGACGTGACATACGTGGGCTACAACGCCGACGGGCGCATCGGCCGGATTAACCTGACGGCCTCGGCGATCTACGCCTTCGGCGAGGATCGCAATAGCATCTTCACCGACCAGAAGGCCGACATCCGCGCCTATTTCCTTGCGGCCGAACCCTCCATCGACCTCGACTGGACGCGCATCCGGCTGAACGCGCTGTACGCCTCGGGCGACGGCGACCCTTACGACAACACTGAGCGCGGCTTCGACGCCATCTTCGAGAACCCGCAGTTCGCCGGTTCCGACACCAGCTACTGGATCCGCCAGACCATCCCATTCGCCGGCGGCGGTCGGGTGATTGGCGTCAATGGCCGTAACGGCGTGCTCAACAGCCTGCGATCCTCGAAGGAGGAGGGGCAGTCCAACTTCAACAATCCCGGCACCGTGCTGCTGGGCGCCGGCGCCGACTTCGACGTGACGCCCCAACTGCGGATCTCCACCAACGTCAACCACCTGTCGTTCGCCGACACGGCGGTGCTGCAGGCTCTGCGCCAGGAAGGCTCGATCCCGAAATCGATCGGCTGGGACGCCTCGGTCTCGGCGATCTGGCGGCCGAAGATGACCCAGAACATCGTCATCCGCGCCTCGGCTGCGGCGTTCGATCCGGGTAAGGGGTTCGAGGACCTCTTCGAGAATCGGGCGCGCCACGACCAGTACTATTCGATCCTTCTCAACGCCGTTCTCACCTTCTAGGGGCAAGATGCTGAAATTCGGGACAAAATGGCTGAAGCTCGGGGCGCTCGCGCTGACCGTGCTCGCGCCCCTGTCCCTGAGCGCCGAAGAGGGCGAGGCTCCGGTCGAGCGGACCTATGTGGCGGCGCCGGCGGCCCGGATCGGCATGACCGACGCCCAGGTCGACGCCGCCAGCGCCGGCTGCGTGAGCTGCCACACCGAGTCCGACGCCAAGACCATGCACCTGTCGCCGGCAGTGAAGCTGGGCTGCGCCTCCTGCCACGGCGGCGACGCCTCGGTGATCGCCCCGGCCGGTCTCGGCAAGGACGCGCCGGCCTACGCCGAGCTGCGCGACCGCGCCCACGTACTGCCGAAGTATCCGAAGAGCTGGCACTACCCCAGCTCGGCGAACCCCAAGGCCAGCTACACCCTGCTGAACAAGGAAGCGCCCGAGTTCATCCGGTTCGTGAACCCCTCGGACTACCGGGTCGCGCGCCAGGCTTGCGGCGCCTGCCACATGGAGCTGATCGAGCGGGCCGAACGCTCGCTGATGGCCACGGGCGCGATGCTGTGGGGCGGCGGCGGCTACAACAACGGGATCGTGCCGTTCAAGAACTACGTGCTGGGCGAGGCCTACACGACCCAGGGCGAGCCGGCCCGCCTGCTGTCGCCGGGCGACCCGCCGGGAACGGTGACGCCGGAACAGGCCGCCCGCGGCGCGCTGCCGACCCTCTATCCGCTGCCCACCTGGCACGTCGTGCCGCCGGCCGACATCTTCCGTGTCTTCGAGCGCGGCGGCCGCAACATCAACACCCAGTTCGCCGAGGTCGGCCTGCCCAATTCCCTGGGCCAGATCCAGCGCCTGGAGGAGCCCGGCCGGCCGGACCTGCGCCAGTCGAACCGCGGGCCCGGCACCGGCCTGCGCGTGGCGATCCCGGTCCTGAACATCCATAAGACGCGCCTGAACGACCCCTTCACCTGGTTCCTGGGCACCAACGACCAGCCGGGCGACTACCGGTCCTCGGGCTGCGCCTCGTGCCACGTGGTCTACGCCAACAACCGGCAGCCGCACGCCAGCCTGACCTGGGCGAAGTACGGCCGCGACGGCGAGAGCGCGACGGTCGACCCGACCATCCCCAAGGAGGAGCCGGGCCACCCGATCAAGCACGTGTTCACCCGGGCGATCCCAACGGCCCAGTGCATGAACTGTCACATGCACCAGCCGAACATGTTCGTGAACACCTACCTCGGCTACACCATGTGGGACTACGAGGTGGATGCGCCCTTCATGTGGCCGGAGCGCCAGCGCTATCCGACCGCCGAGGAGATCCGCAAGGTCCTGGACCGTAACCCCGAAGGCGCCGCCCCGCGCGGCCTGTGGGCCGACCTGGACTTCCTGCGCAACGTCTTCAGCCTGAACCGCAAGCTCGAGCACACCCAGTTCGCCGATTACCACGGCCACGGCTGGAACTTCCGCGCCATCTTCAAGCGCAACCGCGAGGGCGAACTGCTGGACAAGGACGGCAACGTCATCCCGCACGACGATCCGGAGAAGTTCTACAAAGAAGGCGCGCCCGACTTCACGCCCGTGGGTCAGAACGCCCCCGGCAAGGCGGTCCACATGATGGACATCCACGCCGAGAAGGGCATGCAGTGCGCCGACTGTCACTTCAGCCAGGACAGCCACGGTTCGGGCCTGATCTACGGCGAGGTGGCCAATGCGGTTGAGATCCGCTGCAAGGACTGCCACGGCACGTCCCAGGCTTATCCGACGCTGCGCACCTCCGGCCCAGCGGCGGGTCCGGAAGGCAACGACCTGACCCTTCTGCGCAACCCCGACGGCCAGCGCCGGTTCGAGTGGCTGGAGGAGGACGGCCGCCAGGTGCTGGTCCAGCGCTCGCTGCTGGACCCGGCGCTGGAGTGGCGCATCCCGCTGGTGAAGAACACCGTCGACCGCGCCTCGCCCGATTTCAACGCCAAGGCGGCGCGCGCCAAGCTGATGTCGAAGATCAGCGAGACCGGGAAACCCTTCAGCTGGGGGCAGGGCGTCGAGCCCGCCAGCCTCGCCCACAAGGACGAGGAGATGGAGTGCTTCGCCTGCCATACGGCCTGGACCACGGCCTGCGCCGGCTGCCACCTGCCGATCGAGGCGAACTGGAAGACCAAAGCGCACAAGTACGAAGGCGAGGAGACGCGCAACTACGCCACCTACAATCCGCAGGTGGCGCGCGACGAGATGTTCCAGCTGGGCAAGCACCAGACTACCAAGGGCTCGACCATCGCGCCGGTGCGCTCGTCCTCGGCCCTGGTGCTGTCATCGACGAACGTCAACCGCGAGCGGATCTACGTCCAGCAGCCGCCGATCGCAGCCTCGGGATTCTCCAGCCAGGCGTTCGCGCCGCACTTCCCGCACACGGTGCGGACGACTGAGACCAAGACCTGCACCGACTGCCACGTGTCGGCGGCCAACGACAACAACGCCATCATGGCCCAGCTCCTGCTGCTGGGGACCAACTACGTGAACTTCGTGGGCCAGAATGCCTGGGTGGGCCTGGACGGCGCCATCGAGGCCGTGCGGGTCTCGGAGTGGAGCGAGCCGCAGGCGGTGTTCGGCAGCTACCTGCACCGCTACGCCTATCCGGACTATTTCAAGCTGCACGTCGAGCAGAACGGGCGAGAGCTGAAGAACTGGATACGCGGCAAGCCCTTCGCCGACGGTCTGTCGGGTGGCGAGGAGGACGGGATGGAGGAGATCTCCAACTTCGTCCACAAGGCCGGCGGCGCAGCGCGCTGTCTGCAGCTGCGCGGCGAGTACATGTTCGTCGCCGAGGGGAAGGGCGGCTTCCGCGTCTATGACGCCGCCAGCGTCGCCAACAAGGGCGTGTCGCAGCGGGTGATCACTGCCCCGTTCTCGCCTCTGGGCCACGACACCCACGTGGCGTCGAAGAACGCCACCTGCATGGCCCTGCCGACCAACCAGAACATCTCGCCCCTGCGCAACGAGGCGATGCAGAAGATCATGGTGCCTGACCTGGTCACCAAGCAGCCCACGACCCTTCTGGAGGCCAACCAGGAGCAGACGTTCCACCCCATCTACTCCTACGCCGTCATCACCGACGCGGAGGAGGGACTGATCCTGGTGAACGTGAACACCCTGGCCGATGGCGAGCCGCGCAACAACAAGCTGAAGCGCGCGGTGACCTGGAACGCCGGCGGGGTGCTGAAGGGCGCCCGGCACATCACGCTCGGCGGTCACTACGCCTACATCGCCGCCGACGCCGGCCTGGTGGTCGTGGACCTGGATGATCCCCTGAAGCCGCGGCACATCACGACCGTGGCCTTGCCCGATCCGCGGGCCTCGGCGCTGCAGTTCCGCTACCTGTGGGTCACCACGGCCCGGGGGCTGGAGGTGCTGGACGTCACCAAGCTGGACCAGCCGAAGGTCGTGGAGGGCGCGATCGTGCCCCTGGTGGACGCCCGGCGCGTCTACATCGCCCGCACCTACGCCTATGTGGCGGCCAAGCAGGATGGCCTGGTCATCGTCGACGTGACCCGCCCCGAACAGCCGAAGATCTACGAGAAGTTCACCGCGGGCGGGACGCTGAATGACGCCGAGGACGTGATCGTCGCCTCCACCAACGCCTCGGCCTTCGCCTATGTGGCGGACGGGCGCAACGGCCTGAAGGTGCTGCAGCTCACCAGTCCGTCGTCGCAGCCCAACTTCTACGGCTTCTCGCCGAAGCCGAAGCCCGAGCTGATCGCCTGGGCGAAGACGCCCTCGCCGGCGCTGGCGCTGTCCAAGGGCCTCGACCGTGACCGGGCGGTGGACGAGACCGGCTACCAGATGGCCATCTTCGGCCGCCTGGGCTCGCGGCCGTTCAACCGGCCCGAGATGGAGCGGTTCTTCACCGACCGCTGGGGTCGGCCCTATCGCGTGACGGACGATGCGGATCTGACTGCGTGGGTCGGGCCGCGGGCCGTGCAGGCGGCGGGGCGGTAGGGCCGCGCACGGCTGCTGTCTGCGAGATGCGACTACCTTGTCTCTCGGCCGCTCTCATCGCGGCCTTGCTCCATGGATGTGCGCAGCAGGACCGCTTTTACGACGTTCTGGCGCCGGCAACCCCCGTCGCTCAGGCCGGTTCGCCGGTGATGCTTGAAGGCAGGCGAGTTGGAGAGGTCCACAAGGTTGCGTGGGACAGGAGTGATCCCACGCTTCAGGTCATCCGCGTCCGTCTCCGCCTGGAAAGACCTCTTGAGATCGACGCCGGCGCTCGCGTCGCCGCCGGGAGTTCGCAGGTCGAAGTGATCCTGAGTCGAGGTCAGGACGAGCCGATCCCCGACTTGGACGGCGCGATCCCGATCATCTGCAACAACGATGTTCGAGGTCGTACCTGCTGAACGCCACAGGCTTGTCAGGCCGCTGTCGCCTGTAGGCGACGGGGAGTGGCCTTCCTCTCCCGCATCCGGGAAGGGAAGAGGGTCACCCCTCCGTCCGCGTCGTATAGGCCGGGATCGGGACCGGCACGCCCTTCAGGTCGATCTCGCCGACGGCCTCGATCGGCACCTCGGTCTTGGCGAGCTTCAGGGTGTCGCCGGAGAACAGGATGCGGGTGCCGAAGGTCTTGTTGGCGGCCTCCAGGCGGGCGGCGATCACCACCACCTCGCCATAGGCGGTGTAGTTGAACCGGCGCTCGCCGCCGAAGTTGCCGACCAGGCCGATGCCCGACGAGATCCCCATCCGCGTGTAGCCGAACTTGATGCCTCGGGCGATCATCCGCTCGCGGATGTCCAGGGCGTAGGCGTCCATCTCGCGGGCGCAGGCGATGGCGCGGTCGGCGTGGTCCAGAGTGGGGACGGGCGCGCCGAAGATGGCGATGATGCCGTCGCCGGTCATCTTGTCG
This sequence comes from Pseudomonadota bacterium, assembly GCA_049323595.1. Taxonomy (GTDB): domain Bacteria; phylum Pseudomonadota; class Alphaproteobacteria; order Caulobacterales; family Caulobacteraceae; genus Phenylobacterium. The sequence goes on from JBMOOD010000003.1 coordinate 342,145, forward strand.
ATCATCGCCTCGTGCTTCCACAGGATGTCGATGACGCCGTCGAAGTACTCGTTGATGACGCCCTCGAAGGTCTCCAGGTCCAGGGTGGCGACCAGGGTGGAGAAGTTTTCCAGGTCGGAGATCATGACGGTGATCTCGCGCTCCTCGGCGCCGATCTTCACCTCCTCCTGGCCGCCGACCATGCGGTCGATCACCTGGGGCGCCAGGTAGCGTTCGAGGGTGGAGGAGTAGAAGGCCCGCTGGTCCTGGAGCTCGGCGGCCATGAGCCGGCTCAGGATGAAGAACCCGAAGGTGAAGGCGAGGGCCGGCGCGACCATTGGGATCATGACGGCGGCGTTGATGTAGAGCAGGGCGGCGCTGGTCGCGAGGGCGGCCATGGCGACCAGCACGATGCCGACAGAGATCCACCACCGCTGGGTCGAGCGGCCGAGCAGGGCGCCGAAGAGCGCGGCGACCAGCACCATCGCCGCGTCCCAGAGAAAGCCCGGCGCCCGCACCTGGTCGCCCTGCATCATCTGGGAGAGGGCGTGCATGTGCACCTCGACACCCGGGGTGCCGTCGTAGTGTCCGCCCAGGAACCGCAGCGGCGTGGTGTGCATGTCCTCCTTCAGGGTGTCGGAATCGGCCGTGGCGGAGCGCGTGACGCGGCCGATGAAGGCGATCTTGTCTTTGAAGAAGGTCTCCGGAAGGAAGGCGACGAAGGCGGCGGAATAGGACGGGGCGATCGCCCCGGCGTTCTCCGCCGACACGCTCGGGTCGGGGTGGCGATAGCGGATGGCGAACTGCCGGGTGGGGGTGTCCAGGCCGACGGCGCGGCCCACCTCGGCGGCCAGCGACCAGTTGTGGCCGGGCTTGGGGTCGTAGCGTCGCACGACGTCGTCGTAGTCCACGCGGACCAGCGCGCGAGCGTCGGCGTAGCGCAGCTTGGGGGCCACGGGGAAGTCGACGCCCGGCTTCAGTTGCGGGTCGACGGCGGCGATGATCGGCGCGCGGACGCCGGCGATCTTCTCCTGGAAGGCCGCGAACTCCTCGGGCGAGTCCCAGGTGTCGAGCAGGTAGTCGACGGCGATCGCCTTGATCCCCTTGGAGTCAAGGGCGGCGATCAGCTCGCCCAGCCAGACCTTGTCGATCGGCGACAGGCAATGACAGGGGGAGGCCTCGCGCATGGCGTTGAGCGCATCGTCGTCGACCTTGATCACAACCATGTCCTGCTGCGCTGGCGGCGCGCCGACGGCGATGCGCAGGTCGTAGGTCAGGTTCTCGATGAACCGGATCGGGGTCGTGGAGTTGAGGGCCAGGGCGGCGAAGGCGGAGGCGGCGACCACCAGGGCCACGACGACGGTGTCGACGAGCTTCTTCCCGCCCCGCGCTCGCATGTCCCGCAGCACGGCGACCAGCCGGCCGAGGACGCCCGTGCGCTTGGCTCCCGTCGCCATCGCTCAGGCCAGCTTTCTGAAGGGGAAGTTGTAGTGGACGGCGGAGGCGTAATCTCCCGCCAGGCACATGTGAGTGGTCAGGCGTCCCTCGTCGCACATCAGGAGCGCATAGGCCGGCGGTTCCTCCACCAGGATCTCGCGCCCGTCCGGCACATGCATGTCCACGTCCGTGAGGTCGAGGGTGAGCTGGATGGAGGTCGCCGCGGCGGCGGCCAGGGTGTGGCCGGCGAACATGCCGGAGAAGGCGCGGTGGATGTGGCCGCAGATCAGCATCTTCACCTGCTCGCGCCCGCGCAGCACCTCTTCGAGCCGTGCGATCCACGGCGAGCCGGGCTCAGGGTCCATCCAGCGGATGCCGCTGGGGATCGGCGGGTGGTGCAGGACGACGACTGTCGGCTGGTCGGGCGCTTCGTCCAGGGTGGCGGCGAGCCAGGCGGCCCGGCGCTCGCAGTAGTCGCCGTGGTTCGGCCCCTCCAGGGTGTCGCACATGACCATCCGCATCGGACCGAAGTCGACCGCGTACTGGATGAAGCCGTTCGCGTCGGTCTGGGCGCCGGGGCCTTCGAAGACCGTCAGGAAGGCGCTGCGCTCGTCGTGATTGCCGACGCCGTAGAAAACGGGAATCTCGCTGCCGGCCATCAGCCGCTCGAGCTCGCGGTACTCCTCGACCTCGCCGCGATCGACCAGGTCGCCGCTGGCGATGATGGCCACGGGGCGCGGACGCAGGGAATGGATCGCCTTCAGCACCTGGCGGAGACGGTCCTCGTTCCGCCGTTGGTTCAGCGGGTCCTTCTCCGTGGTCACATGGAGATCGGTGATCTGGGCGATCGTCAGCAAAAGGCCGCCTCCCCGAGCAGCGCGGACTGTCCCCTGGAAATACGCATGCTCACCGGCGACGGATGACGAGGTTGCGGATTTCCGTCATGTCCTCCATGGCGAAACGCACGCCTTCGCGACCCAGCCCCGAGTCCTTCACGCCCCCATACGGCATGTTGTCCACACGATAGCTGGGCACGTCGCCGATCACCACGCCGCCCACGTCGAGGCGATCCCAGGCCTCCAGCATCTTGTAGAGGTCGCGTGTGAAGATGCCGGCCTGCAGGCCGAACTTGGAATCGTTCACCTCGTCCAGGGCGTCTTCGAACCGGGTGAACCGGGACAGGATGGCCACGGGGCCGAACGCCTCCTCGGCGTAGAGGGCGGCCTTGCGCCCGACGCCTTCGAGCAGGGTGGCCTCCAGCATGGCGCCGTCGCGCTTGCCGCCGCACAGCAGGGTGGCGCCGTCGGCGACGGCGGCCTGGATCCAGCTGTCCAGTCGCTGGGCTTCCTTCACGTCGATCATCGGCCCGACGAAGGTCGCTTCGTCGTGCGGGTCGCCGGCCACCAGTGTTTTCGCCTTGGCCACCAGCCGGTCCTTGAGCTCGTCGTAGATGTCGGCGTGGATGATGATCCGCTGGACGCCGATGCAGGACTGGCCCGACTGGTAGAAGGCGCCGAAGATGATCCGCTCTACGGCGTCGTCCAGGTCGGCGTCGGCGTCGACGACCACCGCGGCGTTGCCGCCCAGCTCCAGCACGACCTTCTTCTTGCCGGCCTTGGCCTTGAGGTCCCAGCCGACGCCGGGCGAGCCGGTGAAGGAAAGGAGCTTCAGCCGCTCGTCGGTGGTGAAGAGGTCGGCGCCGTCGCGTGACGCCGGCAGGATCGAGAAGGCGCCCTTGGGCAGGTCGGTCTCGGCCAGGATCTCGCCGATGATGATGGCGCCCAGCGGCGTGCGGGAGGCCGGCTTCATGACGAACGGGCATCCCACGGCCAGCGCCGGGGCGATCTTGTGCGCCGCCAGGTTCAGCGGGAAGTTGAAGGGGCTGATGAACGAGCAGGGGCCGATCGGCACGCGCTTCCACATGCCCTGGTAGCCCTTGGCGCGCGGCGAGATGTCCAGCGGCTGGACCTCGCCGGTCATGCGCACCGATTCCTCGGCGGCGATGCGGAAGGTGTCGATCAGGCGGGTGACCTCGCCGCGGGCGTCGCGGATCGGCTTGCCGGCCTCGATGCACAGCGCGCCCGCCAGTTCGTCGAACCGCTCCTGGAACCGCTTCACGCAGTGGGCCAGCACCTCCTGACGCGCGTAGGCCGGCATGCGCGCCATCGGCTCGGCCGCCTCGACGGTAGCGGCGATGCCCGCGTCGATGATCTTGGCATTCGCCAGCGCGACCCGCGTGGCGACCTTGCCCGTGTACTTGTCCGTCACCTCCAGATCGAGGTTCGGCGTCTGGGCCTCGTTCGCGAGGTAGAGCGGATAGGAGTCCTTGAGGGCGGCCATGTCCGTTTCCTTCCGTCGACGGTCAGAGCGCCGCGCTGAGTTCCTTGATCTGCTTATTCAGGATCGAGTCGTTGTCGGAATAGTCCACCGGGCAGTCGATGAGGTTCACCCCCGGGGTGTTCAGGCACTGCTTCAGGAGCTCGGGGAGGTGGGAGGCGCTCTCCACGCGGTAGCCGTTGGCGCCGTAGCTCTTGGCGTACTCCACGAAGTCCGGGTTGCCGTAGGTGAGCCCCCAGTCCTTGAAGCCCATGTTGGCCTGTTTCCAGCGGATCATGCCGTAGCTGTTGTCGTTCAGGATCAGCACGGTGATGTTCAGCTTCAGGCGGACCGCGGTCTCCATCTCCTGGCTGTTCATCATGAAGCCGCCGTCGCCGCAGATCGCCATGACCTTGCGGTCGGGATAGACCATGCTCGAGGCCATGGCGGACGGCAGGCCCGCGCCCATGGTCGCCAGGGCGTTGTCCAGCAGCACGGTGTTCGGCGCACGCGCCGGATAGTTGCGCGCGAACCAGATCTTGTAGACGCCGTTGTCGAGACAGATGATCCCGTCGCCGGGCATGGCCTGGCGGATCTGCTTCACCAGGTACTGGGGGTAGATCGGGAAGCGCATGTCGTTGTCGTACTTGGCGGCGTGCGACACCTCCACTTCCCGCGCCTTCAGCATGGCCGAGAAATCCCAGGTGGGCTGGGGCAGGATGTCTTCCTTGATCTGCCAGATGGCGTTGCCGATGTCGCCGATCACCTCGTACTGCGGGAAGTAGACCGGATCGACCTCGGCCGAGCGGAAGTTGATGTGGATCACCTCGGCGCCGCCGCGCTGCATGAAGAACGGCGGCTTCTCGATCACGTCGTGGCCGATGTTGATGATCAGGTCGGCCGCGCCGATGGCCCGGTGCACGAAGTCGCCGGCCGAAAGCGCTGCGCAGCCCACGAACTTGGAATTCGTCTCGTCGATGACGCCCTTGCCGAGCTGGGTGGAGACGAACGGGATGCCGGTCTTCTCCACGAACTGGGTCAGCATCCGGCTGGTCATGGTGCGGTTGGCGCCGGCGCCGATGACCAGGATGGGCGATCTGGCCTGCTCGATCCGTTTCACCGCGGCGCGGATCGACTTCTCGTCGGCGATGGGGCGGCGGGCGTTGCTCTTGGGCAGCGGCGTCGATTCGGTGTGCTCGTCGGCGACATCCTCTGGGAACTCGATGTGCACGGCGCCCGGCTTCTCCTCCTGGGCCAGGCGGAAGGCCTCGCGGACGCGGGAGGGGATGTTGTCGGCCGAGGCGAGCTGGTGGGTGTACTTCGTCAGCGGCTTCATCATGTCGACGACGTCGAGGATCTGGAAGCGGCCCTGCTTGGACTTCTTGATCGGCTTCTGGCCGGTGAGCATCATCATCGGCATGCCGCCCAGGGTGGCGTAGGCCGCCGCGGTGACGAAGTTGGTGGCGCCGGGCCCCAGGGTGGCCACGCAGACGCCGGCCTTGCCGGTGTGGCGGCCGTAGGTGGAGGCCATGAAACCCGCGCCCTGTTCATGGCGCGTCAGGATGAGTTGGATCTTCTTCGACCGGCTGAGGCTGTCCAGGAAGTCGAGATTCTCCTCGCCCGGAACGCCGAAGACGTACTCGACGCCTTCCTCTTCCAGGCACTGGACGAACAGATCAGACGCCTTGGTCATCGTAACTACCCCCATCCCACCAACCTGAGTTGTCGCAAATTGGGGGGACTTCTCAAGGGGCGAATCCCACGCGTCCGCAATTCGCCTTAGACCGTATGCATTTCGCCGCTAAGCTTCAGTGGGAAGTTGGCCGGGGCGAAGGCGTCCTGCGCAATGGGGGAAAACATGGCAGTCAGCGATCACGTCGATCTTCCGACCTTCATCGAGGGCGTGAAGCGCCGCAACCCGGGCCAACCGGAGTTCGTGCAGGCCGTGCAGGAAGTGGCCGAGGACATCTTCGACTTCATCGAGGACAAGGAAGAATATCATAAATATCAGATCCTTCGCCGGATCGCCGAACCCGATCGCGTAATCAGCTTCCGCGTCTGCTGGGAGGACGACAACGGCAACATCCGCGTCCAGCGCGGCTGGCGGGTGCAGAACAACAACGCCATCGGCCCCTACAAGGGCGGCATCCGCTTCCACCCCTCGGTGACCGAGAGCGTGCTGAAGTTCCTGGCCTTCGAGCAGACCTTCAAGAATGCGCTGACCGGCCTGCCCATGGGCGGCGGCAAGGGCGGGGCGAACTTCAATCCGAAGGGCAAGTCCGACAACGAGGTCATGCGATTCTGCCAGAGCCTGATGACGGAGCTCTACCGCCACGTCGGCGCCGACGTGGACGTGCCGGCCGGCGACATCGGGGTGGGCGCGCGCGAGATCGGCTACATGTTCGGCCAGTACAAGCGGATCACCAACGAATTCACCGGCGTGCTCACCGGCAAGGGCCTGGAGTACGGCGGCAGCCTGATCCGCACCGAGGCCACGGGCTATGGCGCTGTCTACTTCATGAAGAACATGCTCGAGACCCAGAAGCAGGGGATCGAAGGCCGCAAGGTGGTGATCTCCGGCTCGGGCAACGTGGCGACCCACGCGGCCGAGAAGATCAACCAGCTCGGCGGCAAGGTGCTGACGCTCTCCGACTCCGAGGGCTTCGTCTACGACCCCGAAGGGATCACCGAGGAGAAGGTCAATTGGGTGAAGGCCCACAAGACCAAGCGCCGCGGGCGCATCTCGGACTACGCCAAGGAATTCAAGGGCGCCGAGTTCCATGTGGGGCAGACCCCGTGGGGTGTGCCCTGCGACCTGGCCCTGCCGTGCGCCACCCAGAACGAGTTGCTGGGCGACGACGCCGACACGCTGCTGCGCAACGGCTGCATCGCTGTCTCGGAAGGCGCCAACATGCCGAGCAACCTGGACGCCGTGCACAAGTTCAAGGCCGCGGGGATCCTGTTCGCGCCGGGCAAGGCGGCCAACGCCGGCGGCGTGGCGGTCTCCGGCCTGGAGATGAGCCAGAACTCGGCCCGCATCTCCTGGAAGGAGGAGGAACTGCAGCGCCTCCTCGTCGACATCATGAAGGGCATCCACGACCGCTGTGTCGAATACGGCGGCCGTCCGGGCTCCAAGGTCACGGACTATGTCCGCGGCGCCAATATCGCGGGCTTCAAGAAGGTGGCTGACGCCATGCTAGCGTACGGGGTGGTGTAGGGGCGCCCGCCCTTCATCCCGTCGTCCCGGCCGGAGCGTAGCAGAGAGCCGGGACCCACGGGCCTTGCTCGCCGCCTCTGGGTCCCGGATCGGCCATGCTGGCCGTCCGGGATGACGGTCCGAGTTCAGCTTATCGTGCCGCGACCTCGGTCCAGCGCAGCGCCTTCAGCGGCGGGTGGCCCGGCTTTGGCGTCGCGGCGCCCGGCGTGTGGAAGCCGTGGCAAGTGGTGCAGTCGCCGTCGTCGGCGGCGGCGACCTGTTCCGTCGACTTGCCGTGGCACGCCGCGCACTCGCTGACCTGCGGGATCAGCACGTCCGAGGCGCGGTTCGAGGTCTGCGCCTTGTGGCAGTCGGCGCATTCGTAGGAGCCCGCCTTGCCGGTCTTGCCGATGGCGCCATGCTCGGGGATCGAGTGGTCGAAGCCGCCGCGAGGCAGGTAGCGGGTGGCCAGGCTGACCGGGGCCATGCGTACGGTGTCGCCGGCCCAGTTGATCGTGTGGCAGTCGTAGCAGGCCCCGCCGGGAGAGAAGGTGGCGCGATAGGCGCTGGCTCCCGTGGCGGCGAACCGCGTGGGGGCGATCCCGCCGGGCCGGCGGCGGTCGGAACCGCCCGGCGCGGAGAGGGTCCGCCCGGCGAGCGTGTCCACGACCTTCTGCAACTCACCATGCGGCAGCAGCTTCAACTCGTCGCCCTCGCGAGCATAGGCGAGGCTGTGGCAGCTCGCGCAGTCGCGCTCCATCTCGACCGGCAGGAAGCCTTTGCCCGAGGCGTCGGGCCGGTGGCACGAGTCGCATTCCAGCGCCGAACCGTAGCCGGCCTCCTTGCCCAGGGTGATCGCCTGGCGCGCCACGCCGCCCAGGGGCGCAAGGTGCAGGGCATGCGGGAAGGTGAGGCCGTTGCGCTCCTGCGGGTTCGACGAAAGCGCAACGCGCTGGAACTTCGGTGTCGGCCCGGCCTGGGTCATGATCAGTGGCCGGAACTTCGGATGCTGGCCCCAGTCGGGCACGTTCGGCAGCTCGGTCTTGGACAGGCGCGCCGTCAGGTTGGCGTGACAACTCTGGCAGTCGTTGACCACCACAAGCTTGGGCTTGTCGGACAGCGGCGCCGCGGGGTCCCCTCCCTTGGCCGGCGTGTGCTCGATGTGGCAGCTGGCGCAGCGGTCGGTGGGGTGGCCGACCGCACGCTGGACCAGGGTGCTGATCTTGGCGCCCAGGCCAGGCGGCAGCGGCGTCGCCGCCTCGAGCTTGTCGTGGGGCGCATGCTCGAAGACCAGCCGCGGCGCGAAGGGGCTGCCCATCTCCTTGGCGTGCGCCAGCGCCTTCTGGCCTTCCTCGGTTCCGGCCTGATGGCAGGCAAGGCACGCATCGTCCCGGACGGCCACGAAGGCCTTCTGATGGCAGGCGTTGCAGTCGCCCTCCATGAAGGCGTGCGCCGTGGTCAGGGGGCCGCTGGACCACTGTTCCTGCGGCTGGATCCTGGCCTCGTTGAAGAACAGCACCCAGATCAGCGGAACCAGCAGGCAGAGGAGGGCGATGGCGCCGCCGAAGGCCCAGGCCATGTTGCGGCGATTGATGACCCGGGCCTGCAGCGAGAAAACCGCCGGGCTGAGGTGCTCGTCCTCGTCCACGTCCCGGGTGACGGTGACGACGACGCCCTCGTCGGACCCGGGCTCGAAGGCCAGTCGATACTCGCCAAAGCCGATGACGGGGCGCGTCGAAGCGTCGAGATCCGCCCGCTGAACCGGGCGGCCATCGACCTGGAAGGGCAGGCCGCCGGCCGACTCGATCGCCACCCGCCCCGGACCGGTGAAGCGCATGCGCGCATGGACGAGGTCCAGGGCCAGATCGGGCAGGACGAGGTCGCAATCGGCGGCGCGGCCGATGGTGGCTTCCGGACCTGCCGCGACGCGCTCGCGCACGATCGGATCGCCGCCGCCGGCGCGCTGGGTGATCAGCTTGAGGTGGAAGTCCTGGGCCATATCACCAGTACGCGAAGACGCTGACGATGTGCGCGATCAGCGCCGCCAGCAGGGCGAAGGTCGCCGGAACGTGCACGAACAGCCATCCCTCCAGGACGGCCGTGATCTGCATCTGGCGGCGCGCCTTGGCCAGCACCTCGGCCTTCTGCTGCATCACCGCCTCGATCCGGGTCAGGGCCTCGGCCTGGGCCGCGCCGCCGGGCGCCGGCAGGGCCTTCAGGCGCTGGAGCGCCCGCCGGTTCGCGCAGTCGTCATAGCTGCCCGTCACGCGCTTCCAGAAGTCGCCGCCCAGGTCTGTCTCCTCGATGGACAGGCGCACGATGGCCGCTCCGGCGCGATCCAGAGGCTGGGCGAGGTCGTGCAGTTGCCGGTCCAGGCTCTCGATCTGATCCAGCATCTGGCGCCGGGTGGTCTCCCCGCGGTTGCCGTGCAGGCGCTGGGGCAGGGTGGCGTAGGCCCAGATGCCGACTGCGCCCGAGGCGATGACCAGCATCATCAGGGCATAGGCCAGGGTGTGGATGTTCCAGCCGAACTGGAAGCCCGTGTGCAAGGTCCCCAAAACGATCAGCGACAGGCCCAGGTAGACGTGCGCCGAGACCCAGGCCTTGAGCGAATAGTGGCCCGACGTGATCACCCGCTTGCGGATGCCCAGACAGGCGAGCCAGACGATCAGGCCCGCGCTCGCGGTTCCGAGGAGGTAGCCCAGCCAGCTGCCGCCGCTGGGCGGTTCCTCCAGCTGCGCCGCCGTGAAGAAATAGAGTCCGAGCGCCACGACGCACAGCGCGGTGGCGACCTGCGCCCAGCGGAATCCCTGGTGGCGGAGGAACCCCTCGTGGGACCTCTGCCTGACCCGTTCCGTATGCCCCCCGACCTCGACCACGTCCTAGCCGGCGCCCCTCTCGATACGCGCCACCGAAAGGAAGGCGTCCGGCGAGACCCGGATCGCCGCCCCCGTCGGGCATGCCCGCACACAGGCCGGACCGCCGGCCTTGCCCGAGCACATGTCGCACTTGATGGCCAGTTTCGGCGATTCGGCGCCCCCGGCCTTGGAGGCCTTCTTGCGCCATTCGTATGACGGTTGGCCAGGGCCAGGGCCCTTTCCGAACAGCATCCACTCCCATAGCGGCGGCTTCTTCGGCGGCGGCTTGTCCATCTGGATGACGCCATAGGGGCAGGCCCGCTGGCAGTTTCCGCAGCCGATGCAGGTGTCGGAGATGAACACCTCACCGTCCGGTCCGCGGCGGATCGCGTTCGGCGGGCAGTCGCTCATGCAGTGCGGATGCTCGCAGTGGCGGCACGAGGTCGGCACGTGGATGTTGGCGAAGGTGGTTCCGGCCTCGCGGTTCAGGCGCGACAGGCCGTCGTGGCTGTCGGCGCAGGCCTTCTCGCAGTTGTCGCAGCCGACGCACAGGCTCTCGTCGATGAGCAGCACGTCCGTCGCTTCGCCGATCCCCTGCTTGATCAGGAAGTTGGCGACCGAGGAGTACATGTCGACGGCGCCGCCGAACTGTTCCTTCTGATCCTCTATGAAGGCGTTGATCTCGCGGCGCGCCCGCATCTCGTCGGCCATGCGCTTGGCGAGTTCCGGCTTGCGCGCGAGGAGCTTGCGGAAGGGCTCTGCGGGCAGCTTCACCACGGTCGAGCGGATGGCGGCCTTCACCGTCGCCACCCGCGGCGTGCGCTCGATCATCGCCATTTCGCCGGAGTAGGAGCCGGCGGGCACGTAGGACATGAACACCGGCTTTCCGCCCAGGTTCTTCTCCACGATCATCGAGCCGGAGCGGATGATGTACAGATCGTCCGAGATGTCGCCTTCCTTGATGATGGCCTCGCCCGGGCGCACTTCCATCACTTCGGATCCGGCCAACACCTCCTGAATATCGGCCGGCGTCAGGCCTGACTTGAAGATCTGCAGCACCTGCCGCTCGGTGGTGATGCGGTTCACCGCCTCGCGCGCCTGCGGGACCTGGCTCATCAGCTTCAGGGCGGTGATGCGGGGGATCTCGACGCAGATGGTGGGCTCGGCGGCGCGGACCGTGGCGCCGCGCTTGCGGCCCGAGATCAGACCCACTTCGCCGAAGATAGAGCTTTCGCCGATCGGCACGGTGAAATTGGGATTGGCCGGATCCACCTCGACGTTCACCGAGCCCTGGGCGATGCCGAACAGCGACGATCCGGGCTCGTTGCGGACGAAGATGGCCTCGCCGGGCTTGTAGGCCCTCACCTCGGAGTCCAGCAGGAACTCGCGCATCTGCAGCGACGAGAGGCCGTTCAGGATCTCGACGCGCGTGCGCAGGAACTCCAGCCAGTCGGCGACGCTGCGGTTCCCCGGCAGGCCCTGCAGCTTCTCCTTGAGCAGCGGCTCGTCGGCGGGCTCCAGGTTGGTATTTCCGGTAATGAATTCAACGACGTCATAGCCCTGATTCATGCAGTGCTTGATCAGCGGATAGCCGGCCAGGGCGCCGATGACATAGATGCCGGGCTTGGTCGTTTCGAAGGTGGGCGACAGCTTCGGGAACGCCGTGCGATCGGCGCTGGCGAACTCGATCCCGGCGGCTTCGACGAAGGCCCGTGGGGGCGCGGCGCCCATGCGGGCGATGATCCGGTCGCACCGCAGCCGCGAGGAGCCTTGCGGCGTGTCGACGGTCAGCCAGCCCGGCTCGACGAGGGCGGCCTGGGTCTCGGTCATCACCGTGATGCGGCCGGCGTCGCGGGCGGCCATCAGGGCGTCGACGTTCGGCTTCTTGGCCGTCGGGAAGTCCGCGCCGCGGTTCAGCAGGGTGACGGTGTTGTTCTGGGCCGCGTCGGCGATCAGGCCGAGGGCATTCTCGATGCCGGCGTCGCCGCCGCCGATGACCGTGATGTGCTCGTCGGTGTACTCGCCGGGATCGTCGAGCTGGTACTGGACGTGCGGCAGATGGCCGCCCTCGCAGCGCATGCGGTTCGGGTTGCCCTGAGTGCCGATGGCAAGGACGATCGTCTCCGCCTTGATCGACCCGCCCTTGGTCAGCTCGATCGTGAAGTCACCCTTTTCGCCGGTGATGGCCTTCACGTCGGCGTTGAACTTCACGTTCACGCCAGCCGACTTCACGTCGGCGTTCCACTGGTCGAGGATCTTCTCGCGCTTGCCGGCGTCGAATTCGCACTCGGCGCGGAGCACCAGCACGGACGGCGTCGCCATCACGTGCTTGCCCTTCTGGTAGCGGTAGATGGTGTCGGAGAGGTGGTCGGTCTTCTCCAGAAGGATGTGCGAGACACCCTTCTTCGCGGCGCGCGCCGCAGCGCTCATGCCGGCCGGACCCGATCCGACGATCGCGATCTTATAGATTTCCGACATCCACCAACGCCCCCAGTACTCGGCCCCGAAAGGCCATCGGCCGCACCCGCTAAGCCTTCACGCTCCCACCCAGCTTTGGCACTGTAACATTTCCGAGCCGCCGTGAACGCGCTACCACGCGCCGCAGGTCGGAGGGGAGCACAAAGTCCATGTTGGCGGAAGTCGGTCAGTTCGCGCTGATCCTCGCCCTCTTGCTCGCGGTCGTGCAGTCGGCCGCGCCGCTGTGGGGCGCCCAGCGTCGCGAGCCTGTGCTGATGGCCCTGGGCCGGCAGGCCGCGCTCCTGCAGGGGGGATTCGTCACCCTGGCCTTCGTGTGCCTCGCCTGGGCTTTCATCATCTGCGACTTCTCCCTCGCGCTGGTCGCCCAGCACAGCCACACCAGCCAGCCACTGGCCTACCGCTTCTCCGCCACCTGGGGCAGCCACGAAGGCTCGATGCTGCTGTGGGTGCTGATTCTCGCGATCTACGGCGCGGGGGTGGCCCTGTTCGGCGGCGCCCTGCGCGAAACGCTGCAGGCGCGGGTCCTCGGCGTGCAGGGGATCCTGGGCGTGGCCTTCCTGGGGTTCCTGCTCTTCACCTCGAATCCCTTCCTGCGCCTGTCGCCGGCGCCGATCGAAGGGACCGAGCTCAATCCGCTGCTGCAGGATCCCGGCCTCGTCATGCATCCGCCGCTGCTCTACCTCGGCTACGTCGGCTTCTCGGTGGCGTTCTGCTTTGCCGTGGCGGCGCTCATCGAAGGTCAGGTGGACGCGGCGTGGGCGCGCTGGGTGAGGCCCTGGGTGCTGGCCGCCTGGGTTCCGCTCACCGGCGGGATCACCCTCGGCAGCGCCTGGGCCTACTACGAGCTCGGCTGGGGCGGCTGGTGGTTCTGGGATCCGGTGGAGAACGCGTCCCTCATGCCCTGGCTGCTGGGCACCGCCCTGCTGCACTCGGCGCTGGTGCTGGAGCGGCGGGGGGCGCTCGCGAGCTGGACCATCCTGCTCGCCATCCTGACCTTCTCCCTGAGCCTCGTGGGCACCTTCCTGGTGCGTTCGGGCATCCTGACCAGCGTCCACGCCTTCGCCGTCGACCCGCAGCGGGGCGTGTTCATCTTGGGCATCCTGGCCGTGACGACCGGCGTGTCGCTGGCCCTCTACGCCTGGCGGGCGCCCGCGATCCGAGCCGGCGCGCTCTTCCAGCCGCTGTCGCGGGAAGGGGGGATCACCCTCAACAACCTGTTCCTGACGGTGCTGACCGCGACGGTCTTCCTGGGCACCTTCAGCCCGGTGTTTATCGAGATGATCAACGGCGACAAGATTTCGGTCGGCCCGCCGTACTATAATTTGACGTTCGCCCCGCTCGCGACCCCGCTGCTGGCGCTGGTGGTCTTCGGCCCAATGATCAACTGGAAGCGCGACGAGGTTCGCCGGGTCCTGCGCCGGGTCCGCATCCCCGCGATCATCGCGGCGGCAGCTCTGGTGATCGCCCTGCCGCTCGGCGGACTGGGCGGCGTTCTGACCGCGGGCGGGCTTGCGCTGTCCGCCTGGCTGATCGCGGGGGCCCTGGGGGTCCTTGGCCGGCGGTGGTGGGCGGGGAGGGCCTATCTGGCGCGGTCGATCCGCACGACGCCTCGGTCGATCGTCGGCCTCGTCGTGGCTCATGCGGGCCTGGGGCTCCTGACGCTCGGGATCACGGGGGTGACGTCGTGGGACTCCGAGAAGGTGCTCACGATGCGGCCCGGCGACAGCACGGTCTTCGCCGGCCGCACCCTGACGCTCAGCGACTACGAGCTGGTGCAGGGGGCCAACTACCAGGCCAAGCAGGCGCGCTTCACCGTGAAGGGCATGGGCGGAGCCTACGAATTGCGCAGCGAGAAGCGCTTCTACCCCTCGGCCCAGAGCCAGACGACCGAGGCCGGGATCCGTGTGGGTGCGCTCGGCAACTTCTATGTTTCGGTGGGCGAGGAGACGGCCGAGGGCGTCATCATCCGGATGTGGAATCATCCGCTGATCGTCTGGATATGGATCGGCGGGTTCGCCATGTCGGTGGGGGGCCTCGTGTCGCTCAGTGACCGACGCCTGCGCGTGGGCGCAGCGGTGAAGCCTGTGGTCCCCGTCGCCCAGCCTGCGCCCGCCGAATGAAGCGTCTCCTGTTCGTCCTGCCGGTTCTCGGCTTCGTGGTCCTGCTGGCTGTGTTCTTCGCCGGGCTGGGGCGCGACCCGCGGGCGCTGCCTTCGGTCCTGGTCGGCAAGCCGTTCCCCGCCTTCGCCACCGGGCCGGTCCGGCCGGGCGACGTCGGCCTGGCGAACACGGACCTGGTGGTGGGCGAGCCGGCCCTCCTGAATGTCTTCGCCTCCTGGTGCGGGCCGTGCCGCGTGGAGCATCCCGTGCTCATGCGCCTGAGGGCCGAGGGGGTCGCGGTCCACGGCCTCGACTGGAAGGAGCCGCCCGAAGCGGGCGCGCGCTGGCTCGCCGAGAACGGCGACCCCTATATCCGCGTCGGCTCCGATCCATCCGGCCGCACGGGGATCGAGCTGGGCGTCGCCGGGGTGCCGGAGACCTTCGTGGTCGATAAGCGTGGGCGGGTGCGCTATCGGCACGTCGGCGCCGTGACGCCGGACGTCTGGGATCGGAAGATCGGACCGCTGATGGAAGAGCTGGAGAGGGAACCGTGAGGCGCATCGCCGCCGCCTTCGCCGCGTTCGCCCTGCTGGCGGGCCCCGCCCAGGCGGTGAATCCGGACGAGCAGCTTGCCGACCCGGCGCTCGAGGCGCGGGCGCTGGATCTGTCGAAGGAGCTGCGCTGCGTCGTCTGCCAGAACCAGTCGATCGACGATTCCGACGCCACCCTGGCCCGGGACCTGCGGCTGTTGCTGCGGGAGCGGATCGCGGCCGGGGACACGGACAAGGAGGCCGTCGATTTCATCGTCGCCCGCTACGGCAGCTTCGTTCAGCTCCGGCCGCCGCTGCGCGCCGACACACTGGCCCTGTGGTTCGGCCCGCTGGCCGTCCTTCTGCTGGGCGCCGCCGGCGCGGCGATCTACATGCGCCGTCGCGCGCCCGGAGGCGCGGCGCCGCTGACGCCCGACGAAGAGGCGCGGGCGGCGGAAATCCTGGGAACCCGGTCTCCCGTGGAGGGGGGACGCTGATGCTTTGGATGGTGCTGACCCTGATGACGGTGATCGCGGCCCTGGGCCTGGCGATCCCGCTCGTCCGCCGCCGCGACGCCGCCCGGACGGCCCGCGCCGACGCCGTCACGGTGCTCAAGGACCAACTGGGAGAGATCGAGGCCCAGGCCTCCGCCGGCGCCATCGCCGCGGGCGAGGCCGAGGCGCTGAAGAGCGACCTGAAGCGCCGGGTGCTGGCCGAGGGGCGCCGCGCCGAGGCGCCCGCCCGGCCGCTGCCCGAGCGCGCGCTGCTCGTCGTCGCGCTGGGCACGGTGGCCGTGGTCACCCTGGCCGGCACCGGCCTCTACCTGAAGATGGGACGCCCCGACGTGCCCGGCGCGTCGGCGTTCCAGGGGGCGGGCCCGCAGACAGCCGCGGCCGCCCCGGCGGACCATCCGCAGGGCGACGTCCAGAGCATGATCTCGATGCTCGAAACCCAGATGCGGCAGCGGCCCGACAACGCCGAGGGCTGGCGCATGCTGGGCTGGTCCTACATGCAGACCGGCCGCAACGCCGAGGCGGCCGAGGCCTATGGCAAGGCGGCCGCGCTCGATCCGGACAACGCCGAGTACCTCTCGGCCCAGGGCGAGGCCACGGTGCTGGCCGCGCAGGGCCAGGTGACGCCCGCGGCAGAGGCCATCTTCCGCCGCGCCGTGGCCGCCGATGCCGGCGATCCGCGGGCCCGCTACTATCTCGCCGTCGCCAAGGACCAGCGCGGCGAGCATCAGGCGGCCATGGACGACTGGATCGCGCTCCTGAGGTCCGCGCCTCCCGACGCGCCCTGGGCGGGCGAGGTCCGCGAGTTCGTCGAGCAGGTCGCCGCCGACCGCGGCTTGGACATCTCCGGTCGGCTGCCGCCGGCGCAGGTCGCCGTGGCCCCGGCCATGCCTGGCCCCACCGTCGAACAGATGGCCGCCGCGCAGGACATGAGCCAGTCCGATCGCGACGCGATGGTCGCGGGGATGGTGGCGGGGCTCGCCGAGCGGCTTCAGCAAAACCCGCGTGATCGCGCCGGCTGGGAGCGGCTGATGCGTGCGCGGATGGTCCTGGGCCAGGCCGACCAGGCCGCCGCGGCCTATCGCGACGCCACGCGCGCCTTCGCCGGCTCGCCCTCGGACCAGCAGGCGCTGCGCGAAGCGGCCCGCCAGCTGGGCGTGCCGGTGGGCTGAGATGCCGCACGTCATCGACAAGATCGGGGCCGGCGCGGCCGCGCCGCTGATCCTCGAGCTCCTGCCCGAGCCGGTGATCCTGGTGCGGGGCCGCGAGGACGAGCCGCCCGAGATCGCCTACGGAAACCAGGCCGCGCGGGAGGTTTTCCGGATCGAGCTGGCGGGCGCGCCCCTCGGCGCGGCCCTGCGCCGGCCGGAGGTGCTGGAAGCCATCGAGGCCGCGCTGGCCACGGAATCGCCCGCCGAGGTGGCGTTCGAGACGATCGGCGTCCAACCCCGCTTCTGGCGGGCCTTCGCCCGCCCGCTCGACCGGGAGTGCGAAGGCGAGCATCGCCTGGTCGTCGTGTTGCGCGACGAGACGGACGCACGGCGCACCGAGCGCATGCGCGCGGACTTCCTCGCCAACGCAAGCCATGAGCTGCGCACGCCGTTGGCTTCCCTCGCGGGCTTCGTCGAGACCCTTCGCACCCACGCCAAGGACGATCCGGACGCCCGCGACAAGTTCCTGGGCATCATGGCCCAGCAGGCGACGCGGATGGCCCGGCTGGTGGACGATCTTCTGTCGCTCAGCCGCATCGAGCTCAACGAACACATCGCCCCGTCGGGCAAGGTGGAACTCGCCCGAACGGCCCAGGACGTCGTCGACGCCATCCGGCCGCTCACCGAGGAGCGCGGCGTCAGCGTCGTTGTCGATCCCAGGCCGGGCGTCACGCCGGTGACGGGCGACCGTGATCAGCTCGTCCAGGTGATCCAGAACCTCGTCGACAATGCCGTGAAGTACACCCCCCGCGGCGGCAAGGTGTTCGTGAGCCTCGAGCCCGCCCCCTCGCCGGAGGCGGCCCGGGCCCCGAGCCGCAGCGGCGTGGGCCTCTCGCTCCTGTCGCCCGACGCCGCCGACAACCAGGCCTATGTCGTGCTGCGCGTGAAGGACGAGGGGCCGGGAATCGCACGCCAGCATCTGCCGCGCCTGTCGGAGCGCTTCTACCGCGTGGAGGGGCAGCGCAGCGGCGGCACGGGCCTGGGCCTGGCCATCGTCAAGCACGTGGTCAACCGTCACCGCGGCGGACTGATCGTCGAAAGCGCCGAAGGGGAGGGCAGCACCTTCAGCGTCTATCTGCCGGTGGCCCCGCGACCGCCTGCGTGACTGTCGCAAAAGTGTCGTGAGACCGCATTAGTTTGCGCCCGCATGGAGTGGGGTGCGTGACACGTTCCTATCAGGCCGAACTTCGCCAGCTCGTGGCCGAGGTGATCCGCATGGGCGGCCTCGCCGAAGCGCAGGTGATGGACGCCGTCGACGCCGTGGTCCGCCGCGACGTGCCGCTGGCCCAGGCGCTCATCGTCCGCGACCTGCGGCTCGATAGCCTGCAGAGCGAGGTGGAGCGCCGGGCGCTCGCCCTCATCGCCGCCCATCACCCGGACGAGGCGGACCTGCGCCGCGCCATTTCGACGCTGAAGCTCGCCATGAACCTGGAGCGTTGCGGGGACCTTGCGCGCAACATCGCTAAGCGCAGCCTCGTGCTGTCGGCCGGCGAGCCCCTGCTGCCGCTCACGGGCGCCATCGAGCGCATGGGCCGGCTCGTCTCGGCCCGGCTACGCGAGGTTCTGGACGCCTACGCCGCGGGCGACGTGGAGCCGGCGCTCGCCGTGTGGCGGCGCGACGGCGAGGTGGACGAACACTACGAAAGCCTGTTCCGCGAACTGCTCGCGCTCATGGCCAACCATCCGAATTCGGTGGCTGCGGGCGCGCATCTTCTGTTCATCGCCAAGAACCTGGAACGGATCGGCGATCACGCGACGAACATCGCGGAGATCCTGCACTTCCAGATGACCGGGCAGGAATTGACCGGGGAGCGGCCCAAGGTGAGCCTCCCCAATGTCGAAGAGGGCGCTGAGCCGTGACACCCTATGTGCTGCTGGTCGAAGACGAGGACGCTCTGGCGACCCTGCTCGACTACAATCTCATGAAGGAGGGCTTCCGCGTCGAGCGCGCCGCCGACGGCGAGGAGGCTCTGCTGCGAGTCGCCGAGGAGCCGCCGGACCTGGTCGTCCTGGACTGGATGCTGCCGAAGGTGTCGGGCGTCGAGGTGTGCCGTCAGCTCCGCGCGGGCTCCGAGACGCGCCGCACGCCGGTGCTGATGCTCACCGCCCGCGGCGAGGAGGCCGACAAGGTCCGCGGCCTCGACACCGGGGCCGACGACTATGTGGTCAAGCCGTTCGCCATGAGCGAGCTGGTCGCCCGGATCCGGGCGCTCCTGCGCCGCACCCGGCCCGAGCTGGTGGATGAGCGCCTGGAGTACGCCGACCTGGCGCTCGATCGCGCCCGCCATCGGGTGACCCGCGGCGGCAAGGACGTGCACCTCGGCCCCACCGAGTATCGCCTGCTCGACTTCCTGATGCAGCGGCCGGGCCGCGTCTTCAGCCGCGAGCGCCTGCTGGATGCCGTGTGGGGCGCCAACACCTACGTCGAGGTCCGCACGGTGGACGTCCACGTGGGCCGCCTCCGCAAGGCGCTCCGCCAGCCGGGTGCGCCGGACCTGATCCGCACGGTTCGCTCGGCCGGCTACGCCCTGGACACCGAGGGCTGATCTCACTGCTCCACGAGGGGGAGGGAAGCGCCGGCCCGTCACGGCTCTGTCACCGACTCCGCTTAACCGGACCCGACTTCGCTGTTTTGGGGGACCGCGATGCCTGAGGGATCACCGGCCGTGCGCTGCCGGACCGCTTTCATCTCGGACATCCACCTGGGCACGCGGGGCTGTCAGGCCGAGCTGCTGCTGGAATTCATCCGCGAGCTCGATTGCGAGACGCTCTACCTCGTCGGCGACATCGTCGACGGCTGGAAGATGAAGAGCGGCTGGTTCTGGCCCCAGGCGCACAACGACGTGGTCCAGAAGATCCTGCGCCTGGCCCGCAAGGGCGTGCGGGTCGTCTATGTGCCCGGCAACCACGACGACCGCGTGCGCGACTTCTGCGGCGTCCACTTCGGCGGCGTCGTCGTGGCGCGAGATGCGATCCATGAGGCGGCGGACGGCCGGCGCTATCTCGTCACCCACGGCGACGAGTTCGACGGAGTGGTGCAGCACGCCAAGTGGCTAGCCTTCCTGGGCGACTGGAGCTACCGCGGCCTGCTGGCGCTCAACACCCACTTCAACCGGGCGCGCCACATGCTGGGCCTCGGCTATTGGAGCCTGTCGGCCTTCCTGAAGCACAAGGTGAAGGACGCGGTGGCCTTCATCGACAAGTTCGAGGCCGCCATGGCCGAGGAAGCGCGCCGGCGCGGCGTGCACGGCGTGGTCTGCGGCCATATCCACAAGGCCGAGATGCGCGAGATCGAAGGCGTCGCCTACATCAACGACGGCGACTGGGTGGAGAGCTGCACGGCGGTCGTGGAGCACTTCGACGGCCGCTTCGAGATCATCCGCTGGCTGGATGCGCGCAAGGCGCTCGCGCCGACGGTCATCCCTCTCGCGGAACCGTTGGCCGCCTGAAAAAGGAAGGCCGCGACCGGGGGGCGATCGCGGCCGTGCGGCCTTCGGGGGCGGCCGACTGGAGATTTACGCGAGGGGTTACTGGGCTCAGCCTATCCTTGCGGCATGTCGCGACGGTGACGGATCTGCGACGTGGGCGCGAAGCGATCTTGGGGTTGGCCCGGTGTCCGGAGCGAATGGCGCCCGGTGGGAATTGCGACTGTCATGAGACTGTCATGCAATTGTCGCTAAAGGTGCTTCGCGGGTCCTTACATGGACCCTCCAATAGCGCGTGACACAGACAAGCGCGCCGCTTGGCCAAGGCGGCCGGGCGGCTCGGCGCGCGGTTAGAACCGATGGACGGGGCGACGATGAACAAGACCGTACTGTTTGCCATGGCGGGAGCGGCCCTCGTGCTGAGCGCCTGCAGCCAGGAGAATGAGAAGAAGGCCGCCTCGGACGCGGTGTTGCTGATCGACGGCTCCAGCACCGTCTATCCGATCTCCGAAGCGCTCGGCGAGGAGTTCCAGAAGACCTCCGGCACGCGCGTCACGGTCGGCCTGTCCGGCACCGGCGGCGGCTTCAAGAAGTTCTGTCGCGGCGAGATCGACATCGCCGGCGCCTCGCGCCCGATCAAGGCCGAGGAAGCCAAGGCGTGCGCCGAGGCGGGGATCGAGTTCATCGAACTGCCGGTTGCGCTCGACGCGCTGGCTGTTGTCGTGAACCCGAACAACACCTTCCTCGACTGCGTGACCGTGGACGAGCTGAAGACGCTGTGGGAGCCCGCGGCCCAGGGCAAGGTGACCAAGTGGAGCCAGGTTCGCGCCGGGTTCCCCGCGGCCGACGTGAAGCTCTTCGGCGCCGGCACCGACTCCGGGACGTTCGACTACTTCACCAAGGCGATCAACGGCGAGGAGGGCGCCTCGCGCGGCGACTACACCGCGACGGAAGACGACAACGTCACGATCAACGGGGTCGCCGGCGACCCGAACGCCCTGGGCTACCTGGGCCTGGCCTACCTGACCGAGAACCAGGGCAAGGTGAAGGCCGCGAAGATCCGGCAGGCCGACGGCTCCTGCGTCGGTCCGTCGGTGGAGACGGCCCGGAACGCCAGCTACCAGCCGCTCTCGCGTCCGCTGTTCTACTACGTGAACAAGAAGTTCGCCGACGAGCGCCCGCACGTTCCGGCCTTCATCAAGTTCGCCTTCGATCCGGCGCACGGCGAGGCGCTGGTCTCGGAGGTGGGCTATGTGCCCCTGCCGACCCAGGCCTATGGCATGGCGGTGGCCAAGTTCGACGCGCGTCGCACCGGCAGCTACTTCGAGGGCGGCTCCAAGGTCGGCGTCACCGCCGAGGACCTGCTCGCGGACGCCGGCCAGAAGTAGTGGCCGCGCCGAGCCGCACCCTCTAGAACGTCGACCGGCCGCCGGACGCAGCACGCGCCCGGCGGCCGGTCCCATGAATGACGGGCCCGTATGACGGCGGACACCGAGATCTCCGAATATCAGGCGCTGCGCGATAGCGCCTTCCTGCGCCGTGGCCGCCTGCTGGCCAGCGTGATGCAGGTGGTGCTATTCGCCTGCGCGGCGCTATCCGTGGTGATCACGGCGGCGATCGTCTGGGTGCTGGTCAGCGAATCGATTCCCTTCTTCCGGGAGGTTCCGCTGGTCACCTTCCTGACGGACACCGAGTGGACGCCGGTCTTCACCAATGCCCGCTACGGCATCCTGCCACTGCTGTCGGCGACGTTCTGGGCGGCGGGGATCGCGATGTTGGTCGCCACGCCCCTTGGTCTTGCCCTTTCCATCTATCTCAGCGAATTCGCGCGGCCGGCCCTGCGCGAGGCGCTGAAGCCGATCCTGGAGATGCTGGCGGCGGTGCCGACGGTGGTCTTCGGCTACTTCGCGCTGCTGTTCCTGACCCCGCTGGCGCGCCAGTTCATTCCGGGCCTGTCGGGCTTCAACCTGCTGATCCCCGGCGTCGTGATGGGGATCATGATCCTGCCGTACGTGGTCTCCATCAGCGAAGACGCCATGCGGGCCGTGCCCATGTCGTTGCGGGAAGGCGCGTTCGCGGTGGGCATGAGCCGCGTGCAGATGGCGTTCTCTGTGATCATTCCGGGCGCCTTCTCGGGTGTGACCGCGGCCTATCTGCTGGGCTTCTCGCGCGCCGTCGGCGAGACCATGGTGGTGGCCATCGCGGCCGGCCAGAACCCCAACCTGACGGGCGACCCCCGCGAAGGCGCGGCGACGATCACCGCCTACATCGTGCAGATGAGCCTGGGCGACCTGCCGCACGGTTCGCTGGCCTATGCGACTATCTTCGCCGCGGGCCTGACGCTGT
This sequence comes from Pseudomonadota bacterium, assembly GCA_049323595.1. Taxonomy (GTDB): domain Bacteria; phylum Pseudomonadota; class Alphaproteobacteria; order Caulobacterales; family Caulobacteraceae; genus Phenylobacterium. Next base: position 364,532 of record JBMOOD010000003.1, read on the forward strand.
TCATCATCACCCTGGTGTTCAACCTCCTGGGCTTCTTCCTCCGCCGCAAGTTCCGGGAGGCCTATTGATGGACGCCGCCATGGACGAAGCCCGCGCCCAGACCGCGCGGCTGGTCAGCACCAAGCGGGCCCAGGACCTCGCGTTCGGGGTGATCGGGATCGTCGTGCTGTTCGTGGTGATGGGCCTGCTCGTCACCCTGGTCGCAGACCTCTTGATCGACGGCGCCGCCCGCATCGACGGCGAGTTCCTCACCAGCTTCCCGTCGCGCCGCGCGGCGCAGGCCGGGGTGCTGTCGGCCTGGGTCGGGACGACGCTCGTCATGTTCGTGACCGCCGCCCTGGCGATCCCGCTGGGCGTCGGGGCCGGCCTCTACCTTGAGGAGTACGCGCCCAAGAACATCCTGACGGACGCCATCGAGATCAACGTCAGCAATCTCGCCGGCGTCCCCTCCATCATCTACGGCCTCCTGGCGCTCGGCTTCTTCGTCTATGCGCTGGATCTGGGGCAGACGATCCTGGTGGGCGGCATGGTGCTCGCCCTCCTGATCCTGCCGATCGTCATCGTCGCCACCCGCGAGGCGCTGCGCGCGGTGCCCTCCGGCCTGCGCGAGAGCGCCTACGGCATCGGCTGCAATCGATGGCAGGTGATGTGGAGCTACATCCTGCCGAGCGCACGGCCGGGCATCCTCACCGGCGCCATCGTGGGCCTGTCGCGCGCCATCGGGGAGACGGCGCCCATCATCACCATCGGCGCCCTGACCTATATCGCCTTCCTGCCGCCTTCGCCGGTCAGCGCCGCTCCGCCGTTCGTCAATTTCGACTGGCTGAATTCGCCGTTCACGGTGATGCCGATCCAGATGTTCAACTGGGTGTCGCGCCCGCAGGCCGAGTTCCACGTGAACGCGGCCGCCACCGGCGTCCTGCTGCTGGCCATGACCCTCATCATGAACGGGCTTGCCATCTACCTTCGATACCGGCTCCGTCGCACCGTCCGGACCTGAGGATATGAATGACACCCGCCTTGCAAGGAGGCCTTCCGTGACGACGCCTTCGCCTCTCGGAGACGACGCGCCGATCCGCGCCCAGGTCTCGGACCTCAATTTCTGGTACGGCAAATTCCAGGCGCTGCACGGCGTTTCCATGCCGATCTACGACCGGAAGGTGACCGCCATCATCGGCCCGTCCGGCTGCGGCAAGAGCACGCTGCTCCGCTGCTTCAACCGCATCCACGATCTGTATCTCGGCGTCCGCTACGAAGGCGCGATCGAGCTGATGCCGGACCGGCTGAACCTCGTGGGCAAGGGGGTCGACCCGATCCTCGTGCGCCTGATGGTCGGCATGGTGTTCCAGAAACCGAACCCGTTCCCGAAGAGCATCTACGAGAACGTCGCCTCGGGCCTCTATGTGCGTGGCATCCGCAACCGCACCGAAGTCGAGGGCCGCGTGGAGCATGCCCTGAAGCAGGCCGCGATCTGGGACGAGGTGAAGGACCGTCTGAAGAAGTCGGCCCTGGAACTTTCCGGCGGCCAGCAGCAGCGGCTGTGCATCGCAAGGGCCCTCGCGCCCGAGCCCAAGCTGCTCCTCCTGGACGAGCCCACCTCGGCCCTCGACCCGATCGCCACGGCGCGGATCGAAGGCCTGATCGACGACCTCGCCGAGGACGTGACGATCGTCATCGTCACCCACAACATGGGCCAGGCGGCGCGGATCTCCGACCGGACCGCCTTTATGCATCTGGGCAACCTGGTCGAGTTCGGCGAGACCGAGCAGATCTTCACCAATCCCAAGGCCGAACAGACCCGCGACTACGTCACCGGCCGGTACGGGTAGGACGGCGCCATGGAACACACCCTGAGAGCCATCGACGAGGAACTGGCGGGCCTGAGCCGCGACGTCGCCGCCATGGGCGATCTGGCGGTCGCCCAGGTGCGGGCGGCGGTGGACGTCTTTCTCGAGCACGATCTCGTCGCCGCACCCAAGGTGGTTCGCGGCGACGATGCGCTGGACCTGCAGGAGGCGGAGATCGAGAAGCGTGCGGTTCGCTTCATCGCGCTGCGCCAGCCGGTCGCGGACGACCTTCGCCGGACCGTCGCCGCGATGAAGATTGCGTCCCAGCTCGAACGCTGCGGGGACCTCGGCAAGAACATCGCCAAGCGGGTCGGCCAGATGGAGAAGGCGCCGGCCGGGGAGGAGATCGACTCGTTCGGCGAGCTGGGCCGGCTGGTGGTCGAGCGGCTGGCCGACGTGATCCGCGCCTACCGCGACAATGACGCCCAGGGCGCCTACGCCGTCTGGGTCAAGGACACCGATGTCGACGCTCGCCACGAAGCCGTGCTGCGCGACATCATCGAGCGCATGACGGCCCGGTCGGCGAGCGTGGGCGACTTCACCCACCTTCTGTTCATCGCCAAGAACCTGGAGCGGATCGGCGACCACGCCACCAATGTCGCCGAACTGGTGCACTACCAGCTCACGGGCGCCGATCTGGCGGACCGCCCGAAGCTTTAGGGTCCGTCGGCGGCTTCCGGCCCTTGCGTGGCGGCCAGGCGTACGCCGAACATCGCCTCGAACGTGAATGGGGAAGGCGCGTGACGCACTCCGAACTGCTGCGGCCGGCGCGCCGCATGGTCCTGCGAGGGGCGGTCGCAACCGGAGGGCTGGGGCTTCTGGGCGGTTGCGCGACGGCGGCCGATGGCCGTGGACCCGCGCCTGGCGGGTTCCGGCCGCGCCCGCTTCTGGCGCCGATCGACGCGCGGCCCGAGCGGATCACCGGGATCACCGTCTGCCTGCGGCCCTTCCGGGCGGCGGGGCCGCGGCTCGACGCCGAGACCGTCGGCGACAAGCTGGTGGTCCACAACTACGGCCACGGCGGGAGCGGCTGGTCGCTGTCCTGGGGCTCCGGGATGATTGCGGTGAGGACGGCCCTGGCGGGCGGGGAAACCGACATCGCCGTCATCGGCTGCGGCGCCTTGGGGCTCACGGCGGCCACCCTGGCCCAGCGGGCCGGCGCGCGAGTGACGATCTACGCCAAGGATCGGCTGCCGGACTCCCGTTCGGCCCGCGCCACCGGCGTCTGGTCGCCCGACTCCCGCATCGCGCTCGCCGCAGCCGTCGGCCCCGAATTTCCCGCGGCATGGGAGGACATGGCCCGCCGGTCCTTCCGGATGCACCAGAGCTATCTGGGGCTGGCCGACGCCCCGGTGGAGTGGACCGACCGCTACATCCTGTCCGACGGCCCGCCGACGGGGCCCGGCGATGACCCGATGGGATTCGCCCACTATGGCGGCCGCATCCGCGACCTGACGCCGCCGTCGGAACGACTGGCGCCGGGTTCGCACCCGTTCCCCGTCCGCTTCGCCCGCCGCGCCAGCCTGCCGATGTTCAACATCAACGCCTACGGCCGCGTGCTGATGGGAGATTTCATCCAGGGTGGAGGCCGGATCGAGACGGTGGAGTTCCATACCCCTGCGGACCTGGCCGCCCTGAAGCAGAAGGTGGTCATCGACTGCACCGGCTACGGCGCCCGCGCGCTCTGGAATGACGAATCCGTCGTACCCGTGCGTGGCCAGATCGCCTGGCTGATCCCGCAGCCGGAGGTGACCTACGGGCTCGTCTACCGGGGCGTGGGCGTCGTCTCCCGCCGCGACGGGCTGGTCGTCCAGATGCACGGGCCGGACGAATCCTTCGGTCACGGCGACGACAGCGAGGCGCCCGACCCGGCCGAGGCCGAGGCGGCGGTGGCCGCCATCGCGCCCCTGTTCCCGAAACGGGCCTGACCTATATTCAGCCGGCTGCGGCGGGCTACGACGGCCCACCGGCGCGCCGATCCTCGGCCCCGTTCCGGACGGTGGGTCAAAGCGTCATCGCAAGAGCGCTTTCCCGCCGCAGCGCCTTACTGCTGCTGTTGCTGCATCTGGTGCAGGCGCTGCTGGTGCTGATAGGCCTGTGCGCCCGTCGCCCGCCGGCCGGCCGGGACGCTGTGCGCGGCATGCTGCGACAGCCGCAGGAATTCCGGGTCGCTCAGAGCCGCCCGCGCCCGCCGCACCGAGACGCCCACCGCCAGCTGGCTTTCCGCCTCGCCCTTGTAGACGCCGCGCGACGGCGGCACGTCGAAATAGTCTCGCCCGACCGCACAGGCCACGTGCCGCTCGGTGGCCTCGGTGTTGTTGGTGGGGTCGAAGCCGATCCAGCGCACGCTGGGCAGGAAAACCTCGACCCAGGCATGTGTCGCGTCGGGGTCCGACCGGTCGCCGTGCTTGCGGTCGGTGAAGAGGTAGCCGGAGACGTAGCGCGCCGGCACGCCCCACGACCGGCAGATGGCGATCATCACGTGGGCGAAGTCCTGGCAGACGCCTTTGCGCGCCTTCAGAACATCGTCGATCGGCGAGTCCGCGCGGGTGACGCCAGCCTCGTAGCCGAAGGATTCGTAGATGGTCTGACTCAGGGTCTTCACCGCAGTCAGGGGATCGCGACCGCGCAGGGCGCCGATGTCGTGGTCGGTCATGTAGGCGTGCAGGTCGTCGCTCTCGCGGGCGAAGCCATGCGGGTTCAAGAAGTCGAAGTTCTCGCCGCGCAAGAACTCCGAACGCAGGCGGTCCCACTCGCCCATGTCCAGCCGGTCGGGCAGGGGCGGGGGCGACTGCGTTTCCACGGCCGATCGGGCGGTGATGGTCAGGGCCTCGTGCGGCTGGGGCACGTCGAAGTGGTAGACGGCGTTGCCGAAGCTGTCGGCATAGCTGAACACCTGGGCGGGCGGGTCGAGCTCCAGGTCGAACCGCACCAGCCGCTGGCGGGCGCTCTTCTGCGGCTGCATCCAGACCTCCATGACGCTCTCGCGCACGGATGAGGCGTAGCGGTACTGAGTGACGTGGCGGATCTCGAGCAGCAAGGGATGGCGTCCTTAGGCGGGCAGGCGGTCTTCGAGCGGATAGGCGACGAAGGTGTCGTAGAGGCTGCGGTGGATGGCGGCGCACTCCTCCAGGGCGGTCTTCAGGAAGGCGCTGGCGCCCTGGACTTCGATCTCGTCCATGTCGGCATACTGCACGCGCGCCCGCAGCCGACCGGCCAGCCGGTCGGGACCGACCGAGCCGGCCAGGCCCGCGTGGCGGATGATGGCGGAGAGGTGCGCCTCGATTTCCTGCGCGCAGAAGCGGATGGAACGGGGGAAGTCCTCGTCGAGCAACAGGAACTGCAGGATGTAGCGCGGCCGCATTTCGGCCGTGTAGACGCGGAGGTAGGGTTCCAGCGCACAGCTCATGCGAAGCACGCTGGTCAGGGCGAAGTGGTCGTTGATGGCGCGCCGTCGGCCCTCCTCGCCGAACACCACCTCCAGCAGCGAGCCGATGAGCTGGGCCCGCTCGAGGTAGACGCCCAGCAGCAGGAAGCTCCAGCCCTCGCCGTGGCTCATGGTGGAATCGCCCGCGCCCTTGAAGAGATGCAGGTCGGCGATGGTGTCGTGCAGGAAGAGCTGCGAGCCGTCCTCGAAGGCGCGCACGGCGTTGGGATCGCTCATGCGCAGATAGATCAGGTTCAGGCGCTCCCAGGTCTCGCTGGTGATCTGGTCGCGCACCTGGCGCGCATTCTCCCGGGCCCGCGCGATGGAGGAATAGATCGAGCCGTCGTCGTCGCGGTCCAGCGCCAGCGAAAGGGCCGCCTCGTAGGGCGCCTTGGCCTTGGCGACGTCGGGGTCGCCCACGGCGGAGAGCGCGATCCGGGCCACGAGGGTCGCCGCCTCGGAGCGATCCAGGGTGGCGTTGAGCATGACGTCGGACAGCCGGCACATGTGTTCGGCCCGCTCCACGTAGCGCCCGATCCAGTAGAGACTGTCGGCCACCCTCGCGAGCATCATGACCTGTCTCCCTTGCCATCGGAGAGCACCCAGGTGTCCTTCGAGCCGCCGCCTTGGCTGGAATTGACGACCAGGGAGCCCTTGCGCAGCGCCACCCGCGTAAGCGCGCCGGGGGTCACGACGATCTTCTCGCCCGACAGGATGAACGGCCGCAGGTCCACGTGCCGCGGCTCCACGGCGTGATCGATAAGGCACGGCGCGGTCGACAGCTGCACCGTCGGCTGGGCGATGTAGTTCGACGGATCCGCCTGGATGGCCTCGGCGAAGGCGTCCTGCTGCGCCTTGGTGGAATGAGGACCCACCAGCATGCCGTAGCCGCCCGAGGCGCCGACGGCCTTGACCACCAGCTTGTCGAGATTGGCCAGCACGTGGCTGAGCTGCGCCGGTTCGCGGCACAGGTAGGTCTCGATGTTGGGCAGGATCGGGTCCTCGCCGAGGTAGTAGCGGATGATGTCCGGCACGAAGGCGTAGATCGCCTTGTCGTCCGCCACGCCCGTCCCGGGGGCGTTGCAGATCACGACGTTCCCGGCCCGATAGGCGTTGAACAGCCCGGCCGCGCCCAGCGCCGAGTCCCTGCGGAAGGTGAGGGGGTCGATGAAGTCGTCGTCCACCCGGCGGTAGATGACGTCGATCCGGCGCAGGCCCGTCGTCGTGCGCATGTAGACCATGTTGTCGTGAACCACGAGGTCGCGGCCCTCGACGAGGGGCGCGCCCATCAGGCGCGCGAGATAGGCGTGTTCGTAGTAGGCCGAGTTGTAGACGCCGGGCGTCAGCACCACGACCTGCGGGTTCGGCCGCCAGTCCGCCGCCATGCTTTTGAGGGTGGTCAGCAGGAGGTCGGGATAGCGGTCCACCGACCGCACGCCGGCCGCGCGGAAGGTGCCGGGGAAGACCCGCTTGGACGCCTCGCGGTTGGCCAGCATGTAGGACACGCCGGACGGAACGCGCAGATTGTCCTCCAGCACCGCGAACTGTCCGTCGGGCCGGCGGATCAGGTCTGAGCCGCAGACGTTGGCGTAGGCCTTGTGGGGCACATACAGGTTCTGCATCTCCCGCCGGTACGACGGTGCGCGCAGCACCAGCTCCCGCGGCACGACCCCGTCCATGAGGATCTGCTGCTCGGAATAGATGTCCGCCAGGAACATGTTCAGCGCCTGGAGACGCTGGATCAGGCCTGCCTCGATCCTCGCCCACTCCGAGCCGGGGATGATCCGGGGCAGTATGTCCGTCGGGATGATCCGTTCCGTGGAGCTTTCCGCCCCATAGACGGTGAAGGTGATCCCCTGGAGGAGGAAAAACCGCTCCTGGGTGCGCTGGCGTTCGGCGAGGTCATCGGGTGACAGGGTCGCCAGCCGAGCCGCCAAAGCGGCGTAGTGCGGCCGGACTTCCCCGGCGGGCGTGGACATCTCGTCATAGGGGCCCGTCGGAAGCTCCATGCTCAGGGCCGGTCCGTCCCGCCTGACGCTCACAATGGAAACCACGCCTTCCCGCCTGAGTTATGTGTTCTGTAGGACGCTTAGGTCCCCGCCGAAAGGCGGGCGTCGAAATTCGTCCGAGCGAAGGGGCGTCGATAGCAGGCGCCTAGAACTTGGGCGCCGCGCTCTGCCAGCGGATGACAGGCGCGGACGCCCCGTCTACACGGGCCCATGGGGGCGCGAGCGAGGATTCGGGCTTGGGTCGACTGCTGCTTGCCGTCACCGCCTCGGCGGCTCTCTGCGCGTCGGACGTGGCGCAGGCCCAGGAGCCGCGAGCGGACATCGAGGGCGAGGTTCCTGACGAGGTCCGCGCCACGATCCAGCGGGTCGTCGGTGAGACGGACGACCCCATCGAGAATCGCTTCGAGGCGCGCCGGCGGGCGCGCGCCGCTGCCGAGGACGCCATCGCCGTCCTGCGGTCCGAGGGCTATTACGCCTATGAGGTGACGCCGGACGTCAGCGACGCCGATCCGCCCCGGCCGCTCGTGCGCATCTCGCCGGGACCACGGTTCCTGTTCGGGCCGGTGGGAATCGCCTGGCAGGGCGAGTCGCCCGATGCGGAGACCGCCGCCGCCGCGCTGGACGCCCTTGGACTTGAGCCGGGCAGGCCGGGCGAGGCCGCGCGGGTCGTGGCTGCGGAGGGACGCGCCGTCTCTACGGTGCAGAAGCGCGGCTACGCCGACGCCGTGGCCGAGCCGCGGGAGGTGATCGTCGATCACGCGGATTTCACGGTTCGCCCCACCTATCGGATCGCGGCGGGCCGGCTGGTCCGTCTCGACGGCCTTGACGTGACCCAACCCGGCCGCACGAACCCGGCGTGGCTGGAGCAGCTGGCGCCCTGGACGCCGGGAGACACCTACGACCCGGATGACGTGGCCGAACTCGAGCGCCGGCTTCTCGACACCGGCGTCTACGATTCCGTGACTGTGGCCCTGGCGCCGGCCGAGAAGACCGGCGAGGACGGCCTGCGCCCCGTGGTGGTCAGCCTGGCCGAACGCGAGCCGCGCACGATCGAGGGCGGCGCCAGCTACGAGACGAGCGAAGGCTTTGGCGTGAATGCTCGCTGGACCCACTACAACCGATTCCGGCGGGCCGACACGCTGGCCCTGTACGGCCAGTACGCCGACCGCGACAGCCGGCTGGGCGTCGACCTGTCCTTGCCTCATTGGCGGCGCCCGCAGCAGACGCTGCGGACTGGCGCTGCGGCCTACCGCGTACGCACCGACGCCTATGACGAGACCGGGGCGGGCGTCACCGCGGACGTGACCCGTCGCTACGGCCGCACGTCCTACGTGACGGTCGGCGCATCCGTGGATGTCACGGAGACCGAGGAACGCGTCGCCGGCGCGCTCACGACCTTGGGCCGGGATCTCGTCACCGTGGGACTGTTGGGCGACGTCCTGCTCGACCGATCCAACGATCCCCTGAATCCGACGCGCGGCTGGCGGCTGAGCGCGCGGCTGGAGCCGACCTACATACTGGGCGACACGAGCCTGCCCTACCTGCGGGTGGTGGGCCAGGGCACCTACTACCAGCCGCTCGACGACCAGGCCCGCACGGTGCTGGCGGGGCGGCTGCGCCTGGGCCGCATCATCAACGGCACGGTGGACGAGATCCCGGGATCCCAGCGGTTCTACGCCGGCGGCGGCGGGTCGGTGCGCGGCTTTCCCTACCAGGCCGTGGGGCCGCGGCTGGATGACGACACGCCGCGCGGCGGGGTCTCCCTCTTCGAAGCTTCGTTCGAGGTGCGCCGGGACATCACCGACACCTGGGGCGTGGCGCTGTTCGTCGACGCCGGCGCGGTGGGCTCGGACGGCGTGGTCGACTTCGGCGACGTGGCCACCGGCGCCGGCGTCGGCATCCGCTACAACCTCGGCTTCGCCCCGATCCGGGTGGACATCGCCACCCCCGTCACCCGGCGGCGCGGCGAGCCCGCGATCCACATCTACCTCAGCATCGGCCAGAGCTTTTGAGCGAGACGGAGCACACGACGCAGGCCAAGCCTCCCCGGCGGAGGAAGCTCCGCAGGGGGCTCCTCTTCGGCGCGCTGGCCTTCGTCGTCCTCGTTCTGGGGCTCGCTGCGGCGGTGCGGTACGGCGCCCTGGTCCCGCAGGTCCGGACCATGATCGAAGCGCGGGCCGAGGGCGTGAAGCTGGGGCGCATCGGCCGCCTCCGCGTCGAGGGGTTGAGCGGCGACATCTGGCGCGATTTGCGGATCAAGCGCGTCACGATCCGCGACGAGCAGGGCGTGTGGCTGGAGGCACGCGACGTTCATCTCGTCTGGCGGTACTGGGAGCTCTTCCGCCGCCGCTTCGACGCCGACTTGATCGAGGCGCGGGAGATCCGGGTCCTGCGGCGGCCGAGCCTGGGCCCCAAGGGGCAGGATCGGGGGCTGCCGGTTTCGTTCTACATCGACGAGGCCCGGGCGCGGCTCATCATGGAGCCCGAGTTCAGCTATACTCAAGGAGTCTACGACGTTGATCTCGCCCTGGTGATGACGCGGGGCGGCCGCCAGAGCGGGAGCGTCGAAGCGCGAAGCATCCTGCATCCTGGCGACCGGGCGGAGATCGAATTCGACCTCCGTCGGAAGGGCCCGCTGACACTTCGCATCGACGCGCGGGAGGCGCGGGGCGGCGCGCTGGCCGGGGCGCTGGGCCTACCGGCCGACCGACCGTTCCTGGTCGACATCAAGGCCGATGGCTCGACGTCGCAAGGCCGGTTTACCGCTATCGCCCGTAGCGGTGATGTCTCGCCGCTCAGCGCACGCGGCGCCTGGTCGCCGCAGGGTGGCCGGGCCGCCGGTCGGATACTCCTCACTGCCTCGGAACTCACGGCGCCCCTGGCCCGGCGCATCGGACCCGAAGTGCGTTTCGGCGTCGCTGGCGTCTCAGCGGAGGACGACTTCTACGCCATGCACGCCCGGTTCCAGGCGGAGGCGCTGAGTGGCCGCATCTGGGGGCGCGCCAATGTCGGGACCCGCGCCATCAGTCCCCGGGGCCTGCAGGTCGAAGCGCAGACGCCCAGTTTGTCGCGGGTCGCGGGGACGGGCGAACTCGGTTCGGCGAGAGTCTCCGGCGTGTTCCGGGGCGATCCGGCGGCGTTCCGGTTCGCGGGTCGGATGGCGGTGAACGAGGCGGGCCTCGGCGGCTATGCCCTCGCGCGGGTCGGCGGGACGTTCGAGGTCCGGCGCGAGGCGGGCCGGGTCGATCTCCAGGCGCGCCTTGCGGGTGAGGGCGGCAGGGGGGCGGGCTACCTCGCCGCGCTCCTCGGCGGGGCGCCGACGGCGAACGTGCAGGCCCAACGGCTGGCGGACGGACAACTGCTGCTGGAGGATCTGCGGGTCGACGGCCGTGGCCTCGATCTGGACGCGAGCGGCCGGCGCGGCCTGCTGGGCGGCGTGAGCCTTCAGGGTCAGGCGCGGCTGTCCAACCTTGAGGCGGCCCGGATCGGCGCGTCCGGCGCCGCGACGATCGATTTCCAGGCGCAGCAGGCGCGGGCGGGTGCGCCCTGGTCCATCGCGGCGAAGGCCCAGGGCCAGCGCTTCGCCGCGGGCTTCGCCCAACTCGACCGGCTGCTGGGCGACCGCCCCAGACTCGAGGCGCGGGCCGCCTGGAACGAAGGGCGACTGGAGCTTGCCCGGGCCCAACTGGACGGTGCGGCCCTGGACGCCACGGCCAGCGGCGTTCTCGCCCGCGACCGCACGCTGGGCTTCGACATCGACTGGACCGCCTCTGGTCCGCTGCGGGCCGGTCCGGTCGAGATCACCGGCCAGGCGACAGGGGACGGAGCCGTGGCGGGATCCCTGTCGGCGCCCCGCCTGGAAATGACGGCCAACTTCGAGGAGATCGACCTGCCGAGGCTGCCGCTCCGCGAAGCGCGGATGAAGCTCACCTTCCAGCGTCAGGCCGACGGCTCGAACGGAACCATCGACCTGGCGGCGCGCAGCCAGTACGGCCCGGCCCGCGCCGCCTCCGCCTTCAGCCTGCAGCAGGGGGGCGTGGACCTGACCGGCTTGGACGTGGACGCCGGCGGCCTGCAGGCGGAAGGCTCGCTCGCCCTTCGACGCCGCACGCCGTCTGCGGCGGACTTGCGCGTTCGGGTGGAGCAAGGCGCGTTCCTCGACGCCGGACTGATCTCGGGCACGCTTCGGATCGTCGACGGCGCCGGGCCGGCCCAAGCCGACCTTGCCCTTCGTGCGGAGAACGCCCGGCTGGCTGGTTCTCAGGTCTCGATCGGCGAGGGACGTCTCACGGCGGAAGGGCCCTTGACGCGCCTGCCGTATGTGCTCGCGGCGTCGGGCCGCTCCCCACAGGGGAACTGGAAGGTGGATGGCCGCGGCGTCGTGTCGGACCTGGAGGACGGCTACCAGCTCGCCTTCGAGGGCGGCGGCGATCTCGGGGGCCGCGACCTACGGACGACCGAGACGGCCATCGTGCGGGTCGGCGGCGAACGCCGCAGCGCGCGCCTTCGGCTGGCCAGCGGCGAGGGCGGGCGTATCGCCCTGGACGCCGAACTCCTTCGCGAGACGGCGGACATCGACGTCCGGGTGGCCCAGCTCGACCTCGAACTGGTCAATCCCGACCTTGCCGGCCGGATCGACGCCACCCTCTCACTGCAGGGGGGCGGCGAGGCGCTGAGCGGCGTCCTCGCCGCCCAACTGGCCGACGCGCGGGGCCGAGGCTCGCCGGCGGCTCAGGGAATTGACGGCACGGTGCGCGGGCGGCTGTCGGAGACCTCTCTCACGCTCGACGTCGACACCACCAACCAGCAGGGACTTCGCGCCCAGGCCGACGTCGTGCTGCCGGTCGAAACGTCGGCACAGCCGTTCCGCATCGCCATCGCCCGCCAACGGCCGATCAGCGGCCGGTTCTCCGCCGAGGGCGAGGTGCGGCCGCTGTGGGAGCTCGCCATCGGCGGCGAGCGATCGCTCTCGGGCGTCGTCCGGACCCAGGGGACGCTTTCCGGCACGCTCGCAGCTCCGCGGGCACGGGGGACGTTCGCGGTCGACCAGGGCCGGTTCGAGGACGGCGCCACAGGCCTGGATCTCCGCGACCTCCATGTCCGCGCCGCTTTCACCGAAGACGCCGTGAACGTCAGCGAAGTGCGCGGCGTGGACGGTCACGGCGGCGGCCTGACGGGACAGGGCCGCATCAGCCTCCTGCGCGACGGCGTCTCGAGCTTCCGTCTCGACCTGAAGGGCTTCCGGCTGATCGACAACGAGATGGCCACGGCCTCGGCCACAGGGCAGGCCACGCTGAACCGAGCCGCCGACGGCAAGGTGAAGATCACCGGCGACCTGCTGATCGACCGCGCCGACGTCGCCGCCGACCCGCCGGTCCCCTCCGGGGTCGTGTCCATCGACGTCAAGGAGATCAACCGGCCGGCCAGCCTGCCGCCGCCGCATCCGCCCCAGGTCAACCCGGCGGGCGGCTGGGCGCTGGACGTGAAGCTGCGGGCGCCGCGGCGGGTGTTCCTGCGCGGGCGCGGCTTGGACCTCGAGCTTTCCCTGGATGCGCATGTGGGGGGCACCACCGCCACGCCGAACCTCACCGGCGAAGCCAGGGTCGTCCGCGGGGACTACGAGTTCGCGGGCAAGCGCTTCGAGTTCGATGACCGCAGCGTGGTCTACCTGTCGACCCGGCCGGACGACATCCGTCTTCAGCTGGACGCCACCCGCGAGGACCCGACCCTCACCGTGACCGTGCGCATCCGCGGAACGGCGGCCCGCCCGGATATCACCCTGGCCTCGTCGCCCAGCCTGCCCAATGACGAGATCCTGGCCCAGGTCCTGTTCGGACGTTCGGCGGCGCAGCTTTCCGGGGTCGAAGCCGCCCAGCTGGCCGCGGCCATCTCCTCGCTCCGTGGAGGCGGCGGACTGGACGTCATCGGCAACCTGCGCACCTTCGCGGGGCTGGACCGACTGGCCTTCGGCGGCGGCGAGGAGTCGGGCGTCACCGTTTCCGGCGGCAAGTACCTGACCGAGGACATCTATCTCGAGATCACCGGCGGAGGCCGGGAAGGCCCCTCGGCGCAGGTGGAGTGGCGGGTGAGCCGGAAGATCTCCATCCTCTCCCGCATCGCCGGCCAGGCCGGCAACCGCATCGCGGTGCGCTGGCGGGAGGACTATTAGGCCTTGAAGTAGCAGAGCTGCTGGGTGGTCGCGAGCAGACGACCGTCCGGCGACCAGAGCTCGCCGACCTGGTCGCCATAGCTGCGGTGGAAAGTCCGGGCGTCGGCGACGCCCAGCACCGCGGTGATGGGTTCCGCCGCGAGCTCGTCCGCGGTCGCATGGAAGTAGGTGGTCATCGACACCGTCCCGAACGGTACGAGGCCCCGCTTGGCGTGGAAGATCCGCGCGAAGAAGGCGTCGCCCATCGAGACGAGCGAGACATGGTCGACCGGCCGCGGCTCGGCGTCGGCGATCCAGACGACGGAACGCACATCGCCCGGACCTTCCCCCGAGAAGTCCGGCGCGCCCTCGGCGAATCGGAAGGCGTACTGGCTGACCCATGCGGCTGTGCTGGGGCTCTCGTAGGGCGGCAGGGCCTGGGCCGGGGGCGCCGTCGGCGGGGCGGCGACCTGCTGCGACCAGCTCTCCCGGCGTTCGGCCAGCATCACCGTGGCGATGGCCGCCGGCGCCTCGCCGCCTTGGGTGAGCGCCGCGGTCCAGTGCTGGCTGGAGCGGTTGGCGCGGACGAGGCGGGCCTCCAGGTCGAAGTCCCCCTCCGCCACCGGCGCGCAGTAGTTCACCGTGATCGCCACGGGCTCGCCTGCCGCTTGCGGCTCGCCCAGAACCGCGCGCAGGAGCGTGGCCGCGGTGAATCCCCCGAACGGACCCACGAAGGCCCAGTAGCGGGGGCTGGTGCGACCATGCAGCCGGCCGTCCGACCTCCGCAGGACGGCCGTGGCGGCGTCGAAGGGATGGGCGAGGTCGGGACGTGGATCGAGCGACATGGGCTCAAGATGGCGCGTGGCCCGGCCGCGGCAACTACCCGTAGGGTAAGGGCTCGCGGCGAAGCTTCAGGCCGCGGTGCGGCCGCCGGCCCGGGCATAGGCCTGGGTGCCGCGGGTGAAGACCCGGTCGTCCGGCGCGATGGCGTCGATCGGAATGTCCGGCGCCTCGGCCAGGCGCCGGTAGAGCGCGCCGAAGTCGGCCAGGGTCGCGTCCAGGAGCGCCTGCAGCGAGGGGATCACGAAATAGACCTGCTGGAAGTCGTCGATCCGGTAGGGAGTGCGCATCACCCGTTCCAGGTCGAACCCGATCCGGTTGGGGGAGGGGGCGTCGAGGGCGAAGATCGATTCGGCGCGGCTGGAGACGATGCCGGCGCCATAGATCCGCAGCCCCTGCGCCGTCTCCATCAGGCCGAACTCCACCGTGTACCAGTAGAGCCGGGCCAGGTTGTGCAGCCGTCCCATCCCCCGGGCCCGCAGGCCGCCCTCGCCATAGGCCTGCATGTAGTCGGCGAAGGTGGGGTCGGTGAGCATCGGCACATGGCCGAAGACGTCGTGGAAGATGTCGGGTTCCTGAAGGTAATCAAGTTGGTCCGGTCGCCTGATGAACTGGCCCGCCGGGAACCTGCGGTTCGCCAGGTGCTCGAAGAAGACGTCGTCCGGGACGAGGCCAGGAACCGCCACCACGCTCCAGCCGGTGAGGCGCTTCAGCTCTTCGTTGATGCGGGCGAAATCGGGGATCCCGGTCCGGTGCAGGTCCAACGCGTCCAGGCCCCGCAGGAACGGATCGCACGCCCGGCCGGGAAGCAGCGCCGCCTGGCGCTCGTAGAGGGTGATCCAGACCTGGTGCTCGGCGTCGGTGTAGCGATCCCAGCCCTGGTCGATCGTCCAGTCGGGCAGGGCCCCTGGCGGGGGCGGCTGATTCACGCCATCTGCGCTCATGGCCGCAGAATGAACCCACGCGCGCGCAAGTTCCGTTCGATCTTCGCCGCGAACGGCGGGTCAGCCGGAAAAATCATGCGCGAGACCCTGGGGGCTCGCGTGCGATCAGTGCCCGATGCCAGGGCGCAGGGTGTACTGGCCTTCCTTGAAGGCGTCGAAGATCAGGGACGCCTGGGGATGGCCCACCGGCTGGCCGCTCTCGTCCGGTTCGAGGTTCTGTTCCGAGACGTAGGCGACGTAGGCGCTTTCGTCGTTCTCGGCCAGCAGGTGATAGAACGGCTGGTCCTTGTGAGGGCGAATATGCTCGGGAATCGACAGCCAGTACTCCTCGGTGTTCGAGAAGGTCGGGTCGACGTCGAAGATCACGCCCCGGAACGGATAGACGCGGTGCCGGACGATTTGGCCGATCGCATATTTGGCGAGTCGCGTGCTCATACCTGGGTATCTATACCCCCGCTCCTGACTGGAAGGTGAACGTAACGTCGAAAGGGCGTCATTCAACCGTCGTCTTCCGGGCGCCTCAACCAGTTGCTAAGGTCGCCCGGAAATCAGGCGCGCCGGGGGCTGCGCGCCTGCGAAGGACGGATGACAGTCCATGCGTGAGGCGCCGCGTGCGCCCGGGCCGCCCGTCGGCGGCCGGGAAAAGTCTACGAGCGAGCAGCTCTACTATGCGGCGCTCGACCTGGGGACCAACAACTGCCGCCTGCTGATCGCTGCGCCGGCGCAGACCGGCTTCCGCGTCGTGGAGGCGTATTCCCGTATCGTGCGCCTGGGCGAGGGGCTGTCCCAGACAGGCCGTCTTTCAGAGGCGGCCATGGAGCGCGCGCTCGCCGCCCTGAAGGTCGCCGGCGAGAAGGTCCGCCGCCGCCGCGTGGCCAAGTTCCGCGCGATCGCCACCCAGGCCTGTCGCATGGCCGAGAACGGCCAGGCCTTCGTCAACCGGGTCGCGAACGAGACCGGCGTCAAGCTGCAGATCATCAGCCCCCAGGAAGAGGCGCGTCTCTCGGTGACCGGCTGCCTGAACCTGCTGGACGGCGCCCACGAAGCGGCGCTGGTGGTGGACGTGGGGGGCGGGTCGACCGAGCTTTCGTGGGTGGACCTGCAGGCCGCGACTCCTGGACACCCGCCGCCGGTGCGGGCCTGGCTGTCCGTGCCGATCGGGGTCGTCACCCTCGCCGAGCGGTTTCCCGAAGGAGAATCGGCCACCGAGGCGTGGTTCCGGGCGATGGTCGACCATGTGAAGGACCAGATCGCCGCCTTCCGTCGCGCCGACCCCCTGAAACCGGTGTTCCAGGCGGACCGGGCCCACCTGGTCGGCACCTCGGGGGCGATCACCAGCCTTGCGGGCCTGCACCTCGACCTACCGCGCTATGACCGCAACCGGGTGGACGGCATCTGGATGAGCCGGGCCGACTGCGACGCCGCCGCGGGGCGCCTGCTGGCCCTCACCGCGGCCGAGCGCGCGGCGCAGCCCTGCATCGGACCGGACCGCGCCGATCTCGTGCTGGCGGGCGCCGCCATCCTTCAGGCGGTCCAGGAGGAATGGCCCTGCAACCGCGTCCGCGTCGCCGACCGGGGCTTGCGCGAGGGCATCCTGCTCTCCCTGATGGCCGAGCGCGCCAGCCGCCGCCGGCGACGCCGCAGGGGCCGCGGGCGCGGTGGGGTGAGGAAGGCCGCCGCATGACCGAACCGCCCCGTAAGCGCATGGTGAAGCCGCCGACGGGCGGCCAGGAGGGCGGCCGCGGCAAGCCCGCTCGCCTCAAGACCGCCAAGCAGCGCACGCCCAGCCAGCAGGCCTGGCTGGAGCGACAGGTGAACGACCCCTTCGCCGCCAAGGCCCGGGCGCTGGGCTACCGCAGCCGCGCCGCCTTCAAGATCAGCGAGATCGACGACCGCTTCCACCTGTTCCGACCCGGCGCCCGCGTCGTCGACCTGGGCCTGGCGCCCGGGGGATGGACCCAGATCGCCCTGCAGCGCGGGGTCAGCGACATCGCCGGCGTCGACCTGCTGCCCGTCGACCCGCTGCCCCCTGCCCACATCCTGCAGATGGACTTCACGGATCCGGCGTGCGGGCCGAAGCTGATCGAGCTGCTCGGCGGCCCGCCCGACGTGGTGCTCTCGGACATGGCGCCCAACACCACGGGCCACCGTGAGACGGACCACCTGCGCATCGTCGGCCTGATCGAGGCGGCCATCGACTTCGCCGTCGAGGTGCTGAAACCTGGCGGCGCCTTCGTGGCCAAGGCCTTCCAGGGCAAGGGCACGGACCAGCTGATCGCCTTGCTCCGCCGCCACTTCAAGGACGTGCGCAACATCAAGCCCAAGGCCAGCCGCCAGGACTCGTCCGAGGTGTTCCTGGTCGCGCGGGGCTTCCGGGGGCGGTAGAACCTACGCGCGCGCCGTCACCAGCCAACAGGCCGCCGTGAACTGCGCCGCCCCCTCCCGCACGAACGGTCGGAAGGCCGTCTCCAGCGCCTCCGTCACCTTGGCCCGGGTCGCCGCATCGGCGTCCCGCAGGACGGCGCCCGCGGGGCCCATACGGGTGACGTAGGTCATCAGGTCCGCCTCGGCGACCTCGCAGCGCAGGTCGAGCGCCGCGACCTTCGCTTCGCGCCAGCCGGCGGTCTGCAGGATGCGCAGAACCCGATCGCCGTCGGCGAAACCGAACTGCCCCGGCGCATTCGGTTCTGGCGGGGCCATGGCGGGCAGGAAGGGCGCCGCGGCGAGGGCGGCGGAAATCATGAACGGGTTCTCCGCCGGGCTGCGCCACGCGACGAATGTCAGCGTCCCGTCCGGCCGCACGGCGCGGCGGATGTTGGCGAAGGCCGCCGCCGGGTCCTCGAAGAACATCACGCCGAACCTGGAAATCACCGCATCGAAGCCGCCGGGATCGAAGTCGTGCGTCTGGGCGTCCGCCTCGACGAAGGCCGCGTTCCTGAGGTCTTCGGCGCCGGCGCGCGCCCGGGCCGCCGCCACCAGCGGCCCCGAAATGTCGACGCCCAGCGCCCGCCCGTCGGGCCCCACGCGGCGCGCCATCGCCAAGGTCGTGGCCCCGGCGCCGCAGCCCACGTCCAGCACGCGCCCGCCCTCGCCCGGAAAGGCGTCGGCGGTGAGGCGCGCCTCGAACGGGGCCAGCATCCGGTCCAGGAGGTCCTGCATCTCCACCCAGGTCTTGCCCCCGGCGTCGTTCCAGTGGGCGGCTTGCTGGCGGTTGGCGATGAGAGTGTCGGTCACGACGAGGCTCCTTGCGTCGGGGATGAACGCGACGCACTCTGCAAGTTCAAGTGAACTTGAGGTCAAGGAGAATGGGCGATCTCGATATCGCGCAGGTGGCGAAGCGGTCCGGCGTCCCGGCCTCGACCCTGCGGTTCTACGAGGACACGGGGCTGATCGCCTCGATCGGCCGCCGGGGGCTCAAGCGGCTGTTCGACCCGTCGGTGCTGGAGCGCCTGGCGCTGATCGCGCTGGGCCGAGCCGCCGGATTCTCCCTCGACGATATCGGCCAGATGTTCGCGGCGGACGGACGCCCGCGGATCGACCGGGCGCGGCTGCTCGCCAAGGCCGACGAACTGGACCTGACCATCCGCCGGCTCACCGCCATGCGCGAGGGCCTGCGCCACGCCGCCGACTGCCCGGCGCCGAGCCACGCGGAGTGCCCGCATTTCCGGCGCATCGTGCGCTTGGCGGGGGAGGGACGGCTGGAGCCGGCTCCCCGGGGAAAGTTCGTGGCAGAGGCCCTATAGCGCCCTCGCTAAGCGCCGGTCTCCATCGGAAGGGCGGGGTCGCGGGTCCACTCCGACATCGATCCGTCGTAGACCGCCACCGACGGATGCCCGAGGCGGGTGAGGGCGAGGGCGTCCATCGTCGCCGAGATGCCCCCGCCGCAGTAGCAGATGACTCTGGGCCGCTGCAGCGCGCCCACGGCCTCGAACAGGTGGCGGAGCTCGCTGTCGCCGCGGTAGCGGCCGTCCTCGGTGAGCAGGGCGGCGTAGGGCACGTTGACGCTGCCGGCGATGTGCCCCTTGCGGCCGTAGTTCATCGCCGAGGCGCCGCTGTGGACGCTGGGAGACAGGGCGTTGATCGTGCAGACGGCGCCGTCCTCGATCGCCGCGAGGACATCCGCCTTGTCGGCCCAAGCCCCCGACCGGTCGGCGAGGGTCAGCGTCGCGGGCGCGTACCGGCTGTCGCCCGCCTCCGTCGGCCGCCCCTCCGCGGTCCAGGCGCCGAAGCCGCCGTCCAGCACCGCCGCAGCGTCGAAACCGGCGGCGCGCAGCATCCACCAGAACCGGGTCGCCCACATCGGAGTCGTCGTGCTGTAGGCGACCACACGGCTGCCCGGACCGACGCCCGCGGCGCCGAGGGCCATCGCCAGCCGGTCCGCCGGAAGGTGCGTGAAGTTGAGCGGCGAGTCCGGGTCGGACAGATCCGCCGCCAGGTCCAGGAAGGCCGCGCCCGGGATTTGGGCCGCCTGGTAGTCGTCGCGGCCGCTTTCGATCCGGTAGGGGCCCGGGGTGGCGGGCCGAAGGTGCGTCGTCACGTCGAAGATGCGAAGGTCCGGATCCTCCAGGTGCGCTTCGAGCCAGCCCGTCGAAACGAGGCCCCTGCCGTCCCAGCCGTCCATCCTGCGTCCTTCCCTCCGCCGTCGTCGCCGAAGGTGCGCACGAGGCGCAGCGCGCCGTCAATCGTTGCGGATATCGGCGCCGGCGGGCGTCGCGGCCTGCGGCGGCTCCGGGACCTTCGCGCCCTCGGCGACGAGCCAGTGCCGGAAGCGGTCGAGGGCCCGGCTCCCGGCGCCCGGGGCGGTGAGCATCGCAAAGGCGCTGCCTGAGCGCAGGAAGCCCAGCGGCGCGACGAGCCGGCCGGCCCGCATCTCGTCCACGCAAAGCGGCCACGACACCACGGCGGCGCCGAGGCCGGCCAGGGCGGCGTCCAGGGCGAAGTGCACGTGCGGGAACGACCGCTCCTGCGCTGGCGGCAGCTCGAGGCCGGCGTGTTCGGCGAAGATCGGCCAGGCCTCCGGATGGGTGGCCGCCGCCAGGCGCGGCGCTCGCAGGGGATCGTTCCCGCAGCGCTCGGCCATCTCCGGCGACATCACCACGCCCAGGGCGTTGCGGATGAAGGCCGTGCAGTCCGGCTCGGCGGTGCGGGCCAGAGGGACGATCCGCACCACCGCCTGGGCGCCCCGGTGCGAGGTGGCGTGGGCCGCCAGCTCCGACAGGTGCAGCCGCACGTCCGGATGCTGCGCCTGGAAGCGGCCGAGGCGCGGGATCAGCCACTTCACCGAAACGCTCGCATTGACGGCGACGTGCAGGTCCTCGGCGCGCGCCCGCACGCGCCGCACGGCGCCGGCGATCTGGTCGAACGCCTCGGTGAGCGCCGGCAGGAGGTCGCGCCCCGCCGCGGTGAGCTCCAGACGGGTCTTCGGTCCCGTGAACAGGCGCACGCCCAGGCTCTGCTCCAGGGATTTGACCTGTCGGCTGACCGCGGAATGGGTGACGTTCAGTTCCTCGGCCGCAAGGGTCATGCGTCCTGTCCGCGCCACGGCCTCGAAGGCGCGCAGGGCGTTCAACGAGGGCAGGGGCGAAGATGTGAGTTTTTCGAACAATAAAGAGCGAATAAGTCGTTTTTCTCCGAAAGGCAATCCGGCCATAGGCTGGGCATGGAATCCCAGCCATCCCAGCCCGACCTGGCCCGCGTCGACTACAACCGGGTCCAGCATCGGACCTATGCTGAAGGCCGCGCCCTGCCGGCCGCATCGATCCAGCGCTACATGCACGCTTTCGCCCGTCACCTGCCGGCCCGCAGGCCGCTGACCGGGATCGACCTCGGCTCGGGGACCGGCCGGTTCACCCCGGCGCTGGCCGAGGCCTTCGGCGGTCCCATCCATGGCGTCGAGCCGGCCGGCGGGATGCGGCGAATCGCCGATGCCTCCGCCGCTCATCCCGGTGTCGTCTATCTGGAGGGGCGGGCCGAGGCGATCCCGCGGCCCGACGCCTCCGCCGACTTCGTGCTGATGTTCCTGTCCTACCACCACGTGGCCGACAAGCCCGCGGCGGCGCGAGAGATCCGGCGCGTGCTCAAGCCCGGCGGGCGGCTGATCCTGCGCAGCATGTTCAAGGAGCGGATCCCCGATCACTGGTGGCGGAGCTACTTCCCGCGGACCTGGGACATCGAGCGGGCCATGTTCCCGACGGAGACCGAGACGAAGGCCCTGTTTGAGGCTACGGGCTTCGAGACCGTCGCCACGGTGCGGATGGAGATTCCGTTCGAGGGCGATCTTGGCGAGGCGGCGGCGCGCCTGAAGCTGCGGGCGGTCTCGACCTTCGAACACCTCACGGAAGACGAGCTTGCCGAAGGGTTCCGCCGCATCGACGCCGACCTCGAGGCCGGGGTCATCGCCCGCAAGGCGACCTACGGCGACTTCCTCGTCTTCAGCCGTCCCTCGCCCGTGGAGCCCGCAATCGCATGACCGCCCCCTTCAGAGCCCTTGCCCCGGAAGCCGCCGAACCCCTATACGCGGACCGCAAAACGGAGAGTCTCATGGAGATCCGCGAAGGTCTCACCTTCGACGATGTTTTGCTCGAGCCCGGCGCATCCGACGTGATGCCCACGCAGGTGGATGTCTCCACCCGGTTCACGCGCGAAATCAGCCTAAACATTCCCCTCGTGTCCGCCGCCATGGACACGGTCACCGAGAGCCGGCTGGCCATCGCCATGGCCCAGTCCGGCGGCATCGGCGTCCTGCACCGCAACCTCACGGTCGAGGAACAGGCCGACCACGTGCGCGAGGTGAAGCGCTACGAGAGCGGCATGGTCATCAATCCGGTGACGATCCATCCGGACACCACCCTGGGCGAGGTCCGGCAGATCAAGGCCCGGCGGCGGATCAGCGGATTCCCGGTGGTCGACGACGCCGGCAAGCTCTGCGGCATCCTCACCAATCGCGACATGCGCTTCGAGTCCCGGGACGACATCCCGGCCAAGGCGGTGATGACCCGGGAGAACCTGGTCACGGTGAGGGAAGGGGTCAGCCAGGCCGAGGCCCGCGATCTGCTGCGCCGGCACAAGATCGAGCGCCTTCTGGTGGTCGACGAGGATGACCACGCGGTGGGCCTGATCACCGTGAAGGACATGGAGAAGTCCCAGGCGCACCCCAATGCGGCCAAGGACGCCCAGGGCCGCCTGCTGGTGGCCGCGGCCTCGACGGTGGGCGACGCGGGCTACGAGCGTTCAATGGCCCTGGTGGACGCCGGCGTCGACGTGGTGGTGATCGACACCGCACACGGTCACAACGCCGAGGTCGCCAAGGCGGTCCAGCGGGTGAAGCGCGAGACCAACCGCGTCCAGATCGTCGCCGGCAACGTCGCCACCTATGACGGCGCCCGCGCCCTGATCGACGCCGGCGCAGACGCTGTGAAGGTGGGTATCGGCCCGGGCTCGATCTGCACCACGCGCATCGTCGCCGGCGTCGGCGTGCCACAGCTCACCGCCATCGCCGACGCTGTTCGCGCGGCCCAGGGCACGGACGTGCCGATCGTGGCCGACGGCGGCATCAAGTACTCGGGCGACCTGGCCAAGGCGCTGGCGATGGGCGCCTCGGTGGCCATGATGGGTTCGGTCTTCGCGGGCGTCGACGAGGCGCCGGGCGAGGTGTTCCTCTACCAGGGCCGCTCCTACAAGGCCTACCGCGGCATGGGTTCGCTGGGGGCCATGGGCCAGGGCAGCGCCGACCGCTACTTCCAGAAGGACGTGACGGACGCCCTGAAGCTCGTCCCCGAGGGCATCGAGGGCCAGGTGCCCTACAAGGGGCCGATCGCACCGATCCTGCACCAGATGATCGGCGGCCTGCGGGCGGCCATGGGCTATGTCGGCGCGCCGGACCTGGCGCTGTTCCGGGAGCGGGCCCGTTTCATACGGATCACCGGGGCCGGCCTGCGCGAAAGCCACGTGCACGACGTGATGATCACCCGCGAGGCGCCGAACTACCCCAGCGCGGTCTGAGGACGCATCCGGCCCATGCGTGACGGCGGACGCCTGGCGGCGGCGATTGAAATCGTGGAGGAGATCGAGGCCCGCCATCGCCCGGTCCGGCTGGCGCTGAAGGCCTGGGGCGACCGTTCGCGCTTCGCCGGCGCAAAGGACAGGGCCTGGGTCTCCGGGCTGGTTCTGGACGTGCTCCGCCGCCGCCGCTCGCTGGGCTGGCGGATGGGTGACGAGAGCCCTCGCGCAGCAGCGCTCGGCGTGCTGCGATTCCTCTGGGGCTGGCCGGTCGAGCGCGTCGCCGAGGCGGCCGCGGACGAGGCTCACGGGCCGGGGCCCCTGAGCGAGGCCGATCGCGCCGCGCTCGAAGCGCCGCGCGATCTCTCCGCAGCCCCTACCGCCGTCCGTGGCGACTATCCCGATTGGCTGGACGCCTCCCTTGCTCGCGCGTTCGGCGAGGCGCGCGCGGAGGAGGGCGCCGCCCTCGCCGAGCGGGCGCCGGTGGACCTGCGGGTCAATACGCTGAAGACCGATCCGGATCGGGCTCTGAAGGCGCTCGCGACCTTCCAGCCCGAGGCGCCCGGCCTCTCGCCGCTCGCCCTGCGCATCCCCGCGCCCGACCCCGCGGCCCGCAGCGGCGCGGTCGAGGCGATCCCGCAGTTCGGCAAGGGCTGGTTCGAGGTGCAGGATCTGGGCTCGCAGGCCGCCGCGCTCTCGGCGGGCGAGGTGAAGGGCAAGCAGGTGCTGGACCTCTGCGCCGGCGGCGGCGGCAAGACCCTGGCCCTGGCGGCGGCCATGGCCAACACCGGCCAGATCTACGCCTACGACTCCGACGCGCGCCGGCTGACCGACACCGTCCGGCGCGGCGAGCGCGCGGGCGTGCGCAACCTGCAGGTTCGCACCCCGCTGAACCCCGATCCGCTCAAGGACCTCAAGGGGCGCATGGACGTGGTCTTCATCGACGCGCCTTGCACGGGCACGGGCTCGTGGCGGCGCCATCCGGACACCAAGTGGCGGCTGACGCCCGAGGCCCTGGCCCGGCGCCAGGCCGACCAGGACCAGGTTCTCGACGACGGCGCCGGCTTCGTGAAGCTGGGCGGCCGGATGGTCTACGTCACCTGTTCGGTGCTGCCGGAGGAGGACGAGGATCGGGTGGAAGCCTTCCTCGCTCGCCACCCCGGTTTCGCGCGCCGCCCGGCCGCCGCCGACCCGGCGCTCACGCCCTTCCTGACGCCGAACGGCGACCTGCGCTTGACCCCCCGCACCTCGAACACCGACGGCTTCTACGTAGCCGTGCTGGAGAAGATCGCCCCATGACCGAGGCCCATCACGCCCAAGCTCATCATGAGCGCGTCCTGATCGTCGATTTCGGCAGCCAGGTGACCCAGCTCATCGCCCGTCGGCTTCGGGAGAGCGGTGTCTATTGCGAGATCCATCCCTTCGACAAGGTGGATGCGATGCTCGACGGGTTCGCCCCGAAGGCGGTGATCCTGTCGGGCGGACCGGCCAGCGCGCACGAGGACGACAGCCCTGCGGCGCCTCAGCGGATCTTCGAGCTCGGCGTTCCGGTGCTCGGCATCTGCTACGGCGAGATGACCATGTGCGCCCAGCTCGGTGGCGCGGTGGAGAGCGGCCACGACCGCGAGTTCGGCCGCGCGGAGATCAAGATCCTCAAGGAGAGCCCGCTGGTGGAGGGCCTGGGCGACCTCGGCCACACCGAGGCGGTCTGGATGAGCCACGGCGACAAGGTCACCGCCATTCCGCCGGGCTTTGAGGTAATCGCCACCTCGCCCGGGAGCCCCTTCGCCATCATCGCGGACGAGGGCCGGCGCTTCTACGGCATCCAGTTCCATCCGGAAGTGGCCCACACCCCGCGCGGCGCCCTGATCCTGCGCAACTTCACCCACCGCATCGCAGGTCTCTCCGGCGACTGGACCATGGCCTCCTACCGCCAGGAGCAGGTGGCGAAGATCCGCGAGCAGGTCGGCGACGCCAAGGTGATCTGCGGCCTGTCGGGCGGCGTCGATTCCTCGGTGGCCGCCGTCCTGATCCACGAGGCCATCGGCGACCAACTCACCTGCGTGTTTGTCGATACGGGCCTGCTGCGCAAGGACGAAGCGACCCAGGTGGTCTCCATGTTCCGGGATCACTACAACATTCCCCTCGTGCACGTTGATGCGTCCGATCTTTTCCTCGGCGAGCTGGAAGGCGTCACCGACCCCGAGACCAAGCGCAAGACGATCGGCCGGCTCTTCATCGACGTCTTCGACAAGGAGGCCCACAAGATCGAAGGGGCCGAGTTCCTGGCCCAGGGCACCCTCTATCCCGACGTCATCGAAAGCGTCAGCGCCCGCGGCGGCCCCTCGGCGGTCATCAAGAGCCATCACAACGTGGGCGGCTTGCCCGACTACATGAAGCTGAAGCTGGTCGAACCCCTGCGCGAGCTCTTCAAGGACGAGGTCCGGGCGCTCGGCGTCGAGCTCGGCCTGCCCCCGCAGTTCGTCGGCCGGCACCCGTTCCCGGGTCCTGGCCTGGCCATCCGCATCCCAGGCGAGATCACCCGCGAGAAGGTGGCCGTGCTCCAGCAGGCCGACGCGATCTATCTCGACGAGATCCGCAAGGCCGGCCTCTACGACTCGATCTGGCAGGCCTTCGCCGTCCTGCTGCCGGTGAAGACCGTCGGCGTCATGGGCGATGCGCGCACCTACGAGCACGTCCTGGCCCTGCGCGCCGTCACTTCCACCGACGGCATGACCGCCGACTTCTTCGAGTTCCCCTGGGAGGTCCTCGGCCGCTGCGCCACGCGGATCATCAATGAGGTCCGCGGCGTGAACCGGGTCGTCTATGACGTGACCTCCAAGCCGCCCGGCACGATCGAGTGGGAGTAGGAAGATGCCAGCCACGCTCTACGGCATCCGCAGCTGCGACACGATGAAGAAGGCCTGGACGTGGCTGGACAGCCACGGGGTGGCCTACGACTTCCACGACTACAAGAAGCAGGGGATCGAGCGGGCCCGCCTTGAGGACTGGGTGCGGCAGGTGGGCTGGGAGACGCTGCTCAACCGGTCCGGGACGACCTTCCGTAAACTGCCCGAAGCCGACCGGCAGGACCTAGATGAGTGCAAGGCCGTCGAGCTGATGCTGGCTCAGCCTTCGATGATCAAACGGCCGGTGCTCGAGGCGAAGGACCGCGTCATCGTCGGCTTCAAGCCCGAGACCTACGCCGCACTGGGGCTCTGAGACCTTGCCGGGCGGGCGTCCGGAATTATGACTAAGCTTTCATCCCGCGCCATGCATCCGCGGGCGGCCTCACAGGTCTCTTATCATCAGAGACGGGCCGAACGCGCTCGCCGACTTGGATAGGAGAAACGACTTGGAAATTCTCATTCCGCTCGGGTTCTTCGCCATGATCGCCGCCCTGGTGATCGTGCCGAGGTACTACCGCAGCCAGGAACGCCAGAAGATGGCCGAGACGCTGCGTGTCGCCATGGAGAAGGGCCAGCCTCTGCCCACGGAGATGATCGACGCCATGTCGAGCAATGTGCGCAGCCCCGGTCTGCCGCCGTCGCCCCAGCGCGACCTGCGCACGGGCATCATCTGGATGGGCGTGGGCGTGGGTCTCGCCGCCTTCGGTTTCGCGGTCAGCTTCGAGGAGCCCGACGCCCTCTATCCCCTGCTGGGCATAGCGGCCTTCCCGACGTTCATCGGCCTGGCCTTCATCCTCCTGGGCCTGCTCAACAAGGCGAAGTCCTAGGCGCGCCTGCGGGGGAAGAAGCCCATGCCGGGCGCTAACCAATCGAGCTACGCCAGCCTGCACGACGTGGAGCTCTGCGCTCTCGCCGCGGCCGGCGAGCGACGCGCCTTCGGGGAGCTTGTGCGCCGCCACAACTCGGCCATACGCCAGCTCCTGCGCCGGATGGGCGCGCAGGCGGCGGAGTCCGACGACGTGGCCCAGGACGCGTTCCTGGCCGCCTTCGAGCGGATCGCGGAATTCCGGGGGGAAGGCACCTTCGCCGGCTGGGTGAAGCGCATCGCGGCCAGGCAGTACCTGCGCCGATTGCAGAGGGAAAAGCGTCTCACCGCCATCGCCGCCGAGGGTGAGGTCGACACGCCGCCGGCTGCCGGCGACGCCGATCACCGCATCGACCTGGACGAGGCGCTGAAGGGCCTCTCGCCCGCCGAGCGGCTTTGCGTGTCGATGTGCTACGGCGCAGGTCTGTCGCACGGAGAAACGGCCGATGCCTTGAACCTGCCGCTTGGAACGGTCAAATCCCATGTCAAACGTGGTCTGGATAAGCTCCGCGTACGGCTGGCGTCCGGCGAGGGCGCGGTTCTCGAAGGGAGGCGCGGCAATGGCTGAGATCGAGTTCGAGCGCCGCCTGGAGCGTCTCTTCGGCGAAGCGCCGGAGCTGCCGGACGCATCGGCGTTCGCCGCGCGCTTCGAACGCCGGCTCGACCGCGGCTGGACCGCCCGGCGCTGGCTGATCGGCGCCGCCGGCGTGGTCGGCGGCGTCATCGGCGCCAGCCAGCTTTTCATGGCCAACATCTTCGACCGCGCCGAGGCGGCGGAACAGTCGGCGCGCATGCTGGGCCAGGGCCTTGCGCGCGCGACCCCGACCTCCGACATGGTGTCTGCGCTTTCGGGCGGCTATGGGGTGTGGATCGCCGTGGGTCTGGCGGTCCTGACCCTGGGCTTCGCCGTGTCGCGGGTGATCGAGGAGCTGTAAACTTGTCCAGTCATCGTCAGGAGACGGTACGGCGCCTCGCCGCGCCGGATATCGCTGCGCGCAAGGGCAAGACGCCGATCGTGTGCCTGACTGCCTACTCCGCGCCGGTGGCCGAGATCCTGGACGATCACTGCGACCTGCTGCTCGTGGGCGACAGCGTCGGCATGGTGGTCCACGGCCTGCCCAATACCGTGGGCGTCACGCTGGACATGATGATCCTGCACGGCCAGGCGGTGATGCGGGGCTCGCGCCGGGCGATGGTGGTCGTCGACCTGCCTTTCGGCGCCTATGAGGGCTCGCCCGAAGTGGCCTACGCCAACGCCGCCCGTGTGATGAAGGAAACCGGCTGCAGCGCCGTGAAGGTCGAGGCCGGCCCGGCTGTGGCCGACAACATCGAGTATCTCGTCAAGCGCGGCATCCCCGTCATGGGCCATGTCGGTTTGCGGCCCCAGGCCGTGATGGTCGAGGGCGGCTTCAAGGCCAAGGGCAAGGCCGACCACGAGCGGCGCCGCATCCTCGAAGAGGCCCGCGCCGCTGCCGAAGCGGGCGCCTTCGCCGTAGTCGTGGAAGGCGTGGCCGAGGGCCTCGCCCGCGAGATCACGGAGGCCATCGAGGTCCCGACCATCGGCATCGGCGCCTCGGCCGGTTGCGACGGCCAGATCCTGGTGACCGACGACATGCTCGGCCTGTTCGACTGGACGCCGAAATTTGTGCGCCGCTATGGCGATCTTCGCGCCGAGATCGGCCGCGCGGTCGGCGCCTACGCCGACGACGTCCGCAATCGCCGGTTCCCCGGGCCGGCCGAGATCTATTTCGCCAAGGCGGGATAGGGCGCGCCCGGTCTAGATCGGCGGCTGGTCCCGGCGGGCGGCGGCCGCGTCGGCGCGCAGCTCGCGGATGCGCTCTTCGTAGAGATCGGCCAGCAGGTGGCGATCCGAGACATTCGCGCTGCGGGCGCGCCAGGCCGCCTGGGCGCCGTCGAGGGCCAACGGGTCGGCGCCGGCCCCGCGGGCGGTTTCGTAGGCGTCCAGCATCCGGCGGTGCCGCTCGGCCAGGGCCGGGAAGCCACATACGAGGCGCTCGGCCGCCGTCGGTTCGTCATAGCAGGGATTGTGGGCGGGCCGGGGCCGCGTCTGCGCCGCTGGGGGCGGGGGAGGCGGCGCCTCCACGGTCGGCGGGACCTCCGCTGAGGCCGCGCTGGCGCGGTCCTCATTGGCGGTGACGTCCGGGGCGATCGCCAAGGCGAGGCGCACGGGTCCGGCGTCGGTACGGGCTTGAGCCAACTGTTCGGGGGCGATGGGGATGGTGAGTCCCCAGGCGAGTCCTGCGGCCGCAAGGCCCGCCGCGGCGGCCGGGAGCGGGTTGCGGGCGCGCCGCGGTCGTTCGAGGGGCGCCGGTTCGGGCAGGCGAGCCTGAACCGCCGCAACGGAGGGCGGCCGCCAGGCTGCGGTGCGGCTCTCCAGTTCGGCGGTGAGCTGTTGCGCGAGCGATGTCTGGCCGCGCGCGCGGGCGAGATCCAGGAGGCGCCTCAGCTCCGGAGCGCTCAAGGCGCCTAGCTCAATGCCCAACCTTGCCACGTCGCGCTCCCCTCGCGCATCCTTGTTTAGCGTCAACGGCTCCGTCCCGGAACCCATTCGCCGCTTTCGCCTGCGTCTTCTTTGCCTCAATCTGACGGCGTAAACCGGAAGCGCCGCCATGACCGCCAAACCCCTCCCGTCGCTCTTCGAGCTGACGCCGCTCAACGAGGCCTACCGGGCCGATCCGCACCTGTTGCTCGACGATCTGCGCGCGCGCTGTCCGGCGCACAAGGACCCCGTTTCCGGCAGCGTCGTCTTCACGCGCTATGAGGATGTCCGCGGCCTGGTGAACGACCGGACGCTCTGGCGCGACCCACTGCGGGCGGAGGAGGGGGCGGTCATCCAGCGCGGCTTGGTGGCCGGGGTGGATCCTGACCTACCGCGCACCTCGACCACCTCGATCCTCATGCTGGACGATCCCGACCACGCCCGCGTGCGCCAGCCGCTGGCCCAGGCGCTGTACGCGCGGGTAGCCCGGTTCCGTCCGGAGGTTGAGGCGATCGTCGACCGCACACTCGATGCGCTGCCCACGTCCGGCCGCTTCGACCTGATGGCTGGGTTCGCCGTGCCGATCCCGATCGACGTCATCGCCTCGATTCTCGGCGTCGACCATGATCGGCTGGAGGAGTTCCGGGCTTGGTCGGAAGGGGTGATCCAGTCGCTCAATCCGTTCCGTACGCCCGAGCAGACGGCAACGATGGAGGCAGCGTCAGAGGCCCTGAACGCCTATTTCACGACCGAACTGGCGGATCGCCGCGCCGCGCCGCGCGACGATCTGCTGTCCGACATGGTGACCCTGCAGGCCGGAGGGGCCGATCTTTCCGACGACGAGTTGCGCATCAACCTCCAGGCGCTGCTGGTGGGCGGCAATCTCACGACCACCGACCTGATCGGCAACGCCGTGCGCCTATTGCTCCTCAATCCGGCGGAGCTCGCCAAGCTCAAGGCCGATCCGGGCCTCGTGAACGCCGTCGTGGAGGAGGTGCTGCGCTACGAGCCGCCGGTGGACATCACCGGGCGCATCGCCTCGCGCGAACTGGACGTCTCCGGCTGCCCGCTCCACGCAGGGCAGGCGATGACCGTGATGCTGCGCGCCGCGAACCGCGACCCCGAGGTCTTCGAGGATCCGCACCGGTTCGACGTGAGCCGCAAGCACAAGCCCCACGTCGCGTTCGGCGGCGGCGCCCACATCTGCATCGGCGCCCCCCTGGCCCGGCTTGAAGCCCAGGTGGCGCTTACGAAGCTCTTCCAGCGTTATCCGAACTTGCGGCTTGCCGAGCCGGCGGCGCCTCCCGTCTGGCGGACCCTGCCGTTCTTCCGGGGCCTGGAGCGACTGGAGGTCGAGGCCTAGCGGCGGGAACAAACGGCTCTGCCAGCTCGTTTCCCGGTCAAGCTGCACAGCCGGGGAGTCCCATGGCGGATGAAAACACGGCGGGCGAGGGGCAGGTTATCGACTTCGATCTGGAACGCGATCCGGAGGCGCGGGCCCGGCTCATCGACGAGCTGATGGCGCCGCCGCCAAAGGGCCTGCCCGCCATCATGGTCTTCGGCGACGAAGCCGTCTTCGCCATCAATCCGGCCAGGCATCGGCGCGAATAGTCAGAACACGCCCATCGACAGGCCGGCGGCCAGCGCCGCGCCCAGTTCCTCGCAGGCCGCCAGGTCCGCCGCGTCCAGCTGCTTCGGGGCGGCGATCCGCTCTGGCGTCTGGGCATGGGTGCAGACGATGATCGGCTCGGCGATGGCCTTCAGCCGCCAGCCCGTGGCGATGCGGGCGGCCTGGCGCACCGCGTTCGTCCCATCGCTGCCCGCCGCCACCATGAGCCCGTATGGGCGCCCGTTCAGCTTCTCCAGGACAGCGTAGTAGTTGCGGTCGAAGAACTCCTTCATCGCACCCGACAGCGCCGCCAGGTTTTCCGGACAGGCGAAGAGATAGCCATCGGCGGCGAGGAGGTCGTCGGCCTGGGCGTCCCCGGCGGCCAGTACGCGCACCTCCACGCCCGCTTCCGCGCCTGCGCCCCGGGCCGCTGCCTCGGCCATCGCCCGCGCGGCCCCGGTGCGCGAATGCCAGACGATCAGGAGTCGCTTCATGGTTGGGGAAGTCTAGCGGAGCCCTCCGCCCATTGCCGCCCTGAAACGCACGCGCGCTTGCGCCACGGCGATCACCGCCTAAGCTCGTTTCCAACAAGCGTTTGGGGGAGGATCGCCATGCTTCGCACGACCACGCGGGTCGCTGCCGCCTTGACTGCCGTCTCGTTGGTGCTGGCGCCCGCCGCGCCGGTCTACGCGCAGTCGGCGAGGAAGGCCGCGGCGGTGAAGACGACGGCGGGCCTCTCGCCCGCCGCCAGCCCCGAGGCGCTCGGTTTCGACTCTGAACGGCTGGCGAAGCTGGACGCCTACATGGGCGGCGTGGTCGCCCAGGGGCGTGTGCCCGGCATGACCTACCTGCTGGCCCGCCATGGCAGGATCGTCAGCTACAAGACCATCGGCGTGAAGAGCGCGGCGACGGGCGAGCCGATGACCCCCGACACCATCTTCCGCATCTATTCCATGACCAAGCCGATCACGGGCGTGGCCATGATGATCCTCTTCGAGGAGGGCAAGTGGCGCCTGGACGACCCGGTCACGCGCTACATCCCCGAGTTCAAGACCCTCAAGGTCATGACCGGCGTCGATGAAGAGGGGAACGGCACGCCCCAGCTGGTGGACATGAAGCGTCCGCCGACCATGCGCGAGATCATGAGCCACACGGCCGGCTTCGGGTACGGCCTCGCCGACAAGCACCCGGTCGACCTGATGTTCCGCGAGAAGCGGGTCCTGGGCTCGGACGGCCTGAAGGACATGATCGACCGCACGGCGACCATCCCGCTGGTCTTCCAGCCGGGCGAGGCGTGGCGCTATTCCTCGTCGGTCGACATCCAGGGCTACCTCGTCGAGAAGCTCTCAGGCATGCCGCTCGGCCAGTTCATGGAAGAGCGGATCTTCAAACCGCTGAAAATGAAGGACACCGGCTTCTACGTGCCGGCCGACGATGCGAGCCGCCTGGCCGCCGTGTACTGGTTCAACCGCGAGACCCGGCAGGTCGAGGAAGCCAAGCAGATCTTCGACAATCCCCTGCCGACCTATCTCGAGAAGCCTTCCATGGAGTCCGGCGGCGGCGGCCTCGTCTCCACCACCATGGACTACGCCCGCTTCGCCCAGATGATCGCCAACAAGGGCGAACTGGATGGGGTGCGCATCCTTTCGCCGGCGTCGGTCGAGATGATGGGCACCAACATGATCCCGGAGCAGGCGCTGGTGGGCTCCAACGGCGTGGGCGCGACCCGTTTCAACGAGGCCGTCGGCTTCGGTCTCGACTTCATGGTGGTCAAGGATCCCCGCGTCGCCGGGACCCTGGAAGGCGAGGGGACAATGAGCTGGGGCGGTGCGGCCGGGACCTGGTTCTGGGTCGACCCCACCAACGACGTGATCTTCGTCGGCATGATCCAGCGCCTCGGGGGCTCCGGCGGAGACGATCTGGGCCAGATGTCGCGGACCCTGGTCTACCAGGCGCTGGTGGACCCTAAGAAGTAGGCTCCTCCCGCTCTGCGGCCCCTACTCAATCCAGGGCGGCAGCTACCCGCGCTCTCCGGCCATGGCGACCCTGTCCGCAGCGTCGACGCCGCTTACGGCGGGGGCGCCAGAGCGATCGGTGTCGCTGAGGCCAGCCTGAGCGCCGCCCGTGTCATCTAGGGCGTTCTCGACCTCGCGCGCCCGCGCCAGATGCTGGTCGACCAGGCCGGCGGCGTCGGCGGCCACAGTGCGTAGCTGGGGAACGTCGCCGCCCTCGGCGTATCCGCGCATCAGGGCGAGCGTCTCCTGGTGCGCCAGCTCCTGCTGTTCGAGGTAGCGCTCGTCAAAGTCCTGCTGGCTCACGCCGCGAAGATTGGACATCATTTCTTCGCGACGCGGGTCCAGGCCCGCCGGCGCGTCGACGCCCACGGCGGCAGCCTGAGCCGCGGCCCGGAGGTCCTGGCCCAGTTTGGTGTGGTGGTCGATCATCCGCTGGGCGAACTGCCGCGTGGCCGGAGCCTCGGCCTTCTGAAGCGCGAGCCTGGCCGCCTCCAGCTCGTAGTTGTTCGCGATCGCGGCGGCGCGGACGAATTCAGGAGCCGTCTTGGGTAGGTTGGCGCTCGCCAGGCCGACGGCGCCGCCGGCCGCATCCTCTGCAGCCGCGCCAACGCCGGCCGCGCCTTCCACAGGCTCCGAACTCGCCGTGGTGGCGTCAGGCGGGTCGCACGCTCCGACGATCAAGGCGGTGGCGGCGATCATGATTAGGCGCGACATGCTGAACCTCCCAGTTGGCTACTCTCCCATCAGGCCAATTCGTGGAGGGCGGCTGGCGTTCCTGGGGTTCACGCATTGATGTTCGCGACAGGGCCGCGCGCCTGTTCCCTTCAGGGGAATAGATGGGAGGGGACGGGAAGACCCGATCTCCCTGATCTCGAGCGCAGCGACTTCGCCGAACCGGCTTCCGCCGGGCATATTTCCAGCTAGTGGTCGTAAGCCGGCGGATAGGCCCCGCCCAGGTCCTTGTACCGGTCCTGCAGCTCGATCTTGCGGGAGGTCAGCGGTTGCTCCTCGCCGCGAACCAGGATGAGCTGCGGCTGAGACAGAGGTTCGAACGGGTCTCCGGACCACAGGACCAGGTCGGCGTCCTTGCCAGGCTCCAGCGAGCCCACGCGACCCTCCACGCCGAAGATCTTCGCCGGGTTCAGCGTCACCGCCGCGAGCGCGCCGGCCGGGCTCATGCCGTTGGCGACGGCGATGCCGGCGTTGTAGCGCATTTCGTGGGCCCGGTGCGCGCCGCTGGCGCCTTCGATGGCCACCATCACGCCGGCCTTCTCCAGGCGTGCGGCGTTTTCCATCGTGGCCCCCAGCGCCTCCAGGCTAACGGGCCGGTTGTGGATCGGGTTGAGCAGCACCGGCACGCCGGCCGCCGCCAGTTCGGGCGCTACGCGCCAGGCTTCGGCCCCGCCCGACAGGATCACCTTGATCTTCTCCTCGCGCGCCAGCCGCAGCACCGCCCGGATGTCGGAGGCGCGATCAGCCACCGCGATCAGCGGCATCCGCCCGTCCACGACGGGGATCAGGGCCTCGAGGTCGGCCCGAGACAGCGCCAGGTCGCGGTACGCGGCGCGCTCGAAGGCGGAGCGGTTACGCATGTAGGCGCGGACGTCGGCCAGGGCCTCCTTGATCAGCACGATCTCGGCCCCGCGCGCGCCGCCGGCCAGGCTGGCGCCGGTCTCGCCGAAGGGCGTCACCATGGCGACCTTGGCCCTGAGCAGCGGGTCCTGGCCGCGGGCCAGCTGGATCACTGCCGCCTGGCCCGCGAAGAGGCCGTGGGTCTTCTCGGAAGCCGGTGCGCCGGCGAAGTCCGCCAGCGTCTGGTCGTCGCCATGATTGTGCGCGCCTGAGCCGGCGCCGCTCGCCTGCGGCGTCACCACCGCGCTGGTGATGCCGCCCAGCCGGGCCACCGGGATCACGACGGAATCGGGGTTCAGCGCGTACTGCACGTCGAAGGCGGCGCCGATGTCCGGTGTTTTGATGCGAAGGTCGTTGCCCAGCGCGCCGATCTCGACGGCGCCCAGCATGCTGTTCACCGCGACGAAGCCGGGCGCCACGACGGCGCCCTGGGCGTCGACGACCTTGGCGCCGGGCGGAACGGCCACGTTGGGCCCCACGGCGGCAATCTTGCCATCGCGGACGACGACGGTCCCCTGGGCGATCTCCCCGGCCGGTCCGGCCGTGAGGATGCGGGCGTTGGTGATGGCCAGCGTCGCGGCCTGGGCGACTGGCGCGGCGAGGGCGAAGGCGGCCGCGCAGGCGGCGGCGAAGAGGCGGTTCATCGCAGGCCCTCCAGGCCGATCTCGAAGTCGGACTTGGCCTGGTAGCGCGGGTCGTCGCGGTCGTACGCCAGCCCGCCGTCGATCCAGACCCGCTGGGCGCGCGTGTAGATCGAGAACGGGTTGCCGTCCCACAGCGTCACGTCGGCGCGCTTGCCGGCCTCCAGCGTGCCGGTCTGGTCGGCGATCCCCAGGGCCTTGGCCGGGTTGGCGGTGATCCAGCGGATCGCCTGGGCCTCGGTGATTTCGAGCCCAGCCGCGCGGCCGGCCGAAGGGCCTCGGCCACTTCCTGGTTCAGCCGCTGGACCAGATCGGGGTCATCCGACTTGATGATCGCGCAAGCGCCGGCCGCCTCGACCAGGGGGACGTTGGCCTCGACCGCGTCCCACTGCTCCAGCTTGCCGCCCCACCAGTTGGTCCAGGTGGCGGCGCAGATGTCTTCCTTCGCCAGGATGTCGGCGATCTTGTAGGCCTCGACGGTGTGGTGAAAGGCGGTGATCCGGTAGCCGAATTCCTTGGCGACATCGATCATCTGGGCCATCTCGTCGGCCCGATAGCAGTGGTTCTGGACCAGGATCTCGCCCTCGAGCACGCCCACCAGGGTGTCGAGCTGCAGGTCCCGCTTCGGCGGATCGGCCTTCTCGTCCTTCTCGACCTTGGCGCGGTAACTCTCCCATTTGCGCTGGTATTCGGCGGCGTTGATCCACGCCGCGCGATAGCCCGCCACGTTCCCCATCCGGGTGGACGGGCTGCGCGTTCGGGCGCCATAGACCCGCTTGGGATTCTCGCCGCAGGCCATCTTCAGCGTGTAGGGCGCGCCGGGGAACTTCATCGCCTGCACCGTGCGGGCGGGTATGTTGCGCAAGGTAACCCCCCGGCCGCCGAACAGGTTGGCCGAGCCGGGCAGCACATGGATCGTCGTGACGCCGCCGGCGCGGGCGGTGTTGAAACCGGGGTCCTGGGGCCAGACGGAATGCTCGGCCCAGACCTGGGCGGTGTTCGGATCGGTCGCCTCGTTGCCGTCAGAGTGCGCCGCCACTTCCGGCGCCGGATAGACGCCCAGGTGCGAGTGGGTGTCGATGAGCCCGGGGGTCACCCACTTGCCGCGGCCGTCGACGGCCTCGTAGCCCGCCGGCGCGGCCAGCCCGGCGCCCACCGCCTCGATCTTCCCATCGCGCAGGAGGATGGTGGCGTTGTCGATCCGCTCCCCCGTTCCGGTCAGCGCCGTCGCGCCCACGATCGCCACTGGGCGGCCGGGCAGCGCCCGGTAGGTCGACGGGAACGGGTTCTTCGATGTCGCGGGGTCCAACCCCTTGGGCAGGGCGGCGGAGGGGCTGGTTTTCGAGCCCTGGTCGGGCCCCTCGGCCGTGGTCGCGCAGGCGGCGAGACTCGCGGCGGCGACGGCGGTGATGGCCGTCCTCAACACATGCTTCAACTGGACGTCCCCGAATGCAGGGGGCGATCCGACCTATCCGGCGGCTCTGAGTCAAGGGGCCTGCCCTCCGCCGCCATGCTTGACTTTCGGGCGCCTCCATGCGCCCTTCCGCGCCTCGTAAATCACCCGATTTTCCTCGAAGAAATGCACGCCTACCGCACCCATACCTGCGGCGCGCTTCGCGCCGCCGACACCGGCAAGACGGTCCGCCTCTCAGGCTGGATCCACCGCAAGCGCGACCACGGCGGGCTGATCTTCGTCGATCTGCGCGACCACTATGGCCTGACGCAACTCGTGCTGAGCCCCGGCACGCCCGGCTTCGACACCGTCGAACATCTTCGGGCGGAAAGCGTGATCCGCGTGGACGGCGAGGTCGTGGCGCGGACGGCGGACACGGTGAACCCCAACCTTCCGACCGGCGAGATCGAGGTGAAGGTCGCCACGGTGAACGTGCTGTCGGAGGCCGCCGAGCTGCCGCTGCCGGTCTTCGGCGAGCCGGACTATCCCGAGGACATCCGCCTCAAGAACCGCCACCTGGACCTGCGCCGCGAGACGCTGCACCGGAACATCGTGCTGCGCTCGAAGGTGATCCAGTCGATCCGCAACCGGATGATCGAGCAGGGCTTCCTGGAGTTCCAGACGCCGATCCTGACGGCCAGCTCTCCGGAAGGCGCGCGCGACTTTCTGGTGCCCTCGCGCCTGCATCCGAGCAAGTTCTATGCGCTGCCGCAGGCGCCGCAGCAGTTCAAGCAGCTGCTGATGGTCTCGGGCTTCGACCGTTACTTCCAGATCGCCCCCTGCTTCCGTGACGAGGACCTGCGCGCCGACCGCAGCCTGGAATTCTACCAGCTCGACGTCGAGATGGCCTTCGTCACCCAGGAGGACGTCTTCGCCGCCATCGAGCCGGTGATGCACGGCGTCTTCACCGAATTTGGCGAGGGCAAGCCGGTGACGGCCTATCCGTTCCCGCGCATTCCCTACCGCGAGGCGATCGCCAAGTACGGTTCCGACAAGCCCGACCTGCGCAACCCGATCGTCATGCAGGACGTCTCCGACCACTTCCGCGGCGGCGGCTTCGGCCTCTTCGCCCGGATCCTGGAGGACGCCAAGAACGCGGTCTGGGCGATCCCGGCGAAGACCGGCGGCTCGCGCGCCTTCTGCGATCGCATGAACTCCTGGGCGCAGGGCGAGGGCCAGCCCGGCCTGGGCTACATCTTCTGGTCAGAGGACCAGGGCGGCTGGGGCGGCCCGATCGCCAAGAACCTCGGCGCGGAAAAGACCGACGCCCTGATGGGCGCGTTGGGCCTGGGCCAGGGCGACGCGGCCTTCTTCGTGGCCGGCGACCCAAAGGCCTTCTACAAGTTCGCCGGGAACGCCCGGACCAAGGTCGGAACCGACCTGAAGCTGGTCGATGAAGGCCGGTTCGAGTTCGTCTGGATCGTCGACTTCCCGATGTTCGAGTGGAACGAGGACGAGAAGCGCGTCGACTTCTCGCACAACCCGTTCTCGATGCCGCAAGGCGAGCTCGAAGCGCTGAACACCAAGGATCCGCTGGACGTACTGGCCTACCAGTACGACATCGTCTGCAACGGCCATGAGCTGTGCTCGGGCGCGATCCGGAACCACCTGCCCGAGATCATGATGCGGGCGTTCGAGATCGCCGGCTACGGCCCTAATGTTGTGGAGGAGCAGTTCGGCGGCATGCTCAACGCCTTCCGCCACGGCGCGCCGCCGCACGGCGGGCTCGCACCCGGCATCGACCGGATCGTCATGCTGCTGGCGGGCCAGAACGCGATCCGCGAAGTGATCGCCTTCCCGCTGAACCAGCAGGGCCAGGATCTGATGATGAACGCTCCGTCGGAGGTCTCGGAAAGGCAGCTCAAGGAACTGCACATCCGCCTCGCGCCGCCGATCAAGGCGTAGGCCTACTCGGCGGCCGTGACGAGGTAACGCGGCCGGGGCGGGGCCGGAGGCTCCGGAACGGAGGGCACCATCCGCACGGCCGTGGCGGAGGGGCCGGGGTTCATGATCAGCCGCACGCCGTGGCAGGTGCGCGCCAGCAGGCCGCGGGGAAGCTTGGTGCGGCTGTCGGCGCAGGCGTCGCTCAACTGGTCCTGGGTCAGCCCGCGGGCGTTGGAGAGATCGGCCCCGTGTAGCGAAGCGCGAGTGAGGTCGGCGCCGCGCAGATCGGCGCCGTCGAAGCGGCCATGCGCCAGGTTGGCGTTCGTCAGGTCCGTTCCGCGGAACGAGACATGGGTGAAGACCCCATAGGTGAGCGAGGCGCCGGTCAGGTCGGCGCCGTTGAACTCGGCGCCGTGGGCCTCGACCTTGCTGAAGTTCGCGCCCTGGAGGTCGGCGTTGCGAAGGACCGCCCCGCTGAGGCGGGCCCTGTAGAAGTTGGCCGCCTGGGCCGAGACGTCGTTCAGCGTGGCGCGGGAAAGGTCCGCCTGGTCGAAGACGACGCCGCGCAGCGTGGCGTCCTTCAGGACTGCCTTGATCAGGATCGCCTTGCGGAAGTTCGCGCCCGTCGCCTCACAATCCGACAGGTCGGCGGCCGTCAGGTTGGCGCCGGTGAAGACCACGCCGTTGGCCTCGGCGCTGCGCAGCCGGGCGCCGGTGAGGTTGGCGCCGGAGAATACGGCTCCGCTCATCGCGGCGTCGGAGAGGTCGGCCTTGGTGAGGTCGGCGCTGGAGAAGACCGACGCGTGAAACTTGGCGTCCCGCAGGTTGGCCCCGACCAGGGCCGCGCCGGAGAAATTCGCGCCGATGATCCGGGCGCCGGCGAGGTTGCGGCCCGACAGCTCGCACTTCACACAGGAGCCGCCGAACGAATCCATGCGCCGCACCTGCTTGTCGCCGGCGAACGCGCTTCCGGCCGCCGGAACGGCGGCGAGAAAGGCGGCCGCGGCGGCCAGGAAACGCATCAGACGCATCGTCACTGGGGCAGATCCTTGCAGTCTCGCCGCCTCCTCTGCCTGCGGGACCGACGGCGCGCCACTTAAATCGCGGTAACTTCGAGGGGATTAGCCCGTCTGGTCCTCGGACGTGCGGGCCGCGCGGGCGCCGCAGGTCTCGCAGATCAGGGCCTGGCCCTTGCGCACCACGGCGATGTCGCCGCAGGCGGCGCACACCTCGGCCGCGCCGAAGACGGCCGGGCCTGGCGTGCGTCCGGCCGTGGGCAGGAACACCAGGTTGTCGGGCGGCGCGCCGCGCGCAAAGCCGCGGGAAATGAAGCGCGAGGCCGGCTGTGGCGTTTCGTCGCCGCGCTCGTCCGCCTTGCCCCGGCCCAGGCCGTCCGCGTTCAGAGCCGTCGGATCGGCGCTCGCAAGCTCGTTGCGGCCGAGATAGCTGATGCCGAGCTCGCGGAAGATGTAGTCGAGGATCGAGGTCGCCGACTTCACCGTGTCGTTGCCGCGCACTTCGCCCGCCGGTTCGAAGCGGGTGTAGACGAAGGCGTCGACGAACTCCTCCAGCGGCACGCCGTACTGCAGGCCGATCGAGATCGCGATGGCGAAGTTGTTCATCAGCGAGCGGAAGGCGGCGCCTTCCTTGTGCATGTCGATGAAGATCTCGCCGAGTTCGCCATCATCGTATTCGCCCGTGTGCAGATAGACCTTGTGGCCGCCCACGCTGGCCTTCTGGATGTAGCCCTTGCGGCGGTCCGGCAGTTTGCGGCGGGTGCGGTCGCGCTCGACGATCCGCTCGATCACCCGCTCCTCGGCCGCGGGCGGCGGCGGGACGGGGAGCGCAGGCGCCCGGGCCGCGCGCTCCGCGATCTCGGGAAGCTCCAGCCGCGCGTCGGCCGGCGCAGCGGCCCGCCGGATCCGGGTCGCCAGCGGAGCTGCGTGCAGCGCCGCCTCCACGTCCTGCAGGGTCGCCTCCCAAGGCAGGTCGATCTCCAGAACCGCCGGGACGTCCAGCACCTGGCCAAGGGCGCTCAACATCGCGGCCCGGGCCGCAATGGGGACCTC
The DNA here is from genome assembly GCA_049323595.1 of Pseudomonadota bacterium. Taxonomy (GTDB): domain Bacteria; phylum Pseudomonadota; class Alphaproteobacteria; order Caulobacterales; family Caulobacteraceae; genus Phenylobacterium. The sequence continues at coordinate 405,322 of JBMOOD010000003.1, forward strand.
GTCCCGCGTCCGGAGCACGGCGCGCTGGTCGTCGGTGAGGAAGGCGGCGCCGGCCAGGGAATCCCGCCCCAGGACATGGGCCTCCGCCATGGCGACGTCTTCCGCCGAGAATCCGGCCAGGGCCAGGACGTCGAGCGTCGGATCGGCGATCTGGTCCGCGGTCGCGCCCAGGACATCGCGCAGGAAACCCTCGCCGACGATGGCGGGCGCGAAGGCCTGGGACAGGTGGCGAACGAACGGCAGCTCGGCCTGGGCCGCCTCGATCTCCAGGCTGGTGAACCCGCGCGCCGCCAGGGTCTGGGCGTTCACGCCCGGCGCATCCGTGAACGCGCGGTGACCCAGCAGCGCATCGCGCGCCGCGGCCGGGTCGCCCCCCACGGCCGTGAGCCCGAGGACGGCCGCCTCGGAAAGCACCCGCACCGTTTCTCCGTCGGCGGTCTCGGCCACCGTCACGGGGCCCGACCAGGGCCCGGCGTCGAGGGAAGCGCCCAGCCGGAGCGCCAGGTCGGCGTGGTTGGTCAGGCCGAATCGTATCTCGAGTTCCAGCGCCGCGACCGACTCCTGGCCCGACCGGAACAGATTGCAGACCGCCTGGCGGGCCGCATCGCTGTCGTAGTCGAAGCCGTGGGCGACCAGCCACTCGCCGACGCCGGCCAGCGAGATCCGCAGGGGGCCGTCGGCCTCAGCCGCCAGCGCGATGGCCGCGATCCTCACCGCTGCGGCGAAGGCCGGGGCGTCGAAGGAGTCCTCGCGCCAGAACGCCATCAGCTCGACGCCGGCCGTGGGCAGGCCCGCGGCGTCCGCGATGGCGGCGGCGGCGCGGGCGTCCGGGGCGGCGATCAGCCGGCCGGTGGTCCAGACGGCGCGTGTCAGGGCCGCGCCACTGGCCATCGTCGCCACCATCGGCGTCACAGGCGCCGGCGGCGGCGCGGCGCAGAGCCAGGCGTCGTCGCCCGCCCTCGCCAGGGCGATGGCTTCCAGGATCGTGGCGTCGCTGGCGCCGGCCGCCCGCGCGGCCTCGGCGGCGCGGGCCAGGCTGGTGTTCCGGCCGGGGTCCGCGCAGGCTTCAGGATCGCCCTCGCAGCGCAGGACGGCGTCTATGACCGCCTGCAGGCGCGCCGACTGCTGGGCCGCAGCAGCCTGGGCCGCCTCACGGCCGCGCTGCCCGGCGGTCAAGCGATCGAGAGCTTCCGGGCCGGGATCGAGCACCTTGAGCGGCGCGCCGCCGGGCGCCAGCGCGACATATCCCAGCAGCATCGCTTCGGTGATCGCCTCGCGGAACCGGGTGCGACTGCGCAGGTCCTTGGTGAGGCCCTTCGCCTGCGCCTTGCCGGCCAGGCCGTAAGCGTACTGCAGGATCGCGGCGGCGAGATCTGTCCGGCCGCCCGCCCACTCGATCCACGCCTCGACCCGGGCGTTGGTGAAGTGCGCAGGGGCTTCCACCTCCACCAGGCGGTCGCCCAGCTCCAGGATTCGCCCCTCGATTCCGGCGCGCGACGTTTCGCTGTCCATGCGGCCCGACTCCCTCATCGGCAGCCTAGGGGCCGGAACCGCCGGAGAGCAATAGATGTTGGGTGTGACGGCGCCGTCATCCCCAACATATTGCAGGGAAAGCCGCGACCGTCCGGCGCTGGACGCTGGGGGGAGCGGCGCCTATAGTCCGCGCGCGTTCATGACCCCAAGGGGCCCCGACTTGTCCGTCCTGAAGACCATCTTCACCTGGTGGAACGGCGCTACGCCCGGCATCCATTTCACCATCGCCCGGCGTGGCCGCTTCGTCGGCCAGGACGAGCTTGGAAACCGCTACTACGAGGCCCGGGACGATCGCGACAGCTACGATCGCGGACGTCGGCGCCGTTGGGTGATCTACAAGGGCTACGCCGACGCCTCGAAGGTTTCGCCCGACTGGCACGGCTGGCTGCACTACACCTTCGACGAGCCGCCCACGACGGCGCCTCTGCCGCGCAGGGCGTGGGAGAAGGACCATGTGCCGAACCTGACCGGCACCATCCACGCCTATCGGCCCAAGGGGGCCATCGCCCGCGGCGGCGAGCGTCAGCGCGCCACCGGCGACTACGAGGCCTGGACGCCGGAATAGCCGTGGGCCCGCGCCACACCCGTTCACACCTGCTTTGGAGCGCCGGATTCGGCGTTGTGGCGGCCGCATTGCTGGCGGGTGTCGTGACCGCGCAGCCGACGGCGCCGGTTCCGCCCGCCGCCGCGGAGGCGCCGGCAGCCCCTGAGCCCGCCGCCCCTGCGGAAGAGGCGCCCCCGCTTAAGATCGCGCCGCCCGAGCCGATCGTCGCGCCGCCCGTGAAGGCCGAGGAGGTCGCGCCGGCCCCGCCGCCCAAGGAGCAGGTGGCGGAGAAGCCTGTCGAGGAGCCCATGCGCCGTCGCAACTACGGCGTGGCCGTGCTTCAGGCGCTCGACAAGGTGACTGCCGAGACGCTCCGTTTCGAGGCGCCGGTCGGCAAGCCTGTTCGCTGGAAGGGCCTCATCTTCACCGTCCGCGCCTGCGAGCGCTCGGCTCCGGACGAGGCGATCGACGACGCCATCGTCTATGTGACCATCGACGCCCAGCCGCGGCCGCAGCGGGGCCGCCCCACGCCGCCGGCCCGTGAGGCGTTCAAGGGCTGGATGTTCGCCTCCTCTCCGGGGCTGAACCCCCTGGAGCATCCCACCTACGACGCCTGGGCGATCAGCTGCAGGGCCGCTGCGCCCGAGCCCGGCGTCGCGACCGGCGCCCCCGCGCGCCCGCCTGCGGCCAAGCCGCCCGGACCCGCGGCGCCGGCGACGTAGAACGTCCCATCCACCAGGAGCGCTTCCGCCAGGCGGCGATGGTACTCCGCCCGCGGAATCTCCTGCGCGCCGAACTGGCCGAGGTGCTCGGTCATGAACTGAGCGTCGAGCAGGACGAACCCGCCTGCGATCAGCCGCGCGACCAAGTGCACGAGCGCCACCTTCGAGGCGTCGCGCCGACGCGAGAACATGCTCTCGCCGAAGAACGCCCCCTTGAGCGACACGCCGTAGAGCCCACCGACCAGCTCGCCGTCCTGCCAGCACTCGACGCTGTGGGCGTGGCCGATCTCGTGCAGGCGCAGGTAGAGCCGCTCGATCGGGCGGTTGATCCACGTCTCCATGCGTCCGGGTCCCGATGCGGCGCAGGCCAGGACCACGTCGTGGAAGGCGGTATTGACCCGGATCTCGAACGGATCGGCCCGCACCGTCCGGGCGAGGCGTCGCGGGACGTGGAAGCCCTGGAGCGGCAGAATTCCCCGCCGCTCGGGATCAATGAGGAAGACGCGGGCGTCCTCCCGCGCGTCCGCCATGGGGAAGACGCCGCGGGCGTAGCACTCCAGCAGGTCCTGGGCGTCGAAGGCGGACATGGCGCAGGTCTAGCGCCCAGGCGGTCGGCCGAAAATGGTCGTCGCGCGCCAGATCCGGCCGTCACGTCGCCAAATCTTCGCAGAGGAAGACAACCTTGTGGGTCGGATCGAGCATGGCTTCGGGCGCCTCGGCGAAGGTGGCGCGACGTGTGATCACGTGCTCGGGGCAGAGGCAGCCGCGCCGCATGAGGTCGAGCGTGGCGGGCATCTGCGCGCGGGCGTGGACCCGGCCCAACTTCAGGGTGATGTGGCGGCCGTACATGTCCTTGAGCGGGGTGGGCGTGCGTTCTCGAAAGTCGCCGTAGGTGCGCTGGCAGAGGCCCTCGTAGTCGGTGCAGCGGATGGCGAAGGCCAGGCCGTCCTCGCTTCCGCTGGCGTCCAGGGTGAGGGGAAACTGGCCCACGGGAGGCGTGTCGGGCCCCACGGTCATCTCGACCGTCGTGGCGCCTAGGCGGCCAGCGACTTCCAGCGTCGCGGGGTCGTCGCCAACGTAGACCACGGACTTTGCGCCGAGGCCCAGGGCGCACTGTATGGCGTGGAAGGCGATGCCGCCCCGCGCGCCGCCCACGATCAGCAGGCTGGCGCCGGGCCGTTCGCGCAACGGCTCGGCCACGAAGGCCAACGCGTTGGTGACGTTGTCGGCCACTCCGGCCAGGGCCTCGGGTGCGAGGTTGGAAGGCGCCGGAACCAGCATATGGTCGGCGAACGGGACGCGCAGGCGGTCGGCCAGGCCGCCGCCGTAGTCCACGCCAGAGAGCGGCGCCATGCCGTAGGACGAGCGGTAGGGCACGGTCTCGCATAGCGCCGTGAGCCCCTGGCGGCAGCGGCCGCAGGCGCCGCAGCTGATCTGAAAGGGCACCAGCACCCGGTCGCCCGGGCGGAAGGCCTTCACCGCGTCGCCCACGTCGACGACCTCGCCATAGGTCTCGTGGCCGAAGGCGAAGCCGCCGGGCCAGCCGGCGGCGCCGGTGGCGATCGAAAGGTCGAGGTCGCAGCGGGTTACCGCCAGCGGGCGCACGATGGCGTCGGCGTCGTTCTCGAGGCAGGCGTCGGGCCGTTCGCGCCACTCGAGTACGCCGGGCGAGACATAGTAGAGTTGTTGCATGAGGCCTCCGAAGATCACCTCACCTGCGCTGGACGAGGACATCCGAAAAGCGAAAGATGCGATGGATGGATGAATCAGATTCATCAGTCTGGAGTGGCGCGGCGCCACCGGTCGCCGCCTTGCGGGCCTTCGACGCGGCGGTCCGCCTGGGCAGTTTCCGCGCGGCAGCGACGGCGATCGCGCTCACGCCTTCGGCCGTCAGCCATCAGGTGAAGGCGCTGGAGCGGAGCCTGGGGGTCGCCCTGTTCCGGCGCGAGGGCCGCGGGGTCGTGCTCACCGAGGCCGGCGAGGCCCTGGCGCCTTTCGTCCGTCAGGGATTTCTCGCCTTCGAAAGGGGCGCCTACGCGGTTCGAGGCGGCTCAAGGGCCCGCCAGATCCGGGTTAGCTCCCTGGCGCTGTTCAGCCAGACAGTGCTGTTGCCGAACCTGGATCGGTTCTCGAAACGCTGGCCAGGCTACGACGTCCGCATCACCTCGACGCCCCGGTTCATCGATTTCGGGCATGAGGATGTCGACCTCGCCATCCGGGTCGGCGACGGCAAGTGGCCCGGACTCCGGGCCACGGAACTTCTTCGGATCACGGGCGCGCCGGTCGCCAGTCCGGCGTTCCTGGCGCATACGCCGCTCGCGACGCCGGCCGACCTGGCGGGACTGCGGCTCATCCATGACACGGCCCAGCCGGGGGCGTGGCGGACTTGGCTCGCCGGGCATGGCGTGGAGAGGCCCAATCAGGATGGCGACCTCTGGCTCGACTCCGCTCCGGCGACGCTGCATGCGGCCGAGCAGGATTTGGGCGTCGCGTTCGCGATCCGACCGCTGATCCGCGCCTGGCCGGGCTTCGGCGAGCGGCTCGTCGAGGCGCTGCCGGACTTCGGAGGGCCCGCGACGCGCTACTGGCTGGTCCGCCCGCCTGAGGCCGACCGCGACCCCAAGATCCGCGCCTTCACGGCCTGGCTGCGGGCGGCCTGCCGCAGCCTGAACTAGCCCGCCTGGCTCGCCATCCACCGTTCCAGCCAGTGGATGTTGTAGTCGCCCTTCAGGATGTCCTCCTGGTGCAGCAGGTCCTGGAAGAGCGGGATGTTGGTGTCGATGCCGCCGACGACGATCTCCCCAAGGCAGCGGTTGAGGCGGGCGATGCACTCGTCCCGGTCCCGGCCATGGACGATCAGCTTGCCTATCAGGCTGTCGTAGTAGGGCGGGATCGAGTAGCCGGCGTAGAGGGCGCTATCCATCCGCACGCCCAGGCCTCCAGGGGCATGGAAGTCCGTGACCAGCCCCGGTGAGGGGGCGAAGGTCTTCGGGTTCTCGGCGTTCACCCGGCATTCGATGGCGTGGCCTTCGAAGACCACGTCCGACTGCTTGAACGAGAGCGGCAGGCCGGCGGCGATGCGGATCTGTTCGCGCACCAGGTCGATGCCGGTGATGGCCTCGGTCACCGGGTGCTCCACCTGCAGGCGGGTGTTCATCTCGATGAAGAAGAACTCGCCGTTCTCGTACAGAAACTCGATCGTGCCGACGCCCAGGTAGCCGATGGCGCGCACCGCATCGACGACGACCTTGCCGATCTTCTCGCGCGCAGCCGCATCGATGGCCGGGGAGGGCGCTTCCTCGAGCACCTTCTGGTGGCGCCGCTGCAGGGAACAGTCGCGCTCGCCCAGGTGGACCACGTTGCCGTGGCTGTCGGCCACGACCTGCAGCTCGATATGCCGCGGCGTCTGGAGGTAGCGCTCCATGTAGACAGCATCGTCGCCGAACGCGGCCTTGGCCTCGGAGCGGGCCGTCTGGACGGCCTCGACGAGATCGGCCTCGGTCTTGGCCACCTTCATGCCGCGTCCGCCGCCGCCGGCCGCCGCCTTGATCAGCACCGGGAAGCCGATCGCCTTGGCCGCGGCGATGGCATCTTCCTCGGTCGTGACGGCGCCGTCGGAGCCCGGCACGACCGGAATGCCGGCCGCCTTCACCGCCTGCTTGGCGGTGATCTTGTCGCCCATCATCCGGATGTGCTCGGGCTTCGGGCCGATGAAGGTGAAGCCGTGGGCCTCGACGATCTCGGCGAAGCGGGCGTTCTCCGACAGGAAGCCGTAGCCCGGATGCACGGCCTGGGCGCCGGTGATCTCGCAAGCCGCGATGATGGCCGGGATATGCAGGTAGCTCTTCGCGGCGGGCGGCGGGCCGATGCACACGGACTCGTCGGCGAGCCGCACCCACATGGCGCTGGAATCGGCCTCGGAGTGCACGGCGACGGTGGAGATGCCCATCTCCTTGCATGCGCGGTGGACGCGCAGTGCGATCTCGCCCCGGTTGGCGATCAGGATCTTGTCGAACATGGCCCTACTCGATGATGGCCAGGGGTTCACCGAACTCCACGGGCTGGGCGTCCTCGACCAGGATCTCCACCACCTTGCCCCCGCGCGGCGCCGGGATCGGGTTCATGGTCTTCATGGCCTCGACGATGAACAGCGTCTGGCCGGCCTCCACCGTATCGCCGACCTTGACGAAGGCGGGCGAGCCGGGATTGGGCTGCAGGTACACGGTGCCGACCATCGGCGACTTCACGGCGTCGCCGCTGGCGCGCGACGCAGGCGCGGCTTCGGCGGGCGCAGCCGCCGGGGCGGCGACCGGCGCCGGCGCCGCGGCCACTGGGGCGGCGGCTACGTGGTGCACGGCGGCGGCCGTCAGCGTCTTGGCCACGCGGATCTTGAGTTCGCCTTGCTCCACCTCGATCTCGGACAGGCCGGTCTCGGTGAGGATGTCGGCCAGCTTGCGCACCAGGCGTGCGTCGAACGGATCGGCGGGCGCCTTGGGGGAGGTCGGCATGGGGTAAGGCCCTTGTCTAACAGTCTGCTCTAGCGGGCCAGGCCCGCGGCGGCCTCGACGGCCAGTTCGTAGCTGGCGGCCCCGAAGCCGGAGACGATCCCGGTGGCGGCCAGCGAAACATAGGTTTCCCGGCGGAACGCCTCGCGGGCGGCCGGGTTCGAAAGGTGGCATTCGACGATCGGGACCTTGAGCATCTTCAAGGCGTCGAGGATGGCGATCGAGGTATGTCCATAGGCGGCGGGGTTCAGCACGAGGGCTGAGGCCTTCTCGCGCGCCTCCTGGATCCAGTCCACGAGCTCGCCCTCATGGTTCGATTGCCGGAACACGACCTCATAGCCCAGGGATTTCGCCCGCGCCTCGCAGAGGACACGAACGTCGTCCAGGGTCTGATGTCCATAAATCTCCGGCTCGCGGGTCCCCAGCAGGTTGAGGTTGGGGCCGCTCAGCACATAGATCGGTTTCGGCATCGAGCTCCGCCGTCGATTCCGGGCCCTTGTAACGGGCGGGGCTGCGGGTCACAAGCATGCCGACCGGAGGCGCCCCTTGCATCTGACCATCAACGGCGAAACCCGCACCTTCGAAGACGTGCCCGACGTCGCGGCGCTGGTGGCGGCGCTGGGTCTCGACACAAAGAAGGTGGCGGTGGAGCGCAACCTCGAGATCGTGCCCCGGTCGGCCTATGGGATCACGGCGCTGATGGACGGCGACCGGATCGAGATCGTGCAGTTTGTCGGAGGCGGATGAGATGGACGGGACACAGCAGGCGCAGGACACCTGGTCCGTCGCGGGCCGCACCTTCCGCTCGCGCCTCATCGTGGGCACGGGCAAGTACAAGGACTACGCCCAGAACGCCGCTGCGGCCGAGGCGGCGGGCGCCGAGATCGTCACCGTGGCCCTGCGCCGGGTGAATCTCAGCGATCCCAGCCAGCCGATGCTGGTCGACCATGTGAAGCCCGACCGCTTCACCTTCCTGCCCAACACGGCGGGCTGCTTCACCGGCGAGGACGCGGTGCGCACCCTGCGCCTGGCGCGCGAGGCCGGCGGCTGGGATCTGGTGAAGCTGGAGGTGCTCTCCAACACGCCCCACCTGCTGCCGGACATGGAGGAGACGCTTCGCGCGCTCAAGCTGCTGATCGCCGACGGCTTCCAGGTGATGGTCTACTGCTCGGACGACCCGGTCTATGCCAAGAAGCTGGAGGACGCGGGCGCGGCGGCGATCATGCCCGCGGCGGCGCCGATCGGCTCGGGCCGAGGCATCCAGAACATGCTGAACCTGGGCCTGATCATCGAGCAGACGAAGGTCCCCGTGCTGGTGGACGCCGGCGTCGGCACCGCCTCGGACGCGGTGATCGCCATGGAGCTGGGCTGCGACGCCGTGCTGATGAACACCGCCATCGCCGAGGCCAAGGACCCGATCCGCATGGCGCGCGCCATGAAACACGCGGTCATCGCCGGCCGCGAGGCCTATCTGGCCGGCCGGATGGGCAAGCGCTTGTACGCTGACCCATCCTCGCCGCTCAGCGGGCTGATCTAGTTTCCCGCCCCACGAGGGGTAGGGAGGGCCTCACCGCGCCATGTTCAGCACCTGGACCTGGGTGAACTCCTTCAGGCCTTCCTCGCCCAGCTCCACGCCGACGCCCGAGAACTTCGAGCCGCCAAAGGGCAGGTGGGGCTGCAGGTCGGCGTGCTTGTTGATCCAGACCGAGCCGCTCTCCATGCCCTCGGCCAGGCCCCAGGCCTTTTCCGAGTCCTTGGCCCAGATCGAGCCGCCCAGGCCATAGATGGAGGCGTTGGCGCGGGCCACGGCGTCCTTGGGGTCGGAGTACTTGATCACCGGCATCACGGGGCCGAACTGCTCTTCGTCGACCAGCTTGGAGCCCTCGGCGATGTCGCGGACCACGGTGGGCTCGATGAAGTAGCCCTTGTCGCCCTTGCGCGCGCCGCCGGCGATGACCTTGCCGTCCTTCTTCGCGCTCTCGATGAAGCCCATGACCTTCTCGAACTGGGCCTTGTTCTGCAGCGGTCCCATCTGGGTGCCCTGCTGCAGGCCGTCGCCCACCACCATCTCTCCGGCCAGCCTCGCGAACTCGTCGCACATGGCGTCGTAGATGCTCTCGTGGACATAGATGCGCTTGGCGGCGATGCAGACCTGGCCGGCGTTCTGCATGGCGGCGCCGAAGACCTTGGGCGCGGTCTCCTTGGGGTCCACGTCGTCCAGGACGATCAGGGCGTCGTTGCCGCCCAGTTCCAGCGAGATGCGCTTCAGCGCGTCGGCGGCGCTGGCCATCACCTTCTTGCCGGTCTCGGTGGAGCCGGTGAAGCTGATCTTGCGGATGCCCGGATGCTTGGTCATCTCGCCGCCCAGGTCGTTGGCGTCGGCGATGATGTTCACGACGCCTGGCGGGACCAGGTCCTTGATGATCTCGCCCAGCTTCAGCGCCGTCAGCGGGGTGGTGGGCGCGGGCTTCACGATGACCGTGTTCCCGGCCAGCAGGGCCGCCGGGACCTTGAAGGCCATCAGGATCATCGGGAAGTTCCACGGGATGATGCAGCCCACGACGCCGAGCGGTTTGCGGCGGATCTCGACCCGCGAGGTGGCGTCGTCGGCGACCACCTTGGGGTCCAGGTTCAGGCTCGCGAAGTAGCGGAAGAAGGCCGAGGCGCCGAACACCTCGCCCATGGCGTCCTGCAGGGGCTTGCCCTGTTCCTGCACCAGAAGGCGCCCGAGTTCCTGGACATTGGCCTGGATCGCGTCGGCAATGGCGATCAGCACCGCCCGCCGCTCGTCGATCGGCTTGGCGCTCCAGGCGGGGAAGGCGGCCTGGGCGGCGGCCACCGCCTGGTCGAGCTGGCCCTTCGAAGCCCGCGCGCAGGTGGCGAACACCTCCTCGGTGGCGGGATTGACGACGTCCAGCGTCGCCTCGCCCTCGACCAGTTGGCCGTTGATGAGCAGCTTGTAGTCCGACATGGGGCGTCCTCCGAATTCGTTGCCGCGAGGAGAGGCCCCTTCCGCAAGGGCGGTCAAGTGAACCCGCGTTCGTCCAGCCAGCCGCCCAAGGCCGCCACCGCCTTGGGCAGGAGGTCGGGCCGTTCGGCGTAGTAGTGGTCGGCGCCCTCGATGTGCACGAGGGACTTGTCCTTCGACCCCACGGCGTCGAACAGCCGCTGGGCGTGGCTGGGGGTGCAGGCCAGGTCGGCGGTGTTGTTGATCACCAGGGTCGGGCAGCTGATCCGCTGGCCGTTGACGATGCCGTTCGCCCGGCTCTCGTCATAGCTCCACTGCGACAGCCACGAGCGCAGGGTGGTGAACCGGCCCAATCCCACCGGGCCGTCGTTCACGATCCGGGGGTCGCCCAGGTAGCAGGTATATGGGCGCCGGTCCGACGGATCCTGGGTCGGGTCGGTCCAGCGCACGTCGCACATGGTGCCCTGTACGACGAAGCAGCGCTCGGCGTCGGGGTCGCCCTTGGCCTTCAACTCGGCAAGCTGCGCCTTGGCCCAGGCGGTGATGCGCCGGTTGCGGACGATCTGGGCCTCGCGGAAACGGGCGACGAACTCGGCCGGATAGGGGGCCTGCGCCGGGCAGGCGGGATCGTAGATGTTGAGCGACGGATCGCGCTCGAACGGGCGGCTTTCGTCCAGGATCGACGGGTCCATCCACTCGGTCATGGTCACCGAGCGGCTGACGTGCGCCGCCAGCAGCAGCACGGCGTCGGCAGGCTGCAGGCCTGCGCCCACGATGTCCACGGGATCGCCCGCCGGCGTCTCGGTGATGGTCGGCCGCTCGGCCTGGTCCTGGTAGAACATCGACAGGGACCCGCCGCCCGACCAGCCGCCCAGGACCACCTTCTCGTACCCGAACCGCTTCTTGAGGTCGGCGACGCAGGCGCCCAGGTCGAGGACGCACTTCTCCATGATCAGCGCGGTGTCGTTCCCGCGGTAGCGGGGGTTGCAGTAGATGACGTGACGGCCGGCGCGGGCCAGGGCGCTGACCAGCGGCAGGAACGAGCCGCCGCCGACCGGGTGGCTGAACAGGATGACGGTCTTGGAGTCGCCGACGTCCGGCCGGATGCGCATGCATTCGACGAACACCTGGCCCGTCGGCCCGCCGTAGACCTCCTTCAGGCGGCTGTTGTCCGCATGGACAAAGCCGTACGCCTCGCGAACCACCGCCATGATCTCTCCTCCCGCGCGCCGACCGGCTTGTCGCGTCGCCGGTTCCTGACTATGAAATCAGGAAATCTGATTTCCGAGTCAATCGCCATGACGTCGACGCAGGAGTGGTCAGCGACGCCCAAGGGCGAGGCCACGGCGGCTCGCATCCGCGAGGTCGCCCTGGACCAGTTCTCGCGGCTCGGGTTCGAGCGGGTCACGCTGGCCGGCATCGCCCAGGCGGCGGGCGTCTCCCAGCCCAGCCTGCACTACCACTTCCAGGACAAGGCCGACCTCTGGCGCAGCGCCATGCTGGCCCTCGCCGCGGTGATCGCCGAGGAGGAGCGCCTCATGGACGCCGCCCGGGACATGCCGGCGATCGTCCAGCTGCGCATGGCCATGCGGCTCTTCCTGCAGATCAGCTGGAAGCATCCCGCGCTGGGGCGCATCGTGGCGCTCGAGGGCATGGCCGGCGGCGAGCGCCTGGACTGGCTGGATCGCCACCTCATCGGACCGCGCAACCGCCGCCTCGCCCAGATCGCGCGTGAGGCGATCGCGGCCGGCGACCTCAAGCCCTTCCCGCCGGAACAGCTCGTCATCACACTGCAGGCCGCTGCGGCCGGGGTGATCAACCTGGCGCCCCTGCTGCGCGTCGGCTTCGGCGTCGAATCCGACTCGCCGACGGCCCGCGCCGTCCACGAGGACATGATACTGGAAGCCGTGCTCGGCGGCTTCCTGACCGACAAGAGCCGAGCGACTAGGGAGACGACCCCGTGAGCCAGCACCCCACAGGCATCCACCACCTCGCCTTCATGGCGGCCGACATCAAAAAGCACATCGAGTTCTTCTCGCAGGTCATGGGCTGCCCGCTGGTGGCGCTCTTCGACATGCACGGCGTACCGGGCGGACTGCACGCCTTCTTGCGCATGAACGACCACAGCTACTTCTCGATCGTCCAGCTTCCGGCGGTGGAGGACATCCCGATCGAGGTGGGCAAGACGCACGCCGGGTCGGGCGCGCTGCCCAGCGCCGCCGGCACGCTCCAGCACCTGGCCTTCGGCGTCGACAGCGAAGACGACCTGCTGGCAATGCGCGACCGCATCCGCAGCCACGGCGTCAATGTGATCGGCCCGATCGACCACGGGATGTGCAAGTCGATCTACTTCGCCGGGCCCGATCACATGACCCTGGAGGTCGCCACCTCGCAGGCGCCGGTCGATCCGGCCGCCTGGATCGATCCGGCCGTGCTCGCCAAGGCCGGGATCTCCAAGGACGAGGCCCAACGCTACAAGGCTCCGGCGGCTTATGCGGGGCCTAGTCCTGTGCCGCAGCCGGCCTACGATCCCGACAAGCCCCACATGGTCTATCCCAAGGAGGTCTACCTCAACCTGCTGAAGACCCCGGACGAGGTGCTGACCAAGGCCGCCTCCTACACGGCGCCGCCGGTGGCGGAGCCGGTCTGAGGTCACGCGCCGCTTGCGGGGCTGACGTCCAGACGAAGAATGTTCCGAGGGTGTCGCGCTAGGCGGGTCGCAGATCCGCCGTCGGCGATATACCCAGGGACTCGAGCATCTCCTTTCGGCCCGGTGCGCCCAGGACAGGGTAGTGTTCGGCGTTGGCGACCTTCCCGCGCGCCCAGACGCGGAGGATTTTCACCAGGTTGCGTGGGCGCTTCAGCCAGGCCTGGGGATGCTCCAGCATGTGGAAGCCACGCAGGAACTGACGCAGCAGCTCCACGTCGGTGCGGATCGCCACCGCGACCCCGTCCTCCAGGAAGCTCTTGAGGATCCGGCTCCGGAGCGAGGCGGGCTTGGGCGGCGCAAGCGCGGCTTCGGCGCGGCGGATCGCGGACTGGTCGGCCTTGCGCATCACGTCGTAGTAGGGGCGCAGCTCGCGCTCCAGGCCGGCGCGATAGCCCAGGAGTCGCCGGGCCGGGTCCGACTCGGCATCCAGGCTCTTCGCCAGTTCGTAGGCGCTGACGGCGGCGAACGAGCAGCCGCGGCCGTAGAGCGGGTTGGTGCGCACCACGCAGTCGCCCACGGGAAAGAACCCCAGAACGGCGGGCCGGCCCCCCGGCGCCATCTCCCGCCAGCGGCTCTCGAGCTGGCCCATGCCGAAGACCCGGCTGGTGGGCGATGCGCGCTCCGGCGCGATCCAGGGCTCCAGGCCGACGAGGCGGCGGCAGATCGCGTCGAAGACCTCCGGGTCGACGATCGCCTTGCGCATCTCCTCTTCCACCTCGGGCACGCAGAGCGTGATGGAGAAGCAGCCGTTGTCGCCGGGAAACACGCCGAACTTGAGGAAGCCCAGGTCGCCGGTCGTGCCGGCCCGGGTCCGCGGAGGCTCGGTCTGGCCCTCGAGCAGGCGATAGTGCCGCGTGAAGTAGATGACCCCGCAGGGCTCGGAGCTCTCGGGAATGCGGGCGCCCGCGGCCGCGAGAATCTCGGGCGCTTGGGAGGTCCGTCCCGCCGCGTCGACGACCACGTCAGCGGTCAGTTCCGACCCGTCCTCCAGCCGGACGCCGGTGACGCGCGGCGGCTCGCCAGGCGCGATGATCAGGTCCTTCACGAAGGTCTGGGGCCGCATGACCACGCCCGGCAGCCCCTCGGCGTAGCGCCGCATCACCAGCTCCAGCGTCGTGCGGCGGCTGGTCAGGATCGCCAAGTCGCCGTCGATGGGCTCGGGCTTGTAGGCCTTCTTGTGCTGCGCCGTCAGCGATCCCTCGAAGCCGAGCTCCCGCACGCCCTCGGCCATGAGAGCGTCCAGCAGGGCCGGATGCTTGTCGCGGACGATGGTGCGCAGGCGCGCGAGGAAGGCGTGGCTGTGGCGCAGGTGGCCGACGCCCCGGCGCGTCCAGTCGGCGAAGGCCGCGTCGGCCCCGCCGTCCGGCGGTGGCGGGTCGCGATCGAGGACCACGATCTCCCGCCGTCCGTCCGCCAGCGCCATGGCGGTCCAGAGGCCCGCCATGCCCGCCCCGATGACCAGCACACGTTCGCCCATGCCGCGCTCCATCCCACGTCTGCGGCCAGTCTAGCAGAGGGCCGAGTTGACGTCGGGGAGGGCCTCGGCCCCGGAGGAATACTGCCGAAACCGCAGAACACCTCTGCGAAATCGGGCGGTGCGGCGGCGGCGGCGAGCCCCTAATTCAGAGGGACTTCAGGAGCCCGCCCATGAACCTCGCCCTGTCCCTGATGACCATCGGCTTTCTCGTCGTGATGGCGATTCCGACGTTCGGCCCGATGGTGCTGGCCGCCCTCTAGGTGGGGGCCGGGCCGGGCTTCTTCATCGAGGCCGCGCGGGTCGAGGCGATCGCGGCCTTCAGCGAGGCGATATCCGCGCCATGGATCACCCGGTCGCCGACCACGAAGGCCGGGGTGCCGTCGATGCCGAGCTGCTGCGCCAGCATGTGGGCGTCCTCGATCTGCTGGGCGATCGCCGGGTCGTCCGCGGCGCGGCGGGCGGCGGCGGGGTCCAGGCCGACGGCGCGCAGGCTGCGGTCGATGGTCTCGGGATTCAGCGGCTTCTGGGCCATCAGAGTCTTGTACAGCGCCAGGCCGTGGGCCCGTGCGGGCGGCGTAAGGGCCACCTTCGAGGCCGTGATCGCGTGCTCGGTCTGGAAGGCGAAATGCTTGAAGACGAGCCGCACGTCGGGGTTCTCCTCGACAAGCTTCACCACTTCTGGCGCCGCCAGCTTGCAGTAGGCGCAGTTGAAGTCGAAGAACTCGACGACCGTGATCTCTCCTTGCGGATTGATGACGATGTCGCGGGGGTCACGTTCGAGCTGCTGGCGGAACTCGGCGATGGCGTCCTTGGCCGCGGTCTGCTGGGCCAGGCGCTCCTTCTCCTGCAGCTTCACCGCCATTTCCTGCAGCACCTCGGGATTGGCGAGCAGGTAGGCGCGGACCTTCGCGCCGAAGGCGGCGTCCGGTTCGCCCCCGGCCTTCTCGCAGCCGGAGAGGGCAAGCGCGCCCGCGAGCGCCAGGGCGGTGGGAAAAATCATCTTCATGGGGGTCCAGATAGGGCCAGGGGCAGGGTGGCTCAACGCGACTTTGTGGCGACCGAGCCTTCGCGCGCCAGTTCGCGCAGGTCCTCGCGGGTCGGTTCAGCCACCAGGACGATGTCGGTGGCGCGGCGCCACTCGGGCGTGCCCTTGTCCAGCATCTCCCTGGCGCGCATGGCGAACACGCGCGCCTGCTGCTTGTCGCCGACATAGTAGTTGTACTCGGCGGTCGCCAGGCGGGCGAGACCGTCCTCGCCCAGCTTGTCGTGCGCTTCGGCCAGGATGCGCCAGGCTACGGCGTTGTCCTCTTCCTGGGTCAGCGCGCGCTTCAGCTCGGCCACGCCCTCGGCCACTTTGGCCTTGTCGTCGAGGGCGATCAGCGTCTGGCCGAGGTTGATCCGCAGCAGCGGCGCCTCCGGCTTCAGCTCCACCGAGCGGCGCTGCGGCGCCTCAGCCTCCTCGGTGCGGCCGAACTCGAACAGGATCTGGCCCTTGAGCTCCCACAGGTAGGGGTTCTCCGGCTGCTCCTCGAGCAGGGCGTCGATCAGCTTGATCGCCCGGTCGGGCTCCTTGAGCTGGTAGTAAGCGATGGCGCGGGCGTATCGCGACGGGTAATCGGTCGCCTTCTCGTCATACTTGGTGATCGCCACCCCGGGATTGAGGAAGCCGTCCAGCTTGGCCTTCATGATGGCGTGCTCGGCCAGGGCCTCGGGGCTGTCGACCTTGTCGTAGTGGGGCTGGGCCTCGACCTTGCGCCGCAGGGACTCCACCCGGTCGGACGAGATCGGGTGGCTGCGGAAGTAGGCGAAGCGGCGCGCCTCGTCGAAAACCTCCTGGTAGCGGAAGTTGTCGAAGAACTCGGCCAGGCCCTTTCCGGAGAGCTCGGCCTTGTCCAGCAGCATGGCGCCGGCCTGGTCGGCGCGGCCTTCCTGCTCGCGGCTGTAGCCGAGGGCGCCCAGGGTTCCGAAATAGCTGGCGCTGCCGGCCAGGCCCGCCGCGGCCTCGGGCGCGCCGGCGATCGCGGCCAGTACGCCCAGGCCCATGGTCAGCAGGAAGGGCTTCATGCCCGCCGCGCCCATCTCGCCGCGCCGGGCGCTGTGGCCGGCGGCCAGGTGCCCGACTTCGTGGGCGATCACGCCCTGCAGTTCGTTCGGCGTGTCGGACTCGAGGATGAGGCCGGTGTTGAAGCCCATGATCCGGGGACCGGCGAAGGCGTTGAGCTCCTTCGAGCCGATCAGCACGATCTCGACGTTCTCGGGCTCGATGCCCGCGGCGCGGAGAATCGGCTCGGAGTCCTTCGCCAGGATCTCCTCGATCTCGGTGTCGCGGATCAGCGACTGGGCGTGGGCGGCGGCGCTGCTGAGCGCCAGGCCGCTCGCCACGATCGCCGTTAGCGCGAATCGCGAAACCGATCGGAAAGGGGAAGCCATGCTCGACACTCGTCTCGTCCGCCGTCCCCCGTCCGATCGGAATCTAATGCGTTAACCGCGTCGCCACCAGCCTCTGCGCGGCGCCGGCGCGGGTCCGGCGATCTCGTGCGGATCCGCGACCGGTTCCGGCTTCGGCTCCGGCGGAGCGGCCGGTTCAGGTTCCGCAGCGGCGATCGGCGCGGGCGCCGCTTCGGCGACGGCCGGTTCAGCGGCCTTCTTGCGGCTTCGCGTGCGCTTGGGCTTGGCCGGCGGCTCGTCGGCGTTGGCGGCGACGGGTTCCGGCGCAGGTTCGGGGGCGACAACCTCGGGTTCCGGCTCGGGCGGCGGCGCCATGACGACGGTCGGGGCCTCGGCTTCGGCGGCGGCCTCGTCGCGCCCGCGGTTCCGGCCGCGCGTGCGACGCGCGCGCTTGGGCTTCTCCTCCGCTTCCGGAAGCTCGACCCAGACGTCCTCGTTCGATTGCGCTCTTGCGGGCGCAGGTGCGGGCTTCGCTGCGGCCGACTCGACCACCGCGCCTTGGTCCGCCGCCACGGGTTCCGCGACACTGGCGGCTTCGGCGATCTTCAGGTCCTCGGCAGGATCGTACCAGACGAACGGATCATCGCCGTAGGGCACCCACGGGCGCACCCACGAGAAGACGTCTTGCGGGCGCGCATCGTCGCGCATCCGGCGGCCCCCGCGGCGGCCGCGACGGCGGCGACGGCCTTCGCGATCCTCCTCGGACTCCGCGCGAGCGGGACGAGGCTCGCGCTCGGGCTCCCGGGCCTCATCGCTGCGGCGACCGCGGCGGCGGCGACGGCGGCGGCGGCTGCCCTCCTCGTCATCGCGGCGCTCTTCGCGGACGTTGCGGGCGTGGGCGAGGTCGTCGTCGGTGTCCTCGGCTTCGAGGGCCGCTTCGTCCTCCTCGTCCTCTTCCTCCTCGTCGTCGAAGACCTCCTCGTCGAAGGCGTCCTCCTCCGAGGGCGGCTCGTAGGGCTGGAGCGCGGGCGCCTGGGGCGCGGCATGCTCGGGCCGCGTTTCCATGGACGTGCGCTCGATGGCGTGATCGGCGTGCGCCATCTCGTCCTCGATGACGATCGTGACGAACAGGCCGAACGCCTGGTGCAGGCGGGCGAGGTGCGCGCGCTTCTCGTTGAGGATGTAGAGGCCGACGGCGCGGGGCGCGCGGAGCGTCGCCTCGCCGCCGCCCTTCAGGGCCTCGATCTCAAGGGCCCGCAGCGCGGCGAGCGCGCTGGATTCCACCGAGCGGACGCGCCCGGTGCCGTTGCAGTGCTCGCAGACGTGGGTGGTGCCCTCCAGGACGCCGGTGCGGCGGCGCTGGCGGCTGATCTCCATCAGGCCGAACGGGCTGATCTTGCCCATCTGGACGCGGGCGCGATCGTCCTTGAGGCAGTCCTTGAGCTTCTTCTCGACCGCCCGGTTGTTCTTCGACTCATCCATGTCGATGAAGTCGATGACGATTAGGCCGGCCAGATCGCGCAGGCGCAGCTGGCGGGCGGCTTCCTCGGCCGCCTCCATGTTGGTCTTGAGCGCCGTGGCCTCGATGTTCCGCTCGCGCGTGGCGCGGCCGGAGTTCACGTCCACGGCGACCAGGGCCTCGGTCTGGTTGATCACCAGATAGCCGCCCGAACGCAACGGCACGACCGGCGAGTAGATCTGGCTGAGGTGATCCTCGACCCTGTGCTTCACGAACAGCGGCGTGGGCTCGCGGTAGAGCTGCACCTTCTTGGCCTGGGACGGCATCAGCATGCGCATGAAGTCGCGCGCTTCCTTGTAGCCGGCCTCGCCCTCGACCCAGACCTCGTCGATGTCCTTGTCGTAGAGGTCGCGGATCGTGCGCTTCACGAGGTCTTCTTCCTCGTAGATCAACGCCGGAGCGATCGATTGCAGCGTCTTCTCGCGGATGTTCTCCCAGAGGCGGAGCAGGTAGTCGTAGTCGCGCTTGATCTCGGCCTTGGTGCGCTTGGCGCCGGCGGTCCGCACGATCAGTCCCATGCCCTGCGGCACGTCCAGGCTGGTCACCACGCTCTTCAGGCGCTTGCGGTCGGTGGCCGTCGTGATCTTGCGGCTGATCCCCCCCCCGCGCGCGGTATTGGGCATCAGCACGCCATAGCGGCCGGCGAGCGAGAGGTAGGTGGTGAGCGCCGCGCCCTTGTTGCCGCGCTCTTCCTTGACGACCTGGACCAGCATGATCTGCCGGCGGCGGATCACCTCCTGGATCTTGTAGCGACGCATCAGCCGACGGCGGCGGCGCGCCAGCTCCTCTTCCATGACGTCGTCTTCGTCGTCGGACGCGCCGAGATCGACCTCGTCCTCGTCCTCAGGGTTGCGGGCCCTGGGCTCGGGACGGTCGTCCTCGTGCTCCTCGGCCTCCTCGCGCAGCAGGGCTTCGCGATCGGCGACCGGGATCTGGTAGTAATCTGGATGGATCTCGTTGAAGGCCAGGAAGCCGTGGCGGTTGCCGCCGTATTCGACGAAGGCTGCCTGCAGGGACGGCTCAACTCGCGTCACCTTGGCGAGATAGATGTTCCCTCGAAGCTGCTTCCTGTTCTGGCTTTCGAAATCGAACTCTTCAACGCGGTTCCCGTCGACGACCACCACACGCGTTTCCTCCGCGTGGGCTGCGTCGATCAACATAGTCTTGGACATCAAGTTCTTCTCCGCGGCGCGCGGGGGCTGCGTGGCCCAGGCGCTGCCGGTGCATGGGACGAGCGCGCGCGTGGCCCGCGGGGACGCCGGTAACGGCGCTCCGGGAGGCCTCAGGGCCAGATGTGGCTCGAGCTGCGCAGCTCATCAGGTGTGTTCCTAGGCGCGTCCTGGTGAAGGGGCGCGGATCGGATGGTGCGTCGCCACCGAGTACACGGTCGAAGCCGACGCTGGCTGGTTGGTCGCGTGAACATGGGGCCCGGGTTCGGGCGCTCCGGCTTCGCGCGGCGCGACATTGCAACACCGGGCCTCAAAAGGAAAGCGGCATGCTCGCGCAAGGGTCGTCGGCGGCAAGACCTCGTTAACCCTTTGTCCACGGGCCGCCCGCCTATATTGCTTCTCTAGGTTCGCGCGATGGCGAAACCGCGTGTTTTCCGGGGCGTGGAATGTTCGGCCGCTTGAAGGGCGCATGGGAACGGAGCCGGGGGCGGGTGTTCGCCGCCGCGGCTGCCGCTGCGGCGCTCGGGCTGGCCGCCTTCGCCGTCGGGCATGCCGCCACCGACCAGGTCAGCCTGATCAAGGTGCGAACGGGCGGTGATTCCGTCGAGACGCGGCTCGTGGTCGAGCTGGACGGCGCGGTCAGCGCCAAGGTGCTTTCCGACGGTGCGGCCGACCGCCGCGTGGTGGTCCTGCTGCCGGGGGTCGTCAAGGCGCAGACCCAGCAGGGCGCGGGCCGCGGCGTGGTCAGGGCCTGGATGATCGATCAGGTCCAGGGCGGGGCGCGCCTGCAGATGGACCTGGCGGGCGACGCCACGGTCAAGCGCCGCTTCCTGCTGCCGCCCGCGGATGGAATCGCCAACTACCGCTATGTGATCGACCTGGCCGCGCGGCCGGGGGCGGTGATGACCTCGGTCTCGACCCAGGCGTCCCCGCAGATCCGCCGCCAGTTCCTGCCGGAGAAGAAGGCGCCCCTGCCGCTCAAGAAGGTCGTGGTGATCGACGCTGGCCACGGCGGGCGGGACGTGGGCGCCCAGGGCGCCAAGGGGCATGAGAAGGACATCAACCTGGCCGCGGCGCTGGATCTCGCCGAGCGGCTGAACCGCGGCGGCCGCTACAAGGTCGTGCTGACCCGCAAGACGGACGTCTACATTCCGCTGGAGGATCGGGTGCGCATCGCTCAGCGCGCCGGCGCCGACCTGTTCATCTCCCTGCATTCGGACTCGGGCCCGGAGCCGGACCTGAAGGGCGCGAGCGTCTACACCCTCTCCGACAAGGCTTCCCAGCGCGCTGCGAAGTTCGTCAGTCGCGACGACTGGTTCATGAAGGCGAGCCTGACCGGCGACCAGGGGGTGAGGGACATCCTCTTCGACCTGACCCAGCGCGCCACGCGCAACCGCTCGGCGATCTTCGCCCAGACGCTGGTCGCCAGCATCGAAGGCAAGGCGCCCATGCTGCGTCGCAGCCATCGCGACGCCGGCTTCATGGTGCTGCTGGCGCCCGACGTGCCGGCCGTTCTCCTGGAGATGGGCTTCGTCTCCAATCCCGACGACGAAGCGCGCCTGCGCGATCCGGCCCAGCGCCGCCAGCTGATGGCCGCCGTGGCCAAGGCGATCGACGAGCATTTCGGCGCCCCCGTGACGGTGGCGGCGCGCTGACGCAGGTCCCTGGCGTTGGCGCCCGTGCCGACACACGTTAGACGACGGACCAGGTGCGCCCGGGAGCCCGTCTGAAGTTGAATCCTCCTCCCAGACCCAGCCGTTGGGTCGCCGTGGCCGGCGTCGCGGTGTTCAGTTTCGTTGCGATCGCCGCAGCGTCCCTCGGCGTGTACGCCGCCTGGCTGTTCCACGACATGCCGGACGCCGGCGAGCTGGTGGATTACCACCCGCCGACGGCGACGAGGGCCTACGCCTGGGACGGCACGCTGATCGGCGAGTTCTCCCGCGAGCGGCGGATCTTCGTGCCGTACGACGCCATCCCGGCCCAGACCGCCCAGGCGTTCCTGGCGGCGGAGGACCACAGCTTCTTCAAGCACGGCGGCGTGGACTTCGGCGGTCTCGGGCGCGCGATGGTCAAGAACGTGATCAACCTGGCCCAGGGCCGCCGCCTGGAGGGCGGTTCGACGATCACCCAGCAGGTGGCCAAGAACATCCTCCTGACCAGCGACGCCACGATCGGGCGCAAGCTCAAGGAGGCGATCCTCGCCGGTCAGCTCGAGCAGACGCTGTCGAAGGAACGGATCCTCGAGCTCTATCTGAACGAGATCTGGCTGGGCTACCGCTCGTACGGCGTGGGCGCGGCCGCCTACAACTACTTCGGAAAGTCGCTTAGCGAATTGACCCTGGCCGAGAGCGCCTATCTGGCCGCCCTGCCGAAGGGGCCCGACAACTATCACCCGCTGCGCCGCACCGAGGCGGCCATCGGTCGCCGCAACTGGGTGATCGACCAGATGATCGGCCTGGGCTGGGTCACGCGGGCCGAGGGCGAGGCGGCCAAGAAGGAGCCGCTTCGGGTCCAGCCGGCGCCCACACGCTCGCAGTACCGGGACGCCGACTACTTCGTGGAGGAGGTCCGCCGCATCGCCCTGGCGATGGACGAGCTCGGCGACGAGCGCCTGAACGCCGGCGGCTACTACATGCGCACCACCCTGGACCCCCGGTTGCAGAGCGCGGCCAAGGTCGCGCTGATGAACGGGCTGGAGTCCTACGATCGCCGCCACGGCTGGCGCGGCGCCTACGGCCACGTGACCACGCTGGACGGCTGGGAGGACGTGGCGCGCAAGACCGCCAAGCCGCGCGAACGCCAGGAGTGGAAGCGGGCCGTCGTCACCAGCGTCGCCGCCGGCGACGTGGAGATCCGCACCGTGGAAGGCGCGACGGGCCGGATCGTCGGCGAGGACGTCGCCTGGGCGCGACGGGGAAAGGGGATCGGCACCGGCGACCTCGTCTTCGTCGAACCCAATCCGAACGGTTCGGGCTACCGGCTGAAGCAGGTTCCGGCGGTGAACGGCGCGGTCGTGGCCATGGAGCCCTACTCGGGCCGGGTGCTGGCGATGGTGGGCGGCTACTCCTTTTCGCTGTCCAGCTTCAATCGCGCGACGCAGGCGCTGCGCCAGCCGGGCTCGGCCTTCAAGCCGATCGTCTACGCCGCCGCCCTGGAGAGCGGCTACACGCCGGCGAGCACGGTGCTGGACGCGCCGATCACGCTCAAGGGATACGGCGGGCAGGACTGGAGCCCGGAGAACTACAGCCGTGACTACTTCGGCGCGCTCACCCTGCGCCGTGGCCTGGAGCTGTCGCGCAACACCATGACCGTCCGCCTGGCCCAGGGCGTCGGCATGACCAAGATCTCCGACCTGGCCGTCCGAATGGGCGTGACGCCCAAGATGGACCGGGTGCTGGCGATGGCGCTCGGCGCCGGCGAGACGACGGTGTTCCGGATGTCGGGCGCCTATTCTACCTTCGTCAACGGCGGCAAGCTGGTGCAGCCGCACCTCATCGAGGTGGTCGAGGATCGCAATGGCGAGGTGATCTGGCGCGCCGACCGCCGCGCCTGCGATCGCTGCGACGCGGCGTTTACGGGCGGCGAGAGCCCCCGGATCCCGCGCGCCGGCGACCAGGTGATCGACCCCGTCACGGCCTACCAGATCACCTCGTTCCTCGAGGGCGTGGTGCTTCGCGGGACGGCGGTCCGGGCTTCGGCCCTCGGCAAGACGCTGGGCGGCAAGACCGGGACGACGAACGACTACCGTTCGGCCTGGTTCATGGGCGTCTCCCCCAACATGGTCGTGGGCGTCTATGTCGGCTTCGACGACAACCGCAGCCTGGGAAACAACGAGACGGGCAGCGCGGCGGCCCTTCCGGTCTTCATCGACTTCATGGGCGAAGCCCTGAAGGACCGGCCGAAGGAGGCGTTCAAGGCGCCTGCGAACGCCAAGTACGCGATGATCCGGGGCATCCGCGAGGCGTTCCGCCCGGGCACCGAGCCACAGCTCCAGGAGCTGAATCTCGCCCCGGCCGGGCCGCAGCCCTATCTGGAGGTCTGGCAGAATGGGGTGACGGGCGCTCCCAACGCCGGGGCCGCCGTGGCGCCCACGGCGCCGCCACCGCCGCCGAAGAAGAAGGACGACCTGTCGGACCTCTTCTGACCTCGTCTTGAATCGGGGGGCGACACGGGCTAGAGCCCCCCGCTCTTGTCCATAGGAGTTCTCTCCATGAGAGCGGATGTCGAGGCCGCGAAGGCCGACATCGAGCAGTCGATCGAACTGCTCAGGAGGCGTCTTTGACTGGGAGCCAGCGCTCCGAAAGCTCGATGAGCTGAACGCCCGGGTCGAGGACCCGACGCTTTGGGACAATCCGGACGAGGCCCAGGCCGTCAGCCGTGAACGCTCGCGGCTCGCCGCGCAGGTGGAGTCGGTGCAGGGGCTGGAACGCGATCTGGCCGACGCCGTGGGCTATGCGGAACTGGCCGACGAGGAGGGCGACGAGGCCAGCCTCGAGGAGGCGAGGGGGCAGCTCAAGGCCATCCGCGAACGCGCCGGCCGGGCCGAGCTCGAAGCCCTGCTGTCCGGCGAGGCCGACGGCAATGACGCTTACGTGGAGATCAACTCCGGCGCCGGCGGCACCGAGTCCAACGACTGGGCGGGGATGCTGCTTCGCATGTACACCCGCTGGGCCAACGCCCACGGCATGGCCGTGGACGTGCTAGAAGAGACGCCCGGCGAGCAGGCCGGGATCAAGTCCGTGACGCTGCAGGTGAAGGGGACCAACGCCTACGGCTGGCTGAAGACCGAGGGCGGGGTGCATCGCCTGGTGCGGATCAGCCCCTATGACTCCAGCGCCCGGCGCCACACCAGCTTCGCCTCGGTGTGGGTCTATCCGGTCGTCGACGACAACATCGAGATCGAGATCAATCCGGCCGACGTGCGGACCGACACCTACCGGGCGTCGGGCGCTGGCGGCCAGCACGTCAACAAGACCGACTCCGCCGTGCGCCTGACGCACATTCCGACGGGGATCGCGGTGGCCTGCCAGACCCAGCGCTCGCAGCACCAGAACCGGGAACAGGCCTGGAAGATGCTGAAGGCCCGCCTCTATGAGGTCGAACTCGAGAAGCGCGAGGCGGCCCAGGCGGCGATCGAGGAGCAGAAGACCGATATCGGCTGGGGCCACCAGATCCGCAGCTACGTCTTGCAGCCGTATCAGATGGTCAAGGACCTGCGGACGGAGGTGGAGACCTCGGACACCCAGGGCGTCCTCGACGGCGACCTCGACGCCTTCATGGGCGCGGCCCTGGCGCAGCGCGTCGGCGCCACGCGGGAGTAGCTACTCGGCCGCCACCACGCTGAGCGCGCGGGGTTCTTCGGCCGTGGGCGCCTCGAAGACCAGGCTGCGGCCTGCGAAATGTGCGCCCGCCTCGACGGAGAGTTCGGCGTGGCTGATGTCGCCGTCCACGTGGGCGGTGGCGAGCAGCCGCACGACTCGGGCGGATATGGCGCCCGTGACGCGGCCACGGATCTCCACGCACTCGGCCTGGACCGAGCCGTTGACCGATCCGGTCTCCCCGATCGTCAGGTGACCGGCCGCCAGGTCCCCCTCCACCGCGCCGTCGAGGTGCAGGTCGCCGGCTGTTGCGATGTCGCCGCGGATCGTGACGCCTTCGGCGACGAGGGAGGCCACCGCCATCTTCCGCGGGGGCGCGGCCTCGACGGCGGGCGCGGTCTTAGTCTGCCTGGTGAACATATTGCCCGGCCTTCAGGAAACGGCCCGGGTTCTGGGCCCGACCATTGACCCATACCTCGTAGTGAAGGTGGGTCCCAGTGGAACGGCCGGTCGAACCCATGGAGGCGATCCTCTGCCCGACGCCGACGCGCTGTCCCGGCCGCACAGAGAAGCCCGAAAGGTGGGCGTATCGGGTCTTCAGCCCCCGACCGTGGTCGATCTCCACCACATTGCCGTAGCCGGACCGCTGCCCGGCGAAGGAGACGACGCCTGGGCCGGTCGCGTAGATCGGGGCGCGGTGGGCGCCTGAGAAATCGAGACCGGCGTGGTAGGCCGGACGGCGGGTGAAGGGATCGAAGCGGAAGCCGAAACCGCTGGTCTGCCCGCCCGCCGCCGGGCGCGCCAGGGGCAGTTCCTGGGCCGCCTCGGCCAGGGCGCCGGCCTCGGAAACCTCGCGCGCGGCGCGCTGGATGCGCATGGCGAACTCTTCGTCGACGTCCAGCACCGCCGCCAGGGCGCGCGGGTCCTTGGACTCGATCAGCGGCCCGCCCAGCGAGCCGCCCCGGTCGACGAAGGCGGATGGCGACAGGCCGGCCATCCGGAACGCCAGACGCAGGCGGTCGGCGCGGCTCTTGGCGAAGGAGTCGGCGGCCTCCAGGAGCTGTTCCTGGCCGACGCGCACCTTCTCGACCCGGCGCATCGGGTTGATGTCGTCGCCGCTCGCCAGGGCCTGGGTGATCGTCGGGGTGAGCGCCTCGGCGGCGCCCGGCGCGGCCTTCAGGTCCGTCAGCAGCATGGCCAGAGCCGCATGGCGCTTCTCGATCTCGACGGCGGCGTCCGCGTTGGAGCCGTTCGCCGCGTTCAGGCGCGCCATGGCGCTGTCCAGTCGCGCCTGGCGGTCGGCCACATAGCGCTCGGACTGAGCCTTCAGCCGGGCCATCTCGCGGTCCGCCGCAGAGGCCGACAAGAGGTTGACCATCATGGCGGCGGTGCACACGCCCATCCACAGCGCGCCGCCGGCCACGCCGCCGGCGATCATCAGCTGCTTCTTCGTCGTGAGCACGAAGCCCTTCATGGCCCCGCCGGACCGGACGTAGAGGTGCCGCTCTGGAAACAGGTCTACGAGCGAGCGGCCAAGCTGCGTCAGTCGTTCCATGCGTACGCTGAAGTCCCCACTTCCCCGGACCGCGGCTATGGAACCGACTTTTTGCCGTGAGGCAACCCACTTAGGGGAAACTTCTGGCAGTCGAACCACCTGGCCGCAGGTGGATGTCGCGCCGTCCTCAGGCGCCGCGCGCGGCCTCGAGCACCTGCTGCGCATGGTTGGGCACCTTCACCTTGCGCCAGATGCGGGCGATCTTTCCGTCCCGGATGAGGAAGGTGGACCGGTCGATCCCCATGTACTTGCGTCCGTAGAGGCTCTTCTCGATCCACGATCCATAGCGCTCCACGACGACGCCTTCTGGGTCCGACGCCAGCCTGACCGCGAGGTCGTACTTTGACGCGAACTTGCGGTGCGAGGCGACGCTGTCCTTGGAGACGCCGATGACGGTGACGCCGGCCTGGGCGAACTCGGACGCCAGCGTCGTGAAGTCCTGGGCCTCGCGCGTGCAGCCGGCGGTGTCGTCCTTGGGATAGAAGTAGAGCACCAGCGTCTGGTCGGAAAAGTCGGCCAGCTTCACCCGGCCGTCGGGCGTCTCGAGGTCGAAGTCGGGGGCGGGGGAGCCTTCGGTCAGGTCGGTCATGTCTCACCTCTTTGCTGTCATCCCGGCCGGACGCCCGAATGCGGGCGGTAGAGTCGGGACCCGGAAGCCCTTGGCGCCGGCCTCTGGAGCCCCGATCGGCCTGCGGCCGTCCGGGATGACGATCACTGCAACTAGACCGGCTTCACCAGCACGATCTTCTTCTTGCCCGCCGCCAGCTTCACGACGCCATCCACGAGGTCGGCGGTCGTGATCGTACGGTTGGCGTCCGGCTCGGCCTTGTCGTTGACGCGAAGGCCGCCGCCCTGAGCCAGCCGACGGGCTTCGCCGCGCGACGTGGCGAGGCCGGCGTCCACCGCCAGGGCCGCCAGCACGATGCCCGCCTCCAGCTCCGCCGTCGGCGCCTCGTGCGTCGGCAGGTCCGTCGACAGGCGGCCCTCCTCGAACGCCGCGCGCGCGGCGGCTTCCGCCGCCTGGGCGGCTTCGGCCCCGTGCAGCATGCGCGTGGCCTCGTTGGCCAGGACCTTCTTCGCCTCGTTGATCTCGGCGCCCGGCAGGGCCTCCAGGCGCGCGATCTCGTCCAGCGGCAGGTCCGTGAAGAGCCGCAGGAACCGGCCGACGTCGGCGTCCTCGGTGTTGCGCCAGAACTGCCAGTAGTCGTAGGGCGCGAGCATGTCGGCGTTGAGCCAGACGGCGCCGGCGGCGGTCTTGCCCATCTTCGCGCCGGACGCGGTGGTCAGCAGCGGCGTCGTCAGGGCGAACGCGGCCTTGTGGTCCATCCGCCGGACCAGCTCCACCCCGTTGATGATGTTGCCCCACTGGTCCGAGCCGCCCATCTGGAGCTGCACGCCCATGGTCCGGTTCAGGTGCCGGAAATCCACCGCCTGCATCAGCATGTAGTTGAATTCCAGGAAGGTGAGCGGCTGCTCGCGCTCCAGCCTCAGCCGCACGGAGTCGAAGGTCAGCATGCGGTTGACCGTGAAGTGCGGGCCGAACTCGCGCAGGAATTCAAGGTAGCCCAGCTTCGAGAGCCAGTCGTCGTTGTTGACCATCACCGCATCGGTGGGGCCGTCGCCGAACGTCAGGAACTTCTCGAACACCGTCCGGATGCCGGCGATGTTCTGCTCGATGTCCGCGTCGGTGAGCAGCTTGCGGGTCTCGTCGCGCCCGCTGGGGTCGCCCACCTTGGTGGTGCCGCCGCCCATGAGCACGACGGGCTTGTGGCCCGCCTGCTGCAGCCGGCGCAGTATCATGATCTGGATCAGGCTGCCCACGTGCAGCGAGCTCGCGGTCGCGTCAAAGCCGATGTAGCCGGCGACCACGCCGCCGGCCGCCGCCTCGTCCAGCTCCTGGGGATGGCTGATCTGGTGGATGTAGCCGCGAGCCTGCAGGACCTTGAGGAACTCGGACGTGAAGGCGGTCTCTGACATCGCGGGCGCAATCTCGGCTTCGGGTGGCTCGGCTTCTGGTGCGGCGCGCTCTAGCACGGCGACGCCGGGGATTTCGAGGGACATGGCAGGCTCCTTGTGAGTCAGGGGAAGCCGGCGTTCTCGGGGTTTTCTCGGAAGGCGCCGGCCAGGTTGGCAGGCGCGAGGGATCGGTCGCCTGCGGTCAGGGCAGGCGGTAATAGCGGCCGGTCAGGATGCGGCGTCCGATCATCGCGGGCTAGCTAGCGGTCGGCGGACATGGCAGTCAAGCGCCATGCTCGTGCTCGGATTCATGACCGGGACCTCCCTCGACGCCATCGACATGGCGGTGCTCGAGACGGACGGCGAGGAAATTCAGGCGTTCGGTCCGGCGGGCGAGCGCAAGCTGTCGGACGCCCTTCGCAACGTCCTGCTGGAAGCCACGCAGCAGGCGCTGAAGTGGCAGAGGGGAACGCCCGAGCCGGCGATCTTCCCCCACGCCGCCGAGATGGTGGCCGAGGAGCATCATTCGGCGGCCGAGGCCTTCCTGCAGGCCAACGACCTGTCGTGGCCGGACATCGACCTGATCGGCATGCACGGCCAGACCGTGCTGCACGAACGGCCGCGGGACGCGGTCACGGGCCGCTCCGTTCAGCTGGGCGATGCAGCCATGCTGGCGCGGCTCACCGGCCGACCCGTGGCGTTCGACTTCCGCAGCGCCGACCTGGCCGCAGGCGGGCAGGGCGCGCCGCTGGCGCCGATCTACCACGTGGCGCGGGCCCGGGCCTCGGGACTCGAGCCGCCGCTGGCCGTGCTGAACCTGGGCGGCGTGGCGAACGTCACCTTCTGGTCCGGGCCGGGCGAGTTCACCGCCTTCGACACCGGCCCCGCCAACGGGATGATCGACCTCCTGGTCCAGGCGCGCGGCGTCGGGCGCTACGACGCCGGCGGCAACTACGCCAGCGTCGGGCGGGTCGACGAGACGGTGCTCCGGGCCTATCTCGCCCACGAATACTTCCAGACTCCGCCGCCCAAGTCGCTGGACCGCTACGACTTCCCGCTGGAGCCGCTGGAGAAGCTGGAGATCGAGGACGCCGCCGCCACTCTCGTGGCCTTTACGGCCGAAGCCGTGCGGCTGGGTTTCGAGGCCGTTGGCGAACCTCAGGCGCAGGTGATCGTCACCGGCGGGGGCCGCCACAATCCCGAGATCATGAAGGCCCTGGCCGGGCGCCTGCCCGTCCCGGTGACCACGGCCGAGGATCACGGCTGGCGGGGCGATTCCATCGAGGCCGAGGCTTTCGCCTTTCTGGCGGCGCGCACCTTCCGCGGCCTGCCGATCACCTTTCCGAAGACCACCGGGGTGGCCCAGCCCATCACCGGCGGCCGCATCATTCGACCTTGAGGGGAATTCGTATGAGTAAGCACTTCTGGCTCGCCGGCGCCATTGCGCTGGCCCTGGCCACGCCGGCCGCGGCCCAGGGCTTCGACGCGGCTGTGTTCGCGGCCGCCGAGAAGGTCCAGCCCAAGGTCGTCACCTGGCGGCGCGACATCCACGAGCATCCCGAGCTCGGCAACAACGAGGTCCGCACGGCCAAGGTCGTCGCCGACCACCTTCGCAGCCTGGGCATCGAGGTGCGGACCGGCGTGGCCAAGACCGGAGTCGTCGGCGTCCTGAAGGGCGGCAAGCCCGGCGGCGTGGTGGCGCTGCGGGCCGACATGGACGGCCTGCCCGTTGCCGAGCAGACCGGCCTCGCCTTCGCCTCCAAGCAGACGGCCCAGTACAACGGCCAGACCGTCCCGGTCATGCACGCCTGCGGCCATGACGCCCACGTGGCGATCCTCATGGGCGCGGCCGAGGTGCTGGCTGGCATGCGCGACCAGATCCCGGGCACGGTGGTGTTCCTCTTCCAGCCGGCCGAGGAAGGCCCGCCTATCGGCGAGGAAGGCGGCGCCTCGCTGATGATCAAGGACGGCGCCCTCGACAATCCCAAGCCGGGCGCCGTCTTCGGCCTGCACGTCGTGCCCGGCGAGCCGGGGATGCTGCTGTGGCGGCCCGGCCCCATGATGGCGGCCTCCGACCGCTTCGCCATCAAGCTCAAGGGCAAGCAGACCCACGGCGCCAACCCCTGGTCGGGGATCGACATCGTCTCGATGGCCGCCGACGTGGTGCAGGCGTTCAACCAGATCGCCGCGCGTCAGATCAACGTGACCCGCACGCCCACCATCCTGACTGTGGCGACCGTGCACGGCGGCGTGCGCTACAACATTATCCCCGACGACCTTGAGATGGCAGGGACGCTGCGGACCTTCGACCCCGCGCTGCGCAAGGACATCATGGCCCGCGCCGAGAAGGCCGTGGCCAGCATCTCGGAACGCTACGGCGGCTCGGGCCAGGTCGAATGGGGCAACTCGAACCCGGTCACCGCGAACGATCCCGATCTGACCGCGAAGATGAAGCCCAGCCTGACCCGCGCCGCCAAGGGCAAGGTCAAGGACGACATCGACTACATCACCGGGGCCGAGGATTTTTCCTATTACCAGCAGCAGGTTCCGGGCGTTTTCTACGACCTCGGGATCGGCTTCCCGAAAGGTGTGAACCACTCGCCGTTTTTCAACGTGATGGACGAGGGCGCGATGGAGGTGGGCGTCCGCGCCCAGACTCTGCTCGCGCTGGACTATCTGGCGAGCGTCAGGAAGTAGGCGGCTGCTGGGGCGGATCGGGCTCGACCTGCGGCAGCGGTCGGGCCAGGTCCTCGGCGGCGTCGTTGGTCGTCCCGCTGGAAGGCGGCGTGCGCGGCGGCGGCTCCTGCGGCGTGGGACGTTCCAGGCCCAGCGCTTCGAGCGCCTCCGCGCCCCGATGGCCGAAGAAGGACCGCACGTGCAGGTCCCGCTGAGGGAAGGGCACCTCGATCCCCGCGCGCTCCAGCGCGTCGGCGATGGCCCAGGTGTAGGCGGCGTGCATGGCGGCGGGCCGCTTGCACGCCTCGAGCGTCGGCCAGACCAGCAGCTCGAAATCGAGGCTGGAATCGCCGAAGCCCACCATCCAGACCTGGGTCTTGTGCTCGTCCGTCTCGGGCAGGGTGAACGGGACGGTCTTCGCCGCCTCCAGCACCACGTCGCGCACCTTCTGGCGGTCGGAGCCGTAGGCGACGCCGAATGGGATGTGGATGCGGCGCGTGCGGTTCTGGAGGGTCCAATTCACCACCGGGCCCTCGATGAACTTGGAGTTCGGCACCACGACGTCGATGTTGTCGTTGGTGCGGATGCGCACGGCCCGGGGGCCGATCTCCTGGACGATGCCGCGCTTGCCGTCCTCCAGCTCGACATAGTCGCCGACGTTGAGCACGCGATCGAAGATCAGCACCAGGCCGGAGACGAACTCCTTGACGATCCCCTGCAGGCCGAGGCCCACGCCCACGCCCAGGGCGCCGGCGAACACCGCCAGGCTGGAGAGGTTGAGGCCGACGGTCGAGAGGCCGGCGATGACGGCGAAGATCGAGAGGCCGTATACGACCAGGCGCTCGACGATATAGAGCGCAGCGGTCCCGGTGCGCGCGCGCCCCCGCAGGCGCCGGATGCCGGCGCCTGCCACCCGGGCGATGAGGATCAGGGCCACCGCCACCGCCACGCCGGCGACGATGCCGCCCAGGGTCACAGGGGTTCGGCCGATGGCGAACAGTACGAAGCCGCCGATCTGGTCGAGCTCTTCCATGGTGCGGCCAACGCTAGCCGAGCGCGGCCGTTCCTGCACCCCCGCACCGCTGGCCTGCGCGTGACGCCACGACAGGCTTGCCCCTCAAACGATCGTTCGGCACGCTGATCGCCGATAACGGACCCGGGAGGACGCGATGGCCGACGACAAGCCGGAGATTTCAGCCGCCGACGACCTCGGCTTCGATCCTGCCGCCCTGAAGGCGAAGTACCAGGCCGAGCGGGACAAGCGCCTGCGCGCCGACGCCAACGAGCAGTACGTCGAGATGGCGGGCCAGTTCGCCCACTACCTCGAGGATCCCTATGTCGAGCCCGGGTTCACGCGCGAGCCGCTGACCGACGACACCGAGGTGGTCATCATCGGCGGCGGCTTCGGCGGCCTGCTGGCCGGCGCGCGGCTGCGCGAGGCGGGCGTCCAGGACCTGCGCGTCATCGAGAAGGGCGGCGACTTCGGCGGCACCTGGTACTGGAACCGCTATCCCGGCGCGGCCTGCGACATCGAGAGCTACGTCTACCTCCCCCTGCTCGAGGAGGTGGGCTTCATGCCCGAGCGCAAGTACTCCCGCGCCCCCGAGATCATGCACTACAGCCGCAGGATCGCCGAGAAGTACGACCTCTACCGGAACGCCTGCCTGCAGACCGAGGTCAAGAACGTCCGCTGGGACGCCGAGGCGGCGCGCTGGATCATCGAGACCAACCGCGGCGACGCCATGAAGGCGAAGTTCGTGATCATGGCCAATGGCCCGCTGCACCGGCCCAAGCTGCCGGGCATTCCCGGCGTCGAGGGCTTCAAGGGCCACAGCTTCCACACCAGCCGCTGGGACTACGACTACACCGGCGGGGACTCGCTGGGCGGGCTGACCGGGCTGAAGGACAAGCGGGTCGGCATTATCGGCACCGGCGCCACGGCGGTGCAGTGCGTGCCGCACCTCGGCGAATGGGCCAAGGAGCTCTACGTCTTCCAGCGCACGCCCTCGTCGATCGACGTGCGCAACGACCGGCCGACCGATCCGGACTGGGCCAAGAGCCTCCAGCCCGGCTGGCACCAGCACCGGATGGACAACTTCAACATCCTGGTGTCGGGCGGCTTTGCCGAGGAAGACCTCGTCAACGACGGCTGGACCGACATCATCGGCAACATCCTGCTCCTGGCGCGCCGCAAGGCCGAGGCCGGCGAACCGGTCGAGAACCCGGCCGCCCTGATGCAGCTCGCCGACTTCAAGAAGATGGAGCAGGTGCGCGCCCGCGTGGATCAGGAGGTCAAGGACCGCGCCACGGCCGAGGCCCTGAAGCCCTGGTACAACCAGTTCTGCAAGCGCCCCTGCTTCCACGACGAGTATCTCGCCACCTTCAACCGCCCGAACGTCCACCTGATCGACACCCAGGGCCACGGGGTCGAGCGGATCACCGAGCACGGCGTGGTCGCGAACGGGAAGGAGTACGAGGTCGACTGCCTGATCTACGCCACCGGCTTCGAGGTCGGCACCGACTACGCGCGCCGGGCCGGCTACCAGGTCTACGGCAAGGGCGGGACCACCCTCTCGCAGAAGTGGGCGAACGGCATGGAGACCTTCCACGGCTTCCACGTCCGCGGTTTCCCGAACCTCTTCGTGGTCTCCACCGGGCAGTCGGGCTTCTCGGCCAACTTCCCGCACATGCTCAACGAGCAGTCCAAGCACCTGGCCTACATCATCCGCCACGCCCTGGATCGCCAGGTCCGCACCCTGGAGGCCTCGGCCGAGGCCGAAAGCGCCTGGGTGGACACGATCGTCAAGCTGTCAGTGATGCGCGAACAGTTCCTCAGCGAATGCACCCCCGGCTACTACAACAACGAGGGCAAGGTGGAGCTGATGAACAAGAAGAACACCTCCTACGGCGCCGGCCCGGTGGCCTTCGCCAAGGTGCTCGAGGACTGGCGCGCCGAAGGCTCGCTGAAGGGGCTGGAACTCACGCCATAGGAACGGACGGCGTCCAGCCCCACGCGCGTTCCCGCGGGAATGGGCGGCTCACGGATCCAGGATCGACGCCCGCCCTTCGACCCTTAGCGGCCATTGTCCTCTCCCCCCGCGAAGCGGAGAGGGAGAGGGTTGGGAGAGGGCCGGCTCGTAAGGAGGGGATCCGCCGATGGCGGATCAAGGTCCAGCAAACGTCTCGACCGGTGGGCCCTCGGCCCTCGAAATG
>JBMOOD010000004.1:0-146430 GCA_049323595.1 Pseudomonadota bacterium
TAACGCCGGGAGCAATGGCCAGGGCCAGGGCGCCGGAAACGCCGGTGGGAACGGAAACGGTGACGCCGGGAGCAATGGCCAGGGCCAGGGCGCCGGAAACGCCGGTGGGAACGGAAACAGTGACGCCGGGAGCAATGGCCAGGGCCAGGGCGCCGGAAACGCCGGTGGGAACGGAAACGGTGACGCCGGCCTCGGCCAGGGCGCCGGCAATGGCAACGGCGCCGGGAACGGCAATGCCGGCGGCGATGGCCAGGGTCAGGGCGCCAGCGGCGCCCAGGGCAATGGCAACGTAGGCGGTGACGGCAACGGTGGCGCTGGCGGCAAAGGCAACGGCAGCGCCGGCGGCGATGGCCAGGGTCAGGGTCAGGGTCAGGGCGCCAGCGGCGGCCAGGGCAATGGCAATGGCAATGGCGATGGGGCCGGGAACGGCAACGCCGGCCAGGGCAATGGTAATGGCGGCGGAGATCAGGGCGACGGCGCGGGCGGTCCGAAGAAGTGAGCCCGCGGGGTGGAGCCCCCCTCGGCCTGGGGAACCCGGAGCGCCTGCTGAAGACCGTCGCGGTCGTTCTCATCGTCATCGCGGCGGCCCTCGCCTACGCTTCGGGCGTGCTGCGGCCGGTCGACGACGGCCTGGCTCAGCTTCGCTTCCGGCTGCTGGAACGCCCGGCGAGCAACACGCTCACGGTCGTCGAGATCGATCCTGCCAGCCTTCGTGCGGCCGGGACCTGGCCCTGGGGCCGTGAACGCTTCGCCCGCGCCATCGACAATCTGACCGCGGCGGGGGCCGAGGTCGTCGCCTTCGACGTCGACTTCAGCGCCCGCTCGTCGGAGGCGTCCGATCAGGCGCTCGCCGACGCCATCCGCCGGCGGCCGGGACAGGTCGTCCTGCCGACCTTCGTCCAGGCCCGCGGGAGCCGGGGCGAATCGCTCCAGGCGAGCCTAAATCCTCTGGCGCGGTTCACCGGCGACGCGGTCCTCGCCAGCGTGAACGTTCCCGTGGATTCGGACGGCCGCGTTCGCCGCTACCGCCACGCTTTCGACGCGACCGAGGGCGACCGCCCCTCCATGGCCGCCGTTCTGGCCGGGAGCCCGCCGGGGCCCGCCCACGCCTTCCTGATCGACTACGGGATTCGGCACGGCGACATCGACCGTCTGAGCTTTGAGGCCGTCCACGCCGGCCGCTTCGACCGCGATCTCGTCCGGGGCCGGAAGATCCTGATCGGCGCCACCGCCCTGGAACTGGGCGATGAGTTCGCCACGCCCGAGCGGGGGACGCTTCCCGGCGTCTATGTGCATGCGCTTGCCTACGAAAGCCTACGGGCGGGCCGGGCTCTCCGCGAGCTACAAACCCCGGTCCTCATTATCCTCGCCGCCTTCGCAGCCTTGGCTCTTTTCCCGCGCGAGGGAATGGCGCTCGGCCGGTCCCTGCGCCGGCACGCGGCCGTTGCCGTGGCCACCTTGACCGTTCCGGTCGCGGTCCAGGCGAGTCTGCCCGTCAGCATCGACGCCAGTCCGGTGCTGATAGTCCAGGCCCTATGCCTGGTCTGGGTGGTCAGGGCCGAGCTGCGGCGCCGCGCCCGGGCGGTGATCGAGGCCCGCGAGGCCCATCTGGTCCAGCTCGCCGAGCACATGCGCGAGAGCCGCGACCGGATCCAGGCGGCCAACACTCAGCTCGAGGCGGCGAACGCGGCCCTCGACAAGGCCTTGCGGGCCCGGACCGAATTCCTCGCCACGACCAGCCACGAGATCCGCACCCCGCTGAACGGCATCCTCGGCATGACCCAGGTGATCCTGGCCGACCGAAACCTGCCGGGGGGTCTTCGCGAGAAGGTCGAGGTCGTCCACATGAGCGGCGAGACCATGCTCGATCTCGTGGACGATCTCCTGGACGCCGCCAAGATCGAGACCGGCAACCTGGTGATCGCCCGGGCGGACATGGACCTTCGCAAACTTATCCAGGACGCCCTCCGCCTATGGACCGACAAGGCCGCCGCCAAGGGCCTGACCCTCCAGGCCGACCTCGAGGACGTGCCGGAGACGATCCACGAGGACTCCACGCGGCTGCGTCAAATTGTCTCGAACCTGCTGTCGAACGCGATCAAGTTCACCGATGAGGGGCAGGTCACGTTCCTGGCGCGGGTGGCCCCGGGCGCGGACGGCGAGGTCCTCATGCTCCAGGTGTCGGACACGGGCATCGGGATTCCCGCTGGCAAGTTCGACGAGATATTCGAGCCCTTCCGCCAGGTGGACGGCAGCACGACGCGCAAGTACGGGGGCACCGGCCTTGGCCTGGCGATCAGTCGCCAGTTCGCGATCGCCATGGGCGGCGAACTCTCGGTCGAAAGCCGGATGGGCGAAGGCTCGACCTTCACCCTGCGCCTGCCGCTGCGGCGGGTCGAGGCGCAGCCCGGAGTCTCCGAGACCGCCGAGCCCGCCGCCAAGGCGCTGTCCGGGGCTGTGGTCCTTCTGGTCGAGGCGAATCCTCTCGCCCAGAGCGTGCTCAAGGCGGCGCTTGCCGGTCATGTCGACAGGCTGGACGTCGCCGTCTCCACCGACGATGCGGAGGCGACGCTCCGGGACCGGCCGTTCGACCTGATCCTGGTCGAAGGCAAGACCCTCGCCGAGGCCGAAGAAGCGGCGCCGGCGGCCGTCGAGGCCCTGAAGCGCGAGGCTCAGGGCGCCCGCGTCGTGGTTCTTTGGGGCGGGGCCAGCGAGGCGGTACACCGCCTACGGGAGGCGGGCGCCGACCACGTGGCGAGCAAACCCATCACGGCCGACCGCCTGGTGAAGGATCTGGGCCTCCTCCTCACTGCGTCCCACGAGGTTGGACAAAGCTCCGCCGCGGCCTGACACGCGAGAGTGATCGCGGCGTTAGCCTTCCGTAACTCTTTGCGCTGCTAAGCTTATTTCGCCGAAATTCCGCGGCCGGGGAAACGCTCACGTGCGGGTGCTGTTCGTCGATGACAACGCCATGAACCGCAAGGTCGTGAAGAGCATGCTCGAAGCGGCCCAGGCGACCATGGTTGAAGCCGAGGACGCCGAGAGCGGCCTCGCCATGCTCCAGGCCGAAGCCTACGACGTGGTCCTCATGGACTTGCGCATGCCCGGCATGGACGGCCTCTCCGCGATCCGCCGAATCCGCTCCTGGCCGGACCAGAAGGCCACCCTCCCCATCATCGTCGTGACGGCGGACCATGCGCCGGACATCCGCAACCAGGCGCTCGCCGCCGGCGCGGACGATCTGCTCCTGAAACCGGTTCAGATGCAGGCCCTGTTCGACGCCATCGGGCGGGCCCTTACCAAGCCGGGGCAACAGGGCGCCATGCTCGCCTGAGCTTGGTTCAGGCGTCCCCGCCCGTCCACCCGTACCGCCGGTCCAGCTTGGTGAGCTGGCTGGTGAAGCCCTCGACCGACATTCTTGTCCATTCGGGGTCGAGGTGCGGGTGCAGGGTGACGATCATGCGGGCCTGGTCGCCGACGGGCGCGAAGCCGACCTCGATATTGGTCTCGTAGGGCGCCACGCCCGGGATGAAGTCGATGACGTGAGTCAGCCGCAGGCGGGCGTGGGGCCGGAATTCCGCATAGATCCCCCGCGTGTCGTGCGAGACCGCCTGGCCCATCTCCTTCATGGCGGCGACCATCTCGGGCGTGTCGGCGATCATGTCGTATTCGAGCCGGCCGCCCTCCCGGGGCTCCAGGACATGGACTTCGACGCGGAAGCCCTCGGGGCCCCACCAGGATTCGAAGCCGTCCTTGGTGGTCCATAGCGCCCACAGTTCCTCGATGCCGGCGCGGTAGGACCGCTCGATGACCACCGCCGCCTGGGGTTTGGCTGAATCGTTCACGGCTACTCCTCCTGGGCGGCGTCGCCCCTTGGTCTGCGCCGCGCCTCCAGCGCGGCGCCAAAGCGGTCGAGGCGGGCCTCCCACAGCCGCCGGTAGTCGGCCAACCAGGCCTCCAGCTCGCGGAACGGCTCGGGCCGCAGGGCGTAGAGCCGGCGCTGGCCGTCCGGCCGCACCGAAACGAAGCCGGCCTCGTGCAGGATCCTCAGGTGGCGGGAGACGCCCGACTGGTGGACGCCCGCCTCGCGCACGATGTCGCCCACGGGCCGCTCGCCGTCGCGCAGCGCCGCCACGATGCGGCGGCGCGTGGGGTCGGCCAGGGTCTCGAAGGCGTCCGAATGCATGACGGTACATATACACTATCATACATATTTCGAGTCAAGCGACCGGTCGCGCCGCCGCTGGCGCCGCGGGTCGCTTGACTTCCGGCCAGCCTCGCCGCTATCGTGGAACAAACCACGAACGTAGTGCGATCTTTCTCAATAGAATCAATTTTTCCGCCCGGCCGGCCGGACGCCGCCTCCTTTGGGCGACGTCCAGGAATGGCGGGGTGGTCGCGCCTATTCGGCGCCCGCCTTCTTCGCGAAGGCCCAGCTCATCTCGGCCAGCGCCGTGACCCGTGGGGCCATGTTGGCCGCGTCGGGATGGTTGGCGGTGCCGTCGCGCACCCGGCCCAGGATGCCCTGCAGGATGCCCACCAGGCGGAAGGCGTTGTAGGCGAAGAACCAGTTGAGGTCGTGGATGCCGGTTCGGCCGGTCAGACTGCAGTAGTACTCCACCGCCTCGTCCATGGTCGGAATGCCGTGCGCCTTCAGGTCGGGGATCTGCGAGACCGTCCCGTTCACCCAGTTCATCAGGACATAGGTGAAATCGGCCAGCGGCTCGCCCAGCGTGCCCAGCTCCCAGTCCAGCACCGCCACCACCCGCGGCTCGCTCGGATGGAAGATCATGTTGTCCAGCCGGTAGTCGCCGTGGACGATCGAGGTGCGCTCCTGCGCCGGGACCGTCTTGGGCAGCCATTCGATGAGGCGCTCGACCTCCTCGATGTGGCGGGTCTCGGAGGCCTTGTACTGCTTGGTCCAGCGGTCGACCTGCCGGGCCATGTAGTTGCCGGGCTTGCCGTAGTCCTCGAGGCCGATCTTCACGTAGTCTGTGTTGTGCAGGTCGGCGAGCGTCTTGATCTTGGCCTTGAAGATCGCGTTGCGCTCGGCGGGCTGGTAGGCGGGCAGGCTCTGGTCCCACAGGACCCGGCCTTCGACCATCTCCATCACGTAGAACCAGGTGCCGATCACCCCGTCGTCGGTGCAGAGGCCATAGGGACGAGCCACCGGGAAACCGGTCGGATGCAGCGCCGAGATCACCCGGAATTCGCGGTCGACGGCGTGAGCGGACGGCAGGAGCTTGCCCGGCGGCTTGCGGCGCAGGACATACTTCCGGCCCGGGGTGATCAGCTGGTAGGTCGGGTTGGACTGGCCGCCCTTGAACTGTCGCACCTCCAACGGCCCGGCGTAGCCCTCGACGTTGGCGGTCATCCAGCGCTCGAGCGCGGCCTCGTCGAACCTGTGGGACTCGGCCACCTCCTTGGTGCCGGTGTTGGCCTGCTCCCGCGCCTGCTCGGCGGCGACGTCGGCGGTCACGGACATGGCGTTTCCCCTTGGGCTCGTACAATTGTTTGAACCCTTGTAGCGACGCGGCCCCCGGGGGAGCAAGGCGGCTTGACGCCGGCCCCCGCCGCCCCCAGAGGCGGAGCATGGTCGCCGACATCGAGACGGTCATCGAGATCGCCGCGCCACGGGAGCGGGTCTGGCGGGCGCTGACCGATCCGGCGCTGGTCGTGCAGTGGATGGGCTGCCTACGGTTCCGAGGCGAGGCCGGCTCCCTGTTCTACCTCCAGCCCGAGCGAGCGCGGCGCGAGGCGGACGATGTGCGGGACGCCATCACCTGCCGCATCGAGATCCTGGACGCGCCGCGCCGCCTCAGCTTCGCCTGGGGGTTCCCGGAGACGCCGGACACCTTCGTCGACATCCGGCTGCGCAACATCCCGGGCGGGACGCACGTGCGGCTGGTGCACTCGGGCTGGGACCGCTTCGACGATCGCGAGACCGAAGACGTCCGCGGAGGTCTGGGCCACGCCTGGCACACCGTGGCCCTGCCGGCGCTGAAGGCGGTGGCGGAGACCTTAGCCTAGCGCCCGCCAGCCGATGTCGGTGCGACAGAATCCGTCGGGAAAGTCGATCTTCGCCACCGCTTCATAGGCCCTGTCGCGGGCCTCGCGCAGGGTGGGAGCTCGGGCGCAGACGTTCAGGACGCGTCCGCCGGCGGCCCGCAGCGTTCCGGCCTCGTCCAGCTTCGTCCCGGCGTGGAAGACGGCGACGTCCGGCCCGAAGTCGGCGTCAGCGCCCCGGATCTCGCCGCCGGCCTTCGGCGCGCCCGGATAACCGTCCGCCGCCAAGACCACGCAGACGGCCGCCTCGTCGCGCCAGACCGGCTGGGGCGCCTCGGCGAGCCGTCCCGTGGCGCAGGCCACGAGGTAGGGCACGAGGTCGCTCTCGAGCCGCAGCATGAGCACCTGGCACTCCGGGTCCCCGAAGCGGACGTTGAACTCCACCAGCTTCGGCCCCGCCTTCGTCGCCATCAGCTCCACGAACAGCACCCCGCGGTAGGGCGCCCCATCCGCGGCGATGCCCGCGAACGCCGGCTCCACCAGCCGCTCGCGGACCTGCTCGACCAGCTCCGGGGTGAAGACCGGCGCCGGGGAGTAGGTGCCCATGCCCCCGGTGTTGGGGCCCCGTTCGCCGTCGAAGGCGCGCTTGTGGTCCTGGGCCCCGCCGAAGATCATCGAGGTCTTGCCGTCGCACAGGGCGAACAGCGATCCGATCTCGCCCTCAAGGAACTCCTCCAGCACGACCCGCGCGCCGGCGGCGCCGAAACGGCCGCCAAAGGCGTCGTCGATCGCGGCCTCCGCCTCAGCCCGCTCGGTCGCAATCACCACGCCCTTGCCCGCGGCCAACCCGTCCGCCTTGATCACGTAGGGCGCCTGGAACCGGTCCAGCGCCGCCTTCGCCTCGGCGGCGCTCTCGCAGACCTGATAGGCCGACGTCGGCAAGCCGTGTCGATCGCAGAAGGCCTTGGTGAAGGCCTTGGACGATTCGAGCTGCCCCGCCTCGGCGGTCGGGCCGAAGCAGGGGATGGCCGCTTCGGAAAGGGCGTCGGCGAGGCCTGCCGCCACCGCCGATTCCGGTCCGATCACCACGAGGTCGGCGGCGATCTCGCGGGCCAGCGCCACCAGCCCCTCGACGTCCGTCGCGGCCACGTCCCGCAGTTCGCACTGCCTCGCCATGCCCGGGTTGCCGGGCGCCGCCACGAGCCGCTTTACGAGCGGCGAGGCCGCGATCTTCCATGCGAGGGCGTGCTCGCGCCCGCCGGATCCCACGAGCAGGATGTTCATGCGGGCGCTTTGCAGTGGCGACGGGGGCCGGTCAAGCCGAGACCTGGCGCCGGGTTGGCTGCAAGCTTCACAAGGCTTGCGCGCTGGCCCTTCGGCTCCCCATGTTCCGCGACCGGCGGCGCCAGGTCGCAACCCCAAGCCCCGCGCGCTGCGGTAGTGTCGCGTTCTCGCCGGCCGAACGACGGGAGACGGGATGGCCACGCCCAACGACGAGAGTCCCGAGCGCGCGCTCGAACGCCAGGCGGCGCGTGAGCGCGAAGTCGAGCATAGGGTGAAGAACACCCTGCAACTCATCTCGTCTCTCGTCCTTCTGCAGGGCCGCCGTACGAAGGACGAGGCTGCGCGTCAGGCGCTACGGGCGATCCAGCAGCGCGTCGCCGCAGTCAGCGTCGCCCACCGGCACGTCAGCTGGGAGTCCGGCTCGGAGCAGGTGCAGCTCGCCCCCCTGATCCGCGAGATCGTCGGCGACCTGGCGGGCTCGGCCGGACGCGAAGGCGTGCACATCGACCTCGACCTGGAGCCGGTGGCGGTAGCGGGCCGCCAGGGCGCGCCGCTCGCCCTGCTGGTCAGCGAGATGGTCGGCAACGCCCTGCGCCACGCCTTCCCCCAGGGCCGCGACGGCCGCATTCATGTTTCGCTTCACCGCACGCCCGAGGGCTTGGAGCTGGCGGTCGCCGACGACGGCGTGGGCATGGCCGAGCAGGGCGAGGGCTTCGGCCTCACGGTCGTACAGCTGATGACCCAGCAGGTTCGCGGCCAGCTCGAAACGCGCCAAACGCAGCCCGGCGTGCGTCTCGCCGTTCGCGCGCCCGTGGATGGCGAAGCCGCTGGCTGAGACCGGACGGGTCTAGCCAGGACCCCGCCCGGGCCGTAAGTCCTGCCTCTGTAGGAGCGTTCGAAGGAAGCGGAATGACGGATCGTTTGGTCGCGGCGCAGACGGCGTTGAATGCGGGCCGCAGAGACGAGGCGATCGAGCATCTGATCGCCGCCGTGACCGAGGACCCGGCCCGCGCAGTCCCCGTGTATCGCGTGCTCACCGGCCAGCTCTTCGCCGCCGGACGCTATGCGGAGGGCGAGGCCTTCGCGCTGCAGGGGCTGGGCCGCTTCCCGAAGGACTACGACCTGCTCAACACCCGCGGCGTCCTTCTCCGCAAGCTGAAGCGTCAGTCCGAGGCGGTTCCCGTACTCGAACAGGCCATTCGGCTCGCCCCCAAGGCGGTCGCCGCCCAGCAGAACCTCGGAAACATCTTGCTGGACCTGCAGGAGTGGGCGAAGGCGGAGGCGCTTTTCACCAAGCTTGTCCGGATGGAGCCGCGCAACAGCGAGTTCCAGCGCCAACTCGGCCGGTCCCTCATGCGCCAGGGCAAGATCGAGCCGGCGCTCGTCCGTTTTCGGCAGGCGGTCAGCGTCAAGCGGGACAATATCGACGCCTGGCTCGACATGGTGGGCACCCTGAACGAGGAGTTCCGCGGGGCCGAGGCCGAGGAGGCGCTGGACAAGGCGATCGCCGCGAACCCGGGCAACCAGCGCCTGCTGGAGGGCAAGGCCCAGATGATGCGCCGCTCGGGCGACCTGCGTCGTTGCGAGGCCTGGCTGACCGAGCTCCTGCCCACGAACGAAAGCGAGCCCTGGCTTCACTACCAGATGGCCCTCCTGGTCGCGGACTGGGACCGGGAGCGGGCGAACACGCACTTCCAGCGGGCGCATGAACTGGAGCCCGGCAAGCTCGAGTACGCGACGGCGCTTGTGGAAAGTCTTGAGCGCACGCGCAGCGGCAACGAAGGCGAGAACATCGAGCGCGCCTACCAGCTGGCGCTGTCGCTCCTGCCCCGCAAGCTGGAGTTCAGCGAGGCGGCCAACAAGATCATGACCGAGGTCTTCATCCGCGTCTGCGACTTCGACGCGCTGGATTCCATCGGCGACTTCAAGAGCCTGGGTCGCGGCTGGGCCCAGAGCGGACGGCATACGGCGCTACTCAAGCAGCTGGCGCGAGTGCGGAGCGAGGCCGACCGGCTGGAGCTGGTGGAGCAGCA
The DNA here is from genome assembly GCA_049323595.1 of Pseudomonadota bacterium. Lineage (GTDB taxonomy): Bacteria > Pseudomonadota > Alphaproteobacteria > Caulobacterales > Caulobacteraceae > Phenylobacterium. The sequence continues at coordinate 9,324 of JBMOOD010000004.1, forward strand.
CCGCATCTGGGGCCGCGACGTCGAGGCCGCCGCCGCACGCCGCCCGATCAAGCGCCCTCCGCCGCGGCCGCGCGGCGACAAAATCCGCCTGGGATTCATGTCGTCGGACCTGCGCCAGCATCCGGTCGGCTACTTCGCGATGCCGCTGTTCGACCACCTCGACAGCGACCGCTTCGAGGTCTTCGTCTACTCTTACTTCCAGGGGAAGGAGGACGCGGCCCAGCGCTACATCACCAGCAAGGTGAGCGCCTATCGGTGGTGGCCGGACTGCGGCGTCGGGAAGGCCGCCGAGGGGATCGCCGCGGATCAGCTCGACATCCTGATCGAGCTGGGCGGCTCGACCCACATGAACAAGCTGGAGGTCATGGCCTACCGCCCCGCGCCGCTGCAGGCGAGCTGGCTGGGCTATCCACACTCGGCGGGCCTCGAGAGCATCGACTACTTCGTCTGCGACCCCTACAGCCGCCCCACCAAGCCCGAGTACATGGTGGAGACGCCGCTGGTGATGCCGAAGACCTGGCTCGCCCTGGGCCAGGCGTTCTTCTCCAATCGCAACGAGATCCGCGACGAGCTGCCCAGCGACCGCAACGGTTTCGTCACCTACGGCACCGCGAACAACCCGCATAAGTACGGCCGGGAAGTGATCCAGGCCTGGGCCCGCATCGTGGCCGCCACGCCCGGTTCGAAGTTCTGCTTCCTCCGGCCCGAAGGCGGCGGGGCCAGTTTCCGACGCAACCTCGAGGCGCTGTTCGAGAAGGAAGGCGTCGGCCCCGAGCGGCTGATCTGGCACGCGATCCGCGGCATGCACCTGCCGTACTACAACGACATCGACGTCACCCTCGACCCGTTCCCGCTGACGGGCGGCACCACGACGACCGAGAGCCTGTGGATGGGCGTGCCCCTGGTCACCCTGGTCGGCGAGGCCTTCTACGAGCGGCTGAGCTATTCGATCCTGTCGAACGCAGGGCTGGGGGACCTCTGCGCCCGCAGCCTGGACGAGTTCCAGGAGCTTGCGCTGAAGCTCGCGGCCGACACGGAACGCCGGCGCACGTTGCGCAAGAACATCCGCGAGCAGCTTCGCCAGAGCCCACTCGGCCAGACCGAGCAGTTCGCGAAGGACTTCTACGACATGGTCTACACCGCCGTGACCGAACGGCCGGGGCTGAAGAAATCGGCATAGCGTCTGGCAGCGGGGACGCGCCCCCGCCCGGCAGATGACACGGCGGATGGGGAGGCTAGTTTCGCGGGCATGGCGGGCAGTCAGGACTTCGCGGCGGACCCCCGGAACGCCGACCTCAGGATCTACGTGAACGGCGACCTGGTCCCGCGGGATCAGGCGAAGGTCTCGGTGTTCGACGCCGGCTTCGTGCTGGGCGACGGCGTGTGGGAGGGACTGCGGCTGCACAAGGGCCGCCTGCTGTTCCTGGAGGCCCATCTCGAGCGGCTGTACGCCGGCCTGCGGGACATCGCGCTCGACATCGGCCTGACGCCCGCCGAGCTGACGGCGGAGATCAGGCGCACGCTGGACGCCAACGGCATGGAGCACGGCGCGCACCTGCGCCTGATGGTCACGCGGGGCGAGAAGACCGCGGTCAACCAGGACCCGCGCAACTGGCTGGGCAGGCCCACCATCGTCATCACCGCCGAATACAAGGAGCCGTCGCCCGCGATCCTGACCCAGGGCCTGGCGCTCGCCACCTCGTCGATCCTCTGCACTCCGGCGGAGATGTTCGACATGCGGCTGAACTCGCACAGCCGGCTCAACCTGATCCGCGCGCTGCTCGACGCCATCGAGAAGGGCGGCGACGAGGCCCTGATGCTGGACCCGAACGGCTTCGTCTCGAGCTGCAACGCCACGAACTTCTTCTGGGTGAAGGACGGCCGGGTGATGACCTCGACCGGCGACTACTGCTTCAACGGCGTGACCCGGGCGAACGTCATCGCGCTCTGCCGGCGTCACGGAATCCCGATCACCCTGGGCGACTTCGAGCTCGCCGATGTGGCGGAGGCCGACGAAGCGTTCGTCACCGGCACCTTCGGGGGCCTGACGCCGGTGCGGTCGATCGATGGCCACGCCCTGCCCCAGGCGCCGCCCGGCCCGATGACGCAGCGCCTTCGCGAGGCTTACGAGGCGCTGAAGGACGAGGACGCCGGCGCGTGACGGTGCGGATCGCCATGTGGTCGGGGCCGCGCAACATCTCGACCGCCATGATGCGCAGCTTCGAGAACCGGCCGGACTGCGCGGTCATAGACGAGCCGTTCTACGCCGCCTTCCTGGCCGCGACGCGCCTTGACCACCCGATGCGCGAGGAGGTGCTCAGGTCGCAGCCGCAGGACTGGCGGGCGGTCGTCGCCGGCCTGGATGGCCTCGATGCTCCACTCGTCTATGAGAAGCACATGGCGCACCACATGCTGGAGGGCTTCGGGCTCGACTGGACCCGCGACCGGCGCAACGCCTTCCTCATCCGCGATCCCGGCGAGGTGCTGGCCTCCTACGTCGAAAAGCGCGCCGAGGTGACCCTGGACGACATCGGCGCCGTGCGTCAGCGCGAGATCTTCGATCGTGAGGCCGACCGCCTGGGGCGCGCCCCGCCGGTGGTCCGCGGCGCGGACGTGCTGGCCGACCCGCGCGGCATGCTGACCGTCCTCTGCACGGCGCTCGGCATCCCGTTCAGCGAGGCGATGCTGGCCTGGCCGGCCGGCCGCCGGGACAGCGACGGCGTCTGGGCGCCGGCCTGGTACGATGCGGTCGAACGCTCGACCGGCTTTGCGAAGCCGGAGCGACGGGCCTATCCGCCGCTGCCGGACGCCTTGCGCCGCATCGCCGACGATGCGCGGCCGCACTACGAGGCGCTGGCCGCGCACGCCCTCACGGCGAGTTCCTGAAGCGGAAGCCGAGGTAGGCGGCGATCCCGGGCTCGCGATAGCCGAGCGTCTCGGCGTAGCGCCTGTCGGTCACGTTCTCGACCCGGGCCGTGAGGCTGAGGCTGTCGTTGACCTCATAGGCGCCCGCGATGTCGGCCGTCACGAAGCCGCCGCGGCGCGATCGGGTGAAGCCGTCCCGGGCGGTGTCCGACTGGCTGGTCTCGCCGCGCACGGTGAGGGCCCCGCTCCACGGCCCCTCCTTCCAGAACAGCGCGGCCGACCCGGAATGATCCGGAACCCGCAGCAGGCTGAGGTTGGTGGAACGGTCGATGGCGTCGGTCCAGGCGTAGGCGAGCTTGAGGCGCAGGCTGTCGGTCAGTTCGGCGTCCAACTGGGCCTCGAGCCCGCTGGAGCTGGTCTTCGCGATGTTGACATAGCGCGACGCGACGTAGGCGATCTGGTCGCGCACCACGAGGCGGTAGGCGGTGATCGAGGCCGAGACTCTTTCGTCGGCCCAGCCGAGCCGCAGGTCATAGCCTTCCGCGCGCTCGGCGTTGAGGGGAACGGGCGGGGCGAAGCAGAAGTCGCAGACGGCCTGCGAGATGGTCGGGGTCTTGAAACCTGTTCCCACCGAAGCCACGGCCGTGAAGCCGCCGCCCAGCTCGACCGCCGCCGCGACACGGCCCGTGGTGCGCGACTTGTAGGCCTCGGGATCGTCGTGGCGCGCGCTCGCGGTGAGGGTAAGTCGGCCCGTCTGCACCCGCCCGACCGCGAAGACGGCGGTGTTGGAGAGGTCGAGGCTCTGGCCCGACGAGAGGTCCGCACCGCTCTCCTGGCGCTCCACGCCCGCCACGAACCGCTCGCCCAGCGCGGCGGTCCAGCGGAACACTTGGCGGTTGGCGTCGAACTCGGAGGGGAAGGACGAGACGTTGTCGCGATGCAGGTCGTAGGCGCTGACACTGACCTCGTGCGTGAGGCCGTGCGCCTCCACCGTGGCGCGGGCGAACCCCTGCCAGGCGCGGCTCTTCGTCCGGTCGTCGGTGTCGCCCAGCAGGAAGGCTGGCGGCGCGAAGCCGTCGATCTCCACCTCGGAGCGCGTGTAGCGCAGGCGCCCGTCCAGCCGGACGACCGGCGAGACCGTCAGGCGTCCGCCCAGGTTGGCGGTGACGGTTTCGAAGCCGTCGTTCTCTGTCCCCGTATCGGCCTTGGAGATTCCGCCGGTGCGAAAGCCGGCGAGGCTGGCGCCGAGGGCATAGCCGTCGTTGGCCGAGCCAGCGCCCGCGAAGCCGCGGACGGTGGCGAAGGAACCTCCCTCCAGGTCTGCGCGAACCCCGTCGAGTTCGCGCGTGGTGAAGCTGACGACGCCGCCGATGGCCTCCGAACCCCAGAGGGAGCTCTGCGGCCCGGAAAGCACCTCCACGCGCTCGAGGTCCGCCGTCTGCAGCGACGAGGGATCGAAGGCGCCGCCCGGATCCGAGGCGTCGCCGACCGGGACGCCGTCGATCAGCACCAGGGTCTTGTCCGGCGAAGCGCCGCGGATGCGTATGGCGCCCACGCCGCCGAACGCGCCGGTCCGCGCGATGCTGACGCCCGGCACGGTGGACAGCAGGTCGGCGGCGAAGGTTGTGTTGCGGCGTTCGATCTCGGCGCGGTCGATGACGCGAGCGCCGGTGATGACTTGGGGCTTGGTAGGCAGGCGCGCGGCCGTGACGATCACTTCGTCGAGGGCGGCGTCCGCCCGGGCGGCGGCGGGGATGGCGGCCAGGGCCGCTGTGGCGAGCAACAGGGTTCGCATAGGTCAGACTCCGTCTTCGGAGTCGCTGCGACGGTAGAGCAGGGCTCTGCCGGTCCTTGGCCTGGTCCCGGGCCGCGGACGAGCGACGGACGAAGGCGGCAGGTCTCCTGGCTTGCGGGTCACCGGGTTCGCGCCCTTCGCCTTCCCGGTCGCCCTTACGATTGGGCTTCCAGTGGCGTCCTCCATCGCCGAAGCGTCGGAGGATCGGACGCGGCCCTCGCCGCTCACAGTTGCGGGCACAGCCGGGGATTTGCACCCCGGTTCCCTCTTGGCCCCGGTCAAGGGGACCGCCTTCAACGCCCGCGTATTGCTCCGGTTGGCGGCGGAGGGCAAGGTCCGGCCCATGCGAACATTCCTTACCGTCACCCTGGCCCTTGCGGCCGCCGCGAGCGCGGGCCGCGCCCAGCCGCTCGGCGGCGAACAGCCGCTCCTGCGCGAGGTCACGTCCGCCGTGTCCGAGGCGCGCCAGCGGGGGACCATCGAGAAGCTGGTCTCCTTCGGCACGCGCCACACGCTCTCCGAGACGAAGTCTGACACCCGCGGCATCGGCGCCGCCCGCCGCTGGGTCGCGGCCGAGTTCGCGGCGATCTCCAATGACTGCGGCGGCAAGCTGTCGGTGGTGACGCCCAGTCAGACCTTCACCAACAATCGCGTGCCGACGCCGACCGAGGTGGTGGACGTCATCGCCCTCCAGCGCGGGACGAGCGATCCCGACCGAGTGATCGTCATTTCCGGCCATCTGGACAGCCGGGTCAGCGACGTGATGAACGCGACCGCCGATGCGCCGGGCGCGAACGACGACGCCTCGGGCGTGGCGGCGGTGATCGAGGCGGCGCGGGTCCTGTGCCGGCACGATTTCCCCGCCACCCTGGCGTTCGCTGCGCTGTCGGGGGAGGAACAGGGCCTCCTGGGCGGCAAGGTCCTGGCCGACTACGCCGTGGCCCAGGGGTGGCGGGTTGAGGCCAATCTCAACAACGACATCGTCGGCAACACCGAAGGGCTCTCGGGGGTTCGCGACAACACCCACGTGCGGGTCTTCTCCGAAGGCACGCGCACCACCGAGACGCCGGAGGAGGCCAACCGTCGGCGCTACAACGGCGGCGAGGTGGATAGCCCGTCGCGCAATCTGGCCCGGTTCATGGACCGGATCGCCGATGAGCACCTGACCAACCTCGACGTGGTCATGGTCTACCGGACCGACCGGTTCGGACGCGGCGGCGATCAGGTTGAGATGCTTCGCGCCGGCTTCCCGGCCGTGCGCGTCACTGAGGCGGTCGAGAACTACACCCGCCAGCACCAGGACCTGCGGACCGAGAACGGCATCCGCTACGGCGATACGATCGACGGGGTCGACTTTCCCTATCTCGCCCAGGTGACCCGCCTGAACGTCGCGACGATGGCCGCCCTCGCCATGGGGCCTGCGCCGCCGAAAGGCGTGGAGATCTCGGGCGCCGTCAGCCCCGACACCACCGTGAAATGGACCCCCGCGCCCGACGCGTCGGCTTACCGGATCTGGTGGCGCGCTACGACCGACCCGCAGTGGCGCTTCTCGCGCGTGGTTCCGCCGACGGGCGAGGCGAAGCTCGAGAGCGTCAACATCGACGACTGGTTCTTCGGCGTCAGCGCCATCGGCAAGGATGGCTGGGAGAGCCCCGTCGTGTTTCCGGGCGCGGCCGGCAGCTTCGAGCGGCCGGCGCGGTGATCTAAGCCAAGCTGGATTTGTAGAGCCGCAGCAGTTCGGTCCAGGCGCGTTCGGCCGCCTGCTCCTTGTAGACGGGACTGCCGGGCACGCACCAGCCGTGGTTGGCGGGGTAGACTTCCACGGTCGCGTTCAGCTTCGCATCGTCGAAGATCTTGCGGAGCTGGTCCTTCTCCTGCGGACGCTGCTTGTCGTCGTTCTCGGCTGTGGCGATCAGGTAGGCCGCCTTGGTCTTCGGGATCAGCAGGTGCGGGCTCTTCGGATCGTCGCCGACAAGGACGCCGGAATGGAACGTCGCCACCGCGCCGATCCTGCCCGGCCGGACGCCCGCCGTGCGGACCGCCAGCGGACCGCCCATGCAATAGCCCTGGGTTCCGATCCCCGCCTTCCGGCTCGTCTGCGGCTGGGCGTCGATGAAGTCGACATAGGCGGCCGCGTCGGCCTCGACCCTTTCGGTGGTGAGCGCCTCGCGCATGGGAGCGATCTTCGCCCGGTCCTCGGCGCTGGCGAAGTTGAACGATCCCTCGAACACCGGCGCCTTGGCCGTCCGGTAATAGAAGTTGGGGACCAGCACCACGTAGCCCGCCGACGCCAGCCGCCGACCCATCTCGCGGAACACGGGCCGCAACGACAGGAAGTCCGGCCACAGGAGGACCCCGGGCCATGTCCCCTTGCCGGCCGGATAGTAGAGCGCCGCGTCCGCGACGCCGTCAGCGGTCTTCACCGAGACGTCCTTCTCGACCACGTCGGCGGCGTAGGCCCGGGTAGCCAGCCCGCCCGCCGCGCCCGCGGCCAAGAGGCCGAACCCGCGACGCGAGACCGTGGGGTCGTGGAGCAGGCCTTGGTGGATGTCGTCGCACATGGGGGGAGCCTCCTTGAGCTGTCCTACCGCGCAAGCGTGCCGCCCATTGTTGCGGGCTTATTTCGTACGGCGCCATCCCCTTGCCCTGACGACGAGGTCGGCGTCCTGCGCTAGAAACCGCCCATGTCCGCCGACCGTCAGGCTCGCGCAGAGCGCCTGGGCCCCTATCTTGAGGTCCAGCTTCGACTGGCGCGGCGCATGTCCGAGCTCACGGGCGCTCCTCTTGGCGATGCGGCCTTCCGCTTCACGAACTTCCATCGCCGGCTGGGCTTCGGCATTCCCGATGAGGCGCCGTCCGCCGAGTGGAACGCCTATGCCGACGGGCTGGACGTGCGCAACGACCTGGCCGACCAGGTGGCATTGACCCAGGCGGCGTTTGTCGCTGGCCGCGACGAGGTCCTTCCTTTGCCGGGTCAAATGGGTTTCGGCTGCTTCGCCTATGATCCGCCGGGGCCTGACGGCGTCGTGCGCATCCACTTCCACAACAGGGACACCGACGAGGTCGGGGGGCCGCTCTCCGCCGCCAAAACCAGCCGCCGGCGGGCGGAGCTCGCCGCCATGATCCGTCACATCCTGGAGGAGGATCCGGGGGCGCGGGCGATCCGGGGCAAGTCGTGGCTCTACAATCTGGAAGCCTATCGGCGGCTCTTCCCGCCGGACTACGGCGCCTCGCGGGCCGTCGCCGCCGGCCCTCTGAGACTTCAGGGCACGTCGAGCTGGGGCCAGCTTATCGACAGCCGCGAGGCGGTCCGCACAGAGATCCGCGACGCCCTGCTGGCGAGTCTCGGCGACCTCGATCCCCAGGCGCCCTGGACGGCGTTCCCGCTGCGCGTCCTGACCACCGAGGCGTCCATCGAAAGCTTCGCGGCCTTCTACCGCCTCTGACGGTTCAGCGTATCGCGACCGGATTGATCACCGTCTGCACCGTGCCGACGAACCGCGGCACGCCCAGCACGAACAGGAACTCGGTCACGCGGTCGGCGGCCAGGGGCCCTGTGTTGATCGCCTCCAGCACATGCACGCCCTTCTTCGCTAGCAGGGTCTGGTGCACGACAAACGGCCGGTCCGGGTCGGCGAAGGGAATGGGCTCCAGGGCGATGGTGTCGGAGCCGATCGCCACCACGCCCTGGTCGGCCAACCAGGTCGCCCCCTCCTCGCCCAGGCCGGGTTCGCTGTTGCGGTAGGTGTCCTTGTCGCTGACCGCCTTGGCGTCCATCCAGCCCGTGTGGAAGAGAACCACGTCGCCCTTGCCGATGGTGACGCCCTGGGCCTTCATGGCCGCCTCGATCTCGGCGCGGTTGAACGCCTGACCCGCCTTCATCGGCCCGCCGAAGTGCCTGGACATGTCGATCAGCACGCCTCGTGTGACGATCGGAGGCAGGTTCGACAGCTCCAGGGTGTTGAACCCCTCCGGCGTGTTCAGCGCCGCTCCGGTCAGGCCGTTGTAGTAGCGGTGATCGATGCCGAGATGGCCCAGGCCATCGATCTGGGTTCCGATCCCCATGCTCGTGGTGATCTTCTCGTCGTGCGCGGTGACCTTGCTGGCGCCGACCGGCGCCGGGAACTCGCCAGGCTTTGGCGTGATCTCGATCTTGTAGACCCGATCGCCGAAGGCCGGGGTCTCGGGCCCGGTGGGCACGCCCAGCGCATAGACCTTGCCGCTCTTCACCAGGCGGGCGGCCTTGAGCACGCCTTCGGCCGAGAGGTTGTTGAGCGCGCCCAGGGTGTCCTTTTCGCCATACCTGGACGGATGCCAGGCTTCCTCGGCCCCGGCGGATCCCGCAAGCCAGATGGCCGCCAGCCCCGCAGCCCATGTTCCCCAGCGCATGTCCTCTCCCTCCGCCTGCGTTTTCGCCAGCGTGTCACGCCACCGGGGGCGGACCAAGGGGGATCAGAGCTCGGTAGGCTTCGTCAGCGGCTGACGGCCGATGTTCCGGGGCTTCCGCCGGTCCATCGCACGGATCTCGGCGAAGGAGTGATGCGGATGGGTGCGGGCGAGCTCCCGCAAGCGGGTGATCGCCACGGGCGCGTAGGCCACCGCGACGCCCGCGGTGTCGGCGGCGAAGTCCTGCCAGGACATCTGCCGGCCGAACAGGGACTGGAGGACCTCACTGATCGCGCCCAGCAGGAGCGCCACCACCGCGACCTCGCTCGCCCGCGAGCGAGGCAGGGCGGTGAGCATGGCGAGCGTGACGCCATAGAACAGGACGGCGTGCGCCACCGTGTCCGGGAAGGGCAGGCCAAGGTCCTCGTACTTGAACGGCCCGCCCAGGGCGACGACGGCGGCCAGCCCGGAGGCCACCCCGCCGAGGCGCAGCACCTGCATCAGGATGTGGGGCGTGAGGCGCATGGAGCTCCGGCGGGATGGCCGGCGAACCTACGCGCGGGGGTTGAAGGCGGGGTGAAGCTATGGGGTAAGCAGGAGCTTAACGGGCCCCGGGTGAGGCCGGCGACGGCCCCTTCCCCAGTCGCCCTACAACGCCCGTGGCGATCAGCGCCTGGCCGCCGAAGTAGAGCCCCCAGACGGCCAGCCCCATCGGGAAGATGTCCAGCGCCGGCCGTCCGGTGCGAAGGAAGATAAGCAGGTCGGAAACGACGAACATCAGGGCCCCCGCGGCAACGAGCGTGCGGGGGAAGCGGCTCAGCCAGGCCGCGGCGGCCATGGCTCCGAGACCGGCGGCATAGAGCGCGACCGGCGCCGCGCCCGCGCGATCCGGCGGCAGCAGGTAGGAGATGAGGGGCGTGAGCACGAGGATGGCCGTGGCGACGCCCCAGTCGCCACCGCGCAGCTCATGCCGGCGGTTCCGGAGGTAGAGGGCGATGGCCACGAGGTGCCCCGCCAGGAAGGCCAGCGCGCCGGTCACCAGCCCGTGGGTCTCCAGGAGCATGTCGCCCGCCGCGCCGAACGCCATCACGAGCACGAGCAGCCAGCCGTCGAGCCCGCGCGCGTTGAGGGCCGCGTAGAGCGCCAGCAGGCTGACGCCGGCGCCCTTCCAGACCACGGAAGCTGCGGGCGGCAGGTCGAGGAACCAGCCGCCGACGTAGGTGACGCCCGCGACGATCGCCGCGGCGAGGACGAGGCGGCTCATTCGAAGCCCTTCAGCTCGCTCCAGGCGTCGACCGGATCGCGGGTCGAGCGCCACTTGTTGATGGGATGGTCGGGGTCGGCGTAGCCCAGGGCCATGCCGGAGAAGACCATGTGGTCCTCGGGCAGGCCCACGGCCCTCGCCACGCTCAGCGGGTAGCGGGCCCAGAACTCCTGGGCGCAGGTGTCGAGGCCGCGCTCCACCGCAAGCAGCATCACGTTCTGCATGAACATGCCGAGGTCGGCCCACTGGGGCGGCCCCACCTTGCGGTCGATGCAGAAGAAGAGGCCGACCGGCGCGCCGAAGAACTCGGCATTGCGGGCGAACCAGCGCAGGCGGCCGGCCTTGTCCTCGCGCGGCACGCCGATGGAAGCGTAGAGCTGCTCCCCGTTCTCGAAGCGGCGGGTCCGGAACGGCTCCCATAGGTTGGGCGGATAGACGTCGTACTCCATGGGCTCGCCCATGGGGTTCGCCGCCACCTGCGCCTTGAAGGCCGCGAGCGGTTCGCCCGCGAGGGCATAAACCCGCCACGGCTGAAGATTGCCGCCAGAGGGGGCGCGGGCCGCCCGTTCGAGGATGTCGGCCACCACCTCGCGGGACACGGGCTGGTCCTTGAAGGCGCGGGCGGAATAGCGGCGAGCAACGGCTTCGGAGACGTTCATGAGGGCCTATTGACCTTGGCTTTGCGAATCTCGCCTAGCATCAGGTCCTAGGGTGAAGGCAAGCAGCGCATGGCGAAGCGGGGCAAGGGCGGCGGTTTCTGGGGGGTGATAAAGGCCGTGATCGCCGCAGCGATCATCGTCTTGTTCATCGGCCCGGTGGCGATGGTGGCGGTGTACCGCTTCGTGCCGCCGCCGCTCACATTCCTCATGGTGCAGCGCGTGTTCGAGGGGCGCGGCTTCGATCGCCGCTGGGTCCCCCTGGAGGAGATTTCGCCCAATCTGGTCCGCGCCGTGATCGCCGCCGAGGACGCCCGCTTCTGCGAACACCACGGCTTCGACCTCGAGGCCATCGAAAAGGCCTACAAGGCGAACCAGGCCGGAAAGAAGCTGCGCGGCGGGTCCACCATCAGCCAGCAGACGGCCAAGAACGTCTTCCTCTGGCCGCAGCGGGACTGGCTCCGCAAGGGCCTGGAGGCCTGGTTCACGGTCCTGATCGAGGTGGGCTGGGGCAAGCCCCGGATCATGGAGGTCTATCTGAACTCGATCGAGTGGGGCCCGGGCGTGTACGGCGCCGAAGCGGCCGCTCAAGCCAACTTCGGCGTGCCTGCAAGCAAGCTGACCCAGGTCCAGGCCGCGCGCCTGGCCGCCATCCTCCCCAAGCCGCTGGGCTGGCGGGCGGCCAAGCCCGGCCCCTATGTGAAGCGGCGGGCGGGCGCGATCAACCGCAACGCCCGCGTGGTGCGGAACGAGGGGCTGACCGCCTGCGTCCTCTGATCGCCGGGGCCGAACGGGCCGTCAGCTCTCCCGGTCCCTGCGGATCGCCGCCGGGCTGACCGCCTGGCGCTCGCCGTCGAGCACGGGCGCGATCGGTTCGGGCTGCGGATGGCTGCCCGGATCGTTCACGCCATGCGCCCAGCCCTTGATGAAGAAGCTGAGCAGGATGAACACGACGCCGCAGGCGACGCCGCCCCAGCCCAGCTTGTTAAAGCCATCCATCGAGGTGGCGAACGCCGCCGCCGGATCCAGCACCTGTCCGCCCACCGTCTCCGTGCCCATCAGGCCGGCGATCTTGCCGCCGACGTACTGGGCGATGGAGGACGACAGGAACCAGACCGCCATCATGAACGACACCACGGAAGCCAGCGACAGCTTGGTGATCTCGGACAGGCCCACCGGCGACAGGAAGAGCTCGCCGGTGGTGTGCAGCATGTAGAGCAGAGCGAGCATGATCAGCGGCATGCGGTACTGGTCGTCGGCCAGGCCCTGGGCCCACACCACGATCAGGAAACCCAGGCCGACCTGCAGCAGGCCGAGGCCGAACTTCAACGTCGGATTCGGGTCGCGGCCGCGGGCGGCCAGCCACGCCCAAGCCGCCGCGAAGATCGGCGCGAAGACCAGGATAAAGCCCGCATTGAACGACTGGGTCTGGGCCGCCGTGACTTCGCCGAGGTTCACGTTGCGCGACGCGAACAGGTTGAGGGAAGTGCCGGCCTGCTCGAAGAGCGTCCAGAACACCACCGCGCCGATGATGAGGACCGTGGCCAGCATCATCCGTTCGCGCTCGACCCGTGTCTTGCAGACGAAGACGATGATCCCGACGATGGCCAGCAGCGCGAGCACCGTGGAGATGCTCAGGGCCCCGCCGACGACGTCGTTGCGCTGCACCAGCCAGTAGACGGGCAGCACCCCGGCGATGCCGGCCAGGTAGATCAGCCACTCGCGGTTCAGCCGACCCACCACGGGCTTCTTCAGGAGTTCGGGGTTGGGCGGCTCGCCCTTTCCCTGCAGGTGCTTCTTGCCCAGGATGAAGACGACGAACCCGGCGAGCATGCCCACGCCGGCCAGCCCGAACCCGGCCCACCAGCCCAGGGTGGTGCCCAGAAGGCCGCAGAGGGCCGAGGCCCAGAACGCGCCGAGGTTGATACCGTAGTAGTAGAGGGTGAAGCCGGAATCCCGCCTGGGGTCCCCCTGCGGATAGAGCTGGCCCACGATGGTGGAGATGTTGGGCTTCAGGAAACCGACGCCCATGATGATCAGCGACACGGCGAGGTAGAAGGCGTTCCTGCCGAACAGATCGACCTGCTTCGTCGTCTCGTACGAGCCGGGCGGCAGGACCTGCGGCAGCGGTCCGCCCGCCGGGAGCCCCTGGATCGCCAGGCCGCCGTTGGCCGCGGCCCCGACTTCATAGCCCTGGCCGTCCACCATCAGGCGCACCTCGCGGGTCTCCATCCGGCCTTCGGTCACGAACTCGTAGCTCTGGCCCGCATAGATGAGCGTCTCCCGCGCCGGCTGTCCTTCGACCGCCATCATCAGGTGGCCCGCCACCAGCAGCAGCGCGCCGAAGGCGACGGCCTTGCGGGTGCCGATGTAGCGGTCCGCCACGATGCCCCCGAGCAGCGGCAGCAGGTACACGAGCGAGGTGTAGGAGCCGTACTGCTCGCTGGCCGTCTTCTCGTCGAACAGCAGGTGCTGGGTCAGGTAGAAGATCAGGATGCTGCGCATCCCGTAGTACGAGAACCGCTCCCACATCTCGGCGAAGAACAGGATGATCAGGCCCCTGGGGTGGTGCCGCAGGAGCTGCATCAGCACTGGGATCCCGGTGGCCAGGGTCACGAGAATGCCGACGAGTATGACGATGTTCATGTGGGGAAGGTTCCGCAGTCCCTAAGGCGGCCCAAGCGCTCGGGCCAGTTTTCACCCGGGCGGGCTGATTTGGCGCGAGAAAATCACGCGCACTGCGCCAACACAAGCAAGGCGGCGCCCGCCGGCTTTCCGCGGCGCCCACCAGGCGCCCAAATCAGACGCAGCCCGATCGCGAGCTTCGCGTTCAGATCATCGAGGAGGCGACCAAATGAAAACCCCAGGCCCCGACCACCCGATCACCGTGACCCCAGCCACAAAGCGCTGGCGGGCCCGCTACGCCGGCCATGTGATCGCCGACAGCGCCGACGCCCTGATCCTGAAGGAGGCGAACTATCCCCCCGTCGTCTACTTCCCCCGCGCAGACGTCTCGATGGAATACATGTCGAGGACCGACCGGCGCACCCACTGCCCCTATAAGGGCGATGCATCCTACTATTCGCTGCTGATGGACGGCCAGTTCGCCGAGAACGCTATCTGGACTTACGAGGCTCCGTTCCCCGCGATGGGGGCGATCGAGGGGCGCTTGGCGTTCTATCCGGACAAGGTGGAGGTCTACGAGATGGACGACGCCGCGCACCCCCGCCATGCGAACTCCAACGTCGACACGATCGTCCAACACACCGACACCGGCGATGGCCATGCCCAGCGCGATCACTGGCCGTCCAATGTCGAGACGCCTGGTCCCGACGGCGGGGTCCGCTAGCCTGCGACGGTTTCGGGGACGGCCTGCTGCTGTGCGAGGCTCCACCCCGTATAACCGGCCTCGCTGGTGACCTCGCGGACGCACCAGGCGGGAATGTCGACGGCCATCGCGGCCATGCGGTTCGGCGCCTCGCACTCTGCGGTCACGAGACCCTCAAGGGCGCCCTCAAAGACGTCGACGACGAATGCGCCGACCTTGTAGCGACGCTTCACGATGCGACGCCCCGGGAGCGCCGAAAGCACTGCGTGCTCGTCAGGGTCGAGGTAGAGGTTCGTCATGGGGCCGATCAGCGGATTGTCGGGCGCATACTTCTTGCCCAGCTTGAACTCCCGCTCGCCGTCCGGATGAGTGATCGCGCGAAGCCGTAGACGGCCGCCGTCGATGTAGAGGTCCTCGATCCGCCGTGCGCTCGCCGGGTCGAGCCGCGGCGCGTTGTCCGCATCCACGAGGAACCGGCGCTCGGCTACCCAGTGGGCGTATTTCGGCAGCTTCACAGGCATCACTCGTCCTCGCGGGGCCCAGTCCATTCGGGCCTGGCGCCGGCGGAGCGCACGCTCATCGTCAGCCCGTCGGCGAGCCGATAGGGATAGGCGGCCACATCGAAGCTTTCGAGACAACCCACATTGACGCCATAGAAGGCGGGCGCCGCTCGCTTGCGGTGAAAGGGGTAGATTCCGCAGGTGCGGCAGAACCAGTGCCGGGCGATCCCGGTGTTCCACTGATAGAGCGCGAGATTGTCCTCTCCCGCCTCGATGACCAGGCCCTTCTCGGGGACCTTCGCCATCAACGCGCCCTTGCGCCGGCAGAGCGAGCAATCGCAACGGGTCAGCTCTTCGATCTCCGCCTCGACGCGGAAACGGACTGCGCCACAGTGACAGGATCCCGACCAGACGCCCATCGCCTGGATTGGGCACAGTCGGGCGCCGAAGAAAAGGGCCAGTGGCGATCAGGCGGCGCCAGACCTCAGTATGCGAAATCCTCGAAGACGCGGCCGGCGTCGCCCTCCCAGGCGCCGTTGTAGAGCTCGAGCAGACGCTCGGCCGGCGTGACGCCGGTTTCGGCGATATGCTCCAGCTCGGCGAGGTAGCCGCTTTCGTCCACCATTCCGGCCGACAGGCGGTTGCGGTTCTTCAGTCCCTGCCGGGCGATGGCCAGGAGATCCTTTGACACCTCCTGGACGGTGCGGCCGGCGACCTCGGCCTTCAGGCCGAGGCGCGCCACGTCGGCGCGCAGGCGCTCGTGATCCGAAGTCTCCCAGTCCTTGCATAGGTCCCAGGCCGCTTCGAGCGAGGGCGCGTCGTAGAGCACCCCCATCCAGAGGGCCGGAAGCGCGCAGAGGCGGCTCCACGGACCGGAATCGGCGCCGCGCATCTCGAGGTACTTCTTCAGCCGCACCTCGGGGAAGATGGTGGTGACGTGGTCGGCCCAGTCCTTGATCGTCGGCCGCTCGCCCGGCAACTCGGGCAGCTTGCCATCCATGAAGTCGACGAAGGAGCGTCCGGCGACGTCGATGTAGCGGCCGTCACGTTTGACGAAATACATCGGAACGGCCAGCGCGTAGCGGGCGTAGGTCTCAAAGCCGAAGCCGTCCTGGAACACGAAGTTGAGCATCCCCGTGCGGTCGGGGTCGGTGTCGGTCCATACGTTCGCGCGGGCCGAGACGAAGCCCGAGGGCTTGCCCTCGATGAACGGCGAATTGGCGAACAGAGCGGTGGCGATCGGCTGCAGCGCGAGGCTGGTGCGGAATTTCGCCACCATGTCGGCTTCGTCCGCGAAGTCGAGGTTCGCCTGCACGGTGCAGGTGCGGAACATCATGTCGAGGCCGAGCCTGCCGACCTTCGGCATGTACTCCCGCATGATCTTGTAGCGCCCCTTGGGCATCACCGGGATCTGATCTCGGGTCCAGGTCGGCGTGAAGCCCAGGCCCAGGAAGCCGAGCCCCAGCTCGTCCGCGACCGCCTTCACCTCCGAGAGGTGCTGGCCGGTCTCCTCGCAAATGTCGTGGACCGTCTCGAGGGGCGCGCCCGAGAGCTCAAACTGCCCGCCCGGCTCCAGGCTCACGCTGGCCTGGTTGCGTTCCAGCGCGATGACGCTTGCGCCTTCGTACACCCGGGTCCAGCCGAACCGGGTGAGTCCCTCAAGCAGGGCCTTGATGCCGTTCGGCTCGTAGGGCACCGGCGCATGGTCGGCGAGGCGGAAGACGAACTTCTCGTGTTCGGCGCCCACGCGCCACTCGGCGGCCGGCTTGGCGCCTTCGGCCATCCAGCGGACCAAATCCTCGAACACCAGGGGACGATCGTCGCACGCGACCTCGGCCATGTATTCTCTCCCCGGCCTTCACGCCCGATGCGGCGTGAGGTCTTGCGCGGCGCGATCAATACGCCGTCAGCTTAGGTGGGCGCAATTCCGACAAGCTCAAGGGGCCGCCCAATCCCCCACCGCCGCCTGCCACAACGTGAGGGCGCTGATCGCAGCCGTATCCGCGCGGAGGATGCGCGGGCCGAGGCTGGCGGGCGTGGCGAAGGGGGCGGCTCGCAGTGCTTCGCGCTCGCGCGGCGAAAACCCGCCCTCCGGGCCGACGAGGATCGCCCAGGGACCCGCGGCGTACACCGCCCGGAGCACCGGCGGCGCATCGCCCGCCTCGTCGCAGAAGAGCAGCCGCCTGCCCGGATCCCAGTCCGAGAGCAGGCGCTCCAGCTTCATCGGCTCGCAGACCTCGGGCACGTCGAGCCGGCCTGTCTGTTCCGACGCCTCCGTCGCGATGGCCTGGAGGCGCTCGATGCGGGTGTGGTCGGCGTTGGTGCGTTCGGTGATCGCCGGCCGCACCCGGCGGGCGCCGAGCTCGGCGGCCTTTTCCACGATCGTCTCCAGCCGGGCGCGCTTCACCAGGGCGATGATCAGGTCGAGATCGGGGCCAATCTCCTGCCGCCGGTTCTGTGCGGCGACGTCCAGGCTCACGGCGCGCTTCGTGACGGCCGAGATCGTCGCGCGCCACTCTCCGTCCCGACCATTGAAGAGCGCAACCTCGTCGCCCTCGCGCCGACGCATGACGGCCGCCAGATAGCGGCTCTGCCCCTCGTCCAGGGTGACGTCCAGGCCCGGACCGAGATCATGCGGTACGAAAAGGCGGATCATTGGCCCTCACTACAATCCGCGCCATGGTGCCGCCATGGCGAAGAACAATGATGAACTTGAGGCGCTGCAGATCGCGCTCGTACGCTTTCAGCAGCACGCGATGGAGGCCGGCGAGCGCGATCTGGTGATCTTCGAAGGCCGAGACGCCGCCGGCAAGGACGGCGCGATCAAGCGGATCACGGAGCACCTGTCGATCCGTCACACGCGCGTGGTGGCCCTGCCCAAGCCCAGCGATCGCGAGCGCAGCGAGTGGTACTTCCAGCGCTACGTCCGCCACCTTCCGGCGGCCGGCGAACTCGTGATCCTGAACCGCTCCTGGTACAACCGCGCCGGGGTGGAGAAAGTCATGGGCTTCTCCACGGCCGACGAGCAGGAGCGCTTCCTGCGGGACGTGCCCGAGTTCGAGCGCATGTTGGTGCGCAACGGGATCCAGATCGTGAAGATCTGGCTCGACATCTCCCGGGAGGAGCAGGCCCGCCGGCTGCACGCCCGCCGGACCGATCCAGTCAAGGCGTTGAAGGTGAGCCCCTTGGACGAGGTGGCCGAGGAGAAGTGGGACGCCTACTCCCAGGCACGGGACGATATGCTGACGCGCACCCACACCCGCGACGCGCCGTGGTGGGTCGTACACACGGACAAGAAGCGGATCGCGCGGGTGAACATCATGCGACACGTGCTGAAGCAGCTCTCGCCCGAGTGGCTATGCGAGCAGGTGGCCGCGCCCGATCCGGACGTTCTGTTCCAGTTCGAGCATGCGGCCCTGACGGACGGGCGGCTGGAGCATTGAACAGGCGATGGACCTGGTGTTCCTCTACGGTCCGGCGGCCGTCGGCAAGCTGACCGTCGCCCATGCGCTGGCCGCGCGCACGGGGCTGAAGCTGTTCCACAATCACCTGGTGGTGGACGCGCTGCTGGCGGTGTTTCCTTTCGGCAGCCCCGCCTTCGTGACGCTGCGCGAGCGGATGTGGCTCGATGTCTTCGAGGCGGCGGCCCAGGCGGGGACGTCGCTGATCTTCACCTTCGCGCCCGAGAGCACGGTGTCGTCGGAGTTCCCCGAAGCCGTGCAGGCGCGCATCGTCCCGCTCGGAGGCCGCATCCGCTTCGTCCGCCTCACCGCGCCAATCGAGGTTCAGGAGGCGCGTATTGGCGCCGAGTCCCGCCGCGGAACAGGAAAGCTGACCGATCTGGACCTGCTCCGCCGGCTGCGCGGCGACGGCAGCCAGACCTACCGCGATCTTCCGGCGGAGCTCACGCTGGATACCGGCGCGCTTGCGCCGGAGGCCGCGGCGGTGCGGATCGCCGGGGCGCTGAAGCTGGGCCGCTGAGCCCCCTCAACGATCAGTGTTCGGCTACTGAGACCTCGAGTTCCATTTTCGTACCCCGCACCCCCGAGTGGTTAACCACTTTGCTTAACCATGCGTTTACGATTGTTGTTCCGATTTTGTTCACAAGCTAGGCTGGACCGTCTGATTCTGCCGGGACGATCGCATGAAGGAGACGCTCACCGCCGGCGAGGCGCGCCGCATCGCCCTCGCCGCCCAAGGCTTCGGGGGTAATCGGTCGGGCGAGGTCGGCCGGAAGCGATTGGTGCGCCTGATCGAGCGGCTGGGCGTGGTGCAGCTCGACTCGGTCAATGTGGTCTCGCGCACCCATTACCTACCCGCCTTCTCGCGACTGGGCGCCTATCCGAGAGAGTTGCTCGAAGAGGTCGCCTGGGGCTCGAAACGGCCGCTGTTCGAGTACTGGGCTCACGAGGCCTCCCTTCTGCCGCTGTCGGCCCAGCCGCTGTTCCGCTGGCGCATGGAGGACGCACGCGCGGGCTTAGGCGTATGGAAGGGCGTGGCGAAGTTCCTGCGCGAGCGGCGCGACTTCGTCGACCGGGTGCGGGACGAGATCGCCGCCCGCGGCCCGATGTCGGCCTCGGAGCTGGAGATGGGTCACAGGGGCCCGGGCGGCTGGTGGGGCTGGAGCGAGGCCAAACGGGCGGTGGAGTGCCTGTTCTGGGCAGGCGAGCTCACCACCGCCACCCGGCGCGGGACCTTCGAGCGCGTCTATGGCCTGCCCGAGAAGGTGATCCCCGGAGCCATCTGGAACCTGCCCACGCCGGATCGCGCCGACGCCCAGCGCGAGCTCTACCGGACCGCCGCGCGGGCCATGGGGATCTCTACGGCCAGGGACCTGCGCGACTATTTCCGCATGCCGGTGGAGGGCGCGAAGGACCGCATCGCCGAGCTGGTCGAGAACGGCGATCTGGTGCCGGTGAAGGTCAAGGGCTGGCGCGACCAAGCCTACCTGGATCCAAAGGCCCGGTGGGCGCGGAAGATCGAAACCGGGGCCCTGCTCTCACCCTTCGACAACCTGATCTGGTTCCGGGACCGCACCGAGCGGATGTTCGGCGTCCGCTACCGGATCGAGATCTACACGCCCGCCGAGAAGCGCCAGCACGGCTACTATGTCCTGCCCTTCCTGGAGGGCGACGCGCTCACCGCCCGCGTGGACCTGAAGGCCGATCGCAAGGCCGGCGTGCTGATCGTGCAAGCTAGCCATGCGGAGCCTTGGGCGAGCCCCGAAACGCCCGCCCGACTGGCCGAGGAACTCAGGCGGATGGCCGCTTGGCTGGGGCTTGAGAGCGTACGCGCCGAACCGCGAGGCGACCTGGCCAAGGCCCTGGCCGCCGCGCTCTGAAGCCTCAGCAGACGCTGCCGCCGTCGACGACGATCGTCTGCCCGGTCGTCCAGGCGCCCGCGCGGGACGCCAGGTAGATGGCCGCGCCGGCCAGATCGTCCGGCTCGCCCAGGCGGCGCAGCGGCGTGCCCGAGCTGGCCCGCTCCTCGCCGGCCGGCGTATCCCACAGCGCCTTGGCGAAATCGGTCTTCACCAGGCCCGGCGCGACGCAGTTCACCCGGATGTTGTAGGGGCCCAGCTCCTTGGCGAGGTTGCGGGCGAGCTGCATGTCGGCGGCCTTGGAGATGCAGTAGGCGCCGATCACTTCCGAGCCGCGCAGGCCTCCGATCGACGAGATGATGATGATCGAGCCGTCCTTCCGCTCCTTCATCTCGGGGGCGACCATTTTGATCATCCAGTTGTTCGCCACGATGTTGTTCTCGAGGATCTTCCGGAAGGCGTCGTCCGGGATGTCGAGCTGGCTGCCGTAGAACGGGTTCGAGGCGGCGTTGCAGACCAGGATGTCGATCTTCCCAAACGCCTTGCGCGTCTCGTCCATCAGGCGCTGGAGGTCCTCCTGCGACGAGATGTTCGCCGGGACGGCGATCGCATGGCCGGGGTGCCGTTCGTTGATGACCGCCGCCACCTCCTCGCAGGGGCCGGCCTTGCGCGACGAGATAACGACCTTCGCGCCCTGCTGGGCCATGCGCTCAGCGATGGCGCGGCCGATGCCGCGGGACGATCCGGTAATCACCGCAACCTTGCCGGTGAGGTCGAAGAGCCCGCGCTCGCTGACCTTGGGGGCTTCCAGAACCTGGCTCATCGGGCGCTCCTTCCAAACGGTTGTTTGAGTGAGCGCGCATTTGCGACGCGCCTTGCCCCTCGGTCAAGGTGGACGGAAGATCAGGATGCCGTATCTTCGAAAAACGACCGCGGCCGCGCAGAGCCTCGGCGGCACGGGGGAATCGCATGAGGGCGTTGTTGACGCTGGCGGCCGGCTTCCTGGCGGCTGCCGGACTATGGAGCGAGAGCCGAGCACAGTCGGCCGAGCAGATGCCGCACCCCGGCGCCGCCGTCTACCGGATGAACTGCGCGGCCTGTCACGAAAACCCCGAGGAGACCAAGTCCCCCAGCCGGGCCACCCTCTCGGCGATGAGCTACCAGGTGCTGAGCTTCGCCCTGACCCAGGGCAAGATGCAGGCTCAGGCCGCCAGCCTCACGGAGGAACAGCGCGGCCAGCTGATCAACTACCTCACGGGACGGTCTGCCGAGACGCGCGACACCTGGAGCGCCGCCATGGCCTGCCCCCGGTCCGGCGTGGACCTGAAGGCCGCCGCCGCCGTGGCGACCTTCGGCTTCGACGCGCGCCAGACCCGAACGCTGTCCGCCCGGCAGACCGGCCTCTCCAAGGCCCGCCTCGGCAAGCTGGAACTCGCCTGGGCCATAGGCTTTCCCGACACCACGATGATGCGCGCCCAGCCGGTCGTGGTGGGCAAGACCGTCTTCCTGCCAGTGGCCGAGGCCTCGGCCATGTACGCCTTCGATCTCAGCGATCCGGCAAAGCCCTGCGTGAAGTGGGTCTACCGCGCGCCGGGGGGCGCGCCGCTGAGGACCAGCGCGTCCTACGGGGTGACCGCCGACGGAACGCCGGTCCTGGTGTTCTCGGGCCTCGACACCACGGTCCACGCCGTCGACGCGCGGACGGGCAAGGCGCTGTGGACGAGAGCGGTGGGGACCTATTCCTACTCGCTGACGACCGGGACCCCGCGGGTGCTGAAGGACCGCGTGATCGTGCCGGTATCCCAGTTCGAGATCATGCAGGCCTACGATAACCGCGTCGAATGCTGCACGAATCACGGCTACGTCCTCTCGCTGGATCCCAAGACCGGTAAGGAACAGTGGCGTTACGACACCATGCCCGACGCGCGGCCGGTGCGGGACCGCGGCGACGGCAAGCCCTTGTTGGGACCCTCGGGGGCGCCGATCTGGAACTCACCGCTCGTCGATGAGAAGCGCGGACTGATCTTCTTCGGCACCGGCGAGGCTAATTCGCCGCCGGCCCACCGTAACACGGACGCCCTGATCGCCATCCGCCTGCGCGACGGGACCGAGGCCTGGAGCATGCAGGCCACCGCAGACGATATCTTCAACGTGGGCTGCGGCCCCAATCCCCGGCCCGGGATGCTCAACTGCGTCAAGGCCAACGAGACCGTCTATCGGGACGTCGACTTCGGAGCGTCGCTGATCCTGGCGAAGCTTAAGAACGGCCGCGAGCTCGTGCTCGCCGGACAGAAGTCGGGGACGGTCTGGGCGCTGGACCCTGACAGCGGCAAGGTGGTCTGGCGCCGCGACATCGGCACGGGCGCGCCGAACGGCGGCATCCACTGGGGCATCGCCTTCCTCAACGATACGGTCGTCGTTCCGGTGGCGCAGATCGGCCGCCCGCTGCCCGGCGGCGAACCGATCGATCCCAAGCTGCAGCCCGGCATGTACGGGGTCGACGCCAACACCGGCGAGCTCAAGTGGCACTATTCCGCGACACCGTCCTGCGAGGGCGAGCGGGGCAAGAAGGCGCCGCGGTGCGAGCGGCTGTATGGCTTCTCGGGCGCGCCGACCGTGATCGACGGAGCCGTGATCCAGGGCAGTCTGGATGGCCGGCTGTTCGTCCTCGACACGAAGACCGGCGAGCGCCTTTGGACCTTCGACACCCTGCGCGACTTCGAAACCCTGAACGGCGTGCCCGGCAAGGGCGGCTCGATCGACGCCGCCTCGATCGTCGGGGTCAACGGCCTGGTCCTCGTGGGTTCGGGCTACGGCATGTTCGGGCAGGCGCCCGGCAACGTGCTGCTGGCCTTCCGGCCGAAGTGATCTAGCGGCAGGCGTCGAATCGACCGCGGTCGAGATGGAAGTGATCGCGGTGGGCGGCGTTGTAGTCGGGGCTCAGCACGGCCCGGAACCAGGGGCACGCCCCGTCGCGCACGCGGCGCAGGAAACGCCCTTCGGGCCCCGGATCGCCGAAATCGTCCAGGACGCTGACGCGCCGGCCGGACTCCATCCGGAAGGCGGCCACGTCCACCGCGTTGGCGAAGGCATGCTGGCTCCGCGCCCCGGTCGCGCGGCCGTAGAGATTGCGGCAGGCGTAGGTCCCATAGTGCTCCAGCCGGGCGACGGCTTCGCCGAATTCGGCGCGGGCGGCGGGCTGGACGCTGTGGCGGGTCCAGAAGGCGTAGGCCAGGGCCGTCGGGCAGGTCATCACGGGCGCTGCGGGCGCCAGCGGGACGGCGGGCGCCTGCAGCCGCACCGTGTTGCGCGTGGCGCAGTCGCCAGCCACCCGATCCGGCTCCTCCACGAAACGGACGCCGCCCCCGGTCAGCACTGCCCGGCACCGCGCCGGGTCGGCGACGGCGGCCTCGAACTTGATGGCGGTCGCCAGGCCGACGGGCTGGTCGAGCCGAAGCGGCGTCCAGGGCAGGTCCTCGGGCGGCGCCCAGCGCGCCACGGCGACGCCGAGCAGGAGGCCCGAGATCGCAAGGTCGACCAGCACGGACCAGAGTCCCGCCAGGGAACGGGCGGCGGGTGAGGGAGGCTTGAGAGCGACGGAGCCGGGCACCTGTCTGGAATGGGAAGCGTCCCTGGCGGTTCAATCGCGGAGCTCCAGCGAGGCGGAGGAACGACGCGAGCCGGCACGAGAGCCTTGCCGGACAGGCCGCGGACCAATAACTCGTGGGGACACGACACCGACTTTGAAGGCGCCCCCAGATGCTGAAGTGGATTTCCTACCTCGACGACGAGGACGGCGACGACGAGGACAAGGGCCGCTTGCCCGACATGCCGATGACCTCCGGGCCGGTGCAGAACGCGCTCTTCAAGTCGCGCACCGTGCTGGTCTTCGGCGAGATCGACATGCGCCTGGCCGAGCGCGTCACCGCCCAGCTCACGGCGCTTGCCGCCGAAAGCGACAAACCGATCCGCATGATCATCAACTCGCCGGGCGGCCACGTGGAGAGCGGCGACACCATCCACGACATGATCCGGTTCAGCGTGGCGCCGGTGACCGTGATCGGCACCGGCTGGGTGGCCAGCGCCGGCGCGCACATCTACCTGGGGGCGGCGAAGGAAAACCGGCTCTGCCTGCCGAACACCCGCTTCCTTCTGCACCAGCCCGCGGGCGGCGTCCGCGGCCAGGCCTCGGACATCGAGATCGAGGCCGAAGAGATCATCAAGATGCGCGAACGCGTGAACCGGATGATCTCCAAGGAAACCGGCCAGACCTACGAGAAGGTCGACAAGGACACGACCCGGAACTTCTGGATGAGCGCCCAGCAGGCCGTGGAGTACGGGATCGTCTCCCGGATCATCACGAACGCTTCCGAGGTCTGATCCGTGAACGAGCCGTGGTGGAAGGGCGCGATCCTCTACCACGTCTACGTCCGCAGCTTTTTCGATGCCGACGGGGACGGTCATGGCGACCTGCCCGGCGTGCTGGCCAGGCTGGACTACATCCAGTCTCTTGGCGTCGACGGCCTGTGGCTCTCCCCGATCCATCCGTCGCCCAACCGCGACTGGGGCTACGACATCGCCGACTTTACGGGGATCCAGTCGGACTATGGGACCCTGGATGACTTTCAGCGCCTTCTGGATGCGGCGCACGCACGGGGACTGAAGGTCGTTCTGGACGAGGTGCTGAGCCACACCTCAGACGTCCACCCGTGGTTCGTGGAAAGCCTGACCGGCGGCCGGGAAGGGCCGAAAGCCGACTGGTACGTCTGGGCGGATCCCCAGCTGGACGGCACCGCGCCCAACAACTGGCTGTCCGTGTTCGGCGGGCCGGCGTGGGCCTACCAGCCGGCGCGCCGGCAGCACTACCACCACAAGTTCCTGCGCCAGCAGCCGAAGCTCAATTGGCGCAATCCTGACGCCCGCGAGGCCGTCCTGTCGGTGCTGGACGACTGGCTCGCCAAGGGGGTGGACGGCTTCCGCCTGGACGTCGCCGGAACCTATCTGCACGACGCCGCCCTCACGCCCAACCCACCGGTTCCGATGGAGGCGCGGCGCGGCCTGCACTGGAGCCACGCCGGCAACCTGCAACGCCACCTCTACGACTCCAATCTCGAGGAGAACGTCGAGGTCCTGGACGCCATCCGCAGGCGCGTGGAGGCGCACAACGGGCGGAACGGCGGCGACCGCTTCGTCTTCGGCGAGTTCTCGGAGGAGGAGGAGCGCTGCGGCGCCTACTGCACGCCGGCCGAAGGGCTGCACTCCGGCTATACCTTCGTGATGCTCCTGGCGCGCAAGCTGGGAGCGGGTTTCCTGGCGGAGCATTTCCGCACCCTGGCGCGGTTCCCCGGGCACTGGCCGACCATCAGCTTCTCGAACCACGACGTGCCGCGGACGGTGAGCCGTTTCGGCGGGAAGGACGCCTCGCCCGAACTTGCGAAGACGCTCTTCGCCCTGCTCGTCTCGCTGAAGGGGACGACGCTCATCTACCAGGGCGAGGAGTTGGGCCTGCCGCAGGCCTCCCTTGCGCGCGACCAGCTGCGGGACCCCGTGGGCGATCTCTACTGGCCCTACGACGGCGGCCGCGACGGTTGCCGCACGCCCATGCCGTGGACGGCGGGCCCCAAGATGGGCTTCACCACCGGCGAGCCCTGGCTGCCCCTGGCCGAGGAGCACCGTGGCCTGTCGGTCGAGGAGCAGACGGACGATCCGGAGTCCACCCTGACCTTCGCGCGTGCCATGATCGCGCTCCGGAAGTCCCAGCCGGTCCTGTCGGTCGGAGAGATCGCGTTCCTGGACACGGCGGAGCCGCTCGTGGCTTTCGTCCGCCGCCACGCCGGCGAAGAGATCCTGTGCCTGTTCAATCTGGGCGGCGAGCCGCAGGTGTTCGCCCATCCCTCGCTGGAGGAGGCGGACCTCCTGCCGCTGCGTGCGGGAGAGGCCGACCTGAGGGGCGGCTCGGTGGGCCTGTCGCCGCTCGCGGGATGCTTCCTGAGGCTCGGTCCGTCGCCGCCGGACTAGTTCCGGCCGGGCTCGATCTTCTGGATCGCCAGGTTTCCCGTGTTGGGGTCTGTGGTGGTCCATTCCTCCCCCACCCGTCGGGTTTCGGGCGGATAGCAGTACCGGGTCGGATTGTGGATGGCGGGCTCGGTCTGCCAGTGACAGGTCGACCTGTCCGGCATCCGCTCCCAGGCGCCGCGGATCTCCCCCGAACCGCGCGGCTCGCGCCACGTTCCGTCGGGTTCGACGAACCGGCGCGCATAATAGTAGGCGTCCGGGACGGCGATGGTCAGGGTGTTGCCATAGAAGGCCGCCATCGGGTCCCCAGGCGCGGCCTCCTCAGCCGCGGCGGCCGTGGCGGTGACGAGCAGGGCGACGAATTGGAGCGCGAGGCGTTTCATGGCGAAATGCGTAGGCCGACAACGCCTTCCACATCAGTGAATTCGGCGAATGAGTGATTTCAGCTCGATGGAAGAGCATGCCAGACGGTGAGAGCAGAGCGCCGGGCGCGGCCGCCCGGTTCGGCCAGGGCTTCCTGTCCGACACCTGGTACCTGACCGGCCTCTCGGGCGAGCTTCGGGCCGGCCGCCTGCGTCACGTGGATCTGCTCGGCGAGCCGATCCTGCTCGGCCGCGGAAGGCAGGGCCAGGTCTTCGCCCTGCGCGATGTCTGCCCCCACCGGGCCGCACCGCTGTCGGCGGGCCGCCTCTACCCCGAACCCGACGGGACCGAGACCGTGGCGTGCCCCTACCACGGGTGGCGGTTCGGGGCGGACGGCGCCTGCAAGGCCATTCCATCCCTCACCGCCGACCAGGCGATGGACATCGGCCGCATCCAGGTACGGCGCTATCCGGTGGTTGAGAGCCAGGGGCTGATCTTCGTCTGGATGGGCGCCGTCACCGAGGAGCCGGACCACCCGCCCCCCACCTTTCCGGGCGTGGTCGGCGGTCCGCCGAAACTCGTCGACCGGATGGTGTTCGACGCGCACATCGACCAGGCGGTCGTCGGCCTCATGGACCCGGCGCACGGCCCCTACGTGCATCGGCAGTGGTGGTGGCGTACGGCCGGCAGCGAACACGACAAGGAAAAGCGGTTCGAGCCGCGCGAGGCCGGCTTCGCCATGGTGCGCCATTCGCCCTCCCGCAACAGCCGCGCCTACGCGATCCTGGGCGGACGGCCAGAAACCGAGATCACCTTCCGCCTCCCGGGCCTGCGTTGGGAGCACGTCGTGGTCGGCCGCCGACAGGTCCTCTCGCTGACTGCGCTGACGCCCATCGACGAGAGCCGCACCGAGGTGACGCAGCTCGTCTGGTCCGATCACCCGGCTTTCATCCTGCTGAAGCCGCTGATCGGAGCTATGGCCCGCGCCTTCCTGCGCCAGGACGCCGACATGGTCCGGCTACAGAACGCTGGCCTGAAGCACGACCCTGCGCTGTTGTGGATTGACGATGCCGACCGGCAGGCCAAGTGGTACCAGTCGCTGAAGCGGGAGTGGATCGCCAGCCGCCACGAGGAGCGGCCGTTCGTCAATCCCGTGAAGCCGGCGACCCTGCGCTGGCGCAGCTAGCTGTCCGACCGCTGGGGCGACGCCTGCCCCTTCAGCTTCAGGCCGCCAGCGGCTGCAACAGTCCGCCGAGGCCAAGATCCTCGAGTCCGATCGGCGCGAGGCCGCGCGTCGAGGTCCAGTCCACCCGGGCCGACAGCGCCCCCAGGATCGCGGCCGGCTCCAGCTTGGCGAGCTGCAGCTTCGCCAGCGCCGCAGTCGGGACCTTGGCATAGAGCACGGGGACGAGGTCCGTCTCCGCCAGACCTCCCGGCCGGCAGAGACGCGCCACCACCTCGATCGTTTCCGTCGGCGCCGCCTGGGCCACCTCCACCGCGGCGCGGAGCGATACCGAGGCGGCGTTCGCCAGTTGCAGCTCGTAGCGTTCGTCCTCGGGGATGGCCCGGTAGATGGGTGCGCCCGCCCCCGGCAGGCACGCTTCGTCGGGCAGGGCGTCGAATTCGATGATGTCCACCTGGGCCACCAGCCGGCGGGAGCCCTCCAGGTACAGCGCGAAGCCTTCCACCAGCTCCTTCATCGCCGCCGCGGCGCCGTTCGCCTTCAGCGCGCCGGCCACCGCCTCGACCTTCATCGCCCGCACGTCGGGGGCCAGCGCGAGCAGGCGGTTGTGCTGGTCCGCCATGGCCTTGGCCTTGGCGTAGAGCTCGGCGTCCGCCTTGGCCGCCGCGACGACCTTGTCGGTAAGGTCCCGGCGCTTCTGCTGCTCGAGGCCGAGCAGGGAGTCGATCAGCGACGGTCGGTAGGCTGACAGCTTTCGGCGCGCCTCGGCCGACATGGCGTCGCGCGCGACGGTCGGCACGACCGGGCCCTGCGCCTCGATATCGGCCCAGTCGATCGGCTTGAAGGTGACGTGATGGGCCTTGGTAAGACGTGCGAGCAGCGCCTCGTAGGCCGTGGCCTCGGGCCGGGTGGCGCGCCGCCGCCCAGTCCCCCGCGCCTTGCGCTCACCGTCGCGGATCATGCGGCCCGCCGCGCGGTCCACGCGGCTCAAGGGCGCGATGATCACCGTATGCGACCTGGCGGTCATGATTCCTCCTAGTGCGGTTTTCTACCGCTACCCATTTTGGGTAATCGATGTTCGGTAACCGAAACCTTTACTTTGGGAAGTCCCTGAGAAAATTCGGGAAGTTGAGCACCCCTAGGTGGTGAGCAGCCTCAATGTTCGCGCTGAGGGTGCGCATTTGGCGGGCTACCGGGATCCTGAGGCGGACGCCGCGGATAGTGGACGCGGCGCCTATGCCGCTTCTACGGTTGGCTCATGCCAAGCGTGACCTTGAACGGCGCCGAGATCGCCTACGACGACATCACCCCGCCCGGGACGCCGGAGCGGACAATCCTGCTACTCCACGGCTTCGCCTCGAACCGGCATGAAGGCTGGCGACGCACCGGATGGTATGGCGCCTTCGAACGGCGGAGGGTGCGCGTCATCGCGCTGGACCAGCGGGGTCATGGCGAGAGCATGAAGTCGCACGACCCGGCAGACTACGGCCGGTTTGCGCTCGCCGCCGACGCCCTGGCGCTCCTCGACCACCTGGGCGTCCAGCGATGCGACGTGTTCGGCTATTCCATGGGGACCCGCACCGCGCTTCAACTCGCCATCGACGCGCCCGAGCGCGTCTCGAACCTGATCCTGGGCGGGATCGGCGGCAAGCTGTTCGATCCCCCCAAGCCGGGCGCGGCGGAAGCCATGACCAAGGCGATGTCCGCCGACGACCCGGCGACGATCGAGAACGACTTCCTCAAGAGCTTTCGCCAGTTCGCCGACGAGCAGGGCGAGGACCGCCAGGCCCTGGCCGCATTCACCGCCGCGCAGAGCCCGCCGCTGGACCGCGGCGCCATGGCCCGCCTGCCGATGCCGGTCTTCGTCGTCGCCGGCGCCTGGGATGAAGGCGCCGGCGATCCGGCCGACCTGGCGCGGGTGTTCCCGTCTGGCTGGAGCAAGAGCCTGCCCGGATGCGACCACTTCTCCGTCATTCCCCACGCGTCCTTCAAGGCGGCCGTGCTCGATTTCCTGGACGGCATCGTGGACGACGACTTCCCGCCCTTCGAGTAGCCGTCAGCGCGCGTAGCTGTAGGCCCCGCCCTTTTCGAGCGCCGTCCTGTAGGCCGGACGCGCCTGGAACCGCTCGACCCAGGCCTGGATGTTGGGGAACTGCGGGAACCGCCCGAAGACGCCGGCGATCTCGCCGACGAACGACAGATTGATGTCCGCGCCGGTGATCTCCTCGCCGAGCAGCCAGTCCCGCCCCGCCAGCGATCGATCGATGTAGCCGAGATGGTTCGCGAGCTCGCTCTCGATGCGGGGCTGGAGCGGCGCGGCCGCTTCGCCCAGCCGGCCCGTGTAGAGCAGCAGCATCAACGGCAGCATGGCCGAGCCTTCGGCGTAGTGGAGCCACTGGTTGTAGGTCTCGTAGGCGTCGCTGCCCATCGGCGGCGCCAGCCGGCCGCCGCCGTGGCGGCGGATGAGGTAGTCTACGATCGCGCCCGATTCGTGGACCGTGCGTCCGTCGTCCGTGATCACGGGCGACTTCCCGAGCGGATGCACCTCCACCAGCTCGGGCGGCGCGAGCCGGGTGGTTGCATCCCGCTCGTAGCGCTTGATGGCGTAGGGAACCTCAAGTTCCTCGAGCAGCCACAGAATGCGCTGCGAGCGGCTGTCGTTGAGGTGGTGGACTACGATCATGGAGGTCTCCCGGCTTGGCGTCGGTGCAGCAAAGCGGCCTCACCTGACGCAGCGCAAGCCTGCCATAGTGGAATCATGACGCTCGTCCTGCCCGACCTTCCCCGCCTGCTTGAAGAGGCCGCCGACGAAGCGGCCGCGCTCGTCGCCTCGATTGCAGCAACCGTGAGCGGCCGCGTGCGGCGGGACGGGCGGCTGGATCGTGAGGCGCTGGACGCCGAACAGCACGCCGCCCATGGCCTTGCCTGGACCGCTGCTTACGCGGAAACCCTGCGGCAGACGGCGATCTGGGCGAGCGCCCTGTCGGAAGAAGGCCGCTTTGGAGAGTCCGAGGCGCTGCCCGCCCAACTCCTGGCGCACGAATACCTGAGCCAGCTCGCCGGCGGTTTGCCGATGAACCAAGGCGAGATGTTTCGGCCCGCGGACGTGTTCGCCCCGGCGGAGCGGCTCGGCCACGTGATCGGGCGACTGCGGCCCGGCGCCTCGCAGGCTGTGAAGTCCCGGATCGTCGAACTGCTGGAGGACGCCCGGGGACGTCCTTCCCTCGAGGCCGGCGGCCTCGATGAGACCCTCGAGGCGATCCGCGACCAGTTCCAGGCCTTCGCCGCCGAGAGGATCACGCCGCATGCCCACGGCTGGCACCTGCGGGACGAATTGATCCCACTGGAACTGCTGCAGGAGCTGGGTGACCTGGGCGTCTTCGGACTGACGGCGCCCGAGGCGTGGGGCGGCTCAGGCCTTGGCAAGGTGGCGATGTGCGTGGTCTCCGAGGCCCTGTCGCGCGGCTGGATCGGGACCGGCTCGCTGGGCACGCGTTCCGAGATCGCCGGCGAGCTGATCCTGGCGCACGGCACGCCCGACCAGAAGGACCGTTTCCTGCCCGGCATCGCCTCGGGGGCGACCATTCCGACCGCGGTCTTCACCGAACCCGAAGCGGGCTCCGACCTCGGGTCCCTGCGCACGCGGGCGGTCCGCGACGGCGACGTCTGGCGGGTGTACGGCGCGAAGACCTGGATCACCCACGCCGCCCGCGCCGACGTCATGACCTTGCTGGTCCGCACCGATCCGGCGTCGAAGGACCACCGCGGGCTTTCCATGTTCCTGGCCGAGAAGCCGCGTGGAACCGGGACCGACCCCTTCCCCGCCCCCGGCATGAGCGGCGGTGAGATCGGGGTCATCGGCTACCGCGGCATGAAGGAGTACGAGATCGCCTTCGACGGGTTCGAGATTCCGCATACGAACCTGCTGGGGGGCCAGGCGGGCCAGGGCTTTACGCAGCTCATGGCGACCTTCGAGAGCGCTCGCATCCAGACCGCGGCCCGCGCGATCGGCGTCGCGCAGAACGCCCTGGACCTTGCCCTGGACTACGCCCTGCAGCGTCGCCAGTTCGGCGAGCCGATCGCGCGCTTCCCACGCGTCGCCAACAAGATCGCGATGATGGCCGCCGAGATCCTGGGCGCGCGCCGTCTGGCCTGGTTCGCAGCCCGGGCCAAGGACGCGGGGCGCCGATGCGATCTGGAGGCGGGGATGGCAAAGCTCACGGCCGCCCGTATTGCGTGGACCGCAGCCGACGGCGCAGTCCAGATCCACGGCGGCACGGGCTTCGCCACCGAGCAGCCAGTCAGCCGCATCCTGGCCGACGCGCGGATCCTCAACATCTTCGAAGGCGCCGGCGAGATCCAGGCCCAGGTGATCGCCAGGCGGCTGCTGGAGGGCGCCAACTAGAGCGCGTTCCGCAAGAGAAAGGCTCTAGCGCCTGGGTGCGAAGCCTTCGGCGATCAGCTCGATCTGGCGATCCATCGCCGCGATCAGGACCCTGGGGCCGGCCTCCCGGGTGACCACGAGCCGATAGGTCCAGGCATAGGCGGCCATGAGGAGGTCGACGATCTCCTGATGGTCGGCGTCCGGGCGGACGTCGCCCTGTTCGACGCCCTTCTGCAGCGTCTCGCGGATGATCTCCTGAAGCCGCGGCGTCCGACCGTAGGGGCGCGAGGACGCCGGCAGGGTCCAGTCGTAGGCCGCCGCGATGTGGGCCAGGAAGAGCCGCACATGCTGGGCTTCGAACTCGAAATGGATGGCGAACATTGTGCGCAACCGGTCCGCCGTCGCCCCCCGTACGTGCGGCATGACCCGGTCGAGCTCGGCATAGAGCGGCTCGAGCCGGGCCTGCATCACCTCGGAAAGGATCTCGCCCTTGGAGGCGAAGGTCGTGAAGACGCTGCCGACCGCGACGCCGGCGTGGCGCGCGATCTCGCGGATCGTGGTGCCCTGGTAGCCGTGGCTGTCGAACAGCTCGCGCGCAGCTTCCAGCACCCGCCGCCGGGTCGCCTCCTTCTGAGACTGCCGCAGCGGTGTTGGAGGAGGAGGCGATCCGCCGTCAGCGGTCATCCCACCGCCGCCGCTCACCCGCGCCGGGCGCCGGCCAGGAGGATGCGGATCTGGTCGCGGGCGCGGGCCTGCAGGGCATCGAGGCTCCAGCCTTCGAAGATCGCCTGCGGGAAGTTCGCCAGATAAGTCTCGAACAGCATCTGGCTACGCAGCTTGACCTCGGCTTCCTGCGACAACTCGCCGCGGGCCACCGCGGCGGTCAGCTGCTCGGTGAAGAGGTCCTGCAGCGCTAGGGCCGAGGGCAGGCTCCGGAGGGTCGGCCCGCCGTCCTTGTCCCACGACACGCTGAAGGCGGCCCGCGCCAACTGCAGGCGGGTCTTGTAGAAGGTGTATCCCGCCATGAAGATCTTGAGGAGCGCATCCTCGATGTTGCGCCCGCGGTCGGCGGCGTCGCGCATGGCCGCCGTGAGGGCGTCCATATCGTCGGCCATGATCTCGCGGAAGAGATCTGATTTGTCTGTGAAATTTGCGAACACCGCGCCCGTGGACATGCCGGCGGCCGCGGCGATGTCGCGGATGGTGGCGCCCTCGTAACCCTGCTCTGCGAACAGGCGGCGGGCGGCCGCCAGAACCTTCAGGCGAGTCTGCTGCTTGGCCAGGGCCCGGCGGGTTGGTGCGCGCGCCGGAGCTTCGGCGGCGACCAGATTGGGGGAGATGTGCTTCATTCGTCTCTTGAACTTCAGCGGGTGGGGGAGACCCGGGATGTTTCTTGGTTGCAGGTTAACCGGCGGCGCCCCGACGCGACGCCGGCCTTGAACGTGTTCACCCAACTGGATACGCGGACCTCTCGGCCCAGCGTTTCGCAGTACGGCCCGCCCATTTAGGCGTCCGCGGCCGCAAACGTAAGCCCTTAACCCATAAGGATTCGCGCGAAGCGTTGATTCCCGACGCCCACGCGAACCGATGATCGTTGAACATGATCAAGTCGGCTCAAGTCAAGTTTAAAATGAACTCAAACGCTCCGGTGGCGTAGCGCGGTTCCGGGGCCTAAGCTAGCGGCATGGATCTGTTCGACTATCTAATCTTCGCCGCCCTGGCGGCGGTCGCCACGGTGCTGGCCGCCGGGATCTACGCGCTGTTCCGCGGCGGTGACTATGGACGGTCCTGGTCCAACAAGCTGATGCGCCTGCGCGTTTTGACGCAGGCGATCGCGGTGGTGATCCTCGTGGCCGCCGTCTGGTACCGCAACCAGGGCTGAGCCGGCGAAATGGTCACCCTGAACCGGATCTACACCCGCTCGGGCGATGCCGGTCGGACACGGCTCGCGACCGGTGAAACGGTCAGCAAGTCGAGCCTGCGGGTCGAAGCCTATGGCGCAGTGGACGAGACCAACGCCTGCATCGGGCTGGCGCGGACGCTCATGTCGGGCGACGCCGACCTCGACGCCATGCTGGGTCGCATCCAGAACGAGCTGTTCGACCTGGGCGCCGACCTGTCCACCCCGCCGGCCCCAGACGAGGCCGAAGGCGCCCGCCTGCGCATCCTGGAGTCCCAGGTCGAGCGGCTCGAAGGCGAGATCGACGCACTCAACGAACGCCTTCCAGAGCTGAAGTCCTTCATACTGCCGGGTGGAACGCCGGCGGCGGCGGCCCTGCACATGGCACGCACCGTCTGCCGCCGCGCCGAGCGCGAAGCCGTCCGGCTGGTCGAGGCCGGCGAGCCGGTGAGCGGCGCGGCGATGCGCTATCTCAACCGGCTCTCGGACTTCCTGTTCGTGGCGGCCCGCTGGGCCAACGGCCGGGGCGCCTCGGAAGTGTTCTGGGAGTCGGGCTCTACGCGTTAGTTCGCGGGCGGCGCCGGCGGGGCGTCCGCCCGGCCGATGGCCTTCTTCGCCTCCGCCAGCGCCTTTTCATCGGTGATGACCCGGCCCGTGATGTCGGAGACGAGCACCGGCGTGGCGCAGACCCGCTGGTCGGGATCCCACCACTTCCTGGCCGCCTCGCACTCCTTGCGCGGCATCACCCAGCCCACCTGCCAGACGCCGACGCCCACGGCGGCGAGGACAAAGACGGCGATGAAGATCAGCTTCAGGCGCTCGATGTTCGCGTTCATGGGAGGCTTTTACGTAACGAGAGGCCCCCCTGGCTAGATGTGTGCGCTGCGGCGAAAGTACGGCGCGCGACCTTGAAAACCGCTGGCAAACCGTTATTGCCCGACCGGCATTTCTTTCCGCAGCAATTTGAGGCGCTAGCAACCCATGAAGGTGTTGGTCCCGGTCAAGCGGGTGATCGACTACAACGTCAAGGCCCGCGTGAAGGCCGATCAGACGGGCGTCGACCTCGCCAACGTCAAGATGTCGATGAATCCCTTCTGCGAGATCGCGGTCGAAGAGGCCGTCCGTCTGAAGGAGAAAGGCGCGGCGACCGAGATCGTCGCCGTCAGCGTCGGCCCGACCCAGGCGCAGGAGACCCTGCGGACCGCGCTGGCCATGGGCGCCGACCGCGCCATCCTCGTCCAGACCGACCAGGATCTCGAGCCGCTGGCCGTGGCCAAGGTGCTGAAGGCCGTGATCGGGGAAGAAAACCCCGAGCTGGTGCTCATGGGCAAGCAGGCCATCGACGGCGACAACAACGCCGTGGGCCAGATGCTGTCGGCGCTGCTCGACTGGCCGCAGGCGACCTTCGCCTCGGAAGTCGCCGTCTCCGGCGGCAAGGCGACCGTGACCCGCGAAGTGGACGGCGGCCTGCAGACGATCGACGTGACGCTGCCGGCGGTGGTCACCGCCGACCTGCGCCTGAACGAGCCGCGCTACGCCTCGCTGCCCAACATCATGAAGGCCAAGAAGAAGCCGCTGGACGTGAAGGAGCTGGGCTCGCTCGGCGTCGACACTGCCCCGCGCCTCAAGGTCGTGAAGGTCACCGAGCCGGCCAAGCGCCAGGCCGGGATCAAGGTGGAAACCGCTGCCGACCTCGTCTCCAACCTCAAGACCGCGGGGGTCCTCTAACATGGCCGTTCTCGTCATCGCGGACCACGACAACGCGACCCTCAAGGACAACACCCACAAGGTGGTGACGGCCGCCCAGGCCATCGGCGGCGACATCGACATCCTGGTCGCCGGCACGAACACCGCGGCCATCGCGGCCGACGCGGCCAAGATCGCCGGCGTGCGCAAGGTGCTGACCGCCGAAAGCGCCGAGCTGGGCCAGGGCCTGGCCGAGGCCGTCGCGGACCTGGTCGTCGGCCTGGCCGGCGGCTATGACGCGATCCTCACGCCCGCCACCTCGCAGGGAAAGAACTTCAGCCCCCGCGTCGCGGCGAAGCTGGATGTGGCCCAGATCTCGGACGTGACCGAGGTCGTCTCCGCCGACACCTTCACCCACCCGATCTACGCCGGCAATGCGATGGAAACCGTGCAGTCGGGCGACTCCAAGAAGGTGCTGACCGTTCGCCCGACGGCGTTCAAGGCCGCGGGCGAAGGCGGCTCGGCGCAGGTCGAAAGCGTTTCCGCCCCGGCCGCCCCGGCCAAGACGAAGTTCGTCGATCAGAAGATCGTCAAGTCGGCCCGCCCCGAGCTGGGCGCCGCCAAGATCGTGGTCTCGGGCGGCCGCGCCATGGGCTCGGCCGAGGAGTTCCAGAAGGTCATCGAGCCCCTGGCCGACAAGCTGGGCGCGGCCGTCGGGGCTTCGCGCGCTGCGGTGGACGCCGGCTACGCCCCCAACGACTACCAGGTCGGCCAGACCGGCAAGGTCGTGGCCCCCGAGCTCTACGTCGCCATCGGCATCTCGGGCGCCATCCAGCACCTCGCCGGCATGAAGGACTCCAAGGTGATCGTCGCGATCAACAAGGATCCCGACGCGCCGATCTTCCAGGTCGCGGACTATGGCCTGGTGTCGGACTACAAGGCCGCCGTGCCCGAGCTGATGAGCGAACTGGGCAAGATCGGGAAATAGCCGGTCCGGCAGGTTCGGAATTCCAATGGGGCGGGCCGAAAGGTCCGCCCCTTTTCGTTCCGCGCGCAGAGGTTGATCCGCGACACCACCACAGGTTTTGGCAGCGATTGCGTCCTTTTGCGACGCAGCAAAGCTCTTGCGGCGCCGCGCCATACGCATGTTAGAAAGCTGCCACACGATTGAGCGGAACGCCGCTCGCACATCGAAGCGTGGTCCGAATGGTTGACATCAAGACGGTCGGCGTCATCGGCGCCGGCCAAATGGGTTCCGGCATCGCCCACGTCTGCGCGCTCGGCGGATACAATGTCCTGCTGCACGACGTGAGCCCTGACCGCATCGACCAGGGAATCGCCCAGATCGAGAAGAACATGGCCCGTCAGGTCGGCCGCGGCCTGATCACCGACGAGGCCATGCGATCGGCGCTGGAGCGGATCAAACCGGCGGCCGAGCTGCAGGTGATCGGCGGGACGGACCTCGCCATCGAGGCGGCGACCGAGAACGAAGAGACCAAGAAGGCCATCTTCAAGGCGCTGGGGCCCCACCTGACCCCCGACACCCTGCTGGCCTCCAACACCTCGTCGATCTCGATCACGCGCCTGGCCTCGACCACCGACCGCCCGGGCAAGTTCATCGGCCTGCACTTCATGAACCCGGCGCCGGTCATGAAGCTTGTGGAGATCATCCGCGGGATCGCCACCGACGCCGACACCTACGAGACCGCCGTCCAGTTCGCCCAGTCGCTGGGCAAGACGACCTCGAACGCCGAGGATTTCCCGGCCTTCATCGTCAATCGCATCCTGGTGCCGATGATCAACGAGGCGATCTACACCCTCTACGAGGGCGTGGGCACGGTGGACGCCATCGACACGGCCATGCGGCTGGGCGCCAACCACCCGATGGGGCCCCTGGAACTGGGCGACTTCATCGGCCTCGACACGGTGCTTTCGATCATGAACGTGCTGTACGAAGGCCTGGCGGATTCCAAGTACCGGCCCTGCCCACTGCTGGTGAAATACGTCGAGGCCGGCTGGCTTGGCCGCAAATCCGGCCGCGGCTTCTACGACTACCGGGGCGAAAAGCCGGTTCCGACGCGATAGGCGCGCCGTTCCCTTCCCGCTTGCGGGAAGGGGGGACCGTTCGCCAAGGAGCGAGCGGTGGGAAAGGCCAGTGGCGGCCGATGCGCCTCGTCAGTCATCTGCTGGGCTGCGGGCGATCAACCATTTCTCCGCGGGCGGGGCATTCCCACTTCACCACCCGCTCTTGCGGGCGGCCCCGCGCCCACTCCGTGCGAGAAGAAGTAACTTTGCCCTCCTCTGTCGGCCTCTGGCATCCTCGCGCGTCCTTTGGATCGAACGGAGGCAACCGATGCTCTACGCCCTGCTCTGCTATAACGACGAGGATGTCGTCTGGTCGTGGGACAAGGCGCAGGACGAGGCGGTCATGGGCAAGCTGGCCGTGGTGCGCGACAGGCTGGAGAGTTCCGGCAAGCTCGGCCCTTCGCTCAGGCTCCTGCCCACCACCGCCGCGACAACGCTGCGGAAGAGCGATCCTCCGCTGGTGATCGACGGCCCCTTCGCCGAAACGAAGGAACAGCTGCTCGGCTTCTACATCATCGACGTCGCGGACCTAGACGAGGCCCTGGGGATCGCCAAGGAGCTGGGCGAGGCCAACCCCGGCGGCGCCTACGAGATCCGGCCGCTCGCGGTCTACAACGCCGGCGCCGCCATCACGCCCGCGGCCGCGGAGGCCTGATCCGGTGTCCGACCTGGCCTGGATAAGCGCGGCGATCTCCGCCGCCCGCCCCCAGGCCGTCGGCGCGCTCCTGCGCTACTTCCGTGACCTGGACACCGCCGAGGAGGCCTTCCAGGACGCCTGCCTTCGGGCGCTCAAGAACTGGCCGGCGAACGGACCGCCGCGCGATCCGACGGCCTGGCTGGTGATGGTGGGCCGCAACGCCGCCCTAGACGGCGTGCGCAGGCGCGCGCGCCAGACCGAGCTGCCGTCCGAAGAGGTGCTGTCCGACCTGGACGACGTCGAGGACCGCACGGCCGACCGCATCGATGCGAGCGACTACCGCGACGACGTCCTGCGCCTGCTCTTCATCTGCTGCCATCCCGACCTGCCGGCCACACAGCAGATCGCCCTGGCGCTGCGCATCGTCTCGGGCCTCTCGGTCAAGCAGATCGCCCGCGCCTTTCTCGTCAGCGAGGCGGCGATGGAGCAGCGGATCACCCGCGCCAAGCGCCAGGTCGCCGCCGGCGAGGCCGAGTTCGCGACCCCGGGCCCCCTGGAGCGGGCCGAGCGGCTCGCGGCCGTCATGGCCATGGTCTACCTGGTCTTCAACGAGGGCTATTCCGCCGGCGACAATCCGGCCCGCGCCCAGTTGTGCGGAGAAGCCATCCGTCTGGCGCGCCTGCTCCTGCGGCTCTACCAGACTGAGCCGGAGGTGATGGGGCTGCTCGCCCTGATGCTCGTCCAGCATGCGCGCACCCCGGCGCGCTTCGACGAGGCCGGCGACATCGTCCTGCTTGAGGACCAGGATCGCGCGCTCTGGGATCGCGCCATGATCGCCGAGGGCCTCGCGTTGATCGACAAGGCGATGCGGCACCGCCGGCCCGGCGCCTATCAGGTCCAGGCCGCCATCGCCGCGCTCCATGCCCGGGCGGCAAGTCCTGCGGACACCGATTGGCCCCAGATCGACGCCCTCTACGCCAGTCTCGAGCGGCTCGCTCCCTCGCCGGTGGTGACCCTCAACCGGGCCGTCGCGGTCTCGAAGGTGAAGGGACCGGAGGCGGCGCTCGAGCTGATCGCTCCGCTGGAGGACCGCCTCTCCGGCTATTTCCATTTCCATGGGCTCAGGGGCGCGCTGAACCTCGAGCTTGGCCGGCACGCCGCCGCCCGCGCAGCGTTCGACCAAGCCGTCGCCCTCGCCAACACCGCCGCGGAGGCGGCGCACATCCGCCAGCACCTGGACCGGCTCATCGCCGATCACGATCCGTCCGTGCGCGAAGCCGAGGCCAGGAAATCCTAGGCTCCCCTGTCGGGTCCGATCGTCGCCGATCGTCCTTGGACCAGACGACGCAAGGAGCCGCAGATGTCCGATACCCTCGACACGCCCCTCATGCCCAAGGTGGAGACGAAGGGCGGCGTGATCGCCTACCTGGCCATCGATGGCGCGCTGAAGGCCGCCGACTTCTACGCCAGGGCGTTCGGCGCGGAACAGGCCTGGGCCCATCCGCCAGACGACCAGGGCCGGACGATGCACATCCACCTCTACATCAACGGCAGCTCGGTGATGCTGGGCGACTTCTATCCTGAGCACGGCCACGCAAAGGAAACGCCGCAGGCCTTCACGATGCAGCTCATCGTCGACGATATCCACGCGTGGTTCGACCGCGCGGTCGCGGCCGGATGCGAGAGCCTGGTCCCGCCGCAGAAGATGTTTTGGGGAGACACCTGGGGACAGGTGAAGGACCCGTTCGGCGTCGTCTGGGCGTTCGATCAGTCGGCCGCCTGAGGCGGCCGGCGCGGCCCGCGGCGTTCCTCCCCACGCCGCGGGCCCTTTTTCTCAGGAACAGGCATATGACGAGCATCCCCGATGCCGCGCCCGCCCAGACGAGGCGGCTGCAGACTATGGCGGGCTGGACCCTGTCCGGTCTCTACATCGCCTTCATGACCTTCGACGTGGCCATCAAGTTGATCGGCCATCCGGAAGCCGCCAAGAGCGCCGCCCAGCTCGGCCTGCCGCCCGGCAGCGGTTTCGGCATCGGCGTCATGGAGGGCCTGATCCTGGCGCTCTACGCCGTTCCGCGCACGGCCGTGCTGGGCGCAGTCCTCACGGCCGCCCTGATGGGCGGGACCTGCGCCGTCCACCTTCTCAACGGCAATCCGCTGTTCAGCCACATGCTGTTCGGGCCGTATCTCGCTCTGCTCGCCTGGGGCGGGCTGTGGCTGCGCGAACCGCGGCTGCAGGCGCTCGTTCCGATTCGGCGTTAACCAAACCCGAACCCGCCGCATGGTTAATGAGTTCGACGAGCCTGGACTCCGCGTCGGATACTCCGGGTGATTCGGAACGGGAACCATGCGGCGGCTCACCCTCGCGCTCCTCTTCGCGACCTACCTCTGCCTCTCGCTGATCGTGGCGCTGAGCCTCTGGCGCAACGGCATGGGATGGGGCGTCGCGGTGTCGGCCCTGATGGGCTGCTTCGGGCTGTGCCTGGCCTCTCACGGCATGATCATGCGTTTCCTGGAGATGCGCGAAATCCGAGGCGAGGTGGAGGCCGTACGTGAGGCCCACCGCATCCTGCTGGACCAGGTGGTGCGCATCGACGGTCGGGTGACCCAGGTGGCCGAGGCGGTGGATGCGGACAAGGCCCGCTCGGCCGAACTCACCGATGAAGTCCACATGCTGGAGGAACTGGTCGAGCGCATGAGCCGGCGGTTCGACGAGCCGCGGGCGCCCTACCTGGCCGCCCACGCCGGCCAAGAAATCCATCGGCCGAAGGGCATGATGGAGGTGGTGCGCGAGGCGCTCGCCGAGAACCGTGTCGACCTCTACCTGCAACCGGTCGTGTCCCTGCCCCAGCGCAAGACGGTCCACTACGAGAGCTTCTCGCGCCTGCGCGACGCCTCGGGCCAGGTGATCATGCCGGCCGAGTACCTGGCCGTGGCCGAGCCCGCGGGCCTGGTCACCGCCATCGACAACCTGCTGCTCTTCCGCTGCGTGCAGATCGTGCGGCGGCTGGCGCGCCAGGATCGCCGGGTCGGCATCTTCTGCAACATCTCGATGTCTAGCCTTGGCGACGAGGAGTTCTTCCCGCAGTTCATCGACCTCCTGCGCGCCAATCGCGACCTGGCGCCGGCGCTCATCTTCGAAGTCGGGCAGGCGGCGTTCAACGCCCGGAACGGCGTGCAGGCGCGCAATATGGCCCGGCTCGCCGACCTCGGCTTCCGCTTCAGCCTCGACAAGGTCACCGACCTCGACCTCGACCTGCAGGACCTGTCCCGGTCGGACGTCAAGTTCGTGAAGGTGGGCGCCCAGACGCTGCTGGACGAGCTCACCGAACTCGATGGCCGCCTCGTCCTGCGCTCCATGCCCGATCTTGCCGCCGAGGACTTCGCCCTCCTTCTTCGACGCTACGGCGTCGACCTGATCGCCGAGAAGGTGGAAGCCGAACGACAGGTGGTCGACGTCCTCGACCTCGACATCCAGTTTGGCCAGGGACACCTGTTCGGTGAACCACGAGCCATCAAGGACGCCGTGCTCGCCGAGGCGGGCAGCCCGCCGTCCAACGTCGAGCGTCTCCGCGTCCGCGCGGCCTGACCCGACGCCTCCGCCATTGACGCGCGCGGCGGCGCCCGATACCGCCGCGCGCGATGAGCGCCTCCCCGCCTGTTCCCGTACGCGGGCTATCCGAACTCGCGTCCCGCTACGATGTGCTCCTGTGCGACGTGTGGGGGGTCATCCACAACGGGCGCGAAAGCTTCGGCGCGGCCTGCGAAGCGCTGGCCCGTTTCCGCGCCGAGGTCGGCCCGGTGATCCTGATCTCCAACGCGCCCCGGCCGCATCCGCCGATCGTCGAGCAGCTCGACAGCCTCAAGGTCCCGCGGGCGTCCTGGACGAAGCTGGTCACCTCGGGCGACGCCACCCGAGCGCTCCTGGCCGAACGGGCGCCGGGACCCGTCTGGGCGATCGGGCCGGAGCGGGACGCCGTACTGTACGAAGGCCTGGGGCTCGTTCAGGGCGGGCCTGCGGACGCAGCCTTCATCTCCGTCACCGGCCCCTATGACGACGAGAAC
Source organism: Pseudomonadota bacterium (assembly GCA_049323595.1). Taxonomy (GTDB): domain Bacteria; phylum Pseudomonadota; class Alphaproteobacteria; order Caulobacterales; family Caulobacteraceae; genus Phenylobacterium. Next base: position 51,756 of record JBMOOD010000004.1, read on the forward strand.
GACGAGCCCACGGACTACCGAGACCGTTTCGCAGCCTGTGTCGCCCGAGGCCTGGAGCTGATCTGCGCCAATCCGGACATCGTGGTGCAGCGCGGCGACAAGCTGATCTACTGCGGCGGCGCGCTGGCCCAGCTCTACGAGAGCCTCGGCGGCCGCACCGTGATGGCGGGCAAGCCCTATCCGCCGATCTACGACATGGCGCTCGGCGAGGCGGAGGCCGCCCTCGGCCGGCCGCTGCAGCGGGGACGCGTGCTCTGTGTCGGCGACGGCCTGCCCACGGACATCCGCGGCGCCAACGCCCAGGGCCTCGACGTCCTGTTCGTCGCCAACGGCATCCATGGCGGCGAGACGGTGGGCGCCGAGGGGCTGAATCGCGCCGTCGTCGCCGATCTGCTGCACCAAGAAAGCCTGCACGCCAACTGGGTGATGGCGGATATGGTCTGGTAGCGCTCGCGTCGACTCGCCCGGGAAGCACGGTCCCGGGGCGGTCACGCAGGCGAAAACGACCAGCAGAAGGGGGGACTGCCGTGCAAGGTTTCTATTTCGACGAACTCACCGTCGGGCAGACGGCGGAGATGAGCCGCGTCGTCGGCGCCGCCGACATCGAGGCGTTCGCCGAGGTTTCCGGCGACAACAATCCGGTGCACCTGGACGAGGAGTACGCCCGCACCACGACCTTTGGGGAACGGATCGCCCACGGGATGCTCTCAGCCGCCTATATCTCCGCCATCCTGGGGACGAAGCTGCCGGGGCCGGGCGCCATCTATCTTTCCCAGACCCTGCGCTTCCGCCGGCCGGTGAAGATCGGAGACCTTGTAGTGGCGCGCGTGACGGTGACGGAACTAGACGAGGCGAAGGGCCGGGCGACGCTGGCGACGTCGTGCGAAGTGAACGGCAAGACTGTGGTGGATGGAGAAGCGGTGGTGATCGCTCCGAAGCGGACGGCATGAAGCGCATACGGGTCATCCGCGGGTGGAAGGACCTGTCCCCGGGCGACCGCGGGGCCGCTGTCGCCATGGGCAGCTTCGACGGCGTCCATCGCGGCCACCAGGAGGTCATCGAGCTGGCGCACCGCGCGGCGAAGGACCTCGGCGCGCCGCTTGGCGTGATCACCTTCGATCCGCATCCACGGGTCTATTTCCGGCCGGAGGAGCCGGCCTTCCGGCTGATGAAGACCGACCAGCAGGCCCGGGCGCTGGAGAAGCTGGACGTCGACATCCTCTACGTCCTGCCGCTGGACGCCGAGCTCGCGAACATGACCGACCGCGAGTTCGCGGCCCAGGTGCTGCACGAAGGGCTGGGAGCGCGGCACGTGGCCGTCGGCTTCGACAATTCGTTCGGAAAGGGCCGCACCGGCACGCCCGACACCATGCGCCACTACGGCCAGGAGATGGGCTTCGGCGTCTCGGTGGCGCCGCCGGTCGGCGACGGCGACGAGAAGTTCTCCTCCACCCAGGTGCGCGACGCTCTGCGCGAGGGACGCCCCGAGGTGGCCGCGGAGATCCTCGGACGGCCTTTCGCCATCGAAGGGCCCGTCCAGCGCGGCCGGCAACTGGGCCGGAAGCTGGGCTTCCCGACGGCCAACGTCGACCTCGCCGACTATGTGGCGCCGAAATTCGGGGTCTATGCGACCCGCACACGCCTGTCGGACGGTCGCGAGTTCGCCGGCGTCGCCAACGTCGGCGTGAACCCGACGGTGCACGGAGTCGACCGGCCGCTCTTGGAGGTCTGGCTGTTCGATTTCGACGAGGACATCTACGACCGGGTCATCGAGACCGACCTGATCGCCTTCCTGCGGCCGGAGGAGAAGTTCCCCAGCCTTGAGGCCATGACCGAACAGGTGATGAAGGACGCGGACGACGCCCGTCGGATCCTCGGCGCCTAGCGGCGCTTCCCAAGCTCTGCGGCGATGTCCTTGGTCAGCCGGCCGACCTTGCGATGGGCGGCGGTGAGCTGGTCCTTCGTGACGCCCCAGCGCTTCATCCAGTATTCGACCGCCTTGCGCTCGGACAGGTCGAGGCGATCCTTGTCGATGAACCCGCGCTTGTCCTTGAGGCCGGCCATCAGAAGCTAGGTTTGGTCGGCCGGTGGCTCGCCGCCGTTGCGGTTGGCGGCTTCACGCTCACGCTGCTCGCGTTTGGCGGCGGCCTTCTCGGCCTGCTTGGCGGCCTTCTGGCGATCCCGCTCCATGCGTTCGAACTGGTAGTTGGGCTTCCTCGCCATCGAACCTCCTTGGGATCAGGCGCGGGCCTTGCGCGCGGCGTAGCGCGCGTCGCGCTTGGCTTTCTGTTCCGCCTTGGTGAGCGCCTTGCGCTGCTTGCGCTCGCCCCGTTTGGCGTCCAGCGCATCGGCGGCCGACGCTTCCTCGGCCAGGCGCATCGCCTCGGCGGCCGCGGCGGCGGCTTCCTTCTTCGCGGTCTTCGCCTCTACGCGTTCCTGGCGGACGCGGACGAGTTCGGCGGCGCGCCGCATGGCGCGCGACGGCTGCTCGCCGGCCGTGACGGCGGCCTTCGGGCGGAAGTTGGCCAGCAGGGCCTTCTTGGCCTCCGCCGCCGCTTGCAGCCGCTCAGCGAAGCCGTCTTGGGGAATATTGCTCACATCTCTCTCAGGTCTGCGGCGAGGCGTCCCGCGCCTTCGCCTGGAATGTCGCCGCGCAGATCGCGGCCAGGTGCCCCTGGATGGAGCGGGGCGCCAGCAGAGCGTCCACCGCGCGGCAGCCCTCGGCCTTCAGGAGCTGCTTCAGTCCGGCCACGTCCGGAGCCTTGCCCGAGCGGGCCAGCCGGTATGCGCGTTCGATCGTCGGTGTGGTCATCGTCTTGGGGTCCGGCTGGGACGGTGGAAATCTCCGCCGCCCCGCCGGCGTGTCCTCAGGCGGCTTGCAGCTGAGCGGCGGACATCTTGCCGCTGCGCTGGTCGCGCTCCAGCTCGAAGCTCAGCTTCTGGCCTTCGTGGATGGAGCCGAGCGTCGAACGCTCGACCGCCGAGATGTGGACGAAGACGTCGTTGCCGCCGTCGTCAGGCTGAATGAAGCCGAAGCCCTTGGTGGGATTGAACCATTTCACGGTGCCGATGGTCATGATCTTGTCTTTCGTATGTGAGGTTTCACACACGCCTGTCGGCGCGTGGAATCAAAATATCGGAGAGGTTTCTTGGAAGTCCGGGGCTCGATCCGAAGAACAAGCGTGGAGAGCAACCGAACCAAAGCGAAATTCGATTTTGGTCTTGTACAGGAAATTCTTTCCCGAAGCCAGAAAAATCGAAACGTCATGCGCGCGCCAGACGGCGGGACCGCGGCGGCATTCTCTTCGAACCTCTTGAACGACTTCCACAATCCGCGCCGGCTTCCGGGCGCAGGCCGCCGGAGCGGCAGAACCTCAGTTCACGAAGACGGCGACCCCGCCGTCCGCCGCTGCTGGAACAGCCACACCGGCAGCGCCTCGTCGCGGAAACCAGGATCCCACGAATTGTGGTTCACGCCCGCCAGCTCCTTGTAGGTGACCTTGGCGCCGGCGGCCTGCAACGCCGCGGCCATCTTGCGCGACTCGTCGACCGGCACGACCGAATCCGCATCGCCATGCACGATCCAGGTCGGCAGGTGCGCGATCCGCTGGGCGAGCGCAGCGTAGGGATCGGGGCCCGCGGCGATCGGCGGCAGCCCGCGGAAGGCTCCGGCGAAGCCGCAGACCGGCACGATGGCGGCGAACCGGCGGGGGTTCTCGTAGGCCAATCGCCAAGTCCCGTTGCCGCCCATCGACAGGCCGGCCAGATAGACCCGGTCCGGGTCCGTCGAAAACTCCCGCTCGGCCGCGGCGAGGGCCGCCATGGCCACCTGCGCCGGCGCGCCCGCCCATAGCTGTCCGGCCGGCGCCTGCGGGAAGACCACGATCGCCGGCCACCGGTCCGGATTCCGCCGGATCGCGCCGGCCAGGCCCACCTCGGTTTGCAGAAGGCCGTCGGAACCCCGCTCTCCTGCGCCATGCAGCGCCAGGATGATCGGCTTGCGCCCGGCGATGGGCTTGCGGGGGACATAGACCTGGTAGGCATAGTCGCGGCCCTCGACCCGCACGGTCCGGTCCAGGAAACCGGTCTCCGCCAGCACGACGGACGGCGCCGCCAGCATGAACAGCGCCACCAGCGCCAGCACCCACCGCCTCATCGGTCGCCTCCCCCGTCGTTCGCGGCCGAGCCTAACCCCGCCAGGCGCTTGATCACCAGCGCCGCGAAGCCCAGGGATGACGCCCCCGCTCGTCTCTGTTAGAGCCTCGCCGATGACCTCGGTCCGGAAGAGCGCGCGAATTATCCGCCCGGCGTGACGCCGCCGGAACGGCGGGCGCGCGCCGGGTATCCCCCGCACCTCGACATCACCGGACCAGCCTGGACAGAGTTATGGCCGACGACGCGCCCAAGACCACCCGCGACTACCGCGAAACCGTCTTCCTTCCGGAGACGCCCTTCCCCATGCGGGCGGGCCTCCCACAGAAGGAGCCGCAGATCCTGGCGAGGTGGGACGAGGCGGGCCTCTACAACGCCATGCGCGCCGAGCGGCAGCGGGCGGGGGCGCCGCTGTTCGTGCTGCACGACGGCCCGCCCTACGCCAATGGGGCGATCCACGTGGGTCATTGCCTGCAGAAGACCCTCAAGGACTTCGTGGTCCGCTCGCGATTCCTGCTGGGCTACGACGTCGACTACGTGCCGGGCTGGGACTGCCACGGCCTGCCGATCGAGTGGAAGATCGAGGAAGAGCTGCGCGCCAAGGGCCGCCGCAAGGACGAGGTCGACAAGGCAGAGTTCCGCATGCTCTGCCGCGACTACGCCGCCCATTGGATGGAGGTCCAGAAGCAGGGCTTCAAGCGCCTCGGCGTCATCGGCGACTGGGAAAACCGCTACGCCACCATGGACTATGGCAGCGAGGCCCAGATCGTCGCCGAGTTCCACAAGTTCATGGCCTCGGGCCAACTCTACAGGGGCTCCAAGCCGGTCATGTGGAGCCCCGTGGAACGCACGGCCCTGGCCGACGCCGAGGTCGAGTACCACGATCACGTGAGCCCCACGATCTGGGTGAAGTTCCCGGTCACCGAGGGCTCGGACGCCACGCGCGACGCCTCGGTGGTGATCTGGACGACGACGCCCTGGACCATCCCGGCCAACCGGGCGATCAGCTACAATGACGCCATCGCCTACTCGGTCTACGAGGTCGAGGCGATGGAGCAGGGCCTGGAGTTCGAACCCTGGGCCCGGGTCGGCGAGCGGCTGATCGTCGCCGACAAACTTTCGGGCGAGGTCTTCGCGGCGGCCAAGATCGCCAGGGCCCGCCGGATCGAGCCGGTCGACTGCCAGGGCATGGAGTGCGAGCACCCGCTCGCGAACCTCGACCCGCACTACCGGTTCGCCGTGCCGCTGCTGGCCGGCGACCACGTGACCGACGAGGCGGGCACGGGCTTCGTCCACACCGCCCCCGGCCACGGCGCCGACGACTACCTGGTGTGGCTGGCGCACGGCCATCGCGAGATCCCCGACACCGTGGATCCCGACGGCGCCTACTATCCTCACGTGGCCCTGTTCGCCGGGCTGAAGGTCCTGGAGACCGAGGGCAAGAAGGCCGGAAAGTTCGGGCCGGCCAACCCCGCCGTCATCGAGAAGCTGATCGAAGCCGGTCGCCTGCTCGCCCGCGGGCGGATGGAGCACAGCTATCCGCACTCGTGGCGGTCCAAAGCGCCGGTGATCTTCCGCAACACCCCCCAGTGGTTCATCCGCATGGACCAGCCGCTGGACGACGCCGCCCACGGCGGGCGCACCCTGCGCGAGACCGCGCTCGAGTCGATCGAGGCCACGGCGTTCTACCCTGCCCAGGGCAAGAACCGCATCCGCGCCATGGTGGAGAGCCGGCCCGACTGGCTGATCAGCCGCCAGCGCGCGTGGGGCGCGCCGCTCGCAATGTTCGTGGACAAGGAGACCGGCCAGCCGCTGCACGATCCGGAGGTCAACCGCCGTATCGTCGAGGCGATCCGCGCCGAGGGGGCGGACGCCTGGTTCACCCGCCCCGACGCCGACTTCCTCGGCGACCACGACCCGCAGCGGTTCGAGAAGATCGAGGACATCCTCGACGTCTGGTTCGACTCGGGCTCGACCCACGCCTTCGTGCTGGAGGGGCGCGAGCACACCAAGTGGCCGGCCGATCTCTACCTGGAAGGGTCCGACCAACACCGCGGCTGGTTCCAGTCCTCGCTGCTGGAAAGCTCGGGCACGCGCGGCCGGGCGCCCTACGACGCCATCCTCACCCATGGCTTCACCATGGACGAGAACGGCGAGAAGATGAGCAAGTCCAAGGGCAACGTCCTGGACCCCGATGTGGTCATCCGCGAGAGCGGCGCCGAGATCATCCGCATGTGGGCGGCGATGATCGACTACGCCGACGACAGCCGGATCGGGAAGACCATCCTGCAGACGACGTCGGATGCCTATCGCAAGTTACGCAACACGATCCGCTACATGCTGGGCGCCCTGGCGGACTTCTCGCCCGACGAGGCGGTGGAGCTCGACCAGATGCCGCCGCTGGAGCGGTTCATCCTGCATCGGCTCTGGGAACTCGACGGCCAGGTCCGCGCCGCCTACGAGGCCTATGACTTCCAGGCCGTGATCCGGCCGATCCTGGATTTCTGCCAGGACGAACTGTCGGCGCTGTTCTTCGACATCCGCCGGGACAGCCTTTACTGCGACCGCCCGGACGCAGTGCGCCGCCGCGCGGCGCGCACCGCCATGGATGCGGCGTTCGAGCGCCTGACGGCGTGGCTGGCCCCCCTGATCCCGTTCACGATGGAAGAGGCCTGGACCACGCGCTTCCCCGAGGCGCACTCCAACTGCCTGCGCACGATGCCCGCGACGCCCGCGGAGTGGCGCAACGAGGCCGAGGCCGCCCGCTGGGCCAAGGTCCAAAGGGTAACGTCGGTGGTCACCGGCGCGCTGGAAGTCGAACGCCGCGAGAAGCGCATCGGCGCCGCCCTCGAGGCCGCGCCGAAGGTGTACGTCGCCGACGGAGACCTCCTCGCCGCCTTCGACGGTCTGGATCCGGCCGAGGTGTTCCGCACCAGCCAGGCGACGCTCGTCGCCGGCGAGGGGCCGCAGGACGCCTTCCGCTTGGCCGAGGCGCCGGGTGTCGCCGTCGAGCCGTTGCGTGCCGAGGGCCGGAAGTGCGCGCGATCCTGGCGCATCCTGCCCGAGGTGGGCTCCGACCCCCGCTACCCGGATCTTTCGCTGCGCGACGCAGACGCGGTCGCCGCCTGGGATGCGGCCCACGCATGACGGGCGCGAGCGAGACGGAAATGCGCACGCCGGCCGTGACCCGCTGGGGCTGGGTCGCCTACGCCATTGCCGCGGCGGTCATCCTGCTGGACCAGATCAGCAAGCTCTGGATCCTGTCGTTCCTCCCGGTGGGCGCCACAGTGGAGGTCTTCTGGCCGCTGCAGTTCACCCGCATCTGGAACGAGGGCGTCAGCTTCGGGATGTTTCAGGCCGAACACAATGTCGTGCGGTGGGGCCTCGTCCTGTTCTCGATCGGCGTGGCCGTTCTCCTGACCTTCTGGGCCCGGAGCCAGGACCGCGGCCTGCAGGCGGTGGGCCTGGGTCTCATCATCGGCGGGGCGATCGGCAACGCCATCGACCGGGCCCGCTTCGGCGCCGTGGTCGATTTCATCGACGTGCAGCGGATCGGATTCTTCCCCTGGATCTTCAACATCGCCGACAGCGGCATCACGATCGGCGTGATCGCCCTCCTGCTCGACAGCCTGCGGCGAGAACGACCGTCCTGACGCCGTTGGCTCCGCCCGCCGATTGGGGTATCCACGTCCTTTCGAAGGCTGGGGCGCCTTTAGGAGTCTGCTAGGTACATGACGTTCAATCGCGTGATCGTGGCGACCGCACTGGTCGCGGCCGCGGGCCTCGCCGGCTGCCAGTCGACCCAGAAGGCCCTGGGCATGACCAAGGTGACCCCCGACGAGTTCCGCATCGTCACCAAGGCGCCGCTGGTGGTGCCGCCCGACTATGCCCTGCGTCCGCCGGCCCCCGGCGAGCCGCGTCCGCAGGAACTGCAGCCCGAGAGCGCGGCGCGGATCGCCCTGCTCGGCCAGCGCGAGGGCGAGCAGCGGTCGGACGGCGAGAAGCTGCTGGTGTCCAAGGCCGGCGCGGACAAGGCCGATCCGCTGGTGCGCTACGTCGTCGACGACGAGTTCGGCGACATCGCCCACAAGGAGAAGTCCTTCGCCGACCGGGTGATGTTCTGGAAGCAGGGCGACCAGCCCGTCCAGACGTCCGGGCTCGACGGCTCCACGGCGCCCATCGACGCCGAGGCCGAGCGGCAGCGCATCACCGCGCTCACCGGCGATCAGGAGATCGTCATCCGCCGGGAAGGCGGCAGCCGGATCAAGCTGCCGGGCCTCTAGGAACCAAGATCCTCCCCCGCTGGGAGAGGTGGCCGAAGGCCGGAGGGGGCTTCATCTGCCGACTCCAAGGCGGAAACCCCCTCGGTCAGCTTCGCTGATAGCTCCCCCGACGGGGGGGAAGCATCTCGTCACTCCTCTCCGGGCGTCTTCACCGTCAGGCCCTGGCCGCGCAGGCGGTCCAGCACGCCGCCCTGCGCCAGTAGCGGCCTGAGCGGCACGAGAGCGATGGCATGGCCGGGGGTCTTGAGCGCCGCCGCGATGGCCGCGGCGGTATCGGCCTTCGTTCTTTCGTCGTAGCTGCGCCCGCCTGAGATCACCGCCAGGCACCGCTCGTAGGTGCGCTCGTTGGCCAGGGCCCCCTCGACGTCGCCCTCGGCCCAGGCCCGCGCCGCCGCGCGCGTGACGCCCGGCCCGGCCTCAGCCTGGGCCAGCACCTCGTCGAAGCAGGTCCGGCCGACCTCGGGCGGGGTCCGGATGATCCGCCCGAGCTGCGGACCTAGGTCGTACTTCTTCTCGACGACCCGGACTCCCTTCTGTCTCGCCAGGTACTCCACCAGCTTCTTGGGATCGCTGTTGGTCAGCTCCGAACGGTCGCGATAGTCCAGCGCGAGCTGCACGCCCGCGGCCAGGGGGTTGGAGGTGCTGTAGCGCCCAGCGTCATGGCCCAGCCGCTCCCGCACGGCGACGAACCGCGCCCGCGTCGCCGGATCCAGCCGGTTCTCGAACGGCCCGCCCGACCGCAGCCGCAGAAGGTTGAAGCCGACACCCAGGCTGCTGGTCACCTTCACCCGCACGTCCATGAACGGCAGGATCACCACATTGGCGCCTTCGAGCCGGCGCTCGAAGATCGCCCGGTCCCACTGCATCCGCTTGGGCGCCAGCGAGGGGACGCCCAGCACATACACCGTCGTGTCCGCGTCGGAGACCCGCCACCAGGCCGGTCCCGGCAGGCGGCCGCGAACCACCAGTTCCTCAACCAGAACCGCGTCGGGGTCATCGATGGGGGCCGGCGGCGCCTGGGCGACGGCCGGACCGCACGACAGGACGAGCAGGGCCGACAGGGCGGCAAGACGATGCGACACGGACTTCACGGGCGGAGGCCTTCCTGGAATCGTTCTATGTAAGATGTTTCCAGCGCCATGCCGATCCGCCGCCTCCCGACCGAACTGATCAACCGCATCGCCGCCGGCGAGGTCGTGGAACGGCCTGCGAGCGCGGTGAAGGAACTGGTCGAGAACGCCCTCGACGCCGGCGCCTCCGAGATCCAGGTGCAGGCCGACGGCGGCGGACTGACGCGGATCCTCGTCGCCGACGACGGAGCCGGGCTTTCCGCCGAGGAACTGCCGCTGGCCGTCGAGCGCCACGCCACCTCGAAACTCGCCCCCGGCGACGACGGCGACTTTGACCTGCTGCGCATCGCGACTTTGGGCTTCCGCGGGGAGGCCCTGCCCTCGATCGGCTCGGTCGCGCGGCTGTCGATCACCAGCCGAGCGAAGGGGCTTGCGGATGCCCACGCGATCTTCGTCGAGGGCGGCGCCGTGGGCCAGGTCGCGCCGGCTGGCTTCCCGGGGCCACATGGGGCGCGGGTGGAGGTGCGCGACCTCTTCTACGCCACGCCCGCGCGCCTCAAGTTCATGAAGTCCGAGCGGGCCGAGACCCAGGCCATCACCGAGGAGCTGAAGCGCCAGGCCATGGCCCACGAAGCCGTCGGCTTCGCCCTCGACATCGACGGCCGCCGCACCCTGCGCCTGCCCGCCGAGGCCGCGGGGGACGAGGGCCGCCTCGCCCGCCTGGGCGCCGTCATGGGCCGCGAATTCCATGAGAACGCGCTGCTCATCGACCATGAGCGCGAGGGCGTGCGGCTGTCGGGCTATGCGGGCCTGCCGACCTACAACCGGGGCAACGCCGCGCACCAATACCTGTTCGTGAACGGTCGCCCAGTCCGCGACCGGCTGCTGCAGGGCGCCCTGCGCGGCGCCTACGCCGACTTTCTGGCGCGCGATCGGCATCCGGCCTGCGCGCTCTATATCGAGCTGGACCCAGGCCTGGTGGACGTCAACGTACACCCGGCAAAGGCCGAGGTGCGGTTCCGTGATCCGGGGCTGGTCCGAGGCCTGATCGTCAGCGGCCTGCGCCATTCTCTGGCGGCGGCCGGCCACCGCGCCTCGACCACCGTGGCCGCCGCAGCGCTGGGCGGCTTCCGGCCGCAGGGTCAGCCCCCGCCCCGGCCCTCGGGCGGATTCTCGGCCTGGAGCGCCGGGGGCTGGCCAGCGGCCTCTGCGGTGGCGCAGGCCATCCCCGGCCTGTCCGAGATCTCCGCCCGCACCGAGCCGGGGCCGCAGCCCCCCGGGATGGCCGAGCCGGACGCGCCGCCCCCCGCTCTCGACCCCATCGACTACCCGCTGGGCGCCGCGCGCGCCCAGGTGCACGAGACCTACATCGTCGCCCAGACCCGCGACGGAGTCGTCATCGTCGACCAGCACGCCGCCCATGAGCGCCTCGTCTACGAGCGCATGAAGGGCGAACTGGCGGAGGGCGGCGTGGCCCGCCAGGCCCTGCTGCTGCCCGAGGTCGTCGAGCTCGACCCGGCCGAGGCCGAACGCGTCGCCGGCCGGGCCGAGGAACTGGCCGCCCTGGGCCTCGTCATCGAGCCCTTCGGGCCCGGCGCGCTCCTCGTCCGCGAGGTCCCCGCCCTGCTTGGTGAAACCGATGCGGCGGGCCTGATCCGCGACATTGCAGACGACCTCGCCGAGAATGGCCAGGCGCTGGCGCTCAAGGAGCGGCTGGAGGAGGTCTGTTCGACCATGGCCTGCCATGGCTCGGTCCGCGCCGGCCGCCGGCTCACGGCCCCGGAGATGAACGCCCTGCTCCGCCAGATGGAGGCCACGCCCCACTCCGGCCAGTGCAATCACGGTCGGCCCACCTATGTGGAGCTCAAGCTCGCCGACATCGAGCGGCTGTTCGGCCGGCGCTGACGGCAGGGGGATCAGGCCACCCGATCTTCGGCGTCCTGATCGTTGGCCGCGGGCTCCACCTGCAGCACCGCATTCATCGCCGCGAGCAGCCGTTCCGGCTTGATCGGCTTCTCCACGACCCCGTTCATCCCGCACAGGCGATAGAACGCCGCGTCGGACGGGTCGGCGTTGGCGGTCAGCGCCAGGATCGGCGCCTGGGACGAAGGCCCTCCGCCCGAGCGGATGCGGCGCGTCGCCTCGACGCCGTCGATGCCCGGCATCTTGATGTCCATCAGCACCAGGTCGAAACGGCCGCTGGCGACAGCGCGGACGGCGTCCTCTCCATTGTCCAGCGCCTCGCAGGAGCAGCCGAACATCTCCACCAGCGTTCGCGCCACCATCCGGTTCGTGGCGTTGTCGTCGACGATCAGGACATGGACGTCGCCCTGCGCCGTCTCGACATCGGCCGGCGTCTCGGCCACGGGTTCCGGCGCCGGCAGCCGGTGCAGCGGGATCTCGAACACGAACCGCGCCCCGCCGCCCGACGGCGCGGCAAGGGAGATCTGGCCGTTCATGCGTTGGATGATCTGGCGACAGACCGCCAGGCCCAATCCCGCCCCGCCCCGGCGCACGCCTTCCTCGGTCTGCTGGAACGGCGCGAACACGGCCTCCACCCGATCGGCGGGTATGCCCGGGCCCGTGTCCTCGACCTCGCCGCTCAGGCGCACATAGTCGCCCTCGGCGCGAGCGGCGAGGCGCACGTCCACCCGGCCGTGCGTCGTAAACTTGATCGCATTGCCGACCAGGTTGTTCAGCACCTGGCGAAGGCGAACGGCGTCCACCAGGAGCCAGAGATCCTCAGGGCCGTCGTAGGCGATATGGAGCGACAGGCCCTTGAGTTCGGCCTGGGCCGTCCACAGGCCGGCGATTTCGTCGAGGATTGCGGCGGCGGCCAGCGGCGCTTCGTCGAGTTCCAGACCCGAAGCTTCGGCTCGCGAGAGATCGAGCGCGTCGTTGAGGAGGCGAAGCAGTGCGCCCCCGGAATCGATGATCGTGTCGATGAATGGCGCCAGGTCAGGCTGGCAGGACTTGCGCTTCAGGATCTCGGCCACCGCCAGCACGCCGTTCAGCGGCGTGCGGATCTCGTGGCTCATCACGGCCAAGAACCGCGCCTTCGTGGCCAACGCCTCGTTGGCTTCCCAGGCGAGGCGGCTCATGGTCTCGGCGTGGCTGGCCGTCGCCGCCGCCGAGGCCTGCAGCAGGGCGAGGGTGGCGCCCACGCCGGCGTAGCGGCCTGCGCAAGTGACGATGAAGCCGTGCAACAGGTCCGAAGGGCGCTCCAGCAGCACGCTCCCACAGAACTCCTCGACGGTGACGTCGCCGTCGATCACCACCGGATCGCGCTTCATCATCTGGACTGCTGGTCGCTTGGCCCAGAGGGCATAGCCGTACTGCGCGGCCATCAACACCAGGAAGGCGTTGCGTTCGATCAGCCCGACAGGGGTTCCTTCGCCGTCCACCACGGCGATGGCCAAGGTGTCAGGCTCGTCCTGGAACCGCTGATAGATCTCCGCGCCCGTGGTCTCGAGCGAAGCCGGCGGGATATGCGGCGCGATGTCGAGCAGCAACGTCATGCCGGGCTCCGTAAGTGAACGCCGGCATCCATGGCCAAGCTCTGCCTAACGGTGCGTTGGCCGGGCGTGAACCTTTCACGACATGTTCGTGACGAAGGCCCTCAGACGCCTTCGAACCGCAGGAAGTGCACGCGCGCCGCACCGTAGTCGCGGGTGTCCAGCGGCGCGTAGCCCCCAACCTCGAAGGGCGGCTCTGTTACACCGCGCTCGAACACCACCGTCGCCCCTGGCGCCAGCCAGCCGCCCGCCGCCAGTCGTCCCAGGGCCTGCTCGCCCAGCCCCTTCGAATAGGGCGGGTCGAGGAAGGCGAGGTCGAAGGCCGGGCCATCGGCGCCCGGCCGCACGCCGAGGTCAGTGGCGCTGCGCCGGTGCACGCGGGTGCGCCCGAAGAGCCCCAGAGCGTCGACGTTGTCCCGGATGGCCCCGCGCGCCGCCTCATCGGTCTCCACGAACAGGCAGAAGCCTGCGCCTCGCGACAGAGCCTCGAAGCCGAGGGCCCCCGAGCCGGCGAAGAGGTCGATCACGCGTCGGTCGCGCACCCCCGCGGACCAGGGCGCATGCTCCAGAATGTTGAAGATCGCCTGGCGGGCGCGGTCCGACGTCGGGCGGGTGGCCTGGCCCTCCGGCGTCGCCAGGGCCCTTCCGCGGAATTCTCCCGAGACGATGCGCAACCCGCCGCTCCTTGCTGCTCCCGCGCTCCCGTTCCAAGGTTTCGACCAACAATCAAGATGGGAGAGACGCCATGGGCCTGGTGAAGGTGGAGCGCCGTGCGGGCGCGGCGATCATGACCTACGCCAACCCGCCGTTCGGTACGATGACCTCGGCCGGCTCGCAGGAGATGCTCGAGGCCTTTCGGCCGCTGGCCGCCGATCCGGCCGTGCGCTCGGTGATCGTCACCGGCGGCCTGCCCGGCATCTTCATCCGGCACTACGACGTGGACGAGCTTTCCGGCCTGGGCGAGCAGCTCAAGGACCGGCCTCTGCCGCCGCCGTCCGACGCCCCGCCCGCCGACGGCTTCCTGGCGCTCGTCGACGCGATCTGCGCCGCCCCGAAGCCTGTGGTGGCCGCCATCAACGGCCTGTGCATGGGCGGTGGGTTCGAGCTCGCCCTGGCCTGCGACCTGCGCATCGCCGATCCCGGGGCCGAAGCGATCGGCCTGCCCGAGACCCGCATCGGCATCTTCCCCGGCGGCGGCGGCACCCAGCGCCTGCCGCGCGTGGTCGGCGAGGCCAAGGCGCTGGAAATCATCCTGCGGGGTCTCACCTTCACGGGCGAGCAGGCCCACGCGATCGGCATGGTCCATGAACTGGCCGCCGATCCGCTGAAGCGGGCGCTGGAGATCGCGGCCGAGTGGGACGGCTGGGGCGCCGAGGGCCTGGCCTACGCCAAGCGTCTCACCCGCGCGGCCCTCGACGGCCCGGTCGCGGCCGGCCTGGCGGACGAGCGCCGGGGCTTCCTCGAGGTGATGCAGCAGGCTTCCGCCCGCGCGGGCCTGGAGACGGGCCGCCACCCCGCTGAGATCCAGAAGGTCTAGTCGGCTTCGCGCCGTCCGTCCGCTCGCCGAACGGCTTGGCGCCCTCTCGCGGGCCCTTCTTCTTCGGGGGCGGATGCGGTCGGACCTTCTTCTTGGGCTTGGCCCAGCCGGCCTTGTACGCGGGCTTGGCCTTAGGTTCCGCCGCCGGCTGGGCGGGGGGGGCCGCGGCCGCGCTCTCCCGCCGCGCGGCCTTCGATTTCGTCCGGAACTGAGGGCGGTCGCCCGTCGGCAGATTGGCGGGATCGATGTGCTCAGCGAACTGCTCGCGGACGACCCGCGGCCCCACCTCCTCGATCTCGCCGACACCGAGGGTCCCCAGCGCGAGCGGGCCATACGCCAGACGGATCAGCCGGTTCACCTTCAGGCCCAGCGCCTCCAGCACCCGGCGCACCTCGCGGTTCTTGCCCTCGTGCAGGGTGACCGTGAGCCAGAGGTTAGCCCCCTGTGGGCCCTCCTTGGCCTTGTCCAGCTTCGCCTCGATCGGACCGTAGCGGACGCCCTCGACAGTGATCCCGTCCTTCAGCGTGTCGAGCTTCTCCTGGGTGGTCCGGCCGTGCGCGCGGGCGCGGTAGCGGCGCACGATCGCCGTCGATGGCATCTCCAGCGCCCGCGCCAGCTCGCCGTCGTTGGTGAGCAGCAGCAGCCCTTCGGAGTTCAGGTCCAGGCGGCCGACCGAGATCAGCCGCGGCAGGCCTTCCGGCAGGGCGTCGAACACCGTCGGCCGCCCTGCGGGGTCCTTGTGGGTCGTCACCAGACCCACGGGCTTGTGGTAGCGGAACAGCCGCGCCGGCTCGGGCTCGCCCACCACCTCGCCGTCTACGGTGACGATGTCGCCGGGCTCCACCTTGACCGCCGGGGTCTCCAGCACGTGGCCGTTGATCGCCACTCGGCCCTCGCCGATCAGGCGCTCGACATCCCGCCGCGAGCCGACCCCCGCGCGGGCCAGCAGCTTGGCGACGCGTTCACCCTCCTGCGCGTCGGAGGCTTGACCGGGCTCGCCCGGCTGGGTTCGTAGGGGATCGTGGACCATGACCGCCGGACAATGCGCATCGCGCTCGAAGCCGCGCAAGCCGCCGCGGCGGCCGGCGAGACGCCCGTGGGCGCCGTCGTCGTCGATCCGGCCACCGGTGAGGTGGTCGCCGTCGGCGCGAACCAGCCGATCGGTGCGCACGATCCCACCGCCCACGCCGAGATCGTCGCCCTGCGCGAGGCGGCGCGGATACGGGGCAACTACCGCCTGACCGACCTGCACCTCTTCGTCACGCTGGAGCCCTGCGCCATGTGCGCCGGGGCCATCAGCCATGCGCGGATCGGCCGGCTGGTGTTCGGGGCGGACGATCCGAAGGGCGGCGCCGTGGTCCACGGCCCACGCTTCTTCGAACAGCCCACCTGCCATTGGCGCCCACAGGTCGAGAGCGGCGTGCTGGCGGAGGAGAGCTCGGCTATGCTGAAGGCGTTCTTCAAGGCGCGGCGGAAGACGGCGGGAGGCGGGTCATGATGCTCGGCGCGGCGTTGGCGACCGCCCTCTTGACGAGCGCGACGCCGGATCTTTCGCAACTGAGCTGGCTCGCGGGAATCTGGATCGCCGAAAGGGACGGCGTGACCGTGCGGGAGACGTGGCTGGCCCCGCTCGACGGCGCGATGGCCGGCGCGGGCCAGACCAATCGCCCAGGACGCCGGCCGTTCGTCGAGCACATGAAGATCACGGCCGAGCCCGCCGGCGTCACCTTCACGGCCTTCGTGCCGGGCCAGCCGCCGACGCCCTTCGTCCTGCTCCCGGGCCCGGACGGCGAGGCGACCTTCGAGAACAAGGCGCACGATTTTCCCCAGCGCGTCATCTACCGCCGCTGCGGCGAAGACCTCTGCGCTGCGGTCGAAGGCGAGGTGAGCGGAGAGCTCAAACGGGAAGAATGGCGCTATCGCCGCGCTGACTAGGCTTGCCATCCTGGGCGCCAGAGTCCGATGATCCTTCCAAAGAACGGTATGGGAGGACGTCATGGCGGGACTTCTGGACGGCAAAGTCGCGATCATCACCGGCGCGGGCGGGGGCCTCGGCGAGGCCTATGCAAGACTGTTCGCGAAGGAAGGCGCGTCCGTGGTCGTCAACGACCTGGGCGGGCCGCGCGACGGATCGGGCTCGGGCTCCAGCGCGGCGGCCGAGAAGGTGGTCGCCGACATCAAGGCCGCGGGCGGCCAGGCCGTGGCCAACGGCGACGACGTCTCCACCATGGCCGGCGGCGAGAACATCCTGAAGACGGCGCTCGACGCATTCGGCCGCGCCGACATCCTGGTCTGCAACGCCGGTATCCTGCGCGACCGGACCTTCGCCAATACGTCGGAAGAAGACTGGGACAAGGTCATCAAGGTCCATCTGAAGGGGACCTATTGCTGCGCGCTGCCCGTCTGGAAGTGGATGAAGGAGAACGGCGGCGGGGCGATGGTGCTCACCTCGTCCACCTCGGGCCTCTACGGCAATTTCGGGCAGACCAACTACGGCGCAGCGAAGGCCGGCATCTACGGCATGGTCCGGGTGATGGCGATCGAGGGTCGCAAGTACAACATCCGGGTGATGGGCCTGGCGCCCGGCGCCTATACCCGCATGACCTCCGACCTGCCCGGTCGCCAGGGCAAGGAGCCGGATCCGCTTTCCCTGCCCGAGAACGTGGCGCCCGGCGTCCTCTACATGGTCTCCGACCTCGCCGCCGAGCACTCCGGCAAAATCCTCGGCGTCTCGGCCCGCGGCGTGCGCGAGATCAAGATGCTGGAGACCGAGGGCTTCGCGCCGGGTCGCCCCTACACGGCGCAGGAGGTAGCGGAGAACGCCTCAAAAGTGTTCTTCGACGTGCCCGAGAACGTCCACCGGCTGAAGGCGCCGGCGACGGCCTAGGCGAAGACGGCTAGTCGCACGTCCAGCCGGGCGCGCACCTGCGGCCACTCGCCTTCGAGGATCGAAAAGACCACCGTGTCGCGGACCCGCCCGGTCCAGGTGAGCCGATCCTGGCGCATGATCCCCTCCTGGACCGCGCCCAGCTTGGTCACGGCGGCGCGGCTACGGGCGTTCAGCGCGTCCACATGATAGACGACGCGGCGCGCTCCGGCGCCGAAGGCGTGGCCCATCATCAGCCGCTTGGCGGCGGGGTTCACGGCTCCGCCGCGCGCCTCGGGCCGATAGTAGGTGCCGCCGACCGCCACCGCACTGTTGGCCGGCTCGATGGCGTAGAAGGTGGTGATCCCCGCCACTTCGCCGCCGACGAGGACGGCGTACGGCTGAGTGTTTCCCTTCGCCTGGTCAACCATCAGCTTGGCCCAGGTTGGCTCGAAGTGTTCGTTGGCCCAAGAGAAGGGGTAGAGGTCGGTCCAGATGCGCTGGTCCGCGTTGCAGGCGGCGCGCAGGCCTTCGCGATGCGCCTCCGCCATGGGCTCCAGACGGACGAAGGCGTTCTCCAGAACGGCAGGGTCAAGCTTCATGCTCCGCAGATAGGCGGGGATCGGACTGCGCGGAACGGCCAATTTTCGACGATCGAGCAGACCGCATTCCTTCGTCGGCCCCGCTTCAAGCTGAGGCGTCAAAAAAAATCCGTTCCGGCCCTTGCAACCCCTTCGGACGGACATACTTCAGGCGGGCCCATTCCTGGGCGTTTCCTCCCTAAGAACTTCCCCCGGCCGGGTCCTTTGGACCCGGCCGTTTTTTTTGTTCGACTCAAGCCTCGGCGAAGAGCTGCGCCGCACGGACGAGGTAGCTCACACCTACCGCCGTCACGATCCAGCGGGTCCATCGCTTGAAGTTCACGTCCGTCATACGGTTGAGGATCACGCCGCCCACGGCCGTGCCGGCCATGGAGAGCGGGACGGCCAGGGCGAACACCCACAGGGGCGGCATCCCGATCGCCCCGCCCGCCAGCAGAGGTGAGCCGTAGACCAGGATCTTGGCGAGGTGCGCGAAGACCTGGGTCGCGGCCTTGGTGGCGACGATGGCGTGGCGGGTGAGTTCCGTGCGCACGAAGAAGATGTCCAGCAACGGCCCCGCGACGCCGGCCGTCAGGTTCAGTCCGGTCACCGACAGCCCCGAAAGGAACGCCTGCGCCGGCCGCGCCGCATCGAGCCTGATCCAGTGCTGCGGCAGCCAGGTCAGGAACGGCACAAGGCCCAGCAGCAGGAAGAGCAGCGGCTTTGACGGGGTGAACGACAGGCCCGCTACGACCAACCCCGCCAGCAGCGAGGCGGCGGCATACCAGCCGACGATGTCCCAGCGGACGTGCCTACGGTGCAGGATCGCTCGCCAGCCGTTGGCGACG
Source organism: Pseudomonadota bacterium (assembly GCA_049323595.1). Classification (GTDB taxonomy): domain Bacteria; phylum Pseudomonadota; class Alphaproteobacteria; order Caulobacterales; family Caulobacteraceae; genus Phenylobacterium. Next base: position 70,608 of record JBMOOD010000004.1, read on the forward strand.
AGCTGCAGCAGGCCGTGAGTGACGAAGGCCGCCTGCACGGGCAGCACGAGCGCCAACGCCCCCATGAGCACCAGGCCGCCCGCCATGCCGAACACGCCCGAAAGCGTGGCCGTCACGAAGGCCATGGCGACCACGAAGGCCGCCGAAAGAATGGTCATTGAAGTCCTCCAGGGTTGCGACCGGCCCCTGAAGGCGGGCACAGGCCGCCTCCGGTCGCCGGTCAGCTGCGCGTCGCGCGCGGGACGGGAGGGGCGCTGCGAGCCGGTCGCGGCGAGCGCCTTCTGGGTGGCCGCGGCCGGAGCCGGGCTGGAATTCGTGTGCCGAATGCATGGCGGACCCGCGTTCGCTTACACTGAAGCTCGGCCGGACGCCACGCCCGCGCCGCAGGCGAGAATAGAACCGCGGAGGGCGCGGAAAACGCGGAAGGCAGATGCGATCCACCGCAGGAGCCGCTCCCCTTCCGCGTCTTCCGCGTTCTCCGTGGTTCAAAATGAAAGAGCCTCCGCTTTCGCGGAGGCTCCCAGGGTTCGCGTCTCTGATTTGGCCTAGTTCCGGAACACCGCCGACATCGAGCTGTCGTGCGGGCCTTCGCGGAACTGCTGGAGCTCGTTGCGGCCCACCACCATGTGGTGCACCTCGTCCGGACCGTCGGCGATGCGCAGGGTGCGCGTGTTGGCGTACATGCGGGCCAGCGGGGTGTGCTGCGACACGCCCAGGGCGCCGTGCATCTGGATCGCCTGGTCGATGATCTTGCAGACCCGCTCGGGCACCATGGCCTTGACCATGTGGATCCAGATCCGGGCCTCGCGGTTGCCCAGCACGTCCATGGCCTTGGCGGCCTTCAGCACCATCAGGCGCATGGCCTCGATCTCGATGCGGGCGCGGCTGACGATCTCGAGGTTGCCGCCCAGCTGGATGATCGGCTTGCCGAAGGCCACGCGCTGCATGCCGCGGGTGACCATCAGGTCCAGCGCCTTCTCGGCCGAGCCGATGGCGCGCATGCAGTGGTGGATGCGGCCCGGGCCCAGGCGCAGCTGGCTGATCTCGAAGCCGCGGCCCTCGCCCAGCAGCATGTTCTCCTTCGGCACCCGGGCGTTGTTGAACCGGATGTGCATGTGCCCGTGCGGCGCGTCGGGGTCGCCGAACACCTGCTGACCCTGGACGATCTCGACGCCCTCGCACGGCAGCGGCACCAGGATCTGCGACTGTTGCAGGTGCGGCGGATCGTTCTCCCCGCCGGTCTTGACCATGCAGATCATGACCTTGCAGCGCGGGCTGCCGGCGCCGGAGATGTAGTGCTTCTCGCCGTTGATCACGTACTCGTCGCCCACCAGGGTGGCGCGGGTGTCGATGTTCTTGGCGTCAGAGCTGGCGGTATTCAGCTCGGTCATGCAGTAGGCGGAGCGGATCTTCCCCTCCAGCAGCGGCTTCAGCCACTTCTCCTTCTGCTCGGGCGTGCCGACGCGCTCCAGGACCTCCATGTTGCCGGTGTCCGGGGCCGCGCAGTTCATCATTTCGGACGCCAGCCGCACCTTGCCCAGCTCGACAGCGATATAGGCGTAGTCGAGGTTCGACAGGCCCTCGCCGGTCTCGGCGTTCGGCAGGAAGAAGTTCCACAGGCCCGCGGCCTTCGCCTTTTCCTTCGCGGCTTCCAGCACCTCGAGCTGGCCCGGCGCATATTGCCAGACATCCGGCCGGCCCTCGCCGAGGCGCTCCCATTCCGCGCTGGCGGGTTCGGCCACTTCCTTGATGAACTTCTTCACGTTCTCGTAGAGCGGGAGCGCCTTGTCGGACATGCGCAGGTCGTTGAGCTCGTCCTGCGGGCTCAAGCCGAAGCTGGAATTCGCGCGTTCGGCGGCGATGTTGTTCATGGCTACTCCTCCCAGAGCGCTGGTGCTGGATTTGGGTCTGCCCGGACCATGGGCGCAGATGCCCGGAAAATCAAACAACCGTTCGATGTCTGGCGACCAGCATATTCAAACGATCGTTTGAGCGAAAGGGGCTACGCCGTCCGCAACGGCGAAAAGGGCGGACCCTGCGATCCGCCCTTCGCTTCGGGGAGGAAGCGCCTGCGAACGATCAGGCAGGCATGACGCGCGATCGCCGCAGGCAGAAATACTGCAGCTCGGCCACGACCAGCGCGGCGATTGCCTGGGCCGCGACGAAACCCATGCCGAGCGACGTGGGTCGGGCCCAGCCGAGAGCGAGCAGGGCGAAGCTCTCCACGGCCCACAGCACGTTGAAGCCGACCAGCGCCCAGACGACCTGACGAGGAAGGTCCGGGCGAAGCGCCAGCCAGGCCAGCACGGCGGCGTAACCGACCAGGAACAGGCCCACGGGCTGCAGGAGCGCCGGCGAAAGCCCGAGCGGGCCCTGTAGCGCGCCGGAGGCGAAAGCGAAGGCCGCGCCCATCGCGCCGCAGGCCACGGCGTCCAGGGCGATGACGGTGCGAAGGAAGGTCGAGCGGATGGCGGCCATGGATGGCTCCCTTGAGGCGTGGATGACGCCTCAACGTCCCGCAGCCGCTGCGGCCCGTCGATTACGCGCGAGGTAAGTTCACGCCGGCGCGTGGCAAACGGCTTCGATATTGTGACCGTCCGGGTCCAGCACGAACGCGCCGTAGTATGTCGGGTGATAGTGGGGGCGCACTCCGGGAGGACCATTGTCCCGTCCCCCCGCGGCCAATGCGGCGAGGTAGAAGGCGTCGACGCTCTCGCGGCCATCCGCGCCGAACGCCACATGGGCGTAGCCCGAGCGGCCATCGGCTCCGATCCAGAAGAACGGACGATCGGCGCCGTAGCCGCCGAAGGTCGCGTTGTCGCCGAAGAGACGGATCAGCCCCAAGGGCTCCAGGGCGGCGTCGTAGAAGGCGGCGGCGCGGGCGAAGTCCGCCACCTTCAGGGTGACGTGATCGAGGCTGGCCGCCGCCATGCGCCTACTTCACCGGCACGTGATCGGCGTGCGGGCAGACCGCCTTCAGCAGCGCCTCGTTGTCGCCGCCCGTCGCCTTCTTGGGCGTCTCCTTGCGCCAGTTGTCCTGAATGTCGAGCGGGGCCGAGGGCTTGTAGCTGCCCAGCATGATCATGTTCTTGTCTTTGCAGTCGATCGCCACGACGCTGCCCACGCCGTCCGGCTTGCCCGGTCCGGACGGACCGAGCTTGGCCTCGGGCTTGGAGATCGCCTGCATCACCACGAGCCGGCCCGACTCCTTGTCCTTGTAGGTGTAGTCGGCGTCGTAAGACCACTGGATACCGTTCGCGCCGTCGACGTACTTGGTCCAGGTCTCGGCCGAGGCGGCGCCGGCGAGCAGCGTCAGGGCGGTGGCGAGCGCAATGGCGCGGCGCATAGGGCATCTCTCCAAACAGGTGTTCGAGGCGTTCAGCCCGACCCTAGCGGCGGAATTTTGACCCCTCCACCTATTTCCGCCGCGACATGAGTCTCACGCCACCCGGCTTTCGAGCCGACCCATCCGCCTCTCGGCGTCCGCGATGTAGTCCCGGGTGATGGGGACGGCGTCGATCCTCTTGGCGAGCTGGAGCTGGAAGACGAAGTGCGCCCGGTGGCGGAACGTCTGTTCGCTGATGCCGAGGTAGAACTCCCACATCCGACAGAAACGCTCGTCGTAGAGCTTGGCGATCTCGTCGCGGTGAGCGGCAAACCGGGCGCGCCAGTGCTTCAGGGTATCGGCGTAGTGTAGGCGCAGGATCTCGACGTCGGTGACCAGCAGGCCTGCCCGCTCCACGGCCGGCATCACCTCGCTGAGCGCCGGGATATAACCGCCCGGGAAGATGTACTTCGCCACCCAGGCGTTGGTGACGTTGGGTCCCTCCGGGCGGCCGATGGAATGGATCAGGGCCACCCCGTCGTCCTTGAGCAGGCGCGCCACGCCGTCGAAATACGCCTGGTAGTTCGGCCGCCCGACATGCTCGAACATGCCGACCGACACGATTCGGTCGTAGGTGTCGGCGACGTCGCGATAGTCGGTGAGCGCGAAGCGGGCGCGCCCCGCCAGGCCACGCGCCTCCGCGCGCTGCTTCGCCACCGCAAGCTGCTCGGTGGACAGGGTGATCCCGTCAACCTCGACGCCGGCCTCCTCGGCCAGGGTCATGGCCATGCCGCCCCAGCCGCAGCCGATGTCCAGCACCCTCTGGCCAGGAGAGAGCAGGAGCTTGGCCGCGATGTGCCGCTTCTTCGCGAGCTGAGCCTCCTCGAGGCTCATGTCCGGCCGGGCGAAGTAGGCGCAGGAGTACTGCATGTCCTGGTCCAGGAAGCGCCGATACAGCTCCTCGGACAGGTCGTAGTGGTGGGCCACGTTCCGCCGGGCGGCGGCCCGGTGGTTGGCTTCGCGCTGGCGATCCTTGATCCAGCGCTTCAGCGGACCGACCCGCTTCTTGGGCTTGAACTTGGCGTTGGCGCCGATGAGGTCGATGAACTGGGCGATCTCGCCCTGCTCAAGGACGAGGCCGCCCTCCATATAGGCCTCGCCGACGCCCAGGCCCGGCTTGGCGGCGATGCGCGCGGCCCAGGCGGCCGACGTGATCCGGGCGACGAGCGGAGGCCCGCTGCCGTCGCCGAGCCTTAGCGTGCGACCGCCGGGCAGCTTGAGGGTGAGATCGCCCCGGCGGACCGTCGCGCTCAGGATGGATTGCAGGCCCATCGCGTCACTCCTACCTGTCAGGCTTCAGAGTAGGCGGAGCCGGCGGAATTCCAAGGCCGCAGGAACAATCGAGGCGGGCCGCATCTTGACTCCGCGCCGGCCGTTGCCTACCTCCCGGCCGTCGTTAGCACTCACGGGCCGAGACTGCTAACAGTCGGCCGTGGGCGCTCTCGTCAGACATTCCAACCGTCTCGCACGGAGAGAGAGCATCATGGCGTTTCGTCCTCTTGGGGATCGCGTCCTCGTCAAGCGCGTCGAGGAAGAAGAGAAGACCAAGGGCGGGATCATCATTCCCGACACCGCGAAGGAAAAGCCGCAGGAAGGCGAGGTCATCGCCGTCGGCCCCGGCGCCCGCGACGAGTCCGGCAAGGTCCAGCCGCTGGACGTGAAGGTCGGCGACCGCATCCTGTTCGGCAAGTGGTCCGGCACCGAGGTCAAGCTCGACGGCAATGACCTGCTGATCATGAAGGAAAGCGACATCCTGGGCGTGCTCGAGCCCGAAGCGGCCCGCAAGGCCGCCTGAGCCGCGTTCGCACCGACCCCGGATATCTAGAGAAGAGGGACAGCAATGGCTGCCAAAGACGTCTATTTCGCCTCCGACGCGCGCGACCGCATGCTGCGCGGCGTCAACACCCTCGCCAACGCGGTGAAGGTGACCCTGGGCCCCAAGGGCCGCAACGTGGTCATCGAGAAGTCCTTCGGCGCCCCGCGCTCGACCAAGGACGGCGTGTCGGTGGCCAAGGAAATCGAACTGGCCGACAAGTTCGAGAACCTCGGCGCCCAGCTCATCCGTGAAGTCGCCTCCAAGACCAACGACAAGGCCGGCGACGGCACCACGACGGCCACGGTGCTGGCCCAGGCCATCGTCGTGGAAGGCCTGAAGTCGGTCGCGGCCGGCATGAACCCGATGGACCTGAAGCGCGGCGTCGACAAGGCGGTCGCCAAGGTCGTCGAGGAGATCAAGAACACCTCGAAGAAGGTCTCCGCCAACTCCGAAATCGCCCAGGTCGGCACCATCTCCGCCAACGGCGACGCCGAAGTCGGCGCCATGATCGCCAAGGCCATGGAAAAGGTCGGCAACGAAGGCGTCATCACGGTCGAAGAGGCCAAGACCGCCGAGACCGAACTCGACGTCGTCGAGGGCATGCAGTTCGACCGCGGCTACCTCTCCCCGTACTTCATTACGAACGCGGAGAAGATGGAAGCCGAGCTGGAAGAGCCGCTCATCCTGCTCTTCGAGAAGAAGCTCTCCTCGCTGCAGCCCCTGCTGCCGGTGCTGGAAGCGGTGGTCCAGTCGGGCCGTCCGCTGCTGATCATCGCCGAGGACGTGGAAGGCGAAGCGCTGGCGACCCTGGTGGTCAACAAGCTGCGCGGCGGCCTGCGCGTCGCGGCCGTCAAGGCTCCGGGCTTCGGCGACCGCCGCAAGGCCATGCTGGAGGATATCGCGATCCTCACCGGCGGTCAGCTGATCTCGGAAGACCTGGGCATCAAGCTGGAGAGCGTCACGCTCGACATGCTGGGCAAGGCCAAGAAGGTCACCATCACCAAGGACGACACCACGATCGTGGACGGCTCGGGTGAGAAGGAAGGCATCGAAGGCCGCATCTCCCAGATCAAGAAGCAGATCGAGGACACGACCTCGGACTACGACAAGGAAAAGCTGCAAGAGCGTCTGGCCAAGCTGGCCGGCGGCGTCGCGGTGATCCGCGTCGGCGGCGCGACCGAGGTCGAGGTGAAGGAGAAGAAGGACCGCGTCGACGACGCCCTCAACGCGACCCGCGCGGCCGTGGAAGAAGGCATCGTTCCCGGCGGCGGCGTCGCCCTCCTGAAGGCCAGCCGCGTGCTGGACGGCTTCAAGGGTGACAACGACGACCAGGAAGCCGGCGTGGCCATCGTGCGCCGCGCGCTGCAGGCCCCGATCCGCCAGATCGCCGAGAACGCCGGCGTGGAAGGCTCGATCGTGGTCGGCAAGGTGCTCGAGAACAGCTCGGCCACCTTCGGCTTCAACGCCCAGTCGGAAGAGTACGTCGACCTGGTGAAGGCCGGCGTGATCGACCCCGCGAAGGTCGTCCGCACGGCTCTGCAGGACGCGGCCTCGGTCGCCGGCCTGCTGATCACCACGGAAGCCGCGATCGTCGAGGCCCCTAAGAAGGGCGGCGGCGCCCAGGGCGGCATGCCCGGCGGCGGCATGGGCGGCATGGGCGACATGGACTTCTAGTCCACGCGTCCGACGCACTGAGAACGAAGGGCGGGGCCGCGAGGCTCCGCCCTTTTTCTTTGCCGTGCCTGACGCCACGGCCGGCTGATAGGCTGGCGCCAAAATCCAGGGAGGAACCGAAATGGCGCCCGCCGACTCCGCCGCCGTGACCGAGGCCGAAGTCCTCTATGACGTCAGCGACCATATCGCGACGCTCACGCTGAACCGGCCCGATCGGATGAACACCATCTCCGGCCCAATGCTGGCCCAGCTCACCGACCTGCTTCTCAAGGCCGACCGCGATCCGGACGTCCGCGCGATCATCCTCACCGGCAAGGGCCGCGCCTTCTGCGCCGGCCTCGATCTGCGCGGCGCAGGTCAGGGCCAGCTCGGCCTGACCTCGGGCAGCGCGCCGTCCACCAACCTCGACCTGCGCGCCACCCCGCCGACCGTGCTGTTCAATCTCGACACACCGACCATCTGCGCCCTCAACGGCTCGGCCGCCGGCTATGGCTTGGACACGGCCCTGGGCTGCGACATGCGGGTGATCGCCGAGGGCGCGAAGCTGGCCGTGGCCTTCACCAAGCGCGGCATCGTGCCCGAGTCAGGCGGCACCTGGCTGCTGCCGCGCCTCGTCGGCTGGTCGATGGCCGCCGAGCTGATCTTCACCGGCCGCACCCTGTCGGCGGACGAGGCGGTCGCCCTGGGCCTCGCCTCACGCGTCGTGCCCGCAGACGACCTCCAGGCCGAGGCGCGGAAGCTGGCCGCCGAGATCGCCGCCAACGCCCCGCTCGCCGTTCAGGCCGCCAAGCGCATGATGCGGATGGGACTTTCGGAGACCTTCAACGACCACGTCCACCACGTCTTCCTGCAGCTCATGCCGCTGGTCCGGACCCAGGACTTCGGCGAGGCCGTGAAGGCGTTCATGGAGAAGCGCGAACCCAAGTTCCAAGGCCGGTAGCGCCGCATTTGCGACACAACCTGGAGTAAGCTTTCTCCGCAGATGGTCGCGGGGGTGCGATGATGCTCGAACTGCTGCTGGCGCAAGGCGTGGCCGCACAGATCATGGCCGCGCCGGCCGAGATTTCGCCGGAGACAAGGATCCTGATCGCCCCCGTGGCCGCAGCGATCGCGGCGGTCCGGGAAGAGCATGCGAGGCTGCCTCCGCCCCAGACCGATGCCGAACGCCTCGTCCGGATGGGCCAACTCGACCAGGCCCCTCGCCTGGCGTTGGGGAAGATCGACTTCCCGAAGATTCCGGCGGCCGAACGCAGGCACGCCATGACGGCCATCTGGCAGCAGATCGTTCCCATTGACGAGGCGAACCTCGAGGCGCTGCTCGAGATGGTCCCTCCTGAGGGCTGGTTCACGATCAGCGTCTACGGTCGCGAAGCGGCCGAGGCCGCGTTCCACATCGTCCAGCACTCCGACATCGAGCAATGGCGACGTTTCATGCCCGTCCTCGAACCGCTCGTGGCGAAGGGGGAGGTGGACGGCTCCGCCTTCGCGCTGATGTTCGATCGGCTGGCGATGAACGAAGGGCGGCCCCAGCGCTATGGATCGCAGTTCAAATGCGTCGCCGGCCGCTTCGAGCTCCATCCGCTCGAAGACCCCGACCGGGTGAACGAGTTTCGGCGACAGGTCGGCTTGCCGCCGTTGGAGCAGTATCTGGCCGGGGCCGCCCGGATAAAGATCCCCTGCGGCTGACCCCTACTTCCGGTCGTCCCGCAGCAGCATGCCGCCGATCCAGCTCGCCACGCCGGTGACGATGGCGGCCAGCACGCCAGGGATCAGGCCGTTCACGTGGAAGCCGCCCAGCAGCATGGCCACCAGGCCGATCATCATGGCGTTCACCACCAGCAGGAACAGGCCGAGGGTAACGATCGTCAGCGGCAGGGTGAGGATGAACACCACCGGGCGTACGATGGCGTTCACGATGCCCAGCAAGAGGGCGGCGACGATCAGGGTCCCAGTGTTGTCGACGCCGACGCCGGGCACGATCTCCGAGGCGACCCACAGGCCGAGGGCGGCGAACACCGCCCGGACGAGGAACTTGGCCAAGATCGGAACTCCCTGATTGCCGCTGCCGGCAACCTAGCCCGACAGGCCGTCGCCGGGAAAGGCGACGCGTCCTGGTCCGTTAACCTTCACGCGTAACGCGATACGCCGAACAAGGGTCTGTTCACGAATGCCGGGCACAATGCTGCGTCAGGCTGTCGCACGGGGGTGTGCAGCTGCTTCGCCAGAGGACCGACCGAAACGTGATCGCACGGGCCATGACCCTGCTGGACGAGCGGCTGGACGCCGTGGCCGCGGCCGCGCGCCAGATCGTCCTCGTTCGCATCGGCGTGGGTGTGGGCGCAGCCATCCTTACGGCCTATGTGTTCGGCTTGGCCGTGGGGGCGGCCTGGTTGATGGCCTTCGGCTCGGCCGAGGCCTGCACCGGCCTTACGACCCACCCCATCACCCGAGGCGAGCCGATGTCGCAGAGGCAGCGGCTGACCTACATGGGCTCCATGTTCGCCTCCAGCCTCGTCTGGGGCGGACTGGCCGTCATCTTCTGGACGACCGGCGTCGAGGCGTTCCGCCTGGCGGCGATGGCCGTGCTGGCGGGCATGATGGTCCATGCCCAGGGCTTCTCCTTCCGCTCTCCGCCAGCCCTGCTGGGCCTGGGCGCAGTCCCGGCGACGCTCTGGTTCGTGCTGCCGACGGTGTTCGGCGGCTATGCCGGCGCGCCCCTCGTCACCCTCACGCTGGGCCTCGGCCTGCTCCTCGCCTATGTGGCCGCGAGCGCCCGGGCGAACATGCGCAGCGCCGCCGAGCTCGCCGAGGCGCAAAGGGTCGCCGTCGCCGCCAACGCGGCCAAGTCCGAGTTCCTCGCGGTTATGAGCCACGAGGTGCGCACGCCGTTGAACGGCGTGCTGGGGATGGCGCGCGCGCTCCAGCGCACGCCGCTGGATTCCCGCCAGCAGCGCTACGTCGAGACCATGCTCCGGTCCGGCGACACGCTCATCACGATGCTGAACGACGTGCTCGACATGTCGAAGATCGAAGCGGGCCGCATGGATCTGGAGGTCGCCGCCTTCGATCTGCGCAAGATGGCCGACGACGTGGTCGACCTGTGGGCCGAGGCCGCCGCCGCCAAGCACCTGGCCCTGTCTCCGGACTGCGACCCAGACCTCCCGCCGCGGGTGCTCGGCGACGAGACCCGAGTCCGCCAGATCGTCATGAACCTGGTCTCCAATGCGTTGAAGTTCACCGAGGAAGGCTCGGTGCGGCTGCGCATGCGCGCCGCCCCCGGCGCGGACGGTGACGGCGGCGTGGAGATCGCGGTGGTCGACACCGGCATCGGCCTCACGCCCGAGCAGATGGCCAACCTCTTCCAGCCCTTCGTCCAGGCCGAGGCTTCCACCTCTCGCAAGTATGGCGGCACGGGGCTGGGCCTGGCGATTTGCCGTGAGCTCGCCACCCGGATGGGTGGGCGGGTCGATGTGGACAGCGAGTTCGGCAGGGGCTCCACCTTCACGGTCTGGCTCCCGCTGCCCGGCGCCGAGGCCGAGGAGCCGCAGGCCGCCGAAACGGAGATACTGCCCGCCCTGCGCATCCTCGTAGCGGACGACAACCCGATAAACCAGGCTGTGGCGCGCGCGATCCTCGAGGCCGCCGGGGCGGTCGTCGAGACCGTCGCCGACGGCGAGGAGGCTCTGGACCGGCTGCGCACCGAGCCTTTCGACCTGGTCCTGATGGACGTCCATATGCCGGTGATGGACGGGATCGAAGCCGTGGGCCGGATCCGTCACGGTCAGGCCGGTCGCACCGACATGCCGGTGATCGCGCTGACGGCCGACGCCATGGCGGGCGAGGAGACGCGGCTCAAGACGCTCGGCTTCGATGCGCTCCAGACCAAACCGGTCCAGCCCGCCGCGCTGATCGCCGCCATCGGCGAGGTGCTTGAGGCCCGTGCGGCGGCCTCCATCGACGAGGCGGGTTCGGACGAGGCGGCGGCCTAGCGAACCGTCTCCGCCTCCAGGCTGGGCACGGTCTGTTTCAGGCGCCCGCCCAGGCGGATCGGCTCAATGCGCCGGGCCAGGCCCGTGGCCGGATCGGTCTCCACGAACACTCCGCAAACCGTCGCGGGGCCCTCCGCGGGCTTATAGCGGCCGCCCGAGATGCGGGTGGTGAACCGCCGCAGCGGCTCTTCCTTCTGATTGCCGATCACGCTGTCGTAGTCGGCGCAGGCGCCGGCGTCGGTCTGGTAGGCGGTGCCGCCGGGCAGAACCTGGGCGTCGGCCGTCGGCACGTGGCTGTGGGTGCCCACCACCAGGCTGGCGCGACCGTCGCAGAAGTGACCCATGGCCATCTTCTCGGACGTGGCCTCGGCGTGGATGTCGACCACCACCGCATCGGCCACGGCGCCCAGCGGGCAGGCCTCCAGCTCCTTGTCCACGGCGGCGAAGGGGTCATCCAGGGCGTCCATGAACACCCGGCCCAGCAGGTTCACCACCAGGATCCGCCGGCCGCTGTCCGTATCGAACATCTGCGCTCCTCGGCCCGGCGCGGCGGCCATCGGCGGGTAATTCAGGGGCCGGATCAGGCGCGGTTCGCGGACGATGTAGGTCAGCGCCTCCTTCTGGTCCCACGAGTGGTTGCCGAGGGTCAGGCAGTCGGCGCCGGCGTCGAACAGCTCGCGCGCCGTGCTCTCGGTGATGCCGAAGCCCGCGGCGGCGTTCTCGGCGTTGACGATCACGAACTCGAGCTGGAGCTCGCGGCGCAGGCGCGGCAAGTGCTCGGCTAGGCCCTCGCGACCCGAGCGGCCGACCACATCTCCGAAAAAGGCGAAACGCATCAAAGGTCCTTAGCGAATTCCAGGTACTCCGTCTCGGTCAGGATGGCATCCAGCCGCTGGTCGTGCGGCTCCATCGGGATTTCGGAGAGTTCCTGGCCTGCATAGGCCACCCCGATCACAAGGACATCCTTCCGCGCGCGAAGCGCCTCGATCGTGCGGTCGTAGCAGCCGGCGCCTTGCCCCAGACGCCCACCCTTTCGGTCGAACGCGAGTACGGGCGTGAAGATGATATCGGGATGGACCTCTGGCGCGCCGCTCGGGGGCCCGGGGATGCCGAATGCGTCGGTCACCAGCAAGTCACCCGGACGATGGGCGCGAAAGATCAACGGTTTGTCCCGCGCGACGGCGACAGGCAGCGCGAGATTTCCGGACAGGAGGCTGATCTTCGAAGGGTCCAGCTCCGAACCCATCGGATGATAGAGACTGTAGTCGGCAGGTTCGGGAACCCAGTGCAGAGGCAGGTTCGCCGCAACGCGCTCAGCGGCGTCAGGCGTCGACGCGGCCAGCCGCCGTCGCATTTTGCGCATCTGGGCGCGAAGTTCTTCCTTGGAAGCCATCAGCCTCCATAACAGGAGACGGGTGGCGGCGCCGCGAGAGCCGTGAAGGACTGTTTCATTCCCTCGACCTGGATAGACCAGGTGGGCGCCGTGTGCCCAAGACCACGGTCCGGGGCAGGGACAGCTCCCTATGAGTGAATTAAGGTCGCTGGAATATGTCGCCTTCGACGAGAGCCGCAGCAGGACCCGCCGGGACGTAAGGTAGGACGCGGGCCGGCGACTCTCAAGCGCGGCCCTTTGCCAGGGCCCGACGATTTGGGCTTGGGGCGAGCGCGGCGCCGCCCTAAATCGGGAACCTTGAGCACCGCGACCGCCACAGCCGAGAAGAGCCTCGCCCGCCAGGCCAACGAGCTGGCGGGGGACCTGACGCGCGCCAACCCCGGCATCTACTGGGCCGACCTGGCGGCCACGGCAGCGGTCACCTGGACCAGCCTGTGGATCGCGGTGACCAGCACGTCCGCCGCCTGGGCCTGGACGGCGGCGATCGTCTGCGTCTTCGCGCTGTACCGCGGGATCAGCTTCATCCACGAACTGACGCACCTGCGGCGGGACGACGTCCCGGGCTTCCACTTCGCCTGGAACGTGCTGATCGGCGTGCCCTGGCTGACGCCGTCGCTGCTATACGAGGGCGTCCACATCCTGCACCACGCCAAGGACCGCTACGGGACGCCGCGGGACCCGGAGTATCACCCGCTTGCGCGGCGACCGCCCCGAGAGCTGGCGGTGTTCCTGGGCGTCGCCCTGCTGGCCCCCGTGGGCGTGATTCTTCGCTTTGGGATCCTCGCGCCGCTAAGCTTCCTGGTCCCGCCGCTGCGCCGGTTCGCCGTCGCCAAGGCCTCGGGCATGGTCATCAACCCAGGATTCAGCCGCGAGGACTTCGATCGCGCCCGGACCGCCCCCTGGCTCGCCCAGGAGATCGGCGCCTGGCTGTGGAGCTGGGCAGTGCTCGGGCTCGCCCTCGCCGGCGAGGTCCCCTGGCGCGCCCTGTTGATCGCTGCGGCGATCTTCGGGGTGATGACCTTCGTGAACCAGCTGCGGACCGCCGTCGCCCACTACTGGGAGAACGACGGCTCGGTCATGGCCCCGCTGGACCAGTTCCGCGACAGCGTGAACGTGCCGCCGCCAGCGCTGCTGCCGTTCCTTTGGGCGCCCGTGGGCCTGCGCTACCACGCCCTGCACCATCTGATGCCGCGCTTGCCCTACCACAACCTGGGCGCCGCCCACCGGCGGCTGGTCGCGGCGTTTCCCGCCGACCACGTGTATCGGCAGGTCGAGCAGCCCGAACTGATCCCGGCGCTGCGACGTCTCGTGGACCGGATGCGGCTCAGACGCTAGGCGTCCAGCGCCGCCAGCTTCTCGATCTTCGCCGCCGCATTCTCCAGGGCGCCGACGGCGCGGCTCTCCACCCGGGCGCGCTCGGACTGCAGCCGGTTCACCTCGACCTGCAGGGCGGCGAGACGGCTCTTGGCGTCCAGCAACTCGTCCGCCAGCAGCAGGGCGCCCATCAGGAACAGCCGCGTGTCGCCGAGCTGTCCCATGTCCTGGGACACCTGACGCACCTGGTGGTCGAACAGCTTGGCCAGCTCCAGGAGGTGGGCCTCCTGGCCATCCTCGCATCCCACCGCGTAGGGGCGGCCGTTCACCTCGACGTTGATCTGGGCCATCGTCTCAAGCCTCCGTGGCCTGGCCGTTCAGGGCGGCGCGGATTTCCTGGATGGCGCGGCCGAGCGCTTCGGACGCCTGGGCCCCCGCCTCTTCGAGCTCGCGTTCCCGGGCGCGCGCGGCATCGAGCTCGGCGGCGAGCTTGGCGCGGTCCTGGTCGAAAAGGTCGCCGCCCTCTGCGCTGGCCTGCTTCAGGCGCAGGGCGAGGCGCTGCTCCAGAACGTGCAGGGCGCTGTCCAACCGCTTCGCCGCCAGGTCCAGGGCGCTTTCGCCGGAATTCATGCGGTCCTCCGAGGGCGTCCTTGGCATCTATACCCGTGACGGTGAGTCTCGCGAAATCGCAGGGCCATTTCTTGACCCTGCCGCGTGCGCGTGCGACGCGGCGGCGCAATTTCCTCGCCGCAAGGGACTCACGGCCCACGATGCCCGCACCGACCAAGCTCATGGCCGACGCCATCCGAGTCCTATCGATGGACGCTGTGGAGCAGGCGAACTCCGGGCACCCCGGCATGCCGATGGGCATGGCCGACGTCGCAACCGTGCTGTGGTCGAAGTTCCTCAAGTACGACGCGGGCGCGCCCGCCTGGGCCGACCGCGACCGGTTCGTGCTGTCGGCCGGCCACGGCTCGATGCTGCTCTACAGCCTGCTGCACCTGACCGGCTTCAAGGCGGTGACGATGCAGAGCCTGCGCGACTTCCGCCAGCTCGGCTCCAACACGCCGGGCCATCCGGAGTACGGGCACACGCCGGGCGTCGAGACCACCACCGGCCCGCTCGGACAGGGCCTCGCCACTGCCGTCGGCATGGCCATGGCCGAACGCAAGATGGCGGCCCGTTTCGGCGAGGACCTGGTCGATCACCGCACCTGGGTCGTGGCGGGCGACGGCTGTTTGATGGAAGGCGTAAGCCACGAGGCGATCAGCCTGGCGGGCCGCCTGAAGCTCCACAAGCTCACCGTCCTCTGGGACGACAACGACATCACCATCGACGGCCACGTCGGCATCTCGGACGCCACGGATCAGCTTGCCCGGTTCAAGGCGGCCGGCTGGGCGGTGAAGCGCATCGACGGGCACGACGAGGGTCAGATCCGCCGGGCCCTGGCCTGGGCCGTAAAGCAGGACCGCCCCTCGCTGATCGCGTGCAAGACCACCATCGGCAAGGGCTCGCCCAGCTTCGAAGGCACCCACGACGTCCACGGCAAGGCGCTCGGCAAGGACGAGGTCGCCAGGACGCGCGAGAACCTGGGCTGGCCGCACGACCATTTCGTCGTCCCCGACGAAGCGTATCGTCCCTGGCGCGCCGCCGGGCGCCGCGGCGCCAAGGTGCGCAAGGCCTGGGAAGCCCGCCTCGCGGCCTCCCCCCACAAGGCCGAGTTCGAGCGCGCCGTCGCCGGCGACCTGCCGAAACACGCC
The DNA here is from genome assembly GCA_049323595.1 of Pseudomonadota bacterium. Lineage (GTDB taxonomy): Bacteria > Pseudomonadota > Alphaproteobacteria > Caulobacterales > Caulobacteraceae > Phenylobacterium. The sequence goes on from JBMOOD010000004.1 coordinate 85,939, forward strand.
TTCGACCAGCTCGACGCCTTCATCGCCAAGGCCGCCGCCGAGAAGCCCGCCGCTGCGACCCGCCAGCACTCCGGCGCGGTGCTGGAACAGGTTTTCGGCCAGATCCCGGAGATGGTCGGCGGCTCGGCCGACCTGACCGGCTCGAACAACACCTTCGTCAAGAACACGGCGATCTTCGACGCTCCCGACTACGCCGGGCGCTACGTGAACTACGGCGTGCGCGAGTTCGGGATGGCGGCGGCCATGAACGGCCTGGCGCTGCACGGGGGGGTGATCCCCTACGGCGGCACCTTCCTGGTCTTCTCCGACTATGCCCGCCCGGCAATCCGCCTGGCCGCCCTGATGGGCATCCGGGTGATCCACGTGGGCACCCACGACTCCATCGGCCTGGGTGAGGACGGTCCGACCCACCAGCCGGTCGAGCATCTGGCCTCGCTGCGCGCCATGCCGAACCTGAACGTCTTCCGCCCGGCCGACGCGGTGGAGACCGCCGAGTGCTGGAAGTTGGCGTTGGAGGCCAAGGCGACGCCCTCGGTGCTGGCGCTCTCGCGCCAGAAGACGCCTGGCCTGCGGGGCGACGCCGGCGAGAACCAGTGCGCGCGGGGCGCCTATCAGCTCGCCGGCGCGGGCCATCCCGCCCAGGTCACCCTCTTCGCGACCGGCACGGAGGTGGCGATCGCCATGGCCGCGCGCGGCTTGCTGGAAGAGGAGGGCATCGGCGCCCGGGTCGTCTCGGTCCCTTGTTTCGAGCTCTTCGAGGAACAGCCCACCGACTACCAGGAAGCCCTGATCGGCGAGACCGCCGTACGCGTCGCCGTCGAAGCCGGCGTGCGGATGGGCTGGGACCGCTTCATCGGCTCCGACGGCGTCTTCGTGGGCATGAGCGGTTTCGGCGCCAGCGCGCCGGACAAGGCCCTCTACGAGCATTTCGGCATCACGCCCGAGGCGGTGGCCGCCGCGGCGAAGGCGCAGCTCTAGGGTCATGCGTCTCGGCACGCCCCTCTCGCCAACGGCGATCCGGGTGATGCTCCTGGGCTCAGGCGAGCTTGGGAAGGAGGTGGCGATCGAGCTGCAGCGGCTGGGCTGCGAGGTCATCGCCGTCGATCGGTACCCGAACGCGCCGGCCATGCAGGTGGCGCATCGCGGCCACGTGATCCCGATGACCGACGCTGCAGCGCTGCGGGCGCTGGTCGAGGCCGAGCGGCCACACCTGATCGTGCCGGAGATCGAGGCCATCGCCACCGACGAGCTGGCGCGAATCGAAGCCGACGGCCTGGCCACCGTGATCCCGACCGCCCGAGCCGCCCAGCTCACCATGAACCGAGAGGGCATCCGCCGGCTCGCGGCCGAGGACCTGGGCCTCCCGACCAGCGCCTACGCCTTCGCTTCGACCGAGGCCGAACTCGCCAAGGCCGCCGCCGAGGTCACCGGTTTCCCCTGCTTCGTGAAGCCGGTCATGAGTTCGTCCGGCAAGGGCCAGTCCTATGTGGAAAGCCCGGACGGGATCGCGGCCGCCTGGCGCTATGCGCTGGAGGGCGGCCGGGTCGAGCAGCCGCGGGTGATCGTCGAGGGCCGCGTCCATTTCGACTTCGAGATCACCCAACTCACCGTCCGCAGCCTGAAGGACGGCCAGGTCGAGACCAGCTTCTGCGCGCCCATCGGCCACCGCCAAGTGAAGGGCGACTATGTGGAGAGCTGGCAGCCCCAGGCGATGACGCCCGCGGCGCTCGCGCGCTCCCGTCAGATCGCCAAGGCCGTCACCGACGCCCTTGGTGGGCTGGGCATCTTCGGCGTCGAACTGTTCGTGAAGGGCGACGAGGTGTGGTTCTCCGAGGTGAGCCCGCGGCCGCACGACACTGGACTCGTCACCCTCGTCACCCAGTATCAGAGCGAATTCGCCCTTCATGCCCGCGCGATCCTGGGCCTGCCCGCCGATGTCGCCCAACGCGAGCCGGGCGCGAGCGCCGTGATCTACGGCGGGATGGAGGCGCAGGGGATCGCTTTCGAGGGCGTCGCCGAGGCTTTGAGAGTCGAGGGGGCCGACCTTCGCCTGTTCGGCAAGCCGGAAAGCTACGAGCGCCGCCGCATGGGCGTCGCCCTGGCTCGCGCTGGCGACGTGGATACGGCCCGGGAGCGGGCGCGGCAGGCCGCCGGCCGAGTCAAGCCGACAGCCGGCTGAGCCGCGAGCTCCCCCGGGCCAAGACCCGGGAGAGCCCAGGATCCTCAGCGGTCCTGCTGACCCGTGCCGCCCTGCTGGCCCTGCTGGTCCTGCCGGCCGGCCTGGTTCTGCTGGTCTTGCCGATCCTGGCGGTCGCGGTCCGACTGCTGTTGCTGCTGGTTGGGCTGCGACTGCTGGCCGGGATTGTCCTGCTGCTGAGGACGCCGGGTCTGCTCGTTCTGGCCTTGGCTCATGTTGTTCTCGTTGCCCATGTTCGTCCTTCCCAATGGAGTCGAAGCAACGCGCAGGATGCGCGTCACAGGGCTAGAAACCGTGAAATCACAAGCGGTTCGGCTTCGCCGTGGATTTATTCGCCAATGTCGGAGAGCCGACGTCAGGCGTCGCTGGGCGTCTGTCTGGAGATCCACGCCTCGAGCGCCTGGGCGGCGGCCGCCTTGCAGCCCGCCTCGTGGACCTGGACCATGGCGTCGAGCGTCGTGAGGGTCTCGGCGGGCGGACAGATGCCGGCCCGGGTGCGCGCCATGCGTCCGTCGCCGACCCTCTGTTGCGGCGCCGGCGTCACCATCACCCGCAGGATGGCCAGTCGGTCCGCTTCGGCCTGGTTGGACTTGCGCACGGGAAGCACCACACCGCCCGCCGCCCCCTTAATCCGGACGACGTCACCCGAGGCGTGCATGAGGGTAAGCGATCGTCCCGATGTCAGGTTGAGCCGCACCCCGCTCTCCAGGCTCTGGCCACGGGTGAAGGCCGGGTCGGTGGATCCGACCACCACATAGTCCCGCGCTGCGGCCGAGCCCGCGGCGGCCACGAAGGCCGTAGCGAGCAGCACAGTACGGAGACGCCGGATCATGGCGGAAGGATCGCCCGGCGTGACGGCGGGAGCAAGCTCCGCATCTCGCATAGCACGTCCCGCGAACGTCAGTCGGCGAACGTCATCGGCAAAGCGGACCGCCACCGAGACGACGGCGCCGCAGCAGGCCTGCGACACGTCGTAGCGGTGGGCGGAAAACGGCGGCGGTTAACCCAGGATTAGGGTCCGGGCCTTATGGTCGCAGCCAGAATGTCGAGGCGAGCGCTATGGTCAGCGTGCAGCTGCGAAATTCCGGCCAGGGACTCTGGACGTCCCTGACCCTGCCGACCTCCGTACAGGTGGCGCAGACGGTCGCCGCCGCGGCGAGGACTCTGAACCTGGCTGACCAGGTCCGGATCCAGCCCGCGTCGAACGCCCGCCAGCCCGTCGATTTGAAGGTCTAGGGGAAGAGCCGGAGCCCGGGGGACGCAGCCCCCTACGAGCCGAGGTGATGCCGTTCGTCGACGTCGAACAGGACGCCGTCGTCGGGCGCCTCGATGCGCGCCAGGCGGGGTCCGAGGGCTTCCAGAACCGGCCGTGCGCCGACGTCGCCCTCGAGCTGGGAAACCTCCGGGAAAAGCGCTCGGCTGAGCACCACGGGATTGCCGCGGCGGCCCGCATACACGGGCGCCGCCGCGGGCGCGCCGGCCACGACGGCTTCGGCCATGGGCCGCAGGATGGCGTGCGGCGTTCGCGGCATGTCTCCGAGGAAGATGAAGGCGGCTTCGATCCCGTCCGACAGGGCTTCCAGTCCGGCGCGCAGCGAGGCTGACATGCCCGCCGCATGGTCCGCGGCATGCACCACAGTGACGCCGGGATCGAAGGCGCGCACGCAGGCCTCGACGGCGGCGCGGTCGGCTCCCGTGACCACGACGATCCGGGAGACGGGCGCGGCGCGCGCCGCAGCTAGCGCACCGTGCAGCAGGGGCGCGCCGCGATAGGACGCCAGCAGCTTGCCGCCCCCGAACCTGCGCGCCGATCCGGCCGCCAGAACGATCGCCGCCGTCCGCTCCGACAACCCCGGCCCTGTCCCCAAGCGCAGTTCCCCCCTATCTTGGACAGCGGATGACGCCCTACGACGACATGCCCCGCAGCGCGCCAGCGCCCCTGATCGACGGCTTCGGCCGGACGGTGACCTATTTGCGCGTTTCGGTCACCGATCGATGCGACCTGCGCTGCGTCTACTGCATGGCCGAGCATATGACCTTCCTGCCGAAGGCCGAGGTGCTGACGCTCGAGGAACTGGACCGGATCGCCTCGGCGTTCGTGGCGCTGGGGACCCGCAAGCTGCGCCTCACCGGCGGCGAACCCCTGGTTCGCAAGGGCATGATGGACCTGGTCCGTGGCCTTGGCCGCCACCTGGAATCCGGCGCGCTGGATGAGCTCACCCTCACCACGAACGGCACCCGGCTCTCCGAGTTTGCGTGCGACTTGGCGGCCGCCGGCGTGCGGCGCGTCAACGTCTCGCTGGACACCCTCAGGCCCGAGCTCTTCCGCCGCCTGACCCGAGGCGGCGACCTCGCCAAGGTGCTCGCCGGGATCAAGGCCGCCCAAGCCGCCGGCCTGTCGGTCAAGATCAACGCCGTGGCCCTGAAGGACGACAACGCCGCCGAGATCCCGGACCTGATCACCTGGGCGCACGGCGAGGGCTGCGACCTCACCCTGATCGAGACCATGCCGCTGGGCGAGGTCGAAGCTGACCGCACGGACCAGTACCTATCCTTGCGTCAGGTGCGCGCCGAACTCGAGAGTTTCTGGACGCTGGAGGACCTGCCCCTCTCCACTGGCGGCCCGGCCCGCTACGTCCGCGTGGCGGAGACTGGCGGGCGCCTGGGCTTCATCACACCGCTCAGCCACAATTTCTGCGAGGCCTGCAACCGCGTGCGGCTGACCTGCACCGGCACGTTGCACACCTGTCTCGGACAGGAGGATGCGACGGATCTGCGCGCGGTGCTGCGCGCGGGCGCGAGCGACGCCGATCTGACCGCCGCCATCCGCGCAGCCATCGCCGGCAAGCCCAAGGGACACGACTTCGAGATTGCGCGCCGGAAGCCCGCGGTCGCCCGCCACATGTCCACGACGGGCGGCTGATCCATGGCGCGTGTTCTCCTCTTCGGTCCTCTGCGCGATCTCGCCGGCTGGCGCGAACGCGAAATCGCCAGCGACAGCTTGGCGGGACTCCGCGCCGCCCTGACGGCCGAGGACGCCAAGCTGGGCGCGGCTATCGAGGGGCCCGGCGTCCAGGTGGCCGTGGACCAGGCTCTCGTACGCGGCGACGTGGGCCTGTCGACCGCCAGCGAGGTCGCCTTCCTGCCGCCCATGAGCGGCGGATGAACATTCGCCTGACCGAAGCGCCGTTCGATCCCGGCGCCCTGCTCACCGAGTTCGCCCACGGCCGGACCGAGACGGGCGCCATAGCCACATTCACTGGGATCGCCCGGGCGGAGGACGGCGCGACCGCTGTGCTGGAGCTGGAAGCCTACCCCGGCTTCACTGAGGCCGAGATCGGCAGGATCGCGGAAGAGGCGCGCGGCCGCTGGGCCCTGCACGACCTGCGCATTCTGCATCGGGTCGGAAAGATCGGGCCGGGCGAGCCGATCGTCTTCGTCGCCACCGCCGCAGGCCACCGCCGCGCCGCCTTCGAGGCCTGCGATTTCCTGATGGACTATCTGAAGTCCCGCGCGCCCTTTTGGAAGAAGGAGCACGGGCCCGGAGGCGAGCGCTGGGTCGAGCCCACCGCCCAGGACCACGCCGACCGCGAACGCTGGGACTAGAGTCCCTCGGCCGACTCCAGGTCCCCCACGGCCCGAACATAGGCCTCGGCGTCGAACTTCTTGAACGTGTTGGCCCCCATCGACCGAACGGTTCCGAACACCGGCTGCGGCCCCCACGGCCGGTCGTGCAGGCCGAAGATCCATCCGACGTTGGTGAAGGAATTGGGGTCCCGACCGTCCAGGAACCAGCGGTTGTTGAGCGCGAGCAGGGTTTCGAACGCCTCTTCCGGGCCCCTCGACCAGTGCAGGACCTTCTTGCCCCAGTACATGCGCAGGTGGTTGTGCATGTAGCCGGTCGCCCGCATCTCGCGCATGGCGGCGTTCCAGTAGGGATCGTGCGTCTCGGCAGCCTCGAACTGCTCGCGCGTGTAGAGGTGGGGCCGCTCGTCACCGGCGTGTTCGGCCAAGGTCTTCCGCGCCCACTCCGGCAGCACCTCGTAGCGATCGTAGTCCGGCGCCTGGAAGCAATGGTTCATGGCGAGCTCGCGCCGGACGATCAGCTCCTCCAGGAAGCTGGCGCGATCATCTCCCCGGCCGTGCTGTCTCACGGCCCGCGCGATCTCCACGGGCGAGATCTGGCCGAAGTGCAGGTAGGGGCTCAGGTGCGAGGCCGCGCCGGACTCGGGCCTGCCGCGCTGGGCGCCGTATCGGTGCAGCCCGTCCTCGACGAATGCCCGCAGGCGTGCGCGGGCGGCGCCCTCGCCCGCCGCAAACCGTCGCACGACGCCCACGCTGTGATCGATCTTCAGGCTGGAGAGCACGCCGGGCGCATCGTCGAGGTCGACATCGCTCGAAAGGTCGAGGGCGTCCGCCCGGCGCTTCACCGGACGCGGCTCCAGGTCGTCCAGGAAGTCGCCCATGAGGCGCTGGATCTTCGGGCGGATCGTGCGCGCGGCGTACTCATGCTTGTCCGAGGCGCGCTCGACAGGAACGACCACGTCGCCCTCCACCTGGACCAGCCGACGGTCCAGGCCTTCCTGCAGCTTGGCCCGCCAGGTGCGCTGGATCTTCAGGTAGCCGCGGTCGCAGACCACCAGCGCCGCGTCGCCCGAAAGCGCCCGGGCCAGCTCATGCGGCGGCCGCTTGCGGATCACGAAGGCGATCCCCCGCGCGTGCAGCCGGTCGCGCACCTCGGCGAGGCCCGACAGCATGAACCCGTAGTGCCGCGCGTTGGCCTCCGGAAACGCCGTCAGCCCGAAGCAGACCACCACAGGCAGACCAAGGCCGTTCGCTTCCTCAATCGCGTACTCTAGCGCGGGATTGAACCCGGCCCGCTGCGACTGCTGCATCCAGTAGAGGACGTACTTGGCGTCGGTCCGCGGTGGCGCTTCGACCAGGACCTTCAGGCGGGCGGACGGAATCAAGCGAACCTCTCCCAAGCGGTTCCGGAGATGTAGCGGACCGCCGCCCCATCCGGCGCGTGGAAAGGCTTGCCCGAATTCGGGCAGGCGCGTTGTCTAGGTCCAGGCTTCACCGCATGAGGGGCTCCGGATGTCGGAGGCGAGCGACCTGGACGACCTCGTGACCCATGTGGCGCGGTCCAGCGGGCTCGACCCGTCGCAGGCGAGGCGGATCGTCGATGACGTGCTCAGCTACCTGGCCGAAAGCCCGCAAGACTTCGTGCGCCGCCGTCACTCTGCGCTCGCGCGCCTCGGGCATCGGAATGAGCAGATCTATCCCCAGATCGCGCGCGAACTGGCCGAGCGGCGCTTTCCCGCGCCGCCCTACTCGCTGCGCCAGATCCGGCGGATCATCTACAGCTGAGGGACAACTCTGATGTGCGGGATCGTGGGCTATATCGGGCCGAACGAGGCCCTTCCCCTGCTGGTCGAGGGGCTGCGGCGGCTGGAGTACCGCGGCTACGATTCCGCCGGCCTTGCCATTGCGAGGGAAGGAACGCTGGCGATCCACAAACGCCAGGGCAAGGTGCGCGAGCTGGAACAGGTCCTGCCGGCCGAACTCCCCGGTTCGGTAGGGATCGCCCACACCCGCTGGGCGACGCACGGCGCCCCCAGCGACATCAACGCCCACCCCCACGCGGACGCCTCCGGGCGCCTCGCCGTGGTCCACAACGGCATCATCGAGAATGCGGCGGAGCTGAAGCGCAAGCTGGTCGCCGACGGCGTCGTCTTCCGCTCTGAGACCGACACGGAGGTCCTGGCGCACCTGATCGCCCGCAGACCGGAGAACAGCCTGGTCGAGGCCGTGCGAGGCGCGCTGCGCCAGGTGAAAGGCGCGTACGGCCTGGCGGTGATCGATGCGGCGCGGCCGCAGGCGATCGTGGCCGCCCGCAACGGCGGTCCCGTGGTGATTGGCGTCGGCGAAGGCGAGTGCTTCGTGGCGTCCGACACCACCGCCCTGATGGGCCACGCCCGCAGCGTCGCGCACCTCGACGACGGCGAGGTGGCCGAGGTGCGCCCCGACGGCTTCACGGTGCTGACGCTGGAGGGGGGCGAGACCGCCAAGGCGATCCAGGACCTCGTCGGCGACCCCGCCGGCTTCGACAAGGGCGACTACGCCCATTTCATGCGCAAGGAGATCGCCGAACAGCCCGAAGCCGTACGCCGGACCCTGCTCGGCCGCCTCGACCACCGCTTCTCGACCGCCCACCTGGGCGGCATCGAGCTGGCCGCGCGAGAAATGCTCGACATCCGGCGGGTGAAGATCCTGGGCTGCGGTTCGGCCGCCTATGCGGGCGCCGTCGGCGCGCACATGATCGAACAGCTTGCCCGCATCCCGGCGCATGCCGAGCCGGCCTCGGAGTTCCGCTACCGCAACCCCGTGATCGAGCGCGACACGCTCTATGTGGCCGTCAGCCAGTCCGGCGAGACCTTCGACACCCTGGCCGCCATCCAGGAGGTGAAGCGCAAGGGCGGCCACGTGCTGGGCGTCGTGAACACCGTGGGCTCCACGATCGCGCGGGAGTGCGGCCGCGGCGTTTATCTCCACGCCGGCCCCGAGGTGGCGGTGGTGTCCACCAAGACCTGGACCTCGACGGCGGTGGCCTTCGCCCTGCTGGCGTTGCAGCTCGGCCGCGTGCGCGACCTTTCGGCCGGTCAGGGCGCACGGCTGCTGTCGGCCCTCGCCGCCCTTCCCGACCAGGTCGCCGGGATCGTCGAGCGGGAGGGCGAACTCGCCGCCATCTCGGCCCGTCTCGCCGGAACCGACCACGTCTACTACCTCGGCCGCGCCGCCGGCTATGCCGTAGCCCAGGAAGGGGCGCTGAAGCTGAAGGAGATCAGCTACCTCCACGCTGAGGCCTACGCCGCCTCGGAGCTGAAACACGGTCCGCTGGCGCTGATATCGCCCGAGACCCCGACGCTCATGGTGCTGCCCGACGACGACCTGCTGTCCAAGAATCTTTCCACCATCGCCGAGGTGCGTACCCGCGGCGGGGCGGTCGTGGCCGTCACCCACCCCGGCGTGGCGGCGGAAGGCGTGGAGGCCGCCTTCGCCGTCCCCCGCTCGGAGCCGGAGCTGGACCCGATCCTGCTCAACATCCCGCTTCAGCTCGTCGCCTACCAGGTGGCCCGGGGGCTCGGCCGGGACATCGACCAGCCGCGTAACCTCGCCAAGTCGGTGACGGTGGAATAGGCCGGGGCGCCCGCGCTAGATTGGCGCCGAAGGAGCCTCTCCATGAACGCGTTCACGCCCGGCGGAAAGATCGACACCGCCAAGCCGCTCAAGCCCGTGAAGGTCGCGGTGCTGACCATTTCCGACACCCGCGACGAGGAGAGCGACACCTCGGGCCGCCTGCTGGCCGATCGGGTGACCGGCGCCGGCCATGAGCTGGCGGGAAAGGGGATCGTGCGGGACGACATCGAGGAGATCCGCAAGCAGATCCTGGCCTGGGTGGACGCGGGCGTCGAGGCCATCGTCACGACGGGCGGCACCGGCATCACCGGCCGCGACGTGACGCCTGAGGCGGTCCGTCCGCTGTTCGACAAAGAACTCGACGGCTTTTCGGTGGTCTTCCACCTGGTGAGCTACCAGTCGGTGGGCCTGTCCACGCTGCAGTCGCGGGCGCTGGCCGGCATCGTGAAGGGCTGCTTCGTGTTCTGCCTGCCGGGCTCGAACGGAGCGGTGAAGGACGGCTGGGACAAGGTGATCTCCGCCCAGCTCGACAGCCGCCACGGCCCCTGCAACATGGTCGAGCTCATGCCCAGGCTTATGGAAGCGTGACCAAGCTCACCCACATCGACGAAAGCGGCCGGGCGCGGATGGTGGATGTGTCCGACAAGGCCGTGACCACCCGCGAGGCCGTGGCCGCGGGCTTCGTGCGCATGGCGCCCGAGACCCTGGCGCTCGCGCTGTCCGGCGAAGGCAAGAAGGGCGACGTCCGCGCCGTCGCCGAGATCGCCGGCGTGATGGCGGCCAAGAAGACCTCCGACCTGATCCCCATGTGCCATCCCCTGCCGATCTCGAAGGCGGAGGTGCGGGTCGAGCCCGCCGAGGGCGGCTTGGCAGTGACCGCGCGGGTGAAGACCACGGGCCAGACCGGCGTCGAAATGGAGGCGCTGACGGCCGCTTCGGTCGCCTGCCTGACGCTCTACGACATGCTGAAGGCCGCCGAGAAGGGCATGGTCATCGAGGCGGTGCGCCTGGTCTCCAAGACCGGCGGAAAGAGCGGCGACTGGACCGCTTAAGCCGCCGCCCAGCTCAGGGCGTCGGGATCGTCGATCGCCATCTCGTCCCAGTCCAGATCCGGCGGCGGACTCATGGCGGCCGCGACCACAGCGCTCATCTCGGCGGCCGAGGTGACGCCGACGAGGACGTGGCTGGCCTCGGGTCGGGTAAGGGCGAAACCGAGCGCCGCCTGCAGCGGATCCGAGCGGCCCTCGGCGATCAACCGACGCGCGCGAGAGATACGGCCGGCGGCGGCCTTGAGATGGCTGGGGGCTCGGTCGGGCGGCAGGAACAGCACGCCGTTCAGGAAGATCGAGCGCAGGTGCACCTCGACGCCGAGGTCGGCGATCGTGGCGAGCGAGCCGTCCAGCAGCAGCCGCTGGTCCAGCAGCGAGGCCGGCGCCTGGACGACGTCGGGCTTGAACCGGCGCGCCACACCGACGGGATCGTCGGACGCGTACACCGGCACGCCGATGCGCCGGCAGACGCCTTCATCCTTCAGGGCCCTCAGGCGGTCCCAAAGGAGAGGCCCCATGGGCGAGAAGAGATCGGTGGCGGAGGAGACCACGATGGTGTCCACCCGCTCCACGCCGAGCCGCAGCATCTGGGCGCGCAGTTCGGCCTCGACGGCGTCGGCGCCGCGATCCGGCCGGCCAGCCGTCAGGGTCAGGCGGAAGGGGTTCGGTTGGGGAATCGCCGTGCGCAGGTGCGAATCGGCCACGGCCGACCCACGCGCCACCTCCAGCACCGAAAGCCCCGAGCGCCCGGCGATCGACAGGATCTCTCGCGCCTCGGCCTCCCGCGGCCGGCCGCGCGGACCGGTCGGCTGGTCCAGGCCGAACTGGCCGGTCCCAAGACCGAGCTTGCTGAGGAGGTTGGTCATGCGGGCTGGAAGATTTGGAGGAATCCGATTGCGCGACCATTTTGTCGCAGGAAAGCTAAGAAGCGGTATCCGAGCAGCCTTGATGATCGTCCTTAATGGTTAAGGAGCCCCTCCCCGAGTGGCCCACGTTCGGCCTGGCGGAGGACGTGCGCCCGGCCCTGCGGCGCGCCGCCGAGGCCGGCGACGCGCTCATCCTCGCGACCCTGGTCTCGGTCGAGGGCGGCGGGCCCCGGCCCGAAGGGACCCAGATGGTCTTCGCGCCCGGCGTGCTCGCCGGCTACTTCTCCGGAGGCTGCGTGGAGGGCGACGTCGCGGGCCATGCCTGGGCCGCCCTGGAGGATGGCGAGCCCCGCACCCTGGTCTATGGGGAGGGTAGTCCCTGGCCCGATATCCGGCTTCTGTGCGGGGCCCGGATCGAGATCTTCCTGGAAAGGATCGGGCCTGAAGATCCCGCCCTCGCCGAGCTCCTGGCCGCCGAGGTGGAGCGCCGGCCGGTCACCTATGTGAGCGACGGCATGGCCCGGGCCTGCGCCGCCGAGCTCTCGCCCTGGGCCGAAGCCCGCGTGGTGCGCCGCTATGAGCCGACGCCCCGGCTCGTGGTGATCGGCGGCGATCCGACCGCGCTCGCCATCGCCGAGCTGGGCGTGAAATCGGGCTTCGAGACCACCCTCGTACGACCCAAGGGGCCTGGATCACCGCCGCCGGTCGCCGGCCTCGCCTATCGTCGTGAGGAGCCGGGCGAAGCGCTGGAGGCCATTGGCCTCGACCCATGGACAGCCGTGGCGGTGGCCACGCACGACCTCGAGACGGACCGCGCGGCCCTGAAGGCCGCCCTCCCCTCGCCGGCGGGCTACGTGGGCCTGCTGGGCGCGCGCAGGCGGCTTGCCGGGCGCCTCGCGGAGCTGGAGGCCCTGGGCATGTCCGAAGCGACGATGAGCCGTCTGCATGCGCCGATCGGCCTCGACATCGGCGGCAAGGCCCCGTTCGAAGTGGCGATCTCGGTGATCGGCGAGATTACCGCCCTGCGCTATGCGCGGGCCAGCGGCAGCACCTCGACCAGGTCGCCCGTTTCCGCCGCCGCCGCGCCGGGGGGCCTCCGAAGCAGGGCGTCCGAGACGGCGAAGACGCTGACCAGCGAAGAGTCCTGATCGCGATAGGGCCGGGCCATCACGCTCCCGCCCTCGAACGCCAGCTTCGCCCGCATCCAGTGCTCGCGCGGACCGTTGGCCGCCAGCGGCGCCGCGAGCCGCGCCTCGATCATGGGCAACGCCGCCTCAGCCCCGGTCATGGCGGCGAGCAGCGGGCGCAGGAACAGTTCGGCGCAGACCATGGCCGAGGCGGGATTGCCTGGAAGACCCAGCATCCTGCGGCCATCCGCCAGTACGCCGAAGAAGGTGGGCTTACCCGGCCGCACCGCTACGCTCGCTACCTTGAGGTCGAGGCCCAGCGCGCCTGCTGCGGCGCGCACCAGGTCGTGGTCGCCCACCGAGGCGCCGCCGATCGTGACGACCAGGTCCCCCTCGGCGTCCCGCAGCGCCTGGATCGTGGCCTCCAGGTCGTCCCGGACCGGCCGGGTGCGGGTCACGTCGGCGCCCCAGGCCGTCGCCAGGGCGGCAAGGGCGCGAGAGCCGGAGTCGTAGATCTGGAAGGGCCCGGGGACCGCCGGCGCCTCGACGATCTCCTCGCCGGTGGAGAACAGCGTGAGGCGCGGCCGCCGCGCGACCGACAGCTCCGCCCGGCCAGCGGCTGCGGCCAGAGACAGGCGCCACGGATCGATGCGGACGCCGCGCCGTAACAGCGCCGCGCCGGCCCGGAAATCCCCCCCGGCGGCGCGCACGTTCTGGCCGGACCTCGCCGCCGGAACGACGACGACATCCCCGTCCCGCTCGGCGTCCTCCTGGATCACCACGGCGTCGCAGCCGGACGGGATCGCCGCGCCGGTGAAGATACGCACCGCCTCGCCCGGGCCGGCCTCGCCCGCGTAGCCATGGCCGGCGGCGCTCTCTCCGACGATCCGAAGGCGCCCGGACCCATCCGCCGACCGCACGGCCCAGCCGTCCATCGCGGAGGCGGCGAACGGGGGCTGGTCACGGACGGCCGCGATATCCTCGGCCAGCACCCGGCCGATACTGTCCTGGATGACGACCGCCTCTGCCGGCAGCTCCGTGGCCTCCGCCAGCATGCGCGCCCGCGCCTCGTCGACCGGCAGCAGCTTCACGCGAAGGGCTCCTCAAGGCTGGTCTGCGGCTCGGTGAACCACGCCGCGCCATCTTCGGTGACGTGGAAATGATCCTCGAGCCGGATGCCGAACGCGCCCGGCACGACGATCATCGGCTCGTTTGAGAAGCACATGCCGGGCTGGAGCGGGGTCCGATCCCCGCGCACGAGATAGGGCGCTTCGTGGATGGACAGGCCAATGCCGTGCCCGGTGCGGTGCGGCAGGCCGGGCAGCTCGTAGTCCGGCCCGAAACCCTCTTCCGCCAGCACCCGGCGCGCGACCGCATCGATCTCTTCGCAGGGCACGCCCGGCCTCACCGCGGCGAAAGCGGCCGCCTGGGCCTTCTTCTCCACCGCCCATACGCGGATCTGCTCCTGGGACGGCGTGCCGAAGACATAGGTCCGGGTGATGTCGGAGTTGTAGCCCTGCACGCGGCAGCCGGTGTCGATCAGCACCAGGTCCCCGTCCGCCAGCGCCTGTTCGCCCGGCAAGCCGTGCGGATAGGCCGAGGCCTCGCCGAACTGCACCGCGCAGAACGAGCTGCCGTCGTCGGCCCCCAGCGCCCGGTGGGCCTGGTCGATGAACCGGCGCACCTCCCCCGTGGTGATCCCCGGCCGCAGGATGCGGGCCGCGCGCCGATGGACCTCGAGCGTCATGGCCTTGGCCTGGGACATCAGGGCCAGCTCGGCCGGCGACTTGATCATCCGGCAGCCGTCGACGACCGCCGCCCCGCTCTCCATCGCCACGTCCGGCGCGGCGCGGCGCAGGCCGTCGAACATGAAGAACGCCAGCGCCGGGTCGATCGCGAGCGACCGCGCGCCGAGCTCGCCCAGCACCTCGGCGCAGAGCGCGTAGGGGCTTTCGTGTTCCTCCCAGAGCCGCAGGGCCACCTCGATCCCCAGCGAGGCGCGGAGCGATCCTTCCTCGAAGCGCGGGCAGACCATCACCGGCGCGCCCGTCCTGGGCAGGATCATCGCCACCAGCCGCTCGGTGGCGTTCCAGCCGACGCCGGCGAAATAGCGCAGCGAGGCGCCCGCGCCGACGATCAGGGCGTCGGTGGTCATCAGGGCCTGGGCCCGGGCCAGCCGCGCGAGCCGCTCCTCGCGGGTGATGGCCGGCGCGGGATCGGGCCAGGGCCGCAGGTCCGCCAGTTCCCGTTCCGCCGTCGATCCGCCGATCATGTGCAAGCTCCCAGGCCGGCGCTCAGAGCCGGAAGTATTCCTTCAAGAGGTCGTCCGGCCGCGGCTGGAACGCCAGGTCGGAGCCGCCCCCGCGGAACGCGATGACCCCCTCCGGCACCTGCTTGTTCACGGCGCTCACGCCCTGGCTCAGCACCGAGTCGTTCCCGATCACCGAGCGCCCGATCACCGCCGTGTTCGGATAGAGCACCACCCGGTCGCCGATCACCGGGATCTGGTCCTTGTGCCGGCCCACCGTCGAGTTCTGGTAGAGCACCAGGTAGTTCCCGTAGGTGGCCTTGGCCAGCACGATGCCCACCGAATGGCCGATGTAGAACACCGGGGGCATCTGGATCTCGTAGAACAGGTCGATGCCGTTCAGCGCCTTGTTCATCAGGAACAGGCGGGTCGCCGCCGCCGTGTCGCCCGAGCGCCGGTAGATCGTGTTCGAGAGGTAGTAGAGGAAGATGCAGTGCTGCGAGGACTGCAGCACGTTGAACTGGTCGGGCCGCCAGGGGGCGCAGGCGTTGATGCAGACGTGCATCCGCTCCAGCGCCTCGTCGAGGTGCGCGTCCACGGCCTTGCGGAAAGCGTCCTCGCGCCCATCGGGCACGATGTGGGCGCACTGCGCCGTCAGATAGGCGACGAGGCTCTCGCGGGTGTGGTCCAGCAGCTTCACGCGGGCAACCCCTCCAGATAGGCGCGGACGACATCCTTCACCGGCCGGGCGCGGACGCCAAGGCCCGCCAGCCGCTCCACGCGGGCGTTCGGCGGTGATGGCGGATTGGCGTCGCCCGAGAAGCCGACCCGCCAGCCGCAGGCCTCGAAGACGCCGGCGATCTCGCGATTGGTGACCAGCTCGCCGCTCGCCACGTTGAAGATCCCCTTCGCGTCGGCCAGCGCGACGAGGGCGTCCACGACATCGTCCAGGTGGATGTAGTCGCGCGCGATGTGTGGGCTGGATTGCAGCGCGATCTCCCGGCCGGTTCGCGCCTGGATCAGCCACTCCGACAGGAAGCCCGGCGCGTCGTCGCTCCAGTCGAAGACATTGGACAGCCGCGCAACCGCGCCGCGGCCGCCGGTCCGGCAGATCGTCAGGTTCTCGCCCAGCGCCTTGGACAGATCGTAGACCCGCCGCGGGTCGGCCGGATCGAGGATGAGGGGCTCGGCCTCGCCGACCTCGGCCTTTTGCTGGCCGTCGTAGAGACGTGTGGAAGAGCAATAGACCAGCTTGTCGAAGCGTCCGGCCTCGATGATGCGGCTGACGAGAGTCGCGTGGGCCTCGACCGTATCGAACGGCCGCCGGTCGTAGTCGGCCGTCAGGCCCGCGCAGTAGAAGACCGTACCCAGGTCCCGCTTGAACAGGTCTGGGTCGCCCTTGGCGGGAGCATAGACGTCCCATTCCTCGGATCGGAGGCGGGCCAGCAGCCCGGACCCCACGAAGCCGGCAGAGCCGACGACGGTCGCCCGCCTCGCCAAGACCTCAGAGGCCCCCGACCGGGTGGTGCAGCTTGGGGTCCTTGTGGCGCAGGTACTTGGGGCTCACATCGCGAACGATGGCGTAGCCCGGTCCGTCGAACACCGTGGGGTCCTTCACCGCCACCATGTTGAAGCCGTGCGGCGGGCCTTCCAGATAGACCGCATCCACCGGGATCAGCTCCACCGGCTTGCCCGACAGGTCGTAGTTCGAGTTGAAGTCGCGCAGCGCGAAGACGGTGTAGCCGCGGTCGGTCAGCAGCTTCACGATCTCAGTGTTTTCCAGACCGTTCGACCAGTCGACATAGTGGCGGTGCACTTCGAACAGGATGTCCGGCGCCTCGCCTTCCGGAGCGGAGAGAAAGCGCTCGGCGCCCTTCAGCGCGCCGAGCTCGGCGCCCTCGATATCCAGCACGATCAGGTCCAGGCGATCGACGCCGGCCGCCTCGAGATAGTCCGAGATGGTCACCGTCCGGAAGGTGTCGTCGCCGGCCTCGGCCGCCTCGGCGGTGGCGAAGCTGTCGTAGCCCACCAGCTTCAGGTTGGTCGTGGAGTCATGCCACAGGCCCTCGGGGCGCGGCGTGATGTTGGTCAGCCCGTTCAGCTCGGCGTTGCGCATCAGCATGCCGCGCTGCTCGGAGTTGGGTTCGAACGCGTGGACGACACCGCCGCCGCGGGCGATCTCGCGGGCGATCAGCACCGCATGGTCGCCGAAATAGGCGCCGCCGATCACCACGTTCTTCGCGCCTTTGGCCAGATCCACGAGGATGCGGCTCGTCATCGGCTCCCAGGCGTGGTCGGGCGCCTCGGGCGTCGACATGACGAAGTCGCGGGCGATCTTGGAGCGGTAGAGGAATTCGAAGGTGACCCCGCTTGAGAGCGTCTTGCGCACGACCTGGTCGTCGTCGAACAGGGCGTCCACGAGGGGGCCCGTCAGCTCTTCGCGTACGTCGACCCCAGGCGCCTGAATCTGCCCCTCGAAGCCGATGATCTGGCGGATGAAGGCGGCGCGCCAGTCATCCTTTTCCCCGATACGCGAGAGCGCCTGGAGCGCCTTGTCGTCAGCCATGGAATCCACAAGTCCTGATTGGGCGGCATCTCTAGCAGAGATGCGCTCAGCCTCGGTAGTCGGGGTACTGGGCGTCGCGCGGTGAGATCACCTCCGGCGCGGCGGGCCAGGCGATGGCGAAGGCCGGATCGTCCCACCGCACGCCGGCCTCGTGGCCGGGGCTGTAGGCCGGGGCGATCTGGTAGAGCACGTCGGTGTCCGGCTCCAGCGTCAGGAACCCGTGCGCCACGCCCTCCGGGATGAACATCGCGGCGCGGTTGTCCGCCGAAAGCTCCGCACCGGTCCAGCGGCAGTAGGTGGGGCTCCCGGGCCGCAGATCGACCGCCACGTCGAACGCCCGGCCGCGGGTCACCCGCACCAGCTTGGTCTCGGCGTGGGGCGCCGCCTGGTAGTGCAAGCCGCGCAGGGTGAGGGTCCGGGTGTTGGTGGAGACGCTCGTCTGGACCGGTTCGAAGGGTATGCCCGCGCCGGCGAATTCGGCCGGGCAGTGCAGGCGCGCGAAGGCCCCGCGCTCGTCGGCGTGCGGCTCGGCCAGCACGCGAACGACCCCCGGAATCTCGGTCGCCTCGAAGCGCATCAGTCGAGCACCCGCGTCTCGGGCGAGGCGATCACGAACCGGCCGCCCCACTCGGCGATATAGGCGAGTTGGCGGGTGATCTCGTCCTTGAGGTTCCAGGGCAGGATCAGGACGTAGTCGGGGCGGATGTCCGCCACCTTCGCCGGGGCGAAGATCGGCACGTGGCTGCCCGGCAGATAGCGGTCCTGCTTGGCGGGGTTGGCGTCGAAGGCGCAGACGATGTCGGCCGAGGTCACGCCGCAGTAGTTGAGGAAGGTGTTGCCCTTGGCCGCTGCGCCATAGGCGGCGATGGCCTTTCCGTCATCGCGCGCCTCCGCCACGAAGGCCAGGAAGCTGTCACGCACCGCCTCAACGCGGGCGGTGAAGCCGTCGTAGGTCTCCGCGCGGTTCAGGCCGGCTGCGGCCTCGGCGGCGCGCAGGTCGCGAAGCGCCTGGGTCTCCTCGTGACCCGCCGCCTGATGGCAGCAGAACAGCCGTAGGGAGCCGCCATGCGTCGGCAGCTGTTCCACATCGAACACCCGCAGGCCGTGGGCGGCCAGCACCTGCTCGACCGCCAGCAGCGACAAGTACGAGTAGTGTTCGTGGTAGATCGTATCGAACTGCACCTTCTCGATCAGGTTCAAGAGGTGCGGGAATTCGAAGGTCAGCACGCCGTCCGGCTTCAGCACCTGCGGGAACCCGGCCACGAAGGCGTTCAGGTCGGGCACGTGGGCCAGGACGTTGTTGGCCGCCATCAGGTCGGCGCGGTCACCCCGCGCGGCCATCGCCCGCCCGGTCTCGGCGTTGAAGAAGACTACGTCGGTGCGAATCCCCTTGGCGCGAGCCGCCTCGGCGGTGTTGGCCGTGGGCTCGATCCCCAGGACCGGGATGTCCTTCGCCAGGAAGTGTTGCAGCAGGTAGCCGTCGTTGCTGGCCACCTCGACAACCAGCGACTCGGGCCCCAGCCCGAAGCGCTCGGTCATGGCCTCGGCATAGCGGCGGGCGTGTTCCACCCACCCCGGCGAGAACGACGAGAAGTAGGCATACTCGGCGTCGAAGATCGCTTCCGCCGGCACGTCATGGTCGGCCTGGACCAGGAAGCACGCGTCGCAGACCCGCGTATGCAGCGGGAAGACGGGTTCGTTGCCGGTCGCGAGCTGCTCGGCGGTGAGATAGCTGTTGGCCAGCGGCTGCTCGCCCAGGTCCAGGAAGGTGCGGGAGAGCGGCGCCCGGCAGAATCGGCAGAGAGGTAGGGAGCTCATGCGCGGCTCTCGTAGCCCTCGATCTGTTCCAGGCAAAGGCCGAGGGCGTCCTCGCCCGCGGCCTGGCGGCGATACCAGTCCATGGTGAGCTCAACGGCCTGCGGCGCGTCCAGGCGGCTCTCGAATCCGATCGCCCGGCAGGCGAGGCTGGCGTCGATGGCGAGCGTCTGCGCCTCCAGCGAGTTCGGATCGGGCTCGTGCCGCCACGGCTGGCCGCCCAGGGCCTCGACGCCCAGCGTGGCGAGCTCGCCCACGCTCACCTGGGCCCCACCCAGCCTGGGACCGAAGTTGAGCGCGCGCGGCGCATGCGGATCCGTCGCCAGGGCCTCGAGGTGGCGGAAGTATCCGGCCAGGCAGTCCAGCACATGTTGCCAGGGGCGCGTCGCCTCCGGATGGCGCAGGGTGACGGCCTCGCCTGCGCGGGCGGCGCGGACGATATCGGCCACGAGCCGGTCGCGGGAGAAGTCGCCGCCGCCGATTACGTTGCCGCCCCGCGCCGTGGCGACGGGCGTGTCCTGGAAATAGCTCCGGGCGAAGCTCTGGACGACGATCTCGGTCGCCGCCTTCGACGCCGAATAGGGATCCTTTCCCCCCAGGGGATCCGCCTCCACGAAGGCGCGGCCGGTCTCGTTGTTCGCGTAGACCTTGTCCGAAGTGACCACCAGGACCGCCTGCAGGTCGGACTGCCGCCGCAGCGCCTGCAGCAGGTGCGCCGTCCCCATCACATTGGCGGCGAACGTGCCGATGGGATCCTCGACCGAGGTCCGCACGATCGGCTGGGCGGCCATGTGCAGGACGAGATCGAACGCCTCGTGGCCGAGCGCCGACCCGACGGCCGGCGCATTGCGCAGGTCTACGAACCGGGAGTCGATCCGCTGCGCAACGCCGGCCAGGTCGAACAGCGCCGGCGCCTGGTCGGGCGGCAGCGCCAGGCCCGTCACACGCGCCCCCATGCGCGACAGCCAGATCGCCGCCCACGAGCCCTTGAAACCCGTATGGCCGGTGAGCAGAACCCGCTTGCCGCTCCAGAAGTCCGGGTTCACCGCCGCCACGGCGCCTCACCGGAGGCCCAGAGCCCTTCCAGGATGTTCTTGTCGCGCAGGGTGTCCATGGCCGCCCAGAAGCCGTCGTGGCGGAAGGCCATGAGCTGGCCGTCGTGCGCCAGCCCTTCGAGAGGTTCGCGCTCCCAGATGGTGGCGTCGCCCTCGATGCGGTCGACGACCGAGGGGTCGAGCACGAAGAAACCGCCGTTGATGAGGCCGTTGTCCCCGGGCGGCTTCTCGACGAAACGCTCTACTCGGCCCTCGGCGATATCCAGTGCGCCGTAGCGGCCGGGCGGCGCCACGGCGGTGATGGTGGCGGCCTTGCCGTGTGACCGGTGGAAGGCGGCCAGCTTGCCCAGGTCCACGTCCGAGACGCCGTCGCCATAGGTCAGGAAGAACGGCTCGCCCGGATCAAGGTAACGCGCCACGCGCTTCAGCCGCCCGCCGGTCATGGTCTCGGCGCCTGTCTCCACCAGCGTCACGCGCCACGGCTCGTGGTTGGTGGAATGGTACTCGATGGCGCCCTTGGCCAGGTCGACGGTGATGTCGGCGTTGTGGAGGACGTAGTTGGCGAAATACTCCTTCACCACATAGCCCTTGTAGCCCAGGCACACGATGAAGTCGTTGAAGCCGTAGTGCGAGTACAGCTTCATGATGTGCCACAGGATCGGCCGGCCGCCGATCTCGATCATCGGCTTGGGCTTCAGATGGCTCTCTTCGGAGATGCGCGTGCCGAGGCCGCCGGCCAGGATAACGGTCTTCATCAATCGCCTTCTCGAGGCGCGCCCCACGCCTCCCGATGTTCCGAAGCCCTCTTAGCGGGTCCCGAGCGTCGCCAGAAGCCCCTTGCCCGAAGCGTCGCGTGACGGGCAAGGGAAGACATGGCCGAGCCGCCCCGCGTCACCTTCCTGATCGCCGGCGTCCAGAAGGGGGGGACGACGGCCCTGTTCGACTACTTGGGCGACTATTCCGACATCGCCCTGCCGCAGACGAAGGAGCTTCACTTCTTCGACGACGAGACCGTGGATTGGCGCACGCCCGACTACGAGGCCTACCACGCCCGTCTCCCGGACCCGGCCGGGCGGCCCTGCGGCGAGGCGACGCCGATCTATGTCTATTGGCCCGGGTGTCTCGAGCGCATCCGCGCCTACAACCCGGCCATGAAGTTGATCCTGGTGCTGCGAGATCCGGTCGAACGGGCCTGGTCGCATTGGCGGATGGAGTACGCTCGCGGTGTCGAGACGCACCCCTTCGCATGGTGCATACGGGAGGGCCGCCAGCGGCTCTTCGACGCTGAGCCCTGGGGCCACCATCGGGAGTTCTCGTACGTCGAGCGCGGCTTCTATGGGGAGCAGGTCGAGCAGCTGCTGGGCCACTTCGCACGCGAACAGATCCTGTTCCTGACGTCCGACGAGCTGCGGGCCGATCCGGCCAGCGCTCTCGACCAGGTGCGATCCTTCCTGGGCCTCCCCGCCGCGCCGGCGCCCCCGCACCGGGAGGTCCACGTGGGACAGGAGATCGCCTACCCTTCCGAGTTGACGGCCGAGGATGTCGCCCATCTGCGCACGATCTATGCCGCCGACGCCGATCGCCTGGAGCGTCTCACCGGCATGCGTTTCCAGGCGACTTGGGATCGCCTCCGCCCGTAGGCGCGAGAAGCCTCAAGAGGGTGGCGGAGGGGCGCTGCGTTGAACGAGTCGTGATCTGCGCCGGCCTTTGCCGCTGCCGAGCTTTAAGCTAGTGTTTATCGTCAGCCTAGCTCTCCAATGGCTGTGTCGCTTTGGCCGGGTGGCGGATCGCAAGACTCTTCCGCCCGGCCGCTTGCGTTCTAAGGGGCCCGATAGGGCTCAGGCGCGGGCGGCCTCTATGGCGACGACGTCGTAGCGGGCCAGCCAGATCAGGCCACGTTCCAGGTAGTTGCGTCGTCCTTGGGGGACGAGCTCCAGAAGCCGCGCGACGGACGTGGGGCCATGGGCCGCAAGGTGCGAAAGGACCTGCTCGAACTCCTCGCCCGTCGGTCGATGGAAGCGACTGTACCGCGCCAGTGGTCCGTCCAGGCGCGCCTTGGCCGCCGGCCACGCCATGCCCGGGCGCAGGGTCACGACGTCGGTTTGCGCCAGGTGGCGGGTCGGATAGGCCTGGAACAGCGTGTACGGGTCCGGGCGATAGGGATTGGCGCCGCTGAACGTTCCGGCGGCGGCTCGGCGGCGGGCGTCCTGCTCCGCCCAGAGCGCCTGATACTGTGGTATCACGGCGGACCAGTCGAACTCGCTGCGCGCCCGCTCCCGGGCGGCGGCGCCCATGGTGCGGCGCAGATCGGGGTTGCCGATGAGGGCCGCGAGCGCGTCCTCGGCGCGGGCCAGATCGACGGCCGTGTTTTGGCCCGCGGCTCCCACATAGTTGTCGTAGGTGAGCCACTTGTTGGCGAACCAGAAGGCCAGGTCGCCCCCGTAGCCGGGCCGGGGCGCGAGAGTGGGAACGCGAAACCCGTCGACGCCGTCGCGGACTGTGTCCCGATAGCCGTCCCAGTCGGACACGACGCAGGGCAGGCCGGCCGCCATAGCCTCCACCGGGGTCAGGCCGAATGTCTCCTGGATATTGTCCGAGAAGCTTATGAACAGGTCGGCGACCGACCAGACGGAGAAGCGCACGTCCGCCGGCCGACCGTCGAGGTGACGATATACGACGGAGGGGCACAGCTTCGCGACCTCCGCGTGGAACGCGTCCTCCGAGGCGCCCGGCTCCATCCATCCGGAGTTCACCCAATAGACCGGCGCACCCGTACGCTGCGCGGCGCGCTCCAGGGCCAGGGCCATGAGCGCCGGGTTCATCTTGGCGCGGACATTGAAGCGGCCCACGTAGAGGACGACCACGGCGTCGTCGGGAATCTGCAGCCGCTCGCGCCAGGCCTTGCGATCGGCCGGCGAGGTCGAGAAGTCCGACGCGTTCACGCCGAGGGGAATCGTGGCGCGCTGGGGCTCGGCGCGACGTCGCGGGCCGAAGGCGTCCGCAAGATAGTCGCGCATCATTGCGAGCTGGGTCTCGACCGAGGCGCGGACGGCCGATGAGGTGCAGACCAGGGCGTCGTGGTCCTCCAGCGGCGCGATCAGCAGATCGGGCAGAAGGCGCATGACCGTGGCGGTGGCCGTGGTGTGGGTCACGCCGCACAGCGCATAACGGCGCGCGCCATAGGGCTGCCGCAGCCAGGACTCGGCGTCGATCTCAGGCGAGGGGATGTTGAGGACACCCGGCGCGGCAAGCCCGTTGCGGTCCGCCTGGCCGATCCAGGTGACCGGGCGCCTCGGAGGCTCGATGCGGGCGACCAGGGCGTCCAGGTCCGCCTGCGGGCGGCCCGCGACGTTCCAGAGGTAATAGCGCTCGACGTCGCCGTGGCGGAGGAAGCCCCGCAGGAAGCTCTCGCCCGCGGAATGGCGTCCCAGCAGGCTCTTGCCCGTGGTGTCGTAGGCGTCGGGATGGAGGAAGAGCGCGGCGTTGGACATGCGTGGGCGGCTCATAGCCGCATGGTCTGTGCGCTGGCAAAGGCAAATGGCCAAAAGAAAAGGGCCGCCCCGAAGGGCGGCCCGATCCTTTGGCGTCCTGAAGAGGACTTAGCTGGCGATGTTCGCCGCGCTGATGTCCGCCAGGGTCCGACCGACCAGCACCACCGCATCTTCGGCCGTGCCGTTGTCGTTGCCCGTGTCGGCGAAGACCACCACGTCGCTGCCGACCTGGATCACCACGTAGTCGTTGCCGATGTTGATCTGGGTGTTCGCCAGAGTCACCGCGGCGTCGTACGAGGTGGCCGTCAGTTCGATGTAGTTCACGCCGTCCGTCGCCGTGCTGATGGTGGCGAAGTCGAGCGCGTCCGTGGCCTGCCAGTCGAGGATCTGGTCCAGCGCACCGGCGGTGACGCCGGAGTCGCCCGAGGCGAACGAGAACAGGTCGTTGCCGTTGCCGCCTTGCAGACGATCCGTGTTGGCGCCGCCGACGATCGTGTCGTTGCCGTCACCGCCCTGGAGCGTGTCGGTCCCGGCCGCACCGACCAGGCTGTCGTTGCCGCCGCCGGCGTCGATGTTGTCGGCGTCCGCGCCACCGTCGAGGGTGTCGTTACCTTCACCGCCCGTCAGCACGTCCACGCCAGCGCCCGCCTGGACGTTGTCGTTGCCCGCGCCGCCGGAGATGATGTCGTTGCCGGCATCGCCGCTGGCGGTGTCGTTGCCGTCACCCAGCGTGATGTTGTCGATGTCGGCGCCGCCGACCACGGTGTCGTTGCCGGCGCCGGCGTCGATGACGTCGTTGCCGCCCGCGGCGTTGGTGATCGAGTCGGTGCCGTCACCGCCGTTGACCACGTCGTTGCCCGTGCCGGACACGACGGTGTCGTTGCCCGCACCACCCGAGAGGGTGTCGCTGCCGGCCGCGCCGTCGATGGTGTCGTCGCCATCTTCGCCGAGGACGTTGTCGCCCGCGGCGCTGCCGACGATGCTGTCGTTGCCGAGGTTGCCGTTCAGCACGTCGCCACCGAAGGTGCCGGCGCTGGTGGCCACGATCGAGTCGTTGCCCTGACCGCCGAGAACCGTGTCGGAGCCCGTGTTGGTCGAGGTGATCGTGTCGTTGCCCGCGTTGCCCTGCAGGCTGTGACGCGTCGCGCCGACGGCGCCCGTGCCGGCCTGGATCTGGTCATCGCCCGCGCCGCCGACGATCGAAGCGCTGGCGCCCGAGTTGGCGGTGATCGAGTCGGCGTCGGCGCCGCCGTCCAGGTTCACCGACGAACCTTCGGCCGCCGTCGACTGGATGGTGTCGGTGCCGGCTTCGCCGAAGATCGCGTCGTTGCCCGTGCCGCCGACCAGCGAGTCGTTGCCCAGGTTGCCGTTGATGAAGTCAGCGCCCGAACCGCCCTGCACCGTGTCGGCGCCTTGGCCGCCCAGCAGGGTGTTGGCGCCGCCGCCGGTGCCGTCGATCGAGTCGTCGCCGAGGTTGCCCTGAGCGAAGTCGTTGCCGGCGCCAGCGACGATCGAGTCGCCGCCCTGACCGCCGTAGACCGTGTCGTTGCCGGCGTCGCCGACGAGCGAGTCGTTGCCCTGGTTGCCCTGGAGCAGGTCGGCCGCGCCCAGACCGTTCAGAGTGTCCGCACCTTCACCGCCGTACAGGCCGTCGCCCGTGCCGGCCGTGCCGGAGAACGAGGTGCCGTTGGTGTCGCCCACGTACAGCACCGAGCTGTCCGGGAAGATCACGGTCTCCAGCGCGAAAGACGCCGGGAACGTGAGGGTCTTGCCCGTCAGGCCCGAAATCAGGGTGATCGTCGCCGCAGAAGTCGCCGTCGCGGCGTTGTAGCGAACAGTCGTGATGTTCGCACGCTCGCCGGCTTGGCCGAAGACGAGGCTGTCGTTCGTGGCGTTATAGGCCGCAGCCTCCGCCTCAGTCATCGTCTCAAAGAAATAAGTCGCCATAGATCTCTCCAGTCTGTGTCACACGGACCCCTGGAACGCTTGACCCCCGTCCCCGACGGAGCAGTCCCAGCGGTCCATTACCCCAAGCGCCATAGCGAGGCTGCGGCGTAGGTTAGACGAGCCCAAGGGGAGACGTATCGGAAGCCCGGCAATTACGCAACATCAAAAAGCCCGCAGAATCCGAGCGCGGAGGGGTGTTGCACGGGCGCCGCTACTCCTCGCGGAACGCGTCTTCCAAAGTGTCTGTAATGGGCGAAATCAGGAAGCTCATGACCGATCTGTCGCCGGTCTTGATCAAGACCGTGGCCGGCATGCCGGGCGTGAGTTCTACGCCTTTCTTGAGCTTCGACAGTTCCGACGGCGCGATTCGCAGATCGACCCTGTAGAAGGCCCCTCCGGTCTTCTCATCGATCATGCGGTCGGCCGACACCACCGAGACCTTGGCCTCGAGCGCGTCGTTGAACCTCTGGTTGAGTCCGGTCAGCTTCACCTGGGCGGGCATACCGACGCTGACTTCGTCCACGTCCTCGGGCTTGATCATCGCCGTGACCGTGAGCGGGATGCCTGCCGGCACCACGTCCATCAGCAGTTCGCCGCCGCCGACCACGCCGCCCACGGTGAATTGGGTCAGGTTGAAGACATAGCCGTCCGCCGGCGCGCGGACCACCGTCGCCTCCAGCCGCTCGCGCGCGGCGGCCAGACGCGGAATGACGTCGGCGAGCTTGGTCTGGCTGTCCCGCAGGCCTTCCGCCGCCTGGGTCTCCCGCTCGTTGCGCAGCGCGGCGAGCTGCAGCCGCGCCTCTCCCATCTGCTGGTTGACGCGCTGGATCTCGGCCAGCAGCTGCCCCTTGCGGCCGCCAAGCTCGGCGAGGCTGCGCTCATAGCGCAGGATCAGGGTCTTCGGCGCGAAGCCCTGCTCGTTCAGCTTGCGGTATCCCGACAGCTCCTCCTCGGTGAGGCGCTGCTGCTCGGTGATCGAATCAACCTGGGCCTGCAGGCCCTGGATCTGGCTCAGCTGCTGCTCGACGCGCTGGGTCAGCACGGCCGCCTGGCTCTGGAACAGCTGTTGTCGCGTACTGAACAGGAACTGCTGGTCGCGCAGCAGGGTGGCGACGGCCGGGTCGGTCATCCGCGCCGTCAGCTCGGCGGGCATCTCGAGCAGGGGCTTGCCGAGGGCCTCGGCGCTGAACCGGGCGTGCTGGGCGAGCAGGGTGTCATATTGGTTCTGCAGGACGTCGACGGCGGCCCGCGCCTCGACGTCGTTGAACAGCAAGAGCGGCTGTCCGGCCCGCACCTGCTGGTCCTCGCGGACCAGGATCTGCTTCACCACCCCGCCGTCGCGCGCCCGCAGGGTCTTGCGCATGGCGTCGGCGCGGACGTGGGCCTGGGCCGTGACGCCGGTTCCGAGGCTGACCGCGGCGGCCCAGGTCCCCAGCCCGACGACGAAGGCCCCGATGACCGCGGCGCCCACCACCATCGGCCGCTTCATGCGCTGCTGCAGCTCGGGCGGCAGCGGCGCGGTTTCGTCCCCGTTGAACGTGGGCGTGACGTAGTTTGTCCGGGCGGGGCCGAGATCGAGCTTCATCGACCGCCCTCCACCGCGCGCACCTCAGGCGGCTGGGCGGGCTTGACCAGGCGCGCCATCACCTGGTCACGCGGCCCGAACAGCTCGACGCGGCCCTCGCGCAGCACCAGCATCTTGTCGGCGGCGCGGAACACGCCCGGCTTGTGGGAGATGATCACCACCGTCGCGCCCTTGGCCTTCATGGCGTCGATGGCGCGCATCAGCGCGTCCTCCCCCTCGGCGTCCAGGTTGGCGTTCGGCTCGTCCAGCACGACGAAGGCCGGGCCGCCCAGGACGGTGCGCGCGAGACCCACCCGCTGGCGCTGGCCGGCCGACAGCACCACGCCGCCCTCGCCCACGTCGGTGTCATAGCCCTTGGGCATGCGCAGGATCAGATCGTGCACGCCGGCGAGCTTCGCCGCCTCGACGACCTCCTCGTCGGTGACGCCGTCGCGGAAGCGGGCGATGTTGTTGCGCACCGTGCCGGCAAAGAGCTCGGTGTCCTGCGGCAGATAGCCCACGTAGCGGCCGAAGTCGGCGCGGTCCCACGTGAACACGTCGGCGCCGTCGAGGCGGACCACGCCGTTGAGCGGCCGCCAGATCCCGACCAGAAGGCGCGCGAGCGTCGACTTGCCGGCGCCCGATGGGCCGATCACGCCCAGCACCTCGTTGGGTTCGATCGCGAAGTTGACGTTCGCCAGGACCAGGCGCTGCACGCCGGGCGGCGCGAAGTTCACGCCTTCGACCGACAGCTTGCCCACGGGCCGCGGCAGGGTCGTCGCCGCGGCGGGAGGTTCGGCCTTGGCCAGCAGCAAGTTCAGGCGGTCGTAGGCGCGAACCATGGCGTTCAACGGATCCCACGAGCCCACGATCTTCTCGATCGGCTGCAGGGCGCGGCTCGCCAGGATCATGTTGGCGAACAGCATGCCGGTGTGGATTTCGCCCTTCAG
The DNA here is from genome assembly GCA_049323595.1 of Pseudomonadota bacterium. Taxonomy (GTDB): domain Bacteria; phylum Pseudomonadota; class Alphaproteobacteria; order Caulobacterales; family Caulobacteraceae; genus Phenylobacterium. The sequence continues at coordinate 114,014 of JBMOOD010000004.1, forward strand.
GATGAGATAGGCGCCGATCGCGATGATCAGCACCTGGATGCCCATGCGCACCGCCTTGATGATGTCGGTGTACATGTTCGAGGCTTCGGCCGCCGCCGCGCCGCGCTCGATCGTGATCGCCCGGTGGCGCGCCCAGGCCTGACCCAGCGTCGGCAGCATGCCCATCGCACGCACGACTTCGCCGTTGCGCAGGGCCGCGTCGGTGAATCCGTAGCTCTTCAGCGCCGCGTCGTTGGCCTCCTTCAGCGCCGACTGCGTGGCCCGCAGCTGCGCCATCGCCAGCAGCAGCAGCGCGACGGCGCCCGAAACCGCGATCGCGCCGACCAGCGGATCGATGATGAACAGCACAATGAGGAAGACGGGAATCCACGGCAGGTCGAAGAAGGCGGCCGCGGCGATGCCGGTCAACGACTGCCGGAACTGGTCGAGGTCGCGCAGCGCCTGGGCCCGGGCGCCGGGCTCGCCGCGCACGGCGGCGTCGAAGAGGCTCGTGAACACCCGGCCGGAGACGCGCTGGTCCAGCGCGACGCCGTAGTTGATCAGGATCCGCGCGCGGAAGTCGTCGATCACGCTGGAAATGACGAAGACGAACAGGGTGATGACGGTCAGCCACCACAACGTCGCCTGGCTCTGGCTCGTCATCACCCGGCCGTAGACCTGGTAGGTGTAGAGCGGAAGCGCCAGGTAGAGCAGGTTGGAGACGAGGCTGAACCCGAACGCCACCAGCGCGGGCCGGCGACCTTCGCGCAGGGCGCGGCCAAGCACGTTGTCCGGCAGGTCCGTCAGGAACGTCAGGATCTTCATTTCGCCGTGGTCGTCCTGTGGGCCCCGGGGCCTGATACACTAAACTTGCGCGCAAAGGGTGAATGCGCGTCAGATTTCAGCCGACAGCCTGCCGCATGCCGCGCCTGACGGAAAGGGCGCGTAGATGCGGACGGGCGCGGGCCTTGTCAATGCCGCTCCAGGGCGCAGGCGGCCGTGGTAGGACGACACGCGGGAGGACGCCAGATGCTCCGGATCGCCATCCTCGGCAGCTGCATAACACGCGATCTGTGGCCGACCCGCGGCGGCGGGGCCGAACACCTGCACTATGTCTCGCGAACGAGCCTGGCGACGCTGCTGTCGACCCCGGTCGAGGGCTTCCGGCCCTCGGAGGACCTGCCCGGGGACCTGCACCAGCATGAGCACAACGCCCTGCTCGCCGACCTCCGGAAGACCGCGCTGAACCGGCTTATCGCCACGCGGCCGACGCACCTCATCTTCGACTTCATTGACGAGCGGTTCGACCTGATGGCGGTGAAGGGGGGCCTGGCCGTCAACAGCGGCGAGATGGTGCGCAGCGGCTATCTGGCGCACCCGCCTTTCGACGAGCGCCTGCTGGTCCCGCGCCTGTCGGGGGCCTGCGAACGGCTGTGGCTGCACGCGGCCGCCGAATTCGCCGCGGTGGTCCGCGCCACGCCCCTCCGCGAGGCGAAGCTCATCCTGCACAGCGCACGCTGGGCGACCCGGCAAAGGATGGCCGATGGACGGCTCGCCCCGATCGAGGACGTCGAGATCGTGGGCGGCCAGTCCGCCGAGATCGCGCCGTACAACGCCCTGCTTGAGCGCCAGGAAGCCGCCTTCGAAGCCTTGATGCCGCCCATGGCCAGGGTCGACGCGAATGCCTTCCGACTGGCCGACAGCCAGCACCGATGGGGCCTCAGCCCCTTCCACTACGTGCCCGAATACTACGACGAGGTGCGCCGCCAGCTCGCGGATCTCGGCCTGGCGGACGCCTTCAGCGCGCCGCGCGCCGCGCCCAGTGCTCCAGCGGCGTGACGCCGGCCCGCACCAGGGCCGGGTTCGTGGCGACATAGGCGGCCGTCGGAAAGCCCGGCCGCGCCTCGCCGATATCCCAGGCCCCGCCCTGCAGATAGTCCACCAGCGGGTTCACGCCCGGCGCCAGGGCCTCCCCTCGTTCGGCGACATAGTGGGCCGTGTCGAACCAGGGCCCGGGGCTGCGCCCTTCCTCGCCGCCGAACCCGAGGAAATGGGTCAAGGGCTCGACGCCCGCGGCCGCCACCTCGGGGTTCTCGGCGAGATACCAGCCCACGTCGAACAGCGGGTGGGGTGAGACGCCCGCCTTCCAGCCCTCGTCGAGATAGTGGACCAGCGGAGGCGTCGGGCTCGTATCGCCGACCTGCCTGGCATACCAGGCCGGATCGAAGACCGGATGCGGCGAAAGTCCCATCACCCAGCCCTCCCGCAGATAGTGCGACAGCGGATCGTCGCCGGGCGCGAGGACGGGCGCCTGCGCCAGGTAGTGCGCGACGTCGAACAGGGGATGCGGAGACGCCCCGGCGGCCAGGCCCGATCGCACATAGTGCTCCAGCGGGCTCATGCTGGTCGCCGCGAGCGCCTGGGCGTGGCGGTGCGCATACCAGCCCGCATCGAACAGGGCGCTGGGCCAGCGCCCCTCGCGCCATCCGCGGACCAGATAGTGGACGAGCGGCGCCGTTCGGGACTGCGCCACATCCGGATAGCTCGCGAGGTACCAGGCCTGGTCCAGCGCGGCCAAGGGCGGCACGGCCGGATCGGCGCGGCGGCGGGCGTAGGCCGCCATGTGCCGCAGGTCGTGCAGGCGTCGGCCGCTTCCGCGCCAGACCCCGCTGCGGGCGATCACCAGCGCCTGCCCGACGGCGCCCAGCCGCGCCAGCACGCGGTCCAGCATCTGGCTGAGACGGTTATGGCGGCGGGAGGACGGCGCGCGCCGCGCCTGGAAGGCCGCCAGCGCCTGGGCCCGCAGCCGTGCGGCAAGCTCCGCGCGCGCCGCCAGCGACTCGTTGAGCGCAAGGGTGAGCTCGGTGCGGGTCAGCGCCTCGCGCGTCTGGGCCTGGTGCGCCAGGCGGTGCGCGCCCTCGAAGTCCCGCTCGAGGCGGCGGACCTTCGCCGTCACCGACTGCGCCTTCTCCAGGAGGCCGAGCGGAAGCTCGTCGCCCGCCGGCGCCGGTTTGGCGATCTGAGCGCTCACGCGCCTTCGTGCTCGAGCCATTCTTGGAAACTGCCGCGCCCGGAGGCGAAGGGATTGGGGAAGGCGTCCTGGAGGTCCGCACGCTCGCGATAGAGCACCCGCTCGCGCTTGGCGATAGGCTGGCCGTTCTCATAGGCCCCGTAGGCCCACCAGCGATCGGGAATCGTCGGATCGGTGGCCGCCGTCACCTGCCGCTTGTACCAGTTCCAGATCTCGTAGACTTGAAAGTTGGTCCCGGCGTAGCGGCGGGTCATGGTGTCGCCGGTCGGGCCCAGCTTGGTGAAATGCCAGAACCGCAGCGGCTGGCCGTTGACCAGGATGCGCCCGTCCTTCTCCACCGACACCTTGCGGGTCGAGAGATTCCAGCTCGCCACGTTGTAGCCCGGGTCGCGCACGATCTTCACCCGGTCGAACAGGGCCGGGACGTGGTCGCACCAGCGCTGGTCGACGAACAGCCCGCTGGGAATGTCGTCGTAGCAGTATTCCAGCAGGCGATCGTTCCACCACTTGGCGAACCGGGCGCCCTCGCCCCTCGTCCGGATGGCGACGAAGCCCAGGTTGTAGATGCCGGTGCGCAGCGTCGCGATGTCGTTGTCCAGGATGGCCATCCGATCATCGTTCGGGTCGATCAGGTGCGGCGTCAGCAGGATGTCGTGGTCGGCCAGCCAGTCGACGAGCGGATCAAGCCGCTCCAGCAGCGCGGTGTCGGGATCGAGGTAGATCACCGCGTCGGCGCCCGAGGCGCAGGCCTGGTGGATGAAGGGCCCCTTCACCGCCGTGCAAACCTCCACGATGTCGTGCCGGAAGAGCCAGCCCTCGAACCCCGGGATGCCCAGGTCGCGCGCCCAGACCACCCGGTCGAACGGCTCGCGGGCCGGATCGAAGGAAAAGCCGGGGGGCGGCTCGTCGGTGATCAGCGCGACCAGCTCCCAGTCCGGATGGAACTTGCGCAGCGTCTGGAACAGCACGCGCGCGCGGTTCAGGTACGAGAAGGTGAAGCTGGAGTAGGCGAGGACTTTCATGCGGCGGCTCGGGCGCGGAGGAGATCGGCGGTCATGCCGCTAAAGGGCAGGTCATAGAGCATGGGCTTGCGGGCGGTGCGGGACAGGGCTGCGATGGACCCGCTCGCGAAGGCCTCGGCCAGGGCCGCTTCGTCGGGCAGGACCCAGCCGCAGCCGCGCTCTGTCACCAGGGCGGCGACGGCGCCGCTGTCCGGCCCGGTGACAAGGGCGCAGCCGGCGGCGACGGCCTCGTGGGCGGCGAACGAGAAGGTCTCGCGCCACAGCGGCCAGAAGAGCACGACATCCGCCTCCAGGGCCTCGAGCGCCTCGGTCATGGCCCGCGGGCGGGCGGCGTCCACGCTCACCCTGTGGAACTCGAACGGCATGCCCGGCTCGGGCGCGGCGCCCAGGTGGACGAACCGGTAGCGCGGATCTTCGGCGTGGCCCAGGGCCACATCGCGGAAAATGGGCCAACCCTTGTGAACCGCGGCGTGGCCCAGGAACGCCACGCGCAGCGGCCGGCCCGCCGGCGGAACCGGGGCCGACTCCCGCTCGACCAGTCGCGCATGCGGATGGACCAGGGTCGCCGCGGCCGGCAATCCCGTCCGGGCCCGCCAAAAGTCGAGCGTTGCGGCTGCCGGGCTGACGACGGTGAGCGCCAGGCGCCGGAACAGCAGCTCGTGGGCCTCGTGCTGGGCGCGTCGGGCCTCGCCGAACACGCAGATCCCGCAGGCGCCGCTGTCGGGCGCGGGCGCCCCGCAGTCCTCGACGCCGTTCCGCAACAGATTGAAGCCCGCACAGAGGCTCGCGTAGTCGTGCAGCCAGTAGAAGCCGGTCCGCTGGCCCGCCGCCTCGACGATGTCCGCAGTCTCGGCGGCGTCGTGGCCCAACAGACTGTGGATGGCGAAGCTGCGCGCTCCGGGCCGGCCGCGACAGGCGCCCGCCAGGGCCTCGGCCACGACGGCCGGCGCATAGGTCCCCAGGGCCTGCCCGTTCAGCAGCACCTCCAGCCGCCCCGCGATCCCCGCCGGGCGCAAGGTGGGCCACGACTTGGGCGGCGAGAGGTGCAGGTGATCACGGCCGAGCGCCTCCAGGCGCGCCGCCTCCTGCTGCAGGCACAGTTGCACGCCGCCGACCCGGGTCCGGTAGTCGTCGTGGCTGAAGGTGATGTGCAGGTCGCGCAGGCCCGTGCGGGCGCGGGACAGTCCGGCGGTGAGGGCCGAGGCGGGGCCCAGGGGCATCGCCGCCTCCAGGCGCGCGAGGGCGGCCACCTGGTCCTCGATCGGAACGAGCCGGCGGATCGCCTCGTAGCGGAAGCCGAGGCCGTGGGACGTCGGCCGCCCTTCCTCACGCCCCATTTCGACGTAGTGGACGAACGGGTTGACCCCCGCCGCCGCTACGTCGGGGTTGCTCTCCAGATAGTCCTGCACCGAGAAGAGCGCGGTCGGATCGCGGCCTTCCCGCCAGCCGTAGGCGAGGAAGTGATCCAGGGGATCGAAGCCGGAGGCGATCACATCGGGGTTGGCGCCGCGGTAGTAGGCCGCGTCGAATTCGGCGGCGATGATCGCGCGGTCACGCCGGTGACGGCGCAGAAGCCGCGCCGCCAGCCCTCGAAGTCGCACGGTCGCCGAATTCATCGGACCAGCTCGGCGGTCATGCCGCTGTAGGCGAGATCGTACACCTGCGCCCGGCGGCGACCCCGGGCCAGCGCCAGGATCTCTCCGGTCTCGAAGGCCGCCACGAGCGCAGCCTCGTCCGGCAGCACGCGGCCGATCGCCGGATCGGCGGCGAAGGCGGCGACGTTGCCGCTGTCGGGCCCGGTGATCACCGCGGCCCCCGCGGCGGCGGCCTCGTAGGCGGTGAACGAAAACGTCTCGCGGCAGATGGGCCAGATCAGCGCCGCGTCCACGCCCCCGGCTTCGAGCGCCTCCTGCATCGCCTTGGGCCGTTCCGCCGTGCCGATCACCTCCTGGAAGCTTACGGGCGCGGCCGCGTCGGGCCGGGCGCCGAAGTGCAGGAACTCATAGCGCGGATCGTCCGCCAGCCGCTCGGCCAACTCTCGGAAGATCGGCCATCCCTTCAACGGGTTGGGCATGCCCAGATAGGCGAGGCGGAACGGCTGGTGGGGCGACGCCGGCGCATCGCCGCGGGGCTCCAGCCGGGCGTGCGGCAGGACCACCGTCCCGGCGGCGAGCAGCTCCGTGCGGCTTCGCCAGAAGTCGAGGGTGGCTTCGGACGGCGCCACCACCGTCAGCCGCAGCCGCTCGAACAGCCGTCGGTGGCCGTCCAGGTGCCGCGCCCGTTCCGGGCCATAGACACAGACGCCGCAGGCCACGCTGTCCGCCGGCGGTGCGGCGCAGTCCTCCACATCGTTCCGCACCAGGTGGAACCCGGCGCAGAGACTCGCGAAGTCGTGCAGCCAGAAGAAGCCCTCCGTCACCCCTGCGCCGGCCGCGATATCCGCGGTCATGCCCGGTTCGTGGCCCAGCAGGCTGTGGATCGCCACGCTGCGCCGGCCCTTGGCCGACACCGCGCCCGCCAAGGCGTCGCGAACGGCCTGCGGCGCGTATACCCCCAGGCTGCGGCCGTTGAGCAGCACCCCCAGCGGGCCCGGCTCCGGGTCCGCCCGCAACACCGGCCAGGGCGCGGCCGGATAGAGATGCAGATGGTCGACGCCGAGGTCCGCGAAACGCGCGGACTCCCGCCGCAGGCACAGCTGCAGGCCGCCGAAGTGGTCAGCGTAGTTGTCGTGGCTGAAGGTAAGGTGGAGGTCGGACAGGTGGCCCAGGCCGGCCGCCAGCCGCTCGGGCGGGCTCGTCCGCTGCGCCAGCGAGGCCCTCGCCGCCGCAGCGATACGGTCGGGCATCGGCTTGAGCCGCGAGATGACGTCGTAGCGGAATCCAAGGTCGTGGCGCGGCGCACGCCCCTCGTGACGCCCGGCCACGAGATAGTGGGCGAAGGGGTTCACCCCCGCCTGCTCCACGTCCGGATTGGTCTCCAGGTAGTGGTGGATCGAGAACCGGGGCGACGGGTCCCGCCCCTCCTGCCAGCCGGCGTCGATGAAGTGATCCAGCGGATCGCCGCCCGCCGCGGCGACGTCGGGGTTCATCGCCAGATAGTAGGCCGCGTCGAACGCCTCCGCCACGGCGGCGCGCTGTTCCTCGGTCAGGGGGACCGCCCTTCGCACGCGGCGATGATGCGTCCGACGTACGAAGCCGAAGGCCTCGTGCGTCCAGGCCGGAGGCGCCCAGTCGGCGGCGCCGAAATAGGCGGCGGCATGCCGCGAGGGCACGATCTCGCGCCCCTCCCATCGCCCATCGGTCAGGAAATGGAAGAAGGGTTCGACGCCCGATCGCTCCACGTCGGGATAGGTGGCCAGGTAGTCCGCCGTCGAGAACCATGGCGCCGGGTCGCGGCCCTCGCGCCAGCCCTGGACGCGATAGTGCCAAAGCGGGCCGACGTCGGGCGGCAGGTCGGTGTACACCGCCCGGTAGAAGTCGGGATCCAGCGCGGCCGAGAGCGTCCGCTGGACGGTCTGGGATTGCAGATGATCGTCGGCTGGGGCCGGTTCGGCCATGAAGGTCGGGGTCCTGAGGCGGCGGCGGGGCTGGTGTGCAACAGATCGCGGGCGGGGATCAACCTCGACGATCAGCCCGCTTGCGGAGGCCGCCGACGGCCCCTACCACGGGCGGCCAAGATGAGCGAGCCAGCCGCCAAGCCCGACACGCCGCGCACCGCCTACCTGGTGCTGGGCATGCACCGATCCGGCACCTCGGCGGTCACCCAGCTGCTGGCGCTCGCCGGCGCACGGCTGCCGGCCAACGTCATGCCGGGCGACGAGCACAACGCCAAGGGCTACTTCGAGCCCTGGAAGATCGCGATCTTCAACGACGAGCGGCTGCGCGCCGCCGGCTCGGCCTGGGACGATCCTTTCGCCTTTCCCTTCCGGCCCCTGCCGTCCGAGGACGAGGCTGCCTGGCGCAAGCGGGGGATCGCGCTCTTCGACGAGGAGTTCGGCCGCGTCCGGCATCCCTTGATGAAGGATCCGCGCGCCACGGTGCTGCTGCCCTTCTGGCGCGAGATCCTTCAGGCTCGTGGCGTCGCGGCCCGCTGCGTGATCCCGGTGCGCCATCCCCTCGCCGTGGCCGGTTCGTTGAAACGCCGCGACGGTTTCACAGACGAGAAGTCGGTGCTGGTCTGGAGCGCCTACATGCTGGCGGCGGAGGCCTATACCCGAGACCTGCCGCGCGCGTTCGTGGGGTATGAGGCGCTCCTGGCGGACTGGCGTCGGGAGGCGAAGCGGATCGAGGTCGCCCACGGGGCGCCGCTGCCCAAGCTGACCAAGGCGGCCGCCGCCGAGATCGATGGGTTCCTGACGCCAGACCTGCGGCACAACACCCCGGGCGAGGGCCTGAAGGCCCTGGGCTGGGCGGGAGAGATCGCCGCGGACGTCCTGGCGTGGTTCGAAGCCGCCGCAGCCGACGGCGCCCCGGCCACCGGGGACCTGGACGCGGTGGCGGCCCGGCTGTCGGCCCGCGCCGCCGAGATGGGCGGACTGGTGTCCTCGACGACGCGCGACCTCGCCGCCGCCCGTGCGGACCTGGCCGACGCCCGGGCGCGCCTCGAGGTCGCCGGGGCGCTGGAGGCGGAACTGCGCGCCAAGGCCGATCAGATGGAGCGCCGCCTCGGGGGCGCCCTGCAGCTGCTCGACCAGATCAACGCCGAACTCGACCTCGCGCTCGCGGACCCGCCGTAGCCTCAGCGCCTGCGCAGTCGCGGGTCGATGGCGAGGTACAACAGCCCCGTGATCGCCGCGACGTCGAGCAGGTACAGGTAGCGGTAGTCGCAGGCGATCGAGATCACGAAGAAGCTGGCGGCGAAGGCCAGGGCGCCGGCCATGAAGGCGGCCATGGCCAGGTCGGCCGGATCGCGCCGGAACAGCAGCAGCAGGCCCACGGCCAGGGCGACGAGACCGTAGGTCACGTGGGAATAGGCCGGCGTGTCCAGGAACCAGGTCACGTAGTTGTAGAGCCGCTGGTCGGCGGCCGAGCGCCGCGCCGGCATCTCAAGATCGGCGAGGGCCGAGGGCGGGCCCTGGACCCCGAGATGCACCGGAAGGCAGTGGTCGATCACGGGCGTCTCGAGCACCCAGCGGAAGGCGTCGGCCCTGACATCCAGATAAAGCGCCGGCCGCTCGAGGATCAGGTCGAGCCATTCCGCCCGCAGCGCCGGGTCGGGAACTTCCGCAAGCCTTGCGCCAAGCGCGGGATCGAGGCTCAGGGTGTCCACCCGCGTCGGCGAGTAGACCCGGTGCGCCGCCGCCCGCATGTGGTCGTCCGCCGCCGGGGCGACGCGATCGATCTCGGACAGGGGCAGCGGCGTGCGCGCCACGGCGCCGACGAGGTCGTAGGTCTGCAGGATGCGCAGGCCCCGGGCGCCGGCGGAATCGGGTCGGCTGGCGCCTTGGGGCTGCGCATAAGCGCTGAGCGCGAGGGTGGCGGCGGCCACCGCGGCGAGCCAGGCGACGGCGCCGCCGAGACTGCGGCCCGCGCCGCGCGGCCAGCCCGCCCAGGCGATCGCGATAGCCGCCGGCGCCGCCAGGATCAGGCCGTTCTGGCGCAAGAGGCCAGCGACCGCGAACAAAAGAGCGGCCAGCGCGAAGAGCGCCCACCGCAGGGCCGCCTTGGGGCTCTGCAGGGCGAAAGCCAGCACGACGAACCCCGCCACGGCGGATTCGGCGAACCAGACGTCCTTCCAGACGATCCCGGGGTAGATGATCACCTGGGGCAGGGCGACAAGCCCCAGCGCCATGATCGGGGCCAGCCACGCCGCACGGGGCCGAAGGCTGGCCATGGCCATCCAGGCGCCGAACAGGACCGCTCCGCTCACGATCACGGCCAGCGCCGCGCCGGTCCAGACCGCATCCGCCCGGCCGAGCAGCCAGCCGAAGATGGCGGGATTCCACGTGTCGCGGACCCCGAGGCGGCCCTCGCGCAGCGCCAGCACCGAATCCACCGACAGGTGGCCGGGAAGGTTCAGGCGCAGCATCAGGAGGAAGGCGGCCAGCAGGATGAGCCGCAGCGTCCAGCGCGCCGCGACGCCTTCGGAGGCGGCCGCGCGGCTCACGCCGGGCGCACCACGAGGAACAGGCCGGCGATCATCAGCAGGTATCCCGCCGCCATGGTCCAGGTCGCCTGCTCCTTGAACACCAGCCATCCGGCGAGCGGTACGAGGCAGGATCCCACCAGTGAAAAGGCGTAGGCCAGAGACAGGGGCACACGCGTGAGCACGTAAAACCAGAGCAGCGCCGTCACCGCGTACCAGGCGAAGGCCCCGATCAGCGGATAGTTCTGCACGACGCGCACGACGAACGGGCCCGAGAGCTTCGAGTCGTAGACTGCCCCCCACTTGAACAGCATCTGGCCCAGCGGCAGCGCCACCGCGAAGACGCTGCAGAGCGCCACGTCCTTGGGGCTCACGTGCGGGACTCCTCGTGCTCCAGGCCGCGCAGGACGCCCAGGTAGGGGTGGATCGGCCGGTTCGGCACGTTCAGGACGTCGAAGTTCATGGCCTGGAGCAGGAACTGTACGCCCAGGATCACCGGCAGGGCGGCCAGCATGACGATCCCCGCCGAGGCCGCCTGACCCGGGATGCGGTTCACGAGATAGCTGGCGGCATAGCCCGCGCCGAACAGCAGGAAGAAGAGGCCGAACACCAGCTCCACGCTGGCCGCGTTGAAATCGCGGACGAAGTACTGGCCTACCACCCGCTGGGCGAAATTGCGCAGGTGGCGGAGGGCGAAGGGCCCGACGATAGCGCCGATCCGCAGGTTGCTGACCTCGTCGGCGTAGCGGGCCGGCATGGGCACGTCGCGCACGACGGCCCGGAGCGTGCCCAGGTGGTAGAGCAGGTCCGTCTCGAAGAAGAAGCGCCGGGCCACCCGCTTCTCCATGACGAGGGCGGCGACATTGGCTTCGATCGCCGTAAAGCCGTTCGTCGGATCGAAGATGTTCCAGTAGCCGGTGGAGAGCTTGGCCGCGAAGCTCAGCATGGCGTTGCCCAGCACCCGGACCGTCGGCATGGCCGTCAGGTGGCTGATCGAGGTGAACCGGTTGCCCTTGGCGTAGTCCGCCTCGCCAAGCAGAATCGGCGCGACGAGCTGGGCCGCATAACCGAGGTCCATCTGGTCGTCCCCGTCGACCTTGACCAGCACCCGCGCGCCCCGCCGGACGGCCTCTGCGTAACCGGCGAGAGTGGCGCCGCCGACGCCCTGGTTCTTGGGCAGGCGCACGACGACGACGCGCGGGTCGGTGTTGTTCGCCTCGATGAAGTCGCCCGAGTTGTCCGGACAGGCGTCGTCGACACAGACGATCCCCTGGACCCAGGAAGGAGTCTTCTGGATCACCCGCAGTATATGGCCGGTCACCTTGTAGCAGGGCACCACCAGCCAGACGCCGGCGTCCTCCAGGGACACGGCGGCAGATATGCGCTCTCGGGCCGGCGGGGGCGGATCGCGGTTGAGGGTGTCGAGCGACGTCATGCTCGCGCCGGGCTATCATGGAAGACGCGGCCCGCGCCATCCTTGCGCCGGAATCGGGCGGCTGATACCTCGCACGCCTTCTGTCGGGAGAGGCCCTTGGACACCGCCACCCACATGCTGCGGACCGGACGGCGCGGCGCGCTGTTCCAGTTGCAGATGGCGCAGAAGGACCTGGTCAACTCGTTCCGCCGAATGGGCCTGGCCTGGTCGCTGGCCACTCACGATGTCGCCTCCCGCTACCGCGGCTCGGTGCTCGGCCCGTTCTGGATCACCCTCAGCATGGGCCTCATGGTGCTGGGAATCGGGGTCCTCTACGCCAATCTCTTCGATCTGCCCCTGCAGCAGTTCCTGCCCTATGTGGCGTTCGGGATCGTCTTCTTCGGAGTGATGACCGGCACGGTCACCGAAGGCTGCGAGACCTTCGTCCAGGCCTCCGGCATGCTGTCGCAGACCAGCCTGCCGATGCTGACCTTCGTCTGGCGGACGGTGTTCCGGAACCTGATCAACCTGGCGCACCATGCGGTGATCGTGGTCGCGATGCTGGTCGTCTACGGCTACTGGCGCGAGGCGGGCTATCTGCAGGCGCTGCTGGGGATCCTGCTCATGCTGGCCAACGCGAGCTGGGCCTCCCTGCTCGCAGGCATCGCCTCAGCACGGTTCCGCGACATCCCGCCCATCGTCATGTCGGTGATGCAGTTCGCCCTGTTCATGACTCCGGTGTTCTGGATGCCCGACCGGCTGGGACGCCACCAGGCGATCCTGGACTGGAACCCCTTCTACCACCTGCTGCACGCCGTCCGCGCCCCGCTGTTGGGCGAGCCCGTGCGGCTCGAGAGCTACGGCGTCCTCGTCGCCATGGCGGTCGTCGGTTGGACGGTCGCCTTCCTGATCTTCGCCCGCACGCGCCGCCGGATCGTCCACTACCTATGACCGCCGCCTCGATCACCGTCACGGACCTGACGATCCGCTTCCCGGTCTACGGGGCCGACGCCAAGTCGCTGAAGAAGGCGCTGGCCCGCGCCGTCGCCGTGGGCGGCGCGCTCGGCCGCCACGCCGGCGTCACCGACGTCACGGCGCTGTCGCGGGTGAACCTCAACCTCAAGGCCGGGGACCGCCTCGGGCTGATCGGGCACAACGGCTCGGGCAAGACCACGCTGCTGCGCGCGCTCTCCGGCGCCTACGAGCCGGACGAAGGCACCATCGACGTCCACGGCCGCATCGCCGCCCTGCTCGACCTTGGCCTGGGCATCGACTCCACGGCGACGGGCTACGAGAACATCCGGCTGCGCGGGCGTATCGCGGGCCTGTCCTCCCGCGAGATCGACGAGCGGATGGACGAGATCGCCGAGTTCACGGGCCTCGGCCCGTTCCTCGCCATGCCGGTGAAGACCTACTCCGCCGGGATGCAGGGCCGCCTCGCCTTCGCCGCCGCCACCGCCGTCGAGGCCGACGTGCTGTTGATGGACGAATGGATCGCCGTCGGCGACGCCGACTTCCAGAAGCTGGCCCACAAGCGGCTGCTGAGCCTGGTCGAGCGGGCCGGCATCCTCGTGCTGGCCACGCACGAGGAGTCGCTGCTCAAGCTCTACTGCAACAAGGTGATGCGGTTGGAGGGCGGCGTGGCCTCCGAGGTCGTCGACATCAAGAAGCTCGACCAGCTCATGGCGGCCTGAGGCGCCTCAGGCGTCCTCATCGTCCTCATCGCGCCGGATGAACTCGCCCACCGGCGGCGGCGGCGGAAACAGCGTGAACCCCACGCCAAAGATCAGAAGCAGCCCCGCCAGCACCGCCGCGCCGCCCCGCTGTCGCCGCGCGAGGCCCACGGCCCAGACCGCAGGCGGCGCCAGGACCGCGAGGATAATGAGCCCCAGAAGGAGCGAACGAGCTGCCTCGTGCATTGTCCGCAGCATGCGCCTGCGCGGCTGGGGCGCCAACCGTCCAGTGATAAGGATCGGCTCGCCGTCCGTCGCAGGAAGCGCTCGTTGCCTACGGCCTTTCGCCTCCTCCCTTGACCCGGCAACACCTTTCCCTCAAAGGCGGCCTCAACTGCAATAACTGGCCCTGGGAGGTCACATCATGCGCGTTGGCGTGCCCCGCGAGATCAAGCCGGACGAGTATCGGGTCGGTCTGACCCCCACCGCGGTCCGGGAATACGTCTCCCACGGCCACGAGGTAGTGGTGGAGCAGGGCGCGGGCGAGGGCGCCGGCTATGCCGATGCGCTCTATGTGCGGGCGGGCGCGAAGATCGCCCCGGACGCCGACGCCGTCTTCGCGGACGCGAAGATGATCGTGAAGGTGAAGGAGCCCCAGGCCGTCGAATGGGCGCGCCTGACCAAAGACCATATCCTCTTCACCTACCTGCACCTAGCGCCCGACCCGGCCCAGGCCGAAGGGCTGTTGAAGTCCGGCTGCGCGGGCATCGCCTACGAGACGGTGACCGATCCGCAGGGCGGGCTGCCGCTGCTGGCGCCGATGTCAGAGGTCGCGGGCCGCATCGCGGTCTTCTCGGCTGGCGAGACCCTGCTGAAGCACAACGGCGGCATGGGCCTGCTGATCGGCGGCGTGCCGGGCGTGCCGCCGGCGCGCGTGCTGGTCCTCGGCGGCGGCGTCGTGGGGATGAACGCCGCGCGCATGGCCGCCGGCCTGGGCGCCGAGGTGGTGATCGTCGAGCGCTCGATCCCGCGGATGCGCGAGCTGGACAACATGTTCCAGGGTCGGATCATCACCCGCTACTCGACCCAGGACGCGGTGGACGAGGAGGTGCTGAAGGCCGACGTGGTGATCGGCGCGGTGCTGACCGCCGGCGCCTCGGCGCCCAAGCTCGTCAAGAAGGCCCACCTGGCGAAGATGAAGCCCGGCTCGGTGCTGGTGGACGTCTCGATCGACCAGGGAGGCTGCTTCGAGACCAGTCGGCCCACGACCCACATGGAGCCCACCTACACGGTGGACGGCGTCGTCCACTACTGCGTCGCCAACATGCCGGGCGCCGCCCCGCGCACTTCGTCCGAAGCGCTGGTCCACGCCACGCTGCCCTTCGGCCTACTGCTCGCCGACAAGGGCCTCGATGCGCTCAAGAAGAACATCCACCTGGCCAAGGGCCTGAACGTGCTCGCCGGCGAGGTCACACACCCCGCCGTCGCGGACGCCCTCGGAAAGCCCTTCAAGGACCCCTACGGCGCCTGGAAGTAAGGTCCTCCCCCGCAGGGGGAGGGGGACCACGAAGTGGTGGAGGGGGTTTCCGCGGCGGATTCAGTTGGCGAAACCCCCTCGCCGGAGCTCCCCTTCAAGGGGAGCATCTAGGCGTCGATCTCCGACACCCCGGCGTTCCCGTCCTCGTCGCCCCAGGCGACGCGTTTAGCGTCAGGACTCATGGCCAGGGCGGTGATGGCCGCGCCCTTCTCCGCCTTCAGGTGGACCAGCTTTTCGCCCGTGACGTCCGCCGCCCAGACGCGGCCGTCGTCCAGGCCGGCGGCCAGCCACGTCTTGTCCGGCGCCGTGGCGATGCGGCTCACCAGCGCCGATTCCTCATAGCCGATCTCGGCCGCCTGCTTGCCCATCGGCCCGGTGGCGCCGGCGAACGGCCAGCAGACGGCGCCATTGGCGCCGGAGGTGGCCATCAGGGAGCCCTTCGACAGGAAGGCCAGGCTCTTCACCTTCGAGGGATAGCCGCCCATCCGCATGTTCTTCTCGTCGGCCACGCGCCAGCCGTGGAGCTGGTTCTCCTGCATGGCGCTGACCAGGAACTTGCCGTCGGGGCTCCAGCAGACGGTCACATGGCTGCCGGCCCATTTCAGCACCACCGGCTTCTGGTCGGCGATGCGGGCGTACCACAGCCAGACGCCCCCGTAGGTCGCCGCCGCGAGCCGCCGGCCCTTCGGGTCGAAGGCGATGTCCGCTACGGACTTCTCGTGGGCGAAGACCCGGGCGAAGGCCGCGTCCGCCGGATCGCGCACATGCAACTCGCGGCCCGCCGAGAAGGCGATCAGCTTGGAGTCCGGGCTCGCGGCCACCGCCTCGATCCAGCGGCCGGGCGCCTTGGCGATCTCCTGGACGCCGGACGGCGTCGCAAGAACCACCCGACCGTCGTCGCCGCCGGTCAGGAGCCCTTCGCCAGCCGGCGGCAGGCACGCGCTTAGGACGGCCCCGTCGTGCGCTTCGACCGCCTCCCCGCCTTCGAAGCGGACGCTCCCGTCGCCCAGCGCGAAGACCGCGCGCCCGGCGCGGTCGAACAGGGCCGAAGTGACATAGGCGTCGAAGCTGAAGGTCATGGCCGCTCCCTAGTCGGCGCGACCCGGACGGGCAAGCTTGCGGCGCTTTCGACGCATGAACATCGTTCGCCGCCTTTCGGCTTTACAAGCGCCCGGCGGCTTGCCAAAGGTCGGCCCGACGGGCGCGGACTGTGAGCGCTCAAGGGAAGGACCAGGACAGCATGGGCGCCAAAATGGGCGGCGGCGGTCGGGGCAAGTTCGACCTCGGCCAGAACTCGGACATGAACGTCACGCCTTTCGTGGACGTGATGCTCGTGCTCCTCATCATCTTCATGGTGTCGATCCCGGCCGCGACGGTGTCGATCAAGCTCGACCTGCCGCCGGCGATCCCCCCGCCCCCCGGGACGGTGGTGAAGGAGCCGATCCTCATCAACATCCAGCGGGGCCCGCAGCTCTTCATCGGCGACCAGCCGACGACCCTGCCGCGCCTGACCGGCGACCTGTCGGTCGTGCTCGCGAAGGAAGATCCGACGATCCCGCCGACCGAGCAGCGCGTCTACATCCGCGCCGATCGCGACGTCATCTACGGCGACTTCATGGCCGTGATGAACGACCTGCAGGGGAACGGCTTCTACCAGGTGGCCCTGATCAACGAAGAGCTCTAGGCGCTTCGGACCATCCGGAACTTTGGAGGCCCGTCGGGGAGACCCGGCGGGCCTTTTCCGTCGGCTCTTGCGTTATTTCACTTCCGTAATATCGTACACGCGTAATCTTCATGGAGGATGCGCATGGCCGCCGCCCTTTCCGCCCATTCCAGCCCCTATGGCATTCGCCAGAACGCCGACATCAACGTCACGCCCTTCGTCGACGTGATGCTGGTGCTGCTGATCATCTTCATGGTGGCCATTCCGGTCGCCACCGTCTCCGTCGACGTCGACCTGCCGCAGGCCAGCGCCTCGTCGGCGAACGCCACGCCGGTGATCGTCAGCCTGACGAAGTCCGGATCGCTCTACGTCGGCGACCGGGCGACCACCCTGGCGGGGCTGCCGGACGCCGTACAGGCGGCATTCGGCGGCGCCGACGCCGGCCAGGCCCGCGTCCACCTGCGTGCGGACGAGGAGGTGGCCTATCGCGACCTGATGGGCGTCATGAACCGCCTGCGCGACCGCGGGTTCGAGAAGGTCGGCCTGGTGGCGGAGGAGTTCTGAAGGTCAGGCCGCGATGCAGTTCTCGAAGCCGGCCCTCAGCCCCGCCTCGTCCAGGTTCCGGCCGATGAACACCAGGCGCGAGTAACGCTTCTCGCCGTCCTTCCAGGGCCCCTGGAAGTCGCCTTCCAGGATCATGTGGACCGCCTGGAACACCAGCCGGCGGTCCTCGCCCTTCACGTCCAGGATCCCCTTCGCGCGCAGGATGTCGACGCCCTGGGTCTGGAGCAGGTTGTTCAGCCACGCCGTCACCCGGTTGCCGTCGATCGGCTTGTCGGTGGTCAGAGAAATCGAACCGATGCCGCTCTCGGCCACGTGGTCGTGGATGTGCCCATGGTCGTGCCCATGGTCGTGATGATGATGGCCATGCCCATGCTCGTGGTCATGGTGGTCGCAGTGCTCGTCGTGAACGTGCCCGGCCTCGCCATGCGGCGGGTTCAGGAAATCGGGCTGCAGCTCGGTCACCCGCGTCAGGTCGAACGCATGGCGGCCCAGGATCGTGTCCAGCGGCACGTTCGAGCGCTCGGCCCGGCGGATCGGCGCGATCGGATTCAAGGTGCGGATGGCCTTCTCGACCTCGGCGAGTTCGGCTTCCGAGACCAGGTCGGTCTTGTTCAGGATGATCTGGTCGGCGAAGGCGATCTGCTCGGCGGCCTCGCGGGAGTCCTTCAGCCTGAGCGGCAGGTGCTTGGCGTCCACCACGGTGGTCACGCTGTCCAGCTCGGTCTTGGCGCGGACGTCGTCGTCGACGAAGAAGGTCTGGGCCACGGGCGCGGGATCGGCCAGGCCGGTCGTCTCGACGATGATCGCGTCGAACTTGCCCTTCCGCTTCATCAGGCCCGAGAGCACGCGGATCAGGTCGCCGCGCACCGTGCAGCAGACGCAGCCGTTGTTCATCTCAAAGACCTCTTCGTCGGCGCCGACGATTAGGTCGTTGTCGATCCCCACTTCGCCGAACTCGTTGACGATCACGGCGTACCTCTTGCCGTGGTCCTCGGAGAGGATGCGGTTCAAGAGTGTGGTCTTGCCGGCGCCGAGGTAGCCGGTCAGGACGGTGACGGGGGTCTTGTCGCTCATGACCGCCCATGTAGTCGCGACGGGCGCCGTTATGAAGCGGGGACTTATGAAGCGGCGTTCGCTGGGCTAGTGTTTTTCCGCCGGAACGTTATAAAGTAACACATGACCGCCGCCGACCGACCCGACGCGCCAGCCTTGGACGCCTTCCGCGAGGATCGCGTCTATCTGGGCGCGGATCATCGCCGCAACGAGCGGCGCACCTGGATCGTCACCGGGATCTGCGCGGCGACCCTCTTCGTCCTGGTGGCCGGCGGCATGGCCACCCGCTCGATGGCGGTGACCGCGGCGGGTCTCCACATGGCCGCCCACGTGGCCGCCCTACTGGTGGCGGCCGGGGCCTATGCGCTCGCCCGGCGACATGCGGAAAACCCCGCCTTCAGCTGGGGCGCCGGTAAGCTGGGCTATCTCGCCGGCTTCGCCAACGCCGTGGTCCTGGCGGTGACCGCCGTCCTGATCGCGGTCGAAAGCACGCACCGGCTCCTCAATCCCGAGACCGTCCACTATGACGAGGCGCTGCCGATCGCGCTCGGCGGGCTGGCCGTGACGCTCGTCTGCATCTGGCTGCTCAGACCCACGCGCGCGGCCGCCATGCGCAACGATCCCCAGGGCGACCTGAACCTGTCGGCCGCGCACCTGCACCTCACCGCCGACGCCGCCGTCTCGGTGCTGGCGATCGGCGCGGTCCTGGCCGGACAGTTCCTGGGCTGGAGCTTCGCCGATCCGCTCGCCGGCGTGCTGGCGGCCGGACTTGTGGCGCATTTCGCCTGGACTCTGCTCAAGAAGGCGGGCGCCGCGCTCGCCGACATCAACCCGTCCCCCGAGCTGACGTCCGAAGTGCGCGAACGGCTCTCGGCGGAGGGTGAGCGGGTTATCGACCTGCACCTCTGGCGCCTGGGCCCCGGTCACCATGCCGTCATCGCGGTGATCGCCGCCGACCCTCCCCAGCCGGTGACAGTGTACCGGACGCGGCTCGCCGGCCTGGCCGGGCTGTCCCACGTCACCATCGAGGTGCGCGAAGCTGTGGGCGAGGCCTGCGGCCACAATCACGCCCATCCCCACCCTTAGAGGGCGGGCCTTGGCGGCCGGCCCTCGAACCCCTACGGTCGCGCAACTTTCAGCCCCTTGCCGAGTGAGTAGATGAAGAGATTTGTCCTGGGCGCGGCCCTGTCCGCCCTGGTTGCGGGCACCTCCGTCGCCGCGACGCCGGCCATCGACGCCGAGCGCATCCTGGCCGACATCAAGGTCCTGTCATCCGACGAATTCGAAGGGCGCGGCCCGGCCAGCGCGGGCGAAGAGAAGACGGTCGCCTATCTCATCCAGCAGATGAAGGCCGCCGGCCTCCAGCCGGCCGGAGATCCCCTTCCCGGCGGCGGCCGCGCCTGGACCCAGGACGTCCCGCTCGCCCGCTTCACCACCAGCGGCCCGGTCAACGCCAGCGTCACCGTGGGCGGGGCCACGACAGCGCTGACCCAGGGCGAGGAGATCGCCATCCGCGCCGCCCAGACCGGCGTCGACCGCCTCACCGTCAAGGACGCGCCCGTCGTCTTCATCGGCTATGGCGTGAAGGCGCCCGAACGCAACTGGGACGACTTCAAGGGCTACGACCTCAAGGGCAAGGTGGCCCTGGTCCTGGTCAACGACCCTGATTTCGAAACCGGGGAAGGCGATTTCGGCGGCAAAGCGATGACCTACTACGGCCGCTGGACCTACAAGTACGAGGAGGCCGCCCGCCAAGGCGCCGTCGGCTTCCTGGTGATCCACGAGAGCTCGCCGGCCTCGTACGGCTGGGCGACGGTCAAGAACTCCAACACCAACGAGATCTTCGACGTCATCCGCAAGGACCCCACCGAGGCCCACGCGCCGCTGGAAGGCTGGGTCCAGCGCGACCTCGCCGTCGACCTGATGCAGAAGGCCGGCCTCGACTTCGAGGCCCTCAAGAAACAGGCCCAGACCCGCGACTTCAAGCCCGTGCCGCTCGAGGGCGTCACCTTCTCCACCGACTACGCGATCCAGGCCGAGAAGGTGGTCTCCAAGAACGTCGTCGGCGCCATCCCCGGGACGAAACACCCTGACGAACGCGTCTTCTACACCGCCCACTGGGACCACCTGGGCGTCGGCCGTCCGGACGCAAAGGGCGACACCATCTACAACGGCGCGCTCGACAACGCTTCCGGCACGTCGATGCTGCTCGAACTCGCCCGCCAGTTCGCCCAGGCGCCGAAGCCCGAGCGGACGATCGTCTTCATGGCCGTCACCGCCGAGGAGAAGGGCCTGCTGGGCACCGAGTACTATGTCTCCAGCCCCCTGTACCCCCTGGCCACCACGGTCGGCGTGATCAACATGGACGGCGTCGGCCCCTCGGGCCTGGCCCGGGACTTCACCACCTCGGGCAACGCGCCGCTGACCCTGCAGGACGAGTTGATCGCCGTCGGCAAGACGCTGGACCGCAGCTACAGTCCCGATCCGCGCCCCGAGGCGGGCAGCTTCTACCGCTCGGACCACTTCCCCTTCGCCCTGCGCGGCGTGCCGGCGATCTCGTTCGGCGGCGGCCAGGACCTGGTGGACGGCGGCGTCGAGGCGGGCAAGGCCTGGCGGCGGACCTACACCGCCGAGCGCTACCACCAGCCGGCCGACGAGTTCGACCCCAACTGGGATCGCCGCGGCTTCGTCGCCGACGGGATCCTGCTCTACAAGCTGGGCGACAAGCTCGCCAACAGCCGCCTCTGGCCCGAGTGGAAGTCGGGCGCCGAGTTCAAGGCTGAGCGCGACAAGACGGCGGCCCAGCGGAAGTAGACCGGCCGCAAAGCTGGTCCCGACTCACCGTCTGCGCTAGGAACGCAGCATGAACGGCTTGCTCTTCTTCGCCGTCGTGTGCGCGTTCCTCGCCGCGGCGGCCGTCGGCTGGGCGCTGCGCGAGCGGTCCCGGGCCTCCGCCGCAGTCCTCCGCGCCAAGCTGGTGGAGGAGCAGCGCGACCTCGTCCGCGCCCAGCTCACCCAGTCCGCCGCCAGCGTCGCCGAGGAGATCCTGCGCCGCAACGAGGAGCAGGTGCGCAACCGCGAGCAGCTTGCCCAGGCCCGCCTGGAAGCCCAGCTCAAGCCGGTCGCCGAGAGCCTCCAGAAGTTCCAGGAGCAGGTCACCGCCGTCGAGAAACAACGGGCCGAGGAGCAGGGCGGCCTCAAGGAGCAGATCGCCCAGCTCATGGCCGCCTCGGTCGCCACCCAGGACGAGGCGCGCAAGCTGTCCGCAGCCCTGCGCCGCGGGGCCGGCGTCCAGGGCCGCTGGGGCGAACAGACCCTGCGCAACGTGCTGGAGGCCGCCGGCCTCTCCAAGCGCTACGACTTCGACGAGCAGACCTCGACCGACACCGAGGAAGGCCGCCGTCGTCCCGACGTCACCGTGCGCCTGCCCGGCGGCGGCCTTTTCGTCATCGACGCCAAGTGCTCGCTCAACGCCTTCCTGGAATTGCAGGAGGCGGTCGACGACATGGCTCGCGAATCCGCCGGCCTGCGGCATGTGCAAAGCGTGAAGGGCCATATCCAGGGTCTCTCGGCCAAGGCCTACTGGGATCAGTTCGAGAGCTCGCCTGACTTCGTGGCCATGTTCGTGCCGCTGGATTCGGCCCTGGCCGCGGCCCTCGACCGCGCCCCCGACCTGATGAACGAGGCCATGGACCGGCGGGTGGTGATCGTCACGCCGAGCACGCTCTTCGCCCTCTGCAAGGCCGTGGTCTACGGCTGGCGCGTGGAGGAGCAGGCCGCCAACGCGCGCAAGGTCGCCGAGCTCGGCAAGGAACTCTACAAGCGCATCGCGGTCATGGGATCGCACGCCGGCGCCGTCGGCCGCGCGCTGGAGCAGGCGGTCGGCCGCTACAACCAGTTCGTGGGCTCGCTCGAGACACAGGTGCTCACCCAGGCCCGCCGCTTCGAGGAACTGAAGGTCGACCACCAGGGCAAGGAGGTGGCCGAGCTCTCCCCTGTCGAGACCGCCGTCCGGCCGCTCGCCAAGCTGTCCGAGGAAGAGGCGCCGACGGTGCGGCTCGCCGCGGGGGGCGAGTAGGCGCCGCAGCGGCGGCGCGTCGCGCGGCGGGAGTCCTACCTTGACGCTCAGTTATCGGCCGCTTACCTGCGCGCTATGGCCCTCCGCGAGATCCTCGTCGTCCCTCACCCCGCGCTGAAGCAGGTGTCCCAGCCCGTCGAAAAGGTCGACGACGACCTGCGGGCCCTGATGGACGACATGCTGGAGACCATGTACGCGGCGCCCGGCATCGGCCTGGCCGCCATCCAGATCGGCGTGCCGAAGCGCGTGATCGTGATGGACCTGGCGCGGCCCGAGGAAGAGCCCCAGCCGCGCTACTTCGTGAACCCCGAGATCCTCTGGGCTTCGGAGGAGACCGCGCCCTACGAGGAAGGCTGCCTCTCGGTTCCCGAGATCTACGACGAGGTCGAGCGCCCGGCGCGCGTGAAGCTGCGCTACCTCAACTACCAGGGCGAGCAGGTGGAGGAGGACGCCGAAGGCCTCTTCGCCGTCTGCATCCAGCACGAGATGGACCACCTGGAAGGCGTCCTCTTCATCGACCACCTCTCGCGCCTGAAGCGCGAGCAGGCGATCAAGAAAGTCAAGAAGCAGGCGAAGGCGGCCTGAGCCGGCCCACTACTCGATCGCATCCCCGTCCAGACGGCGCAGGCGCCTGTGCGCGTGGGTGGCCGCGATCGCCCCGTGCCCAATCGCAACGCTGATCTGGTCCAGCGCCTCGACGACGTCGCCGGCGACGAACAGGCCGTCGGGACGGACGGCCTGGTTCTTGGCCGTGATGATCGCGCCGTCTTGATCTGAAGGCGGGTCCAGGGCTTCGAGCAGCGCCGTTCGCGGCGCGCAGCCTAGCGCCGGATAGAGCACGTCGAATGAACGCGTCTCGCCATCCTCGAACGCGACCTCCATGGCGACGTCGCTGGGGGTCAACTGCGCCACCGGACTCTCGATGACCTCGATCCTAGCCTCATCGAGCCGCCGGCGGTCGTGGGGCGTAAGGTCCAACGCTCTCACCGCGATCAGCGCCACCGAGGTGGTGTACTGGCGCAGGAACAGCGCCTCGGCCGCGCCGCGGTGGTCCGAACCGAGCACTGCGATCCGTCGGTCTCTCGCTTCGTAGCCGTCGCAGATCGGGCAATAGCGAAGCACGCCGGCGCGCATCGCCGCCTCATGCGCGTCGTCCGGCAGGTCGGGCTGGTTCATGCGAACGCCGGTAGCGGCGATCACAGTCCGCGCCGTCAGCCGGCCCTCGGCCGAAAGAATCTGAAAGCCATCCTTCTCGTGCTCCCGGACGTGGTCGACCTTGAGCCTGCGGATCTCGGCCCCGTAGATCTTCGCCTGGCGCTCCATGCGCGAGATAAGGGTCCGCCCCCGCACGCCGCCCGGGAAACCCGGCACATTGTGGGTGCGCGGGATGCGCAGTGCGCGGCTGGTCCCGTCATGCACGACCAGGACGCTGCGCCGGTACCTGGCAAGGTACAGCGCCGCCGTCAGTCCCGCAGGGCCTGCGCCCACGACGATGCAGTCGTACGGCTCACGCATCGCTCAGATCGCGGCGGCGGGAGTGGGGCGCGTCGCGGACGCCTCGGACAAGCCGGTCTGCGCCGGCGTGAGATCGACGGGCCAGGTCTCCGGCTCCAGCGCCTCGCGCCGTGCGATGTCCTCGCTGCGGAGCCGGGTATGCGCCCCCTTGCCGTCCAGTTCGATCTCGTCCGGCCGGAGCGCGTGGAGCTTCTCGCCGACGCCCGCGACGCCGCCGTCCGACACCACGAAGTAGGCCGGCCGCAGATTGTCGCACCGGACCATGGCGTCGACGATCACCGCGGTCCGCCCGTCCTCCGGTCCAGTGACGCTGAGGTGCAGCAGCTTGCTCATCGGCATTAGCGGCGCGCAGGCCGCCGCCTCGCTGTGCTCGGTCGCCGCCTTGCCGCCCTTCTCGTAGCGCGCCACCCGGCCCAGCCACCGCCACACGCCGACGACGTTCACGAGCAGCAGGAAGGCGTTCGTCCAGAGCAGGTTGGTCTGGTCCGTCGCGACGGCGACCACGCACCAGGAAATCGAGCCGACGGCGAAGACCGCGAAGCCCCAGCCGGTCACCCGCGCGCCCAGGTTCGAGGCGGTCATCATCGCGGCCACGATCGTGGCCGCCGGGGCGATCCAGCCCGCCAGGTCCGCTAGGTCCATTCATCTCCCTCGACGCGCCGCTGCAGCGCCACAACGGCCGGCGACGGACCGGGTTTCGGCCGGGATCGGAAATGCCGCCAGCCGCCGCTATCTTTCGACCACGACCTCGCCGTCGCCGGCCTCGCGCTCCACCTTCGCCGCGCCTTCGCGGGCGCCTTCGGCCGCGCCCTGCGCCGTGTCCTTGATCACCTGACCTGCGTCGCCGGCCGCATCCTTGATCTCGGCTCCCACCTCACGAAGCTCAGGACTATCGACGGCGTCCTCCACTTCCTCGCCCACTTTGTCCGCCGCGGCCTCCAGGTCGTTCCCCGCGTCGCGCCGCTCGGCCTCGGTGCACCCCGCCAACGCAAACACCACGCCGGCGAACATCGCGCTCGTCAGATTTCGCATCCACGGCCTCCCTGCTTGCCGCCCTCCAACGGCCTCGCTTCGGTCGAAGTTCCCATGTTCGCGCCGGGCCGCTAAACCGCCCTGGATGCGCCTCGCCTTCCTCGGCACCCCCGAATTCGCCGTCCAGGCCCTCGCCGCCATAGTGGAGGCGGGTCATGACGTGGTCTGCGCCTACTCTCAGCCGCCCGCGCCGCGCGGGCGCGGCCAGGAGCTGAAGCCCTCGCCCGTCCAGGCCTTCGCCGAAGCTCACGGCATTCCGATCCGCACGCCGGCGTCCATGCGCGACCCGGCCGAGATCGAAGCCTTCCGCGCCCTGGGCCTGGACGCCGCGGTGGTGGTGGCGTTCGGCCAGATCCTGCCCGGCGCCGTGCTGGAGGCCCCACGTCTGGGCTCGTACAACGTCCACGCCTCCCTGCTGCCGCGCTGGCGGGGGGCCGCGCCCATCCAGAGAGCGATCATGGCCGGCGACAAGGTCACAGGCGTGCAGGTCATGCGCATGACCGAAGGCCTGGACGAGGGCCCGGTGTTGGCGACCGCCACCCTGCGCATCGACGCCCTGGAGACCGCAGGCACGCTGCACGACCGGCTGGCCGCCGCGGGCGCCGAGCTAATCGTCCGCGCGCTTGCCGACATCGAGGCCGGTCGCGCGGTCGAGACGCCCCAGGCCGAGGAAGGCGTCACCTATGCGAAAAAGATCAGCCCGAAGTTCACCCGCCTCGACTGGAC
Source organism: Pseudomonadota bacterium (assembly GCA_049323595.1). GTDB lineage: Bacteria > Pseudomonadota > Alphaproteobacteria > Caulobacterales > Caulobacteraceae > Phenylobacterium. The sequence continues at coordinate 139,385 of JBMOOD010000004.1, forward strand.
GAAGGACGGCCGTGTGCTGGATCGGAAGATCCGAGGTCTCTCGCCGTTCCCGGGCGCTTGGTTCGAGCTACCCACCGACAAGGGCCCGGTCCGGGTGAAGGCGCTGCTCTCGGCCTTCGAGGACGAGGCCGGGGCGCCAGGCGTCACCCTGGACGATCGCCTTCTCGTCGGGGCGGGTGATGGAGCGGTGCGCCTCCTGCGGGTCCAGCGCGAAGGCCGGGGCCCCCAGGACGCCGACGTCTTCCTGCGCGGGACGCCGGTGCCGGCGGGGACGCGGCTCGGCTGATGCCACGCTACCGCCTCCTGATCGAGTATGACGGCCGCCCCTATCACGGCTTCCAGGCCCAGGAGCGGCTGCCGTCGGTGCAGGGCTCGCTGGAGCGGGCCATCAAGGCCTTCTGCGGCGAGGAGCTTCGCGTGAGCGCTGCGGGCCGTACAGACGCCGGCGTGCACGCAACCGGCCAGGTCGTCCATATCGATCTTTCGAAGGACTGGCCGGCCGAGACCGTGCGCAATGCGCTGAACGCCCATCTCGTCCCCGAGCCGATCGCCGTCCTGGAGGCCAGCGTGGCGGAGGGCGACTGGCACAGCCGCTTCTCGGCGACCGAGCGCCGCTATCGCTACCGCATACTCAACCGCATGGCGCCGCCGGCCCTGGACCAGGGCCGGGTGTGGCACGTGAAGAAGCCGCTCGACGCCGACGCCATGCATGCGGCCGCCCAGGTGCTGGTGGGCCACCACGACTTCACCACCTTCCGCGACCTGGCCTGCCAGGCGAAGTCGCCCATGAAGACGCTGGACGTGGCGACCGTGCGCCGCGAGGGCGCGGAGGTCATCCTGGAGTTCGCCTCCCGCTCGTTCCTGCACCGCCAGGTCCGCAGCATGTCCGGAACGCTCGCCGAGGTGGGCGTCGGCCGCTGGACGAAGGCGGACGTGGAAGCCGCCCTCGCCGCCCGCGACCGCAAGGCCTGCGGCCCGGTGGCGCCGGCCGAGGGGCTGTACCTGACCTACGTCGGATACTGACGCCGGCGGCCCTACCGCTGCGGGCGGAAGGAGAAGGTGAAGGCGGCCACGGTGTCGTCGCGGGTCTCCTGGCCGAAAACCATATGCTTGCCACGCACCTCGCGGTGGATGACCCCGAAGGACGACTGCATGTCGCCCTTGCGCCAGCCCACGCCGATCTGGGCGTCGCCGACCAGAGCGCCGGTGTCGTCGGTGCTCCAGCCAGCCCGGTCCCAGCCGCGCTCGCCGCGCAGCATGTTGAGCCCGACCGCGCGCCCGCTGGCGGCGGCGAAGAGATACCAGCGCCCGGTGTCGCCGAAGCCCGCGCCGTCGCGGACGCCCATGTCCCGAAGACGCTCGACAGCGCGGTCGGTGCGCGATTTCGAGACGGTGACGGTGGCGCCGCCTTCGGCCTGCCCGCCGAAGCTGGAGACGCCGAAGCCCGCGTGCGGGACGACATCGACCTCCAGGCCGTCCGAGGCGAACCTCATCGCGCCGGGCCAATGTCTCACCAGGGTGATGTCGAGCGTGTCGGCGTCGAACGCGCCGCGCTCCGGATTGAGCGGCAGGCCGCCCGGCGTATGGAGGATCCCGCCGATGTTGACGCGCACGGTGTCCACCGGGCCGGCCCGGTCGTCGGACAGCCGCAGTTCTCCCGAGCGCCACTCGACCGGCCCCTCGCCCGCCGCATAGGCCTCGCGCGGAGTGAAGGCGGCGCTGTTCAGGATCTCGGCGGTCAGGTCACGCGTGAGGGTTTGCGCGGAGGCCGCGCCCCCGCCCAGGCTGCCCAGCGCAATGGCGAATGCCGCCATCCCACGCATCAGCACCTCCCGATCCGCGCCCGTGCCGCGCGGCTCCAGCGGCGAGTGTCCCACGATCGGCACGACTCGCAACGCCAAGATCGCTACACGCGAATTGCGACAGGCTTAACGCGCCGAAGGCGCCGCCGCGGCGGGCGGTCGCAGCCCTACTGGCAGGCGAGGCATTCCTCGTAGTCGGTGCGCCCCTGGGGCTGCATCTCGACCACGACCGCCGACTCGCCGCCGGCGTGGCTGGCCCGCTGCACCGACTTGGAGCGCAGGTAGTAGAGCGACTTGCAGCCGCGCTCCCACGCCGTCCAGTGCAGCATGTGCAGGTCCCACTTGTCGACGTCGCCCGGCAGGAAGACGTTCACCGACTGGCTCTGGCAGATGTCGGGCGTGCGGTCCGCGGCCAGCTCGATCACCCAGCGCTGGTCGATCTCGAAGGCGGTCTTGAAGACGTCCTTCTCGTCCTGGCTCAGGAAGTCCAGGTGCTGCACCGAGCCCTCATGGGCCAGGATTCCGTCCCACACCGCCGGCGTGTTCTGGCCCTTCTCCTCCAGCAGCGCCTCGAGGAAAGGGTTCTTCACCGCGAAGGTGCCGCTCAGCGTCTTGTGCGTATAGATGTTGGCCGGGATCGGCTCGATGCCGGCGCTCGTGCCGCCGCAGATGATCGAGATCGAGGCCGTCGGGGCGATCGCCAGCTTGTGGCTGAACCGCTCCATCACCCCACGCTCGGCCGCATCCGGGCAGGGGCCGCGCTCGGCCGCCAGCTTTCGGGAGGCCGCATCGCACTGGCGGCGCAGCGTCTTGAAGAGCCGCATGTTCCAGCTCTTGGCCATGGCGCTCTCGAACGGCACGTTCTGGCTCTGCAGGAACGAGTGGAAGCCCATCAGACCGAGGCCGACCGACCGCTCGCGCCGCGCTGCGTAGACCGCGTTCTTCATCTCCGGCGGCGCGCGGGTGATGAAGTCCTCCAGCACATTGTCGAGGAAGCGCATGACATCCTCGATGAACGTCGGGTGGTCGCGCCACTCCAGGAAGGTCTCGGCGTTAACCGACGACAGGCAGCAGACGGCCGTCCGCTCCAGGCCCTGATGGTCCTTGCCGGTGTGCAGCATGATCTCGCTGCACAGGTTCGACTGGCGCACGGACAGGCCGAGCTCGCGCTGATGCTGCGGCATCATCCGGTTCACGGTGTCGGCGAAGATCAGGTAGGGCTCGCCGGTCTGCAGCCGGATCTCCAGAATCTTCTGCCACAGCGAGCGGGCGTCGACCTCGCGGATCACCTCGTTGTTCTTCGGGCTGCGCAGCCCGAACATGGCGCCGTCGCGCACGGCCTCCATGAACTCGTCGGTGATGTTGATGCCGTGGTGGAGGTTCAGGCTCTTGCGGTTGAAGTCGCCCGAGGGCTTTCGGATCTCCAGGAACTCCTCGATCTCTGGGTGGTGGATGTCGAGGTACACCGCCGCCGAGCCCCGCCGCAGCGAGCCCTGGCTGATCGCCAGCGTGAGCGAATCCATTACGCGGATGAAGGGGATGATGCCGCTGGTCTGTCCGGCGCCCTTCACCTTTTCCCCGATCGAGCGGACGCCGCCCCAGTAGGTGCCGATGCCGCCGCCGTTGGAAGCCAGGGCCACGTTCTCGTTCCATACGCCCTGGATGCCTTCGAGGCTGTCCGGCACGGCGTTCAGGAAGCACGAGATCGGCAGGCCGCGATTCGCCCCGCCGTTCGAAAGCACCGGCGTCGCCGGCATGAACCACAGGTTTGAGATGTAGTCGTAGATGCGCTGGGCATGGTCGGCGTCGTCGGCGTAGGCCGTGGCGACCCGCGCGAACATGTCCTGATAGCTTTCGCCCGGTAGCAGGTACCGGTCTTCCAGCGTCGTCTTGCCGAAGTCGGTCAGCTTGGCGTCGCGCGAGCGATCCACCTCGACCTTGCGCACCAGCTGCAGCTGCGGCCGCTCCGGCCGCTGGGGAACCTGTTCAGAAGTCTCGGCAATCCCAACCTTCGCCGCTTCGCTCATGTCCCTGCCTCAAGCCCCTCGTGGGAGAACCGAACGCCCTCCGCCCCATATGTTGTGGTCCCAGCCCCGAACCAACCCACATATGGACACATAGCCCGGCCGGACTCGTCAATGAGGCGGCCCGGCCGTCCCCAAACTTTTTCACTAACGAGCTCTTAACGCGTGGGCCGTGGCCCTCGGCAGCTAGGGTTACCGGGGGTGCGGCTTCACGACAGTGTGAACTCCTACCCGCCCAGTGGCCAAACCAGCGCGATGAGCGCGGTTCCGACCACCAGCACCATGAGGCTCAGGGGCGCGCCCAGCCGCGGATAGTCGATGAACCGGTAGCCGCCGGGCCCCATTACCAGGGTGTTGCACTGGTGGCCCACCGGGGTGAGGAAGTCGCAGGCCGCCCCCAGCGCCACCGCCATCAGGAAGGGATCGGGGCTGAGGTCCAGGAGGCGGGCCAGGGCCGCCCCGATCGGGGCCACGATCAGCACCGTGGCGGCGTTGTTCAGGAACGGCGTGGCGGCCATGGCCAGCGCCATCATGGCGCCGAGCGCCAGCAGCGGCGGAGCCCCGTGGAACACCCCGGCCAACCCGCCGGCGATCAACTCAGCCCCACCCGTGGCGCGGATCGCGTCGCTGATCGGGATCAGGGCGGCGATCAGGATCAGCAACGGCCCGTCCAGCGCCCCATAGGCCTCCCGCATCCGGATGGCGCGCGTGAAGATCATAGCCATGGCCGCGCCGAAGAAGGCGATCGCCACCGGGACCACCTGGAAGGCCACCAGCACCATGGCCCCCGTCAGGATCAGCGCCGGCGCCACGCGGCGGCGGATGTCGCCCAGCCGCACCTCGCGCTCGGCCAGCGGCAGGAGGCCCAACTCCTTCAGCACGCCCGGCAGGCTTCGCTCGGCGCCCTGCAGGACCACCACGTCGCCGGCCCGCAGCGGCACGGCCCGCAGTTCGCGGGCGATCCGCTGGCCGCTGCGGCTCACCGCCAGCAGGTTCACGCCATGGATGGCGTGCAGGTCCTCCTGCCGCGCGGACCGGCCCACCAGGCTGGATTCCGGGCCCACCACGGCCTCCACCACGCGCACCTCCTCGCTGGGCGTGGCGGTGCCGATGGGCCGGTCCGAGGGCGTGAGCTTCAGCCTCAGGCGCGTCATGAGCTGGTCCAGCGCCCGGGAGTCGCCTTCCAGCAGCAGCAGGTCCCCGGCCCGGATCCGCGTGTTGGCGTGGGGCGCGGCGCGGCGGCGGCCGTCGCGCACCAGGGCCATCACGGCCACCTCGCCGTTGGCCAGCCGCCGGAGCTTGCCGACGCTGGTGCGCGTGGCGTCCCAGTCCTCCGGAACCAGCGCCTCGGTGAGGTAGGGCTTGGCCGCGATCGCCGCGTCCATCGTTTCCGGAACCGGCCGCTGGCGGGGCAGCAGCCGATAGCCGAACGCCAGGAAGACCAGGCCCGCCGCCGTCACGCCGAGGCCGACCGGCGCATAGTCGTACATGGCGAAGGGCGTGCCCAGGATCTCCTGGCGAACCTGGGAGACGATGATGTTCGGCGAGGTGCCGACGAGGGTCACGGTGCCGCCCAGCAGCGAGCCGAAGGCCATGGGCATCAGCAGGCCCGACGGGGGCGCGCCGGTACGCCTTGCGACCTGCAGCGCGATCGGCATCATGATCGCCAGCGCGCCCACGTTCTTGGTCACCATCGAGAGGAGGGTGACCGTGCCGGCGAAGAACAGCACCTGCGTTCCCGGACGCGTCAGCCGCGGCAGCAGCGGCCGCATCGCGGCCTCCACGATGCCCGACTTAGCGAAGGCGGCGCTCACGATCAGCGCGCAGGCGATGATCACCGTGATGTCGTTGCGCAGGCCGTCGAACGCCCGCTCGGCCGGCACCACGCCCACGACGACGCCCGCCAGCAGCGCCGCCAGCGCGATCAGGTCATAGCGCCACCGGCCCCAGACGAAGCCGGCGACCGTGAGGGCGACGAGCCCGAAGGCCAGCGCCTGCTGCAGCGTCATGCAGATCCCCTGCCGCCGGTCATCCGGCGCTTTCCGGGCCTAAACGCAGGCGCGGCGACTAGGCTTCCGAAGCCTCGCCCAAAAAGCGTGACCCGACGCTGGACAACCGCGCCGACGCTGCAATTGTGTGACGGTGCCTGTCCTTCTGCACGTCGGTTGCGGGGCCAAGCGCAAGGCCCAGACCACGCCGGGGTTCGACACGCCGGCGTGGACCGAGGTGCGGCTCGACATCGATCCGGCCGTTAGGCCAGACGTCCTGGCGTCTATGACCGACATGCCGCAGGTCGCCAGCGGTTCGGCGGACGCCGTCTTCTCCAGCCACAACATCGAGCATCTCTACGCGCATGAAGTGCCCGTGGCGCTGGCCGAGTTCCGTCGGGTCCTGAAGCCCGACGGCTTCCTTGTCGTCACCTGCCCCGACGTGCAGTCGGTGGCCGCCCTGGTCGCCCAGGACAGGCTCACCGAGCCGGCCTATGAGTCGGCGGCCGGCCCGATCACCCCGCACGACATGCTCTACGGCTTTGGTCCCGCCATGGCGCGGGGCAATCTGCACATGGCGCACCGCTGCGGCTTCACCCGCCGCACCCTAATGCAGAGCCTGCGCGATGCGGGCTTCCCGTCGTTCGGCGCCATGCAGCGCGCCGCCCGCTTCGACCTCTGGGGCCTGGCCTCGAACCGCCGGCTCTCGGACGACGAGATGCTGGCCCTGGTCCGCGCTCACCTGCCGTCCTGAGCGGTCGGGCGCCGGCGCAGGCGCCCTTCCGAAACGAAAGGAGCCCGGCCTTTCGGGCCGGGCTCCCAACGTCTTCCGACGAACCCGTCGGCGATCGAGATCAGAAGTTGATGTCGATCGTCGAGCGGCGGTTCAGCGGTTCCTTGACGCCGTCGCCGGTGTCGACCGCAGGCATGGTCTCGCCCTTCCAGTCGACCGAGAGCGCCGTCTGGTTGACGCCCGCGCCCACCAGCGCGTCGGCCACGGCCTTCGCACGGCGTTCCGACAGGCGGACGTTGTAGGCCAGCGAGCCCGAGGTGTCGGTGTGGCCCACCACCACCACGCGGGTGGCGTTGCCGCTGGAAGCGTAGTTGGCCGCGTCGGTGATCACCGCCTGGGCTTCCGGAGTGATCACGTACTGATCGAACGGGAAGTAGACGATGAACTGCTTCGCCTCATAGGCCGGCGGCGGAGGCGGCGGCGGCGGAGGCGGAGGCGG
>JBMOOD010000005.1:0-143251 GCA_049323595.1 Pseudomonadota bacterium
GGGCTGGCCGCGATCTACAGGTACAAGCCCAGACCGGACCGGGATCGCTCTGTGCAGTGGGCGAAGGAAGCTGCGCGCCTCGGCGATCCGCGTGGCGAGCAGATCCTGGAGGAGTGGCGTGCAAAAGACGCGGGGCCGCCACCGCCGCCGCCGAGGAGCGTTTGCGTCTCACCCCAAGGTCAAGTCCGTGAAGCAAGAAGGGGGAAGTGCACCTGAACGTCTGAAACCCACCCTCCTCGGAAGCTCGGAACGTCTGCTTCTCGGCCCTTGCCCGTGCACATCCGTCGTGGCTAGGCCGGAAAACGCGCCGCGTCCGGCTCCAGCGGCAGGGCCAGGCCGTTCGCGACGTAGGCGACAGTCCGGTAGAAGCCGGAGAGCAGCAGCACCTCGAACACCTGGTCCTCGTCGTAGTGGGCGCGGAGGGCGGCGAACTCGCCGTCGGTGAGGCGCGCGCGGTGGTGCAGGGCCTCCACCGCCTGCAGCAGGGCGCGTTCGGACTGGGTCCAGCACGCCGCGGTCGAGCCCTCCCGCGCCGTCGCCGCCACCTCGTCCGAGGTCAGGCGCGCCGGGCCTGCGAAGATCGCCACGTGGACACCCCACTCGTACTCGCAGCCGGCCAACGCGCAGGTGCGGTCGATCACCAGCTCCCGATCGCGCAGGGAAAGCGGGCCGCGGTCCAGCAGGGAGCCGGCGCGGAATTTCCGCCAGGCGCGCTCGGACTTCGCCAGGGTCCGGAACAGCACCAGCGGCGGGGCGCCCTGCATGATGGCGTCGAAAGCGGTCTGGACCTCGGCCGGATAGGGCGGCTCCAGGGGCGCGATGCGGGACATGTCGACCTCGCTATGATTTCAATAGCGGATCGTTACTAAATCCGTAGCGAAGACGCAAGCCGTCGGAAGTTGGGGATGGCGCAACCCTGCCGGGTTGAAGCGACTCGAAAAAACAGCCGGAATGGAGTCGTATCCGGGCGGAAGTTCTGCTTTTGTTCGCCGCAAGGAGTAGAATCATGGCGGACGGAAACCGGCACCTGGCGCAGGCGATGAGTTTCGGCGAGGCCCGGCTGGGGTGGGCCACGGCCGCGCGCTCCAGTCTGTGGGCGCGTTGCGGCTGCGGGCGAGAGGCGGCCGTGGACCCGCGGCCCTGGATCGCCCAGGGGCTCAGCCGGCAGGTGCTGCAGGATCTTGAGCCTCGGCTTCGCTGCGTCTGCGGGGCCCGGCGCGCCACCCTGGAGATCCGCGGCCTGGCCGAGGCGCCGGGTGGGGGCGCCGGCGGCATCCACGTCTTCCGCTAAGACTGGTTCCGCTGAGACTGGTCCTCAGGCGGACGGGCGGGTCAGGATGAAGCCCGCAACGGCAAGCAGCACCACGCCGACGCTCGCGGTCAGCAGCAGGTTGTGGGTGGACCATCCGAGCCAGGCCAGGCTTGCAGACATCATGACGATCGCCAGCGCCTTGGCGCGGACGGGGATGGCGCCACGTTCCTCCCAGTCGCGGATGTAGGGTCCGAAGCGGCGGTTGGCCCGCAGCCAGTCCGCCCACTCGGGCGAGCCGCGCGCGAAGGCCCAGAGCGCAATCAGCAGGAAGATGGTGGTGGGCAACAGCGGCAGGATGGCGCCCGCCGCCGCCAGGGCCACCGCCGTCCAGCCGAGGGCGCGGTAGAGCAGGCGCCGCCGCCGCGGGCGCAGGGGCTCGGCCGGCGCGGGCTGCAGGGCCGCCAAGGCCTCGGGCGTGTTGGCGTTGGCGAAGGGCTCCCCCTCGGCCGGCCATTCCGCGCGGGCGAGGCCGCAGGACTCGGCGAAGCCGCGCAGCGAGCGTTTGCCCGTGGCCAGGTAGGCGGGGAGCCGCTCGAGCGCTTCCACCCGCCAGAGGGCGCAGTCCGGGTGCAGGTTTCCGCCACTTTCGGGAACCGCGGCGCAGGCCTCGCCCGTGAGGGCCGCCTCCAGTCGGGACAGCAGATCGTCCGGCAGCCGAGGCGCATCGCAGGGGATGGTGAGCAGCTGTTCTGCGCCCTGGTCGCGGGCGAAGGCCAGGGCGGCGGCGAGGCCGGCGATCGGGCCGCTGATGCCGGGATCATCCAGGATGAGGGGCGCGTCGACCTGGCCAGAGACCTGCGCCGGATCGCGGACCGCTACCGCCGCCAGCGGCGACCAGCGCCGGGCCAGGGCCACCGCGTGCGCGACCAGGGTGGTATCGCCGAACGGGCGCAGGGGCTTGCCCCCGCCCATCCTGCGGCCCTCCCCGCCGGCCAGCACCACGACGGCGGTCTTGGCGCTCATCTCGTCTCCGGGCCGGCCACTGGGTTCGATCCGATGGAGTCGATTTCCGCGTCGATGGCAAGGGCCGCGCGTCAAACGGGCAGGTAGGTCGTCGCCTTGATCTCCTCCAGCACGGCATAGGTCCGCGTCTCGCGCACGCCCGGCATCTGCACCAGCACCTCACCCAGGAAGGCTCGGTAGGCGGCCATGTCCGCCACCCGAGCCTTGATGAGATAGTCGAAGCCGCCGGCCACCATGTGGCACTCCAGCACATCGGGCGCGCGGCGGGCGGCGGCGGCGAAGTCCTCGAAGACGTCCGAAGTCGTGCGGTCGAGCACCACCTCAACGAAGATCAGCAGGGCCCGGCCCACCTTGTCGGGATCGAGGATGGCCGAGAAGCCGCGGATATAGCCATTCTCGCGGAGCCGTCTCACGCGTTCAGAACAGGCCGAGGGGGAAAGGTGGCAGGCGTGGGCGAGGTCCTGGTTGCTGATCCGGCCGTCCGCCTGCAACGTGCGCAGCAGGCGGCGGTCGGTGTCGTCGAGCCGCAGGTCGTTCGCCATGATGAGGTCTTTCCTGTCGATCCTTCGGCGGAGCGCCTCTCCATTCGTAGCACATTCGGATCAACCTGGATTACTCCGGAGATAACGCAGCGCGGAGGCTTCGATGGCGTTCGATCACCTGGACGGGGCGAAGTTCGCCGACGAACGTGCGACCCTGGCGTCGCTGCTGAGCGCGCCGCCGCTGGGTCCGCAGGATCGCGAGGCGGTGCAGTCCGAGGCCGAGGCCCTGGTGCGCGCCGCGCGGCGCAACGCCAATCGCCAGGGCGTGGTCGAGAGCTTCCTGCAGGAGTTCAGCCTGTCCACCCGCGAGGGCCTGGCGCTGATGTGCCTGGCCGAGGCCCTGCTGCGCACGCCGGACGAAGAGACCCGCGACCGCCTGATCGCCGAGAAGATCGCCTCGGCCGACTGGGCCAGCCATGCGGGCAAGTCGGACTCCCTGCTGGTCAACGCCTCGACCTGGAGCCTGATGCTCACCGGCAAGCTGATCGACCCGGACGAGGAGGCGAAGAACGACCTGCCGGGCTTCGTCCGGCGCCTGGCCGGCCGGCTGGGGGAACCGGTGATCCGCAGAGCCGTGGGCGCCGCCGTGCGGATCATGGGCGAACAGTTCGTGCTGGGCGCCACCATCGAGAAGGCCATCAAACGCGCCGCGGACGAGGGCTTCGTCTGCTCGTTCGACATGCTGGGCGAGGGCGCCCGCACCGACGCCGACGCCGACCGCTACGAGGCCGCATACGCGCGGGCGATCCAAGTGGTCGGGGCTCAAGCCAAGGGGCAGGGGCCCGAGGTCGGCCACGGGATCTCCGTGAAGCTGTCGGCGCTGTCGCCGCGCTATGAGGCGCGTCAGGCCGAGCGGGTGTTCGCCGACCTCTACCCGCGCATCGTGCGCCTGGCGGCGATGGCGGCCGAGGCGAACATCAACCTGACCCTGGACGCCGAGGAGGCCGACCGGCTGGTGATCTCGCTGGAATTGCTCGACCGCCTGGCGCGCGAGCCGGCCCTAGGGACGTGGCAGGGACTCGGCCTCGCCGTGCAGGCCTACCAGAAGCGGGGGCCGCAGGTGATCGAAGCCGTGGCCGGGATCGCCCGCGCCACCGGTCGGCGGTTGATGGTGCGGCTGGTGAAGGGCGCCTACTGGGACTCCGAGATCAAGCGCGCCCAGGTGGCGGGGCTGCCCGGCTATCCGGTGTTCACCACCAAGGCCGCCACCGACGTCTCGTACCTGGCCTGCGCCCGGGCCCTGCTGTCGGCCGCGCCACACCTCTACGGCCAGTTCGCGACCCACAACGCCCACACCCTGGCCGCCGTCCGCCTGATGGCCAACCAGATGAGCCTGTCGCCCGAATTCCAGCGCCTGCACGGCATGGGGGAGGCGCTCTACGAAGCCGCCCACGAGCGCTACGGCGCCTTCCCGCTGCGGGTTTATGCGCCGGTGGGCAGCCACGAGGACCTGCTGCCCTATCTCGTGCGGCGCCTGCTGGAAAACGGCGCCAACACCTCCTTCGTCCACGCCCTGCTCGACGAGAAGACGCCGGTGGCGAAGGTCGTCGTAGATCCGATCAGCGCCGTGGAGGCGGCCGGCGCCGGGCCGCATCCGAAGATCCCTCTGCCGCGCGATCTCTACGGACCGTCGCGCAAGAATTCGACGGGCCTGGACCTCTCCATCGCCGAAGTGCGGGATGGGCTGGCGGCCGCCATCGCCCGCGTGGACGGGGAGATTCTGGAGGGCGCGCCGATCATCTGCGGCAAGCTCGTGAAGGCCGGCGCCGGCCAGCCCGCGGTCTCGCCCGCGCTCACGGCCCAGAGGATCGGTCAGGTCTGGTCCGCCTCGACCGCCGACGTTGACGCCGCTTTCGCGGCCGCCCGCGTGGCGCAGCGTCCGTGGGACGCCCGCGGCGGTGAGGGCCGGGCCAAGGTGCTGCGCGCCATGGGCGATGCGCTGGAGGCCCACCGCGACCGGCTCATCGCCATCTGCGTGCGCGAGGCGGCCAAGACCCTGGCCGACGGGATCGCCGAGGTTCGGGAGGCCGCCGACTTCTGCCGCTACTATGCCCAACTGGCGGAACGGCAGTTCGCCCACGCCGAAACCCTGCGCGGACCGGTGGGCGAGACCAACCAGCTGAGCCTGCACGGCCGCGGCGTGTTCGTCTGCATCAGCCCCTGGAACTTCCCGCTGGCGATCTTCACGGGTCAGGTGGCTGCCGCGCTGGCCGCCGGCAACGGGGTGCTGGCCAAGCCCGCCGAACAGACCCCGATCATTGCGACGGAAGCGGTGAAGCTGTTCCACGCCGCGGGCGTTCCGGCCGACCTCCTCCATCTGTTGCCCGGCGACGGGGCCACGGTCGGCGCGGCGCTGACGGCGCACCCGGGCTGCGATGGCGTGGCCTTCACCGGCGGCACCGACACCGCCTGGGCGATCAACCGCACCCTGGCGGCGCGCGAAGGGCCCATCGTCCCCTTCATCGCCGAGACCGGCGGCCTCAACGCCATGTTCGTGGACACCACGGCGCTGCGCGAGCAGGTGATCGACGACGTGCTTGCGTCCGGCTTCGGCTCGGCGGGCCAGCGGTGCTCGGCCCTGCGGCTGCTGTTCCTGCCGCACGACACGGCCGACATGCTGATCGACGGCCTGAAGGGCGCGATGCGGACCCTGGTGGTCGGCGATCCTGCGGATCCGCGCACCGACATCGGCCCGGTGATCGACGCCGAGGCGCGCGGGAGGCTCGAGACGCATGTCGAGCGGCTGGCGAAGGAGGCCAAGGTGCTGGAGCGCCTGGACGTCCCGGCCGGCGGCCATTTCTTCGCCCCGACCCTCGCCGAGATCCCGGACGCGGCCTTCCTGCAGAGAGAGGTCTTCGGCCCAATCCTGCACGTGGTCCGCTACGACCCGGCCAAGCTCGGCAAGGCCGCCGCCCCGCTGGTGCAGGCGCGCTATGGCCTCACCCTCGGCGTCCATTCGCGCATCGAGGCCTTCGCGGAAGAGGTGCGGCGCGCCGTTCCCGCCGGCAACGCCTACGTCAACCGGTCGATGATCGGCGCCGTCGTGGGCGTCCAGCCCTTCGGCGGCGAGGGCCTTTCGGGGACCGGCCCCAAGGCCGGCGGCCCCCACGCCCTGCTGCGCTATGCCGTGGAGCGCGCGGTCAGCGTCAACATCGCCGCCCAGGGCGGCGACCCCGCGCTGCTCAACCTCGACGCCTGATCCGGTCGAAGCGGCCGCCGGGCGCGTGGAAGCGGGCCACCAGGCGGCGGGCGCCGGGGTAGGTCAGCCGCACGTGGGTGACGATCAGTTCGCCGTGCCAGCTGCGGCGGTCGTCGCGAAGGCAGGCGGCGCCCTCGGCCACGCCGAGGCGCGCGGCGATCCCTGCGTCGGCGTTCAGGGCCAGGATGTGGTGCTCGGCGTCGGTCCAGGGGAGCTTGGCCTGCAGCCACGAACCGGGCGGCATTTCGGTGAACGCTTCGTCCTTCGCCTCCGGCGCGGCGGCCAGGTTGATCAGCCGGTCCTCCAGGGCGTGCGGCGCGCCGTCCGCCCGATGCAGCACCTCGAGCGCCAGCACGGTGGCGGGCTTGGTCAGTCCGAGGCGGGCGATGTCGTCCGGGGTCGCCGTCCGCTCGGTCCGGTCCAGCACCTGGAAGCTGTAGGCCTGGCCGGTGGCCCGCACCTCCGTCGGCATGTCGTGGATCTGCAGCGTGGTCTCCTCGCGCCGCGGCTCGGCGACCACGGTGCCGGCGCGGCGGCGGCGGGTGACGAGGCCGGCGTCGGCCAGGGCGGTCACCACCTTCGACACCGTCATCCGCGCGCAGCCGAACTGCTCCGCCAGCGCCTTCTCCGACGGCAGGCGGTGGCCCGGCGGCCAGTCGCCCGAGACGATGGCCCGCTCCAGGTGGTCGCGGATGCGGATGTAGAGGGGCTCGCTCAACGCGGCAGGATGCCGGGCAGGTCGAGGCCCTTCTCGCGCGCCACATCCAGGGCGATGTCGTAGCCGGCGTCGGCGTGGCGCATGACGCCGGTGGCCGGGTCGTTCCAGAGCACGCGCTCGATCCGCCGGGCCGCGGCGTCCGTCCCGTCGCAGACGATGACCATGCCGGCGTGCTGGGAATAGCCCATGCCCACGCCGCCGCCGTGGTGCAGCGACACCCAGGTGGCGCCCGAGGCGGTGTTGAGCAGGGCGTTCAGCAGCGGCCAGTCCGACACCGCGTCCGACCCGTCGCGCATGGCCTCGGTCTCGCGGTTGGGCGAGGCGACCGAGCCGGAGTCCAGGTGGTCGCGCCCGATCACGACGGGGGCCTTCAGCTCGCCCTTCGCCACCATCTCGTTGAAGGCGAGACCCAGGCGGTGGCGGTCGCCAAGCCCGACCCAGCAGATCCGCGCCGGCAGGCCCTGGAAGCGGATGCGCTCGCGGGCCATGTCGAGCCAGTTGTGCAGGTGCGGATTGTCCGGGATCAGCGCCTTCACCTTGGCGTCGGTGCGGTAGATGTCCTCGGGGTCGCCGGACAGCGCGGCCCAGCGGAACGGCCCGATCCCGCGGCAGAACAGCGGGCGGATATAGGCGGGCACGAAGCCGGGGAAGTCGAAGGCGTCGGTGACGCCGGCGTCCTTCGCCACCTGGCGGATATTGTTGCCGTAGTCGACGGTGGGCACGCCGGCGGCCCTGAAGGCCAGCATGGCCTGCACGTGCTCGGCCATGGAGGCGCGGGCGGCCTCCTCCACCTGGTCCGGCGCCTGTTCGCGCATGGCGGCCCAGCGCTCCAGGGTCCAGCCCTTCGGCAGGTAGCCGTTCACCGGGTCGTGGGCGGAGGTCTGGTCGGTGAGCAGGTCGGGGCGCACGCCGCGGGCCAGGATTTGCGGCAGCACCTCGCAGGCGTTGCCGAGCAGGCCGACCGAAACCGCCTGCTTCCTCCGGCAAGCGTCCTCGACGATCGCCAGCGCCTCGTCCAGCGTCTCGGCCGCGCGGTCGAGGTAGCCGGTGCGCAGGCGCATCTCGATCCGGCTGGGCTGGCACTCGATGGCCAGGCAGGATGCGCCCGCCATCACCGCTGCCAGCGGCTGGGCCCCGCCCATGCCCCCGAGGCCCGCGGTCAGCAGCCAGCGGCCCGAGAGATCGCCGCCGTAGTGCTGGCGGCCCATTTCGACGAAGGTCTCGTAGGTGCCCTGCACGATCCCCTGGGTCCCGATGTAGATCCAGGAACCGGCGGTCATCTGGCCGTACATGGCCAGACCCTTGCGATCGAGCTCGTTGAAATGCTCCCAGGTCGCCCAGCGCGGCACGAGGTTGGAGTTGGCGATCAGCACCCGGGGCGCGTCGGCATGGGTGCGGAACACGCCGACCGGCTTGCCTGATTGCACCAGCAGGGTCTCGTTGTCGCCGAGGCGCTTCAGGGTCTCGACGATGACGTCATAGCTCTCCCAGTCGCGCGCGGCGCGGCCCACGCCGCCATAGACCACCAGCTCCTCCGGCCGCTCGGCCACGTCGGGGTGCAGGTTGTTCATCAGCATCCTGAGCGGCGCCTCGGTGAGCCAGCTCCGGCAGGTGAGCTCAGGGCCCGTCGGCGGGCGGATGACGCGGTCGGGATCGTGGCGGGTCATGCGGCGAAATCCAGGCAGGCTTGCAGCACGTTGCGTAGCGCGCCGCGCATGAAGGCGGCGCGGTCGGGGTCGTACGGCGTGGGCCAGTTTTCGGGCGCGGGCGGGCCGTCCGGCTCGTCCATGTAGCCGCGGCAGGCGAGCTCCATCTGGATCGCATGCACGCCGCCCTGCGGGTCGCCGTAGTGGCGGGTCGTCCAGCCGCCCTTGAACCGCCCGTTGGTCACGCGGCTGAAGCCGGAGGCGTCGCAGGCGCCCTCGACCGCCGCCGTCAGGGCCACGTCGCAGCTCTCGCCCGAGTTCGTGCCGATGTTGAAGTTGGGCAGCTCGCCCTCGAACAGCCGAGGGATCCGCGAGCGGATCGAGTGGGCCTCGTACAGCACCACCCTGTCATGGATCGCCCTCAGCCGCGCCAGCTCCCCGGCCAGGGCGGCATGGTAGGGCTCGAAGTAGGTCTTACGGCGGCGCGCGATCTCGGCCGCGTCCGGCGCGGCGCCGTCGCGGTAGAGCGGTTCTCCGTCAAAGGTGGTGGTCGGGCAAAGCTCGGTGCTCGCCTGGCCCGGATAGAGCGAGGCGCCCGACGGGTCGCGGTTCACGTCGATGACCGTGCGCGAGATGGTGGTCCGCACCGTGGTCGCGCCCAGCTCGGACGCGAAGTCGTAGAGCCGGTCCACCCACCAGTCGGCGTCGCGTCGGCCCAGCCACGGCGAGACCAGCCCTCGCTCGATCCCGGCCGGAATGTCGGTCCCGGTGTGCGGGAAGCTCACCACCAGCGGCGCCTCGCCGCGGTGGAGCTGCAGCCAGTCCGTCATGCGACCCCCGGCAGTTCGAGGCCGGCGACCTCCACCAGCTCGCCGGTGCGGACGAGGCTCGTGGCGGTCTCGATGTCGGGGTGGAAGTGGCGGTCGTCCGCCAGGTGCGGGACCTCGGAGCGCAGCAGGGCTCGGGCGCGCTCCAAAGGGGGACTGGAGTCCAGCGGCGCATGGAAGTCGCACCCCTGCACGGCCGCCAGGTACTCGATCCCGACGACCGCCGTGGCGTTGCGCGCCATGGCCAGCAGGCGACGGGCGCCGTGGGCCGCCATCGAGACGTGGTCCTCCTGGTTCGCCGACGTCGGGATGGAATCCACGCTGGCCGGGTAGGCCATCTGCTTGTTCTCGGAGACCAGGGCCGCCGCCGTGACCTGCGGGATCATGAAGCCCGAATTCAGGCCCGGCTTCGGCGTCAGGAAGGCTGGCAGGCCCGACAGCGCCGGGTCCACCAGCATGGCCACCCGCCGCTCGGCCAGTGAGCCGATCTCGCAGATGGCGAGCGCGATCATGTCGGCGGCGAAGGCCACCGGCTCGGCGTGGAAGTTGCCGCCCGACAGCGCTTCGCCCTCGCCCGCGAAGATCAGCGGGTTGTCGGTGACCCCGTTGGCCTCGTAGCCCAGTGTCGCCGCCGCCTGGCGCAGAACATCCAGGGCCGCGCCCATCACCTGGGGCTGGCAGCGCAGGCAGTAGGGGTCCTGCACCCGCTCGTCGTCCTTCAGGTGCGAGGCGCGGATCGCCGAGTCGGCCATCAGCGCCCGCAGGGCGTCGCCCGTCTCGATCTGGCCCGGCTGGCGGCGCAGCACGTGGATGCGGTGGTCGAAGGGCGTGTCCGAACCCTTGGCCGCCTCGGTCGACAGGGCCCCCGTGACCAGGGCCGACTGGAAGAGGCGCTCGGCCTCGAAGAGGCCGGCGAGCGCGTGCGCCGTCGAGAATTGTGTGCCGTTCAGCAGGGCCAGGCCTTCCTTGGGCCCCAGCGCCAGCGGCGAGAGGCCCGAGGCCCGGAGCGCCAGGTCGGCCGGCTGGCGCACGCCGCCGACCTCGATCTCGCCGACACCGATCATGGCGGCCGCCATGTGGGCCAGGGGCGCGAGGTCGCCCGAGGCGCCGACCGATCCCTGGGCCGGGATCACCGGCGTAAGCCCGGCGATCAGCATCGTCTCCAGCAACGCCACCGTGTCCGGCCGCACGCCCGAGGCGCCCTGGGCGAGGCTCGCCAGCTTTAGCGCCATCATCAGCCGCACGATGGCCGCGTGCGCCGGTTCCCCGGTCCCGGCGGCGTGGGAGAGGACGATGTTGCGCTGGAGGGTCGCGAGGTCGGCGGCGTCGATCCGTACGCTGGCCAGCTTTCCGAAGCCGGTGTTGATCCCGTAGACCGGCTCGCCCCGCGCAAGGATCTTCTCGACCGCGGCCGCGCTCTCGGCCACGGGGCGCGCGGCGGCGGGGTCAAGGCGCACGGCCGCGCCGCGGTAGATCTCGCGCCACTCGGAGAGCGGCGTCTCGCCGGGAACCAGAAGGATGTCGTTCACCGGCCTCTCCAGACGCGCGCCTGCAGCGGATTGAATCCCATGCGGTAGACCAGCTCGGCCGGCCGCTCGATGTTCCAGATCGCCAGGTCGCAGCGCTTGCCGGCCTCCAGCGTCCCGACCTCGGCGCCCAGGCTGAGCGCGCGGGCCGCCTGGCGCGTGACGCCCGCAAGGCACTCCTCCACGGTCAGGCGGAACAGCGTCGCGCCCATGTTCATCGCCAGCAGCAGCGAGGTGAGCGGCGAGGTGCCAGGGTTGCAGTCGGTGGCGAGCGCCATGGGCACGCCCGCCGCGCGGAGGCCCTCGATGGGCGGAAGCTTCGTGTCCCGGAGGAAGTAGAAGGCGCCGGGCAGCAGCACCGCGGCGGTTCCGGCCCGCGCCATGGCCGCGATCCCGACCTCGTCGAGGTGCTCGAGATGGTCGGCCGACAGGGCGTCGAACTCGGCGGCCAGGGACGCACAGTGCAGGTTGGAGAGCTGTTCGGCGTGCAGCTTCACCGGCAGGCCGTGGATGCGCGCAGCCTCGAACACGCGGCGCGTCTGGGCCGGCGTGAAGCCGATCCCCTCGCAGAAGGCGTCGACGGCGTCGGCCAGCCCGGCCTCGGCGACGGCTGGGATCATCTCGCCGCAGACGAGGTCGATGTAGCCGTCCGGATCGTCCCTGAACTCGGGCGGCAGGGCGTGGGCGCCCAGGAACGTCGTGACGATGCTGGCCCGGTCCCCAAGCGCCCGGGCGGCGCGCAGCATCTTCAGCTCTTCGGCCGTGGTCAGGCCGTAGCCCGACTTGACCTCGACGGTGGTGACGCCTTCGGCTGCCAGCGCCTCCAGCCGCGGCCGGGCCTGGACGGTCAGTTCGGCCTCGCTGGCGGCCCGGGTCGCCGCCACGGTGGAGGCGATGCCGCCGCCGGCGCGGGCGATCTCCTCGTAGCTGGCGCCGGCCAGCCGCAGCTCGAACTCGTGCGCGCGGTCGCCGCCGAAGACCAGGTGAGTGTGACAGTCGATCAGGCCCGGGGTGATCCAGCGGCCTTCGCAGTCGATCCGCTCGGCGGCGTCCGGCGCCCCGTCGGCCGGTCCCGCATAGACGATCCGATCGCCCGCCGCGGCCACCGCACCGCCCTCGACCACGCCCAGGCCTTCGCCGGCCATTGTGGCGAGCCGGGCGTTGAACCAGAGGCGGTCGCAGCGCATCGAGTCTCCTGCTTGGCGAGGCGCGCGATAATGTCTAGACAAATAGAAGCTGGCAAGGAGGCTTCGTGACGACGCTCTGGTTCCAGGATGCGCGTCTGCCGGGCGGCTGGGCGGCGAATGTCCGGGTCTCGATCGAGGACGGCCTGATCGCCACCGTCGAGGCCGGCGCAGACGCCCAGCCGGGCGACGAGCGCCACGCCTGCGGAATCCCGGGTCTCGCCAACCTGCACAGCCACGCCTTCCAGCGAGCCATGGCGGGCCTCACCGAGACCCGTGGCCCCAGCGCCGACGACTTCTGGACCTGGCGGGAGTGGATGTACCGCTTCCTGGACCGCCTGACGCCCGACGACGTCCGCGCCATCGCCGCCCAGGCCTATGTGGAGATGCTGCAGAGCGGCTTCACCCGCGTCGGCGAGTTCCACTACCTGCACCACCAGGCGGACGGGACGCCCTACGCCGACGTCGGCGAGATGGCGGCGGCAATCGCGGGCGCGGCCGAGCAGACCGGGATCGCCCTCACCCTGCTGCCGGTGTTCTACGCCCACTCGGGGTTCGGCGGCGCGCCCCCCGCGCCGGGCCAAAGGCGCTTCATCTGCGACCTGGACCGGTTCGCACGGCTGACAGAAGCCTGCGCCCGCCTGGCCGAGGGGCTGGCCGATGGCCGCATGGGCGTGGCGCCGCACAGCCTGCGCGCCGTGACGCCGGAGGAACTGCTGACGGTCGCCCAGCTCGCCGCGGGCCCGGTCCATATCCACGCCGCGGAGCAGGTGAAGGAAGTCGAGGACTGCCTCGCCTGGTCCGGGCAGCGCCCGGTGGACTGGCTGGTCGAGAACGCGGCGGTCGACGCGCGCTGGTGCCTGATTCACGCCACCCACCTGACGCCCGGCGAGCGCGAGGCGCTGGCCCGCTCGGGCGCGGTCGCCGGCCTCTGCCCGATCACCGAGGCGAACCTGGGCGACGGCGTCTTCCCAGCGCAGGCCTATCTGGCGGCCGGGGGCGCCTTCGGCGTCGGCACGGATTCCAATGTCCACATCGACGCCGCCCAGGAGCTCCGCGCCCTGGAGTACGCCCAGCGGCTGGCCCTGCGCTCGCGCAACGTGCTGGCGCCGGGCGAGGGCGCCTCCACCGGCGCCGGCCTCTACGCCGGCGCGCTGGCCGGCGGCGCCCGGGCGCTGGCCGACCCCGCCGCCGCCATCGCCCCCGGCCGCCCCGCCGACCTCGTCAGCCTGGACGCCGATCACGTCAGCCTCGTGGGTCGCCGAGGCGAGGCCCTCCTCGACGCCTGGGTCTTCGCCGCCGGCGCTTCGGCCGTGGACTGCGTTTGGCGGCGGGGTGGAAAGGTGGTCGAAGCCGGTCGGCACGTGGCGGCCGCGCCAGTGGCGGAGGCGTACCGGCGGACCCTGCGGCGGTTGATGCGCTAGCGGGCGGGTCGCCCCGGCGCAGGCCTACGGATCCGGCCACGACGCGGACAGCATATCTGCCGGCGCGCTGAACTGTCGCAATGTCGATTAACCCTTCCGATGCGCAAGTATTGCTCCGGTTGGCGCAGGTGCGCCTTCGAGGGGGGCCAGGTGATCGCGGGAACAGGCACGCGCGCGGACCTGAAGGAGGGGGCCTGGCGATTGGCGGGGCCTCTGGGTCTGGCCCTGCTTTCGTTTCTGCTCGCACTCGCCTGCATCACCTTCACTCGTGCCTATGGGCACGTGGCCGCGGTCTGGCTGGGAAACGCGGTCACTCTTGCCGTCCTGCTGCGTCAGCCGGGGCGGCGTTGGGGCGTGTTCGCCGGCGCCGCGGCCGCAGGCTATCTCTCGGCGAACCTCGTCTCCGGAGAGACGTTGGCGCATGGGCTGGCGCTGGCGGCCTGCAACCTCGCCGAAGTGCTCGTCTGCGCCGGACTGATGACGCGATGGATCGGCGGCCGGATCGATCTGACGCGGCCTGGCCACATCATGCCCTTCACGGTGGCCGGCGGACTGATCGCGCCCGCGGTCTCGGCGGCGGCCGGCGCGACCATCCTCCATCTCACGCGGGGTGCGCCGGTCTGGCCCACGGCGCTGCAGTGGCATGTGTCGGACGCCCTGGGGATCCTGATCGTCACGCCGGCGGCCCTCGCGCTGACGGACGGCGGCCTGCGCAGGCTGTGGTCCCAGGTGCTGTCCGGCGCCGCGATCCTTCCATTCCTCGGGCTGGCGTTCAGCCTGATCCTCGTCTTCGGCCAGGGCGCCTACCCTCTCTCCTTCCTTCTGCTGCCTGCTCTCCTGCTCATCGCGTACAAGCTCGAGGCGGCCGCCTCCGCCCTGGCGCTTCTGGTGACGGCGCTGGTCGCCGTGGTGGCGACCCTCAACGGCCTGGGGCCGACGGCGCCGCTGGAAGTCGGTCTCGGCGTCAAGCTGGGGCTCGTGCAGGCCTTGCTGGCCTCGATCACCCTGGTTTCCCTGCCGCTGGCCGCCATCCGGACGCACGCCCAGCGCCTGGACACCAGCGTCCGCGGCGCGCTGGCGAAATCCGAGCTCGCCGAACAGCGCCTGAGGCTGGCAAGCCAGATCGCCGGAATCGGTTATTGGCGCCGGCCGATCGGCGCCACCGAAACCGAATGGTCGGACGAGACCTACGCTCTGCATGGTCTGCCGCCCGCGGGCCCTGGGGAAGCCAACGGCGGCGCGGCCGACCTTTATCTCGAGGAGGACCGCGAACGGCTTCGGGAAACGATCGACGCCCTGTTCGCCACCGGCGAGCCGAACGAGGTGAAGGCCCGGTTGCGCCGCGGCGACGACGGGCGGCTGCGCACGCTCCACTACAGGGGCGAGGTCGAGCGGGATGACTCGGGCGCCATCATCGCCCTTTTCGGAGTCGTGCGCGACATCACCGACGAGGAGACCTTCCTGCAGCAGATCGAGGAGTCGGAGGCCCGCTACCGGCTTCTGGCGGAGTCCTCGACGGACGTGGTCATCAAGACCGACCTCGACTGGCGCCTGCAGTACGTATCTCCGTCCGCGCGCCGCTACGGCTACGATCCGGAGAAGCTGATCGGCAGCCCGGGCCTGGAACTTATCCATCCGGACGACCTCGGCAAGGTCGCGGAGATCACCGCTGCCCTTCTGGCGACCGGCGTCCACGATTCCGCGCAGGATTCGGCCATCCGGATCCGCGACGGCGCCGGAGCGTACGTGTGGATGGAAGGCCAGCCCGTATTGCTGAAGGACGAGCAGGGTAGGGCGTCGGGCATCATCTCAGCCCTGCGCGACGTATCCGAGCGTGTCGCCGCCCAGCGCGAACTTGAGCGGAGCGAGGCCCGCTACCGCCTGCTGACCGAGAACGCCACCGATGTGATCGCCTGCTACGGCACGGATTCGGTGCTCACCTACGTCTCGCCGGCGGTGAGAGACCTGTCGGGATACGAGCCGCACGAGCTTGTCGGGCGCAAGATCCATGATCTCATGCATCCGGACGACATCGGACCGACGGTGAAGCTGTTCACCGACTACCTGGCGGCCGGGCGCGCCGCCCCGCCGCTCAGGTTCGAATACCGCGCCTTCCGCAAGGACGGTTCGATGGTGTGGCTCGAGGCCCATCCGCGGGCCGTCTACGATCCGCAGAGCCATGCCTTCGTCGAGTTCCAGGACGTCGTGCGTGACGTCACCGAACGCAAGGCGATGGAGGCGGCGCTGGCCGAGAGCGAGCGGCGCTACCGCTTCGTCGCCGACAACCTCACCGACATCATCACCCGGGCGGGGATGGACAGCCGGATTCGCTACATCTCCCCTTCGGTGACCGGCCTCCTGGGCTACTCCGTGGAGGAACTGATCGGTCGCAGCATCCTGCCGCTGGTGCATCCCGACGATCTCGCAGGGGTGCAGGCCGGCTACGCCGACCTGATCGCCGGACGGGTCGGCGAGGGCTTCGGCGTCACCTACAGAATTCGCCACAAGAACGGTCACTGGGTCTGGCTGGAGAGCCGTCCGACAGCGGTGCGCGGCGTGGATGGCCGCGTTCGCGAGTTCGTGGACCTGACACGCGATGTCACCGCGCGCACGGTAATGGAGGCCGAGTTGCGGGAGGCGCGTGATGCGGCCCAGGCCGCCGCCGCCATCAAGGCCGAGTTCATGGCGAACATGAGCCACGAGATCCGCACGCCGCTGACCGCGATCCTCGGCTTCACGTCCCTCCTGGCGAACCGCGGCGAGCTCGACGACGACGTGCGCTATCAGGTCGACCGGATCGCCGGGGCCGGCCAGGCGCTCCTGGCGATCGTCAACGACATCCTCGACTTCTCGAAGCTGGAGGCCGGTCTCATGCCGATCGAGCCTCAGGCGGCCTCGCCCCATCGCACGCTTGCCGATGCGTGCGCGCTCTTCGAGCCCCAGGCCGAGGCCAAGGGCATCGCCCTCGATCTCCGGTGTCCCGCGGACATCCCGGCGCATCTGAGTTTCGATCCCGACCGTGTCCGGCAGATCCTGCTGAACCTGATCGGCAACGCCGTGAAATTCACGGACGAGGGCCAGGTGGTCGTCGAGGCGCGGTACGACGAGCCCCGCGGGCGGCTGTGCGTGTCGGTCCGCGACACGGGGGTGGGCATGGAGCCGGAGCAGCAATCGAAGCTGTTCCAGAGGTTTTCGCAGGTCGACGCCTCCTCCAGCCGACGCCACGGCGGCACCGGTCTTGGGCTGGCGATCTGCAGCGGTCTGGTGCAGGCGATGGGTGGGACGATCGGCGTGACGAGCGCGGTGGGCCGCGGCTCGGAGTTCCGGTTCGAGATTCCCGCCGAGCCCTGCGCCGCGCCGGCCGCGGTCGAGGCCGAGCTGGGGGCGAGCCTCCTCGACGGGCTGCGGGTGCTGGTGGTCGACGACAACGCCGTCAACCGCGAGCTGGCCCGCGCGATCCTGGCGCCGCTGGGCGCCGAGGTGGAGGAGGCGGCCGACGGGCCCGTCGCTGTCGAACGAGCCCTGGCCGAACCGTTCGACATCATCCTCATGGACATCCGGATGCCGGGCATGGACGGGCCGGAGGCGACCTCGCGCATCCGCGCCCAGGCGGGGCCAAACCAGCAGACCGCGATCCTGGCCTTCTCGGCGGACTACGACCTGGAGCGGTTCGGCGAACAGGACGCCCGCGGCTTCAACGGATTCGTCCGCAAGCCGCTCGAACTCCACGCCCTGGTCGAGGCCATTGCAGCCTGCGTGGGCGTCGAGGAGGACGGGGAGAAGGGACCGGCGCGGGCCTCAGCGTGAGCGTCAGGTCACTGCGCGAGGGGGACCAGCTCCCTTCGAATGAAGTCGATGCGGCCCAGGAGCATCTCGGCATACTCACGCGTCGGCGCGACCTCGAGGGGGAAGCTTTCCGAAAGGTCGCGGCGCCGGAACCGCTGCATGGCTCTGACAAGACCTCACCGCGCCCTCTGCGCCAGCGCGGGGTGCGCCCGATGATCTGCGAAGCTGTGGCCACCGGATTGACGCGTACGCGCCGCCAACGCCGCCCCTCTCGCTCGTCCGCCACGCAGATGCCGGTCGTCTTCCATTCACGTCCGGGGGGTGGGGGACGGCCAGCCCTGAGATCCTTCCGGTCCGGGGATGCGCCGCAGCCACCAGGACCAGTCTTCCGGCAGGAGTGACAATGGGTCGGGGCGCTCGAGCTCTCGTGCGGCGTACAGCGGCCAGTGTGGGTTCGACAGCGCCGGCCTGCCGAGCAGGACCAGG
This sequence comes from Pseudomonadota bacterium, assembly GCA_049323595.1. Taxonomy (GTDB): domain Bacteria; phylum Pseudomonadota; class Alphaproteobacteria; order Caulobacterales; family Caulobacteraceae; genus Phenylobacterium. The sequence goes on from JBMOOD010000005.1 coordinate 17,614, forward strand.
TCAATCAGTTCGTCACGGATGGCGCGATCTGCGGCGGCAGGGATTCCGAGATTCCAGCTTACGCCAACCGGGATTCCGACCTCGCGCCGCACCCGGCCAGCACGCTCGACCATGAAGGCGATCTCGTGGAAGGGCGTGTCCCGGCTGTCGTCGCTGTTCATCCCGAGGCTGAGATCGGCGAAGTCGAGCCCATGTTCGCGCAGGGCGCCGACCGCCCACACCGCCTCCTCGAATTGCACGCCGTCGGGGTGGAAGTCGTCAGCCCCCAGCCGGACCGTCAATGGCAAGCGTTCAGGCCAGACTTTTCGAACCGCATCAAGCGCTTCGCGATGGAACCGCAGGCGGTTGTCCAGGCTCCCGCCGTATTCGTCGTCGCGCGTATTCGCGAGCGGAGAGAAGAAGCTCGCACCCAAGTAACCATGCGCGAAGTGGAGCTCAAGCCACTCGAAACCCGCGTCCAGCGCCCGCACCGCGGCCTGAGCGTAGGCCCCGTGCAGCTCGAGGATCTCCTCCTTGCTGAGCGCGTGCACGGGATAGGGATAGCGGCCGCCGAAGGGCGTGGCCGACGGTCCCCGCACCTGCCAGCCATGCGGATGATCAGGTGGAACCTGCACCTTACCTTCCCACGGCTTCAGTTCGCTGCCCTTGCGGCCGGTGTGACCCAGCTGGATGGCAGCGACGGCGCCCATGTCCTTGATGATACTCGCGACCCGAGAGAGGCCCTCAACGTGCGAGTCATGCCAGATGCCCGCGCAACTCGCGCTGGTGCGACCATCCGGCGTGATGGCGATCTGCTCCGGGAAGACGAGGCCAAAACCGCCCGCCGCACGCGAGCCCGTCAGCATCACGTGGAAATCCGAGACCCGCCCGTCTTCATCCGCCCGGTACATCGTCATCGGAGACATGGCGATGCGGTTGCGCAGTGTGACGTCCTTGAGGGTGTAGGGACTAAAGAGGTCAGGCATCTGTTGTTCGGGGACTGCCGCGTCTTCTGCCGGAGCGGTGGCTATCCCACGCGCCGTGATTTCCGAACCCGGAACCCAAGAAGCTCGGTGTCGAGGGCGGGCCTGAGCAGGCGGGGTTGACGATGGAGTGTCTGAAGGTCGGCTCTTCGAACCTGGGCAGAGTCTGTTTGGTCTCGGTCCGGACGGCGCGCCCCGCACGCTGAAACCGCCTTCGGCTCCTCTGCTTGTGGGCGGGCGGGCGGTTCACCTGCGGCGTCCTCAGAGTAAATCGCCATCGGCGACACGGCGATCTGGTTGCGCAGCCCGAAATCCTTCAGAGTCAGCAGCGAGCGCAGCTCCGTCATGGCGGCCGCCGATCGTCGCCGGAGGCGGTATCGGACCGAGCGCCTTCTCGACAGCCAGCCCGAGGCTCAGGAGGGCGCGGTCGGCGCCTGCAGGGCCGTCGAGCTCAAGACCCACCGGCAGCCCCTCGTCGGTGAGCCCGGCTGGCAGCACCAGGCCGGGCAGTCCCGCCGTGCTGCCGGGCGAGATGTTGCGGGCGATGGCGGTGGCGAAGGGAACGGCCTGGCCGCCGATTGTCACTGTCTCGGCGACGGTGATGGGAGCGGCCGGGATCATGGTGGCCGGGAAGATGAGCGCCGCCACCCCGTCGCGCCGGAAGTAGTCGGCGAACAGCTTCTGCATGGCCCGTCGGTGAACATCGCGGGCCGCCGCGTAGGCCGCGTCGGGGACAGCGAGGGGGGAGCCGGGCAGGACATAGCGATCGAAGAGGGCCCTCACGTCCGGGCTCACGGCGGCCATCATGGCTTCGAAGCTCACCGGCGCGCCGGTGGTCCTCAGGTAGTTTCGCAGCTCGAGCGCCACGTCGTGGACCTGGACAGGGCCGGTCACCTGCCCGACCAGTTCCTGGAGGCCCGGCAACTCGCCCTCCACCAGGACGACGCCCGCGTCCCTGAGGCGGTTCAAGGCCCGACTGGTGACCGCCTCCACCTGCGAATCGAGACCGTCGAAGTAGTAGTCGCGCACCACTCCCAGCCGCAGGCCGCGCAGGCTCGGCGGGTCTGGCGGGCGGGCCTCGCCGGTGATCACCGTGTCGAACAGCCCGAGGTCAGCCACCTCGCGCGCGTGTGGCCCGACTTGGTCGAACAGAGGCGTGATCGGTGCGACGCCCTCATTGGGGTAGCGGCCCGTCGTCGGCCGGAAGCCGCAAATGCCGCACAGAGCCGCGGGAACGCGGATCGAGCCTTGGGTGTCCTCCGCCAGGCCCAGCGGCGCCATGCGCGCCGCCACGGCGGCAGCTGTCCCGCCGGTGCTGCCGCCCGGGATGCGCGAGGGGTCATAGGGGTTTCGCACCGGACCGAAGGCCAGGTTGTTGCTCGTCCAGCCGAAGGAGAGCTCGTGCAGATTGGTCTTCCCGAGGACGCTCGCGCCGGCCTGCCGAAGCCGGGTCACCACTTCTGCGTCGCGGCGGGGCCTGAAGTCGCGCAGCGCCGAGGTTCCGACGGTGGTCGGCAGGTCACGGGTATTGATGCTGTCCTTGATCGGCATGGGCAGTCCATGCAGCGGTCCGAGGCGGTCGCCGCGGGCACGGCGCTGATCGGCCGCCTTCGCGGCCTCGCGCACGCGGTCAGGCTCAAGGGTGATGAAGGCGTTCAGGTGGGCGCCTTCCTCACAGCGGCGGAGGAGCGCCTCCGCATAGGCCTCGGCGGTGATCTCCCCCGTGGTCATGAGGCCTACGGCCGCGGAGGCGGAGAGTTCGATCATGCTCGCACTCCCCGAGTTGGCCTTGCCCGCCAAGCCAGCGACAGCCATGACCGGGAGAGTTTGGATGAGCCGACGGCGGTGCATATGGGCTCTTCTCTCAGAACAAGGTCACACGACCGGTCGAGGGGTCGCCTGCGGAAAGAAGAAGGCGGCGGCGAGTGTGAAGGGCGAATGTCCGACTCAGTGGGCGTGCAGCCGCACGGGGAGATCCGTATAACCCTGGACGAAGTTCGACAGCACCCGCACCGGCTCGCCGACCACCTCCACATGAGCGAAGCGCTTCAGGATCTCCTCCCAGAGGATCCTAAGCTGCAGCTCGGCCACGCGATTGCCCATGCAGCGGTGGATGCCGAAGCCGAACGAGAGGTGGTGGCGCGGCCGCTCGCGGTCGATGATGAACCGCTCCGGTTCCGGGATCACCGTCTCATCGCGGTTGCCCGAGACGTACCACATGACCACGCGGTCACCCTTGCGGATGGTCTTGCCGCCGAACTCCACGTCCCGGGTGGCCGTCCGGCGCATATGGGCGAGCGGGGTCTGCCAGCGTATGATCTCGGGCACCGCCGAGGACACGAGGGACGGGTCGGCCTTCAGCTTCTCGTATTCCGACGGGAACAGGTTGAGCGCCAACACGCCCCCTGAGATCGAGTTTCGGGTGGTGTCGTTGCCCCCCACGATCAGCAGCATAAGGTTGCCGAGGAACTCCATCGGGTCGTCGACCATGCCCCTGGTCTCGGGCGCGTGCGCGAGCAGGGAGATGAAGTCGAACTTCGGGGGCGCGGCCGCCCGTTCGCGCCAGAGCCGGGTGAAATAGGCCAGGCATTCGCCCAGGATCCGTTCGCGCTCCGCCATGTCTGCAGCCACGCCCACCGTCTCGGAAGTGGTGGTCACGTCCGACCAGTAGGGCAGTAGGCGGCGATCCTCCCAGGGGAAGTCGAACAGGGTGGCCAGCATCTGGGTGGTGAGTTCGATGGAAACCCGGTCCACCCAGTTGAAGGTTTCGCCCACCGGCAGGCTCTCGAGGATCTTGCCCACGCGCTGGCGGATCAACACTTCCAGATCGGCTAGGTGGCGCGGCGCCACAGCCGGCGAGACGACCTTGCGCTGCACGTCGTGCTTGGGCGGGTCCATCGCGATGAACATGGGCGGAGCGAACCCTTCCGGGTTGTCGCCGATGACGATGTCGCGGTTGGAAGAAAACGCCTGGTGGTTGGTGTCGACGGCCACGATGTCTTCGAAGCGGGTGATGGACCAGAAGGGTCCGGACATGCTGTCGGGCGTGTAGTGGACGGGCGCTTCCCTGCGCAGCCGTCGGAACCATTCGTGTTGGGCGCCGGTGCGGAACAGCTCGGCCTGGCTGGGGTCGAGGGTCTCCAGTGGCAGCGACCACACCTCGGAGCCCGGCGTCACCTGCGCGTTGCCGTCCATCAGAACCTCCCAGACCCCACGTTCTTTTTTTTCAGCATAGCCCGGATGGGGTTGGCGGCAAGCCGGGCTGCGCCGGGGGGCGGGCGTGCGATGATCGCCGCAACGTCGGGTCAAGCCTGCGAGGCCGTTTCGAGGATTTTGAACGCCTGGGATTCCGATAACACCTCGGCGCATTTCGCCTGCAGGTCGAACAGGTTCGGATCGTCGGGACGCAGATTGCGGTCGCCGCAGGCGTCACGGACCACGAACGGGCGGAAGCCGTGCTGCAGGGCGTTCTGCGCGAAGACGCGCACGCAGCCGGATGTCGAGGCGCCGCAGCAGGCCCGTGTGTGGGGAGTGGTCGCTTGGGCGCCTTGCGCCGCCTGCTGGAGGGCGCAGCGACTCTCTTGCGTGATGGCAGGTCGCCACAACAGAGGTTCTGGGACCGATGGAGCGATCCGGGCTACAAGAATCAGTCATGCACTGAACCGCCGCCGCTGCCGATTCCCGTGTGATCCGCCTGGAGCCGCTCGCCTCCGGCGAAGACGTCGGGGAAACCGCGCCGGCGATCGCGCAAAACGAGGCCCCATGTCCGTCGCTGCCCTTCGCACTCCCGATGAGCGGTTCGGGGCCCTGGCGGGGTTCCCCTATCGGGCGCACTACGTCGAGGATCTTCCACGCTACGAGGGGCTCCGGGCCGCGTACGTCGACGAGGGCCCCCGGGACGCCGAGCACGTGTTCCTCTGCCTCCACGGCGAACCCACCTGGGGCTACCTCTACCGGCGGATGATCCCGGTTTTCCTGGAAAGCGGCGGCCGAGTGGTGGCTCCCGACCTGTTTGGCTTCGGCCGCTCCGACAAGCCCACCGATGAGGGAACCTACAGCTTCCACTTCCACCGCAACTTCCTGCTGGCGCTGGCGGAGCGCCTGGACCTGCGGAACGTCACGCTGGTGGTGCAGGACTGGGGCGGTCTCCTGGGGCTGACACTGCCAGTGGATGCCGGGTTTCAGCCTCGCCTGGGGCGGCTCATCGTGATGAACACGACCCTCGCGGTTGGAGCGCCGCCAAGCGAAGGCTTCCTGGCCTGGCGGGCCTATGCCGCCAGCAAACCCGATCTGCCGGTCGGCGCACTTCTCAGACGGGCCGCGCCGCATCTCTCGGACGCTGAAGTCTCAGCCTACGAGGCCCCTTTCCCGGATTTCGCATCGAAGGCTGGCGCGCGCGCGTTTCCGAAACTGGTGATGACGGAGCCGGACATGCCGGGCGTGCAAGAGAGCCGGGCCGCTGTGCGGTTCTGGTCGGAAACCTGGAGCGGCCCTTCGTTCATGGCGATCGGGGCGGCTGATCCGGTGCTTGGTCTGGAGGTGATGCGGACGCTGCGGCTGCAGATCCGCGGCTGCCCGGAACCGCTCATCATACCCGAGGGGGGGCATTTCGTGCAGGAATGGGGAGAGCCGATCGCTCGGGCGGCGCTCGCATCCTTCGCCTCTGCCGCCGCCTCATGACGCAGCCGCAGGCGCCGGCAATGAGCTCGGCAGCCGGCCTTGACCGTGAGCAGCGGCAGGCGCTCGTCGCAGACTGGCGCGTGCGCCCTCGACCGCGAAGAGCGCCGCCGACCGGCGCAACCGTGCGCCCCGGCTGCTCGAGGAGGCGCTGGAACTCCACCAAGCCGAGGGCGACTGTCCTTTCCTTTTTGCAGGGAAACTCCACCACATCGGTTCGGGCGGAGACGGGCGAGCCAAACTGCGCCACTTAGGGCGCGCTCTCAGGAGCTGGATGGGGGCTGAACGGGGGTTTGGCGGCGAATTGGGCCGGGTTATCCGCCGCCTGGCGCTCGCCCCTGAGGACGGAGACCAATTCGCAGACCTAGGTGGCGGTGCTGTCAGGCAAACGACAAAAGGTCTCCACTTCCGGCGTGAAGCCGAAGCTGGAGCCGCGCGTGAGACCGATTTCCTACAAGCGCCACGGCTTCCCTGCGGAGGTGATACGCCAGGCGGTGTGGCTGTATTTCCGGTTCACTCTGAGCCTGCGCGACGTCGAGGAGTTGCTAGCTCAGCGCGGTATCGAGGTCAGCTACGAGACGATCCGCTGCTGGACACTGAAGTTCGGCCGGCTCTACGCCCGCAACCCTACGGCGCTCGCGATCCAAGCCGACGGGGCGCTGGCACCTCGATGAGATGGTGGTGAAGATCGGCGCAAGCGAATCGACCTGGAGCGCTGCCGGTTGGATGCAAGATCAGGCCTGGCGTCCGCGCTCCTGCGCAGGCCCGCCTCGACCTCTCAGGTCTAGTGCCGTGTCGACGAGCGCCAAGTGCGAGAGCGCTTGCGGAAAATTTCCGAGGAAGCGGCCATCACTGGGCAGGATCTGTTCCGCTAGCAGGCCGAGATCGTTCGCGGCGGCGCAGACACGGTCCAGCAGCGCCTGCGCCTCCTTGTGGCGATCCTGGAGAATGTAGACGTCGGCCAGCCATAGGGTGCAGGCGAAGAATGCGCCCTCATTGCCCCCGACGCCGTCATCGACATCTTCCGGCAGATATCGCAGCACGAAACCGTCCCGCATCAGGCGCCGCTCGACGGCTGCTACCGTGCCGCAGATGCGCGGATCATCGGCCGGCAAGAAGCCGACCAGCGGCAGTCGAAGGTTGCTGGCGTCGAGCGCCGGATCGTCGAACGCGCGCACGAAACTGTTCTGCGCCGGATCGAACCCATGGCCGAGCACGTCGGCTTTCACGCGCGCGGCAAGCTCCTGATATTTCGTCCGCAACGCGCGATCATCCGCCCCGAGCCACCGCGCGGCGCGGTCGAACGCGACCCAGCACATGACGGCGGAGTATACATGCCTGCGCGGCGGACCGCGGCTTTCCCAGATGCCGGCGCCGGGTTCACGCCAGATCGCCTCCAGGCGATCCACGAGCAGCCGCATCAGGTCTTCGGTGTCGCCGTCACCGTCGATACCGTGCCGCCTGGCGAAGAAGAGCGTGTCGATCACCTCGCCGTAGACGTCGAGCTGATGCTGCACGTCGGCCGCGTTTCCGACGAGCACCGGCCGGGCGCCGTCGAAGCCGTCGAGCCAGGACGCCTCCCACTCCGGGAGCAGTCGATCGCCGGACACGGCGTAGAGCGGCTGGAGGTCGATCGGCTCGCCGGCGACTGCGCGACGCAGCCACAACAGCCAGGCCTTGGCTTCTTCGCGAAAGCCGGCGTCCAGGAAGACCAGCAGCGTGAAGGTGGCGTCCCGCAGCCAGCAGTATCGATAATCCCAGTTGCGCCGCCCCTGCGGCCACTCCGGCAGGCCCAGGGTGGGCGCGGCGACCATGCCGCCCGTCGGCCGGTAAACGAGCGCCTTCAGGGTGATCAGCGAGCGCGCCACTTCGGTCCGGCGGGACCCTTCGTAGGTGCTGCGCGAGATCCAATCCCGCCACCAGGCCCGCGTCTGCTCAAGCGCATGCAGGGCGTCGACGGGCGACGGCGCCGGATCATGAGAGCGAAACCAGGTCATGACGAAGCAAGCCCGCTCGCCCTCGGCGATCTCGAACTCGCTCACGAAACGGCGGTCCCCGCATTCGATCTCACGGTCCGCGTGGATCGCAACTGCATTGGGGCCGGCGATGGCCAGGATCTCGGTCGCCGATCTGCGTCGCACCAGCGGATGGGTGCGGCCATAGTCGAACCGGAGCATCAGCTCCGAACACATCTCCACCCTGCCCCGCCGCCCCTCGACAATCCGGACGATGTCCGCCGCCGCGCCACGGATTGGCATGAAGTCGGTGACGAGCACCTCGCCATCCTCCCTCTCGAAGGTCGTCTCGAGGATCAGGGTGTCGTCGACGTAGCGCCGGCTCACGCGCGCCGCACCGCCACTCGGCGCCATCCGCCAGCAGCCATTCTCGTCGTCCCCGAGAAGCGCCGCGAAACAAGCCGGCGAGTCGAAGCGCGGCATGCAGAGCCATTCGATGGTGGCCCGTCTGTCGACGAGCGCAGCGGTCTCGCCGTCGCCGATCAGCCCGTAATCCTCGATACGGCGACCGCTCATCGCCGCCGCCTCAGGAGATGCGCCCCGGCGATGCCAAGCGCGATGGCGCCGGCTCCAAGAGCGCCGCGATGCCTGCTCGCCCAGAGAAGCGGACTATGGCGGCGGGCGATGGCGTCGAAACGACCATGTGCGCCGTGATCGCCCGCCACCGGATGATAGAGGTTGTCTGGCCGCTCCATCGGAACGGGGTCGGCGCTCTGCTGCGACGAGACGCCGGTCCTGGCGAGATAGTGGTCGAGCACTGCGGAAGCGACGCGGTCGGCCCAGATCGCCTGCCAGCTGGGGAAGCCGACGATGAGCTCTTTGCGCCGGCTGCGGGACGCAAAATGGATCGCCTCGGCCGCGACTTCCGGCTGGTAGGGTGGACTAGCGGGCTTCGGCTTGCGAGGGAGGTTGGTTCGGATCCAGTCGAACTGCGGCGTGTTCACGCCGGGGAGCTGTACCATTGTCACATGCACGCGGCTGCCTTCGTGGATCAGCTCCGCGCGGAGGCTGTCCTGGAATCCCTGCAACGCGTGCTTGGCGCCGCAGTAGGCGGACTGCAGCGGGATGCCGCGATAGGCGAGGGCCGAGCCGACAAGCACAATGGTTCCTGCATTCCTGGGCCGCATGCGGCGCAGGGCGGCCATCGCGCCGTGCACCTGACCGAGATAGGTCACCTCCGTCACGCGGCGGAAATCGGCCAGCGGCATGTCCACGAACCGGGAGAGCATGCCGGCGAACGCCGCGTTGATCCACACATCGATGGCCCCGAACTGCGTCTCCACGGCCCCGGCGGCCCTTTCAACGGCTTCGGCATGGGCCACGTCCGTCGGCAGCACCAGAGCCTCTCCACCCAGCGCCGCCACCTCGCGGGCGGCCGCGTCAAGGCCTTCCCGGCCCCGGGCGATCAAGCCGATCCGTACGCCCTCCCTGGCGAAGCGGCGCACGACCGCCCGTCCGACGCCAGCCGAGGCCCCGGTGACGACGACGACCTGCACAGGCCTTTCGGTACGGGCCGTCATAGCTCCCCCTTTTGCGCCATGGCGCTGATCCGGTCGGCTGTACGGCAGGCGATCGCCTGGGTGGTCAGGGACGGATTGACCCCCCCGACCGTCGGAAAGACCGAGCCGTCGCAGACCCAAAGATTGCGGATGTCCCAGCTTCGGCCATCGGCATCGACGACACTGGTGCGAGGATGATCTCCCATGCGCGCGGTGCCGTTCAGATGGCAGGTGTCGTCCCACTGCTTCCAGCGCTCGCCAACGCCGACGGCGGCGAGGCTCTCGTCCATGAAGTCGAGGGCGTGCGCGATCATGGCGCGCTCATTGTCGCCATAGGAGAAGGTGACGCGCGGGATCTTCAGGCCCAGGGCATCGACCTCGTCGGCCAGGGTGACCTGGTTGTGCTCGTACGGCAGGACCTCGCCGACCATCTTGAGGCCGACCGAGTGGTTGGCGCGGTTCATCTCGTCGACCAGCCGCTGGCCCCAGAGGCCGCGATCCATCGCCAACTGCTGGGCCCAGGCGATCGGCAGCGGCCCCTGGCTCATGTAGGCCCAGCCGCCGAAGTAGTCCTTGTCCTCGTCGTAGTTCCAGTGCTCGCTGAGCGCGAGGCTGGGCGGGCCTTTGTAGGACCGGATCTCCTCAGCGGCCTGTCCCCAGACAGCCTGGTTCAGTTGCACCATCAGGTTCTTGCCCACCAGCCCGCTGCTGTTGGCTAGCCCATCGGGAAACTGCGGACAGGCCGAAGCCAACAGCAGCCGAGGCGTCTCGATGGCGTAGCCCGCCACCACCACGTTCCGGGCCTTCTGGAAGCGCCAGCGGCCTTCCCGGTGATAGTGAACGCCCGCGGCGAGGCCGGTTCGGTCGACTTCGATTCGCCCGACCATCGCCAGGTCGCGGATTTCCGCGCCAGCCCGAAGCGCCCGGGGCAGCCAGGCGACCAGCACCGACTGCTTGGCGTTCGTCGAGCAACCGATGGTGCACATGCCGCGATAGACGCACGGGTGCGCCTTGCCGTGCGGAGCCGAGAGGGTCGCCAGCGGCGTCTCCGCCCAGGCCACACCCATTGACTCGGCTGCGCGGGCGAGCAGCGTCGCCGCCGCGTTCAGCGGATGGGCGCGGTTGGGATAGCGCGGCCGACGCGGACCCCAGGGATAGGTGACGGGCCCTGCGATGCGCAGCGTTCGCTCGACCTCGTCGTAGTAGCGCCACATCTCGCGCCAGGCGATCGGCCAGTCCGCGCCATAGCCGAGCATGGTGCGGCTCTTGAACCACTCCGGCCGGAAGCGCAGGGAGACCATGGCGAAGTGGACCGTCGAGCCGCCGACCGACCTTCCGGAGTTGTTGGCGCCGAGCTTCAGCGGATCGGCGCCATCCACGATCCGCTCGTCATTCCAGTAGAGCTTGGACTGGTGACGCTCGTCGGAGGCGAAGTCCTCCAGGGGACGGAAGTAGGGCCCGGCGTCGAGCGCGACCACCGAGAAGCCGGCTTCCGCCAGCCGGCACGCCAGGGTTCCGCCGCCCGCGCCCGTGCCGACGATCGCGAAGTCCACCGCCTCCCGTTCCTGATACTGGCGCATCGGTGTCCACCCGCCGGGCGTGAAGACGTCCGGGGCGCGCCCGTCCCTGGCGCGCGGGCGGTCGAGGGGCTCATCGAACATGTCTGTTCCGCACCCTTGGCGGCAGTAGAGCGCCGTCGCCGGTCTCAGCGGCCTCCCAAGGATCTCGCTGATTGGCGCCCAGACGGACGTAGCCTCTGGGGGACGCCGGGCCGCCGAAGCCCATGGCGCTCCAGGCCGAGGGATGCGACCAGTAGGCGGCGACCGTGTCAGGCAATAGCCGCCAGTAAAAGAAGACCGCCGGCGGCAGATGGGCCCAGGCCTCGCCCTGAACCGCCCCGTCGGCCACGGCCTGCAGCAGGCTGTCCCTTTCGTCGACGCAAAGGGCTGTGAAGCTGCGACCGTATCGCAGCACAGCTTCCGCCTCTATGGCGTCGAGACCGCGCATCCAGGCCTGTTTGAGCGGCGGCAGGCCGGCATGGCGATAGCCGTCACCTTCTTCTCCGGCCAGCTTCTCGAGCAGGAGCGCCACGGTGTTGACGAGCGGGCGGTCCTCGGGCTGCGGCGCCAGTCGATCGACGACAGCGCGCAGAAGAGCCAGCCGCTCCTCGTCCAGGACGTGGTCGCGCTCCGGCATCGCGATGCGCGCTTCGACGACCTCTCGCGTGACGGCGTTCCAACTCTGACCGGAGCGTTTGGCCAGCACGTCATAGCCCGGATAATGGTCAGTCACGCGCCCTCCGCATCAGAAGCAGGGCGCCGAGGCCCGCCAGAGCCGCGCCCGTGAAAGCGGGCGGCGCCGGCAGGGGTGGTCCGGCCAACAGGTTCTGACGCCAGTTGCGCCATCCGCCCATCCGTCGGGCGACGCCGCCAGCATGGAGGGCGACTCCTGCCAACCCGAGCAAGGTCGTCGCGCCGAGCAGCGCTATTGTGAGGCCCCGCGGTTGGTTGGCGATGGCGTCGCGGGTCAGCGACAACGCGGCGGCCGGCGGCAGCACCACGGGCGCCCACATGACCGGGTTGTGGTAGGCGCCGCGGAAGTGCAGCAGGGCCGCCTCGGCCGCCGTTCCCGTCAGGCCGACGGCGCAGAGCCCCGCCATCCACCGCCCGTCGCGCAGCATCGAGGCCGCCCGGCATCCTGGACTCAGTGGCGCGCGCGCGGCGGCGCCGAGGGCGCCGGCCAGGGTTAGCGCCGCAGGCGCGCCGAGCGGTGCGCCGTGGAAGAGATTGCCGAAGCTGAAACCGCCGGCCCGCTTCCTGACGTTGAACACATGGAACGCCAAGCCGAGGAGGCCGATGGCTCCCGCCGCCGGGTCTCCCCCCCAAACGCCGCGCGAGAGGCCCGCCGGTCGCGCCGTATGCCTCGCGTCCAGCAGCGTGTTCGCGGCCGAAGACGCTACCGGCAGCACCATCGCCGGATTTCGGAAGCCGCCGCGGTAGTGCTCCATCGCGCTGTCGAGCAGAACGGCCAGGCTGAGCAGGCCGCCGCCCGCGGCGAACAACCGGACGGCCGCTTCGGATTGTTCCTTCGGCGGCGCCATGACCACCTAGTCTCCGGGCAGGATTTTACTCAGCACCTGGCGCGCCGTGTTCTTCACGATCGCGCCGCGGTCTGCGTCCTTGACCAGGGACGACGCGAAGGCCTTCGCCTGATCCAGACTGATGTGCGGCGGCAGCGGCGGCACATTGGGATCGGTCTTCATCTCCAGGATTACGGGGGCGTTGGCCGCCAGCGCCGCGTCCCATGCCGCACCGACCTGATCCGGATCGTCGCAGTAGACGCCCTTCAGCCCGATCAGCTCGGCGAAGCGATGGTAGGGCACGTTCGGGAGCGTCTGGGTGGCCTCGAACTTCGGGTCGCCCTCCATGGCCCTTTGTTCCCAGGTCACCTGGTTCAGGTCCTCGTTGTTGAGCACCATCACGATGAATCGCGGGTCGCGCCACCGGCGCCAGTACTTCTGGACCGTGATGAGCTCGGCCATGTTGTTCATCTGCATGGCGCCGTCGCCGAGCATCGCGATCACCGGTCGGTCGGGGTAGGCGAACTTGGCGGCGATCGCATAGGGCACGGCCGCGCCCATAGATGCGAGCCCGCCAGACAGCGAGCCCATCATCCCGGGCCGCATCTTCAGGTCCCGCGCATACCAGTTCGCGCAGGAGCCGGAGTCGCTTGTCAGGATCACCTCGTCCGGCAGGCGGGGGCTGAGTTCTGTGAAGACGCGCTGCGGATTCACTCCAACCTCGGTCTTGGCGTGGGCCCGGTCATGCAGCGTCTGCGCCCAGTCTTCATTCCACTTGCGAATGTCATCACGCCAACTGGCGTCCGGCTGCTGTCCAAGGAGGGGAAGCAGCGCTTCCAGGGTCAGCCCGACGTCGCCGGTCAGGTTCACCTCCATCGGATAGCGAATGGAGAGCATGCCGGGTTCGAGGTCGACCTGCACGCCGCGCGCGTCGCCCTCCTTGGGCAGGAACTCGGAATAGGGAAACCCCGACCCCAGCATCAGCAGAGTGTCGCACTCCATCATCAATCGATAGCTCGGCTCGGTGCCGAGCAGACCGATGGAGCCCGTGACCCAGGGAAGGTCGTCGGGCAGGACCTGCTTGCCCAGCAACGCCTTGGCGCAGCCGGCGCCAAGGCGATCGGCGACGGCGATCACCGCATCGGACGCTTCCTTCGCGCCTGCGCCCACCAGGATGGCGACCTTCTTGCCGGCGTTCAGCACCTCGGCGGCGCGGCGCAGATCCGCGTCCTGGGGCGTCACCCTGGGCGCGGACCAGCCGATCCCGGAGAACACGGCGCCATGCTGGCGCGGTGGCTCCTCCATCGGCAGGTCCTGAAGATCATTCGGGAACACCAGCGCCGTTACCTTCCGCTCTCCCAGAGCGATGCGCACCGCACGGTCGGTGAGATGGCGCACCTGCGCCGGTGCGCTGGCCATGCCCACAAAGCTGCCCGCGACATCCTTGAACATCGAATTGAGATCGAGTTCCTGCTGGTAGTGCGCGCCGATGGCGGTCCGCGCCTGTTGTCCGACGATGGCCAGGACCGGCATGTGGTCGAGGCGCGCGTCATAGAGGCCGGTGATTAGGTGCGACGCCCCAGGTCCCGAGGTCGCGAGGCAGACGCCCAGCTCGCCCGTGAACTTGGCGTGGGCGCTGGCCATGAAGGCGGACATTTCTTCGTGCCGCACCTGGACAAACTCGAAACGATCGCCGGCGCGCTGAAGCGCCCCCAGGAGCCCGTTTATGCCATCTCCCGGGTAGCCGAAGATTCGTCGCACGCCCCACTGGTGCAGACGGTCCCAAAAGAAGTCGCCGACGGTCTGCGTCACGCTCCGCCTCCTCGTCGTCCCATTGCGGTGTCAAGGGGTAATCGCTCACGCCTTGGCGGGTTCCGCCGTCCTGACCTCACGTGGCGGTCACAGGCGCAAGGGTCCGGAAGCCCAAGCCGGGACGAGGACGTCTGGCGTCAGGTCGTCCGGCCGTCTGATGCCGAGTAGTCCCAGATCATCGAGCGCCTCCGCCCGCAGAATCTCCAGCGCACGATGGACCCCGTCGGCCCCGGCGGCGCAGAGCCCATAGAGGGGCGCGCGGCCGGCCATCACGGCGTCGGCCCCGAGCGCCAGGGCCTTCAACATGTCGGCCCCTCGCCGGACGCCGCCGGAGACCATCACAGCGAGCCTGTCGCCAGCGGCCTCCCGGGCTTTGGGGAGAACCTCAAGCGCCGTCACGGACCCGTCCAACTGGCGGCCGCCGTGCGTGCTCAGGACCACCCCGTCGACGCCGCAGTCCGCCGCGGACCGAACATCGTCAGGGTGCAGCAGGCCCTTCACCAGGAGCGGCCGCTTCCAGCGGTCGCGGATCTTCCGCACGTCAGTCCACGACAGCGATGTGCGCATGTGATCGCGGACCCAGAAGGCGCTCTCGAAGAGGCCGCGCTGCGACTTCGGGACGAAATCCCGCACGTTCTTGAAGCTCGGCATGCCGCTGCGCGCCAGGGCGCCGGCGAGCCATCGTGGGTGCAGCGCCGCGTCCAGGACCGTGCGAGCGGTGGGGCGGTGACGCGAGGCTCGGGTGCGCGCGTCCCATTCACGCCGCCCGTAAATCTGGGCGTTCGTCGTCAGGACCAGCGCTTCGCACCCCGCCGCCTCGGCGCGGGCGACCAACTCCTGCCAGATCTCATCGCCGCCGAACACATAGAGCTGCCACCAGTGCCGCAGCCCACGGACTTTGGCGACATCCTCCAGGCGCTCGTTGGACATCGTGCTCTGGGCAAATGGCACGCCGGCTCGCGCAGCGCCCTCCGCGAGTAGGATATCGGCCCGGTGGCGAAAGATGCCATTGAGTCCCGTGGGCGCCACGACGAGAGGCATCGAAGCTTCTCGACCAAGGATCGGCGCCTGCAGGCCACGCTCCGAGACATTCCTGAGCTGCCGCGGAACGAACAGCCATTCGTCGAAGACCCTCTGCTCTCGCTCCAGAGTGATTTCGTCCTGCGCGCCGCCTTCCAGATATTCGAGCGCAAAGCTCGGCATCAACCTGTGCGCCCGGGCCCTCAGGTCCGCGACTGATCTCGCACGCCTCAGCTTGGGGCCGACGTAGTGGCGCCGCCAGATTGCGTGGCCCGGTCCCGGTCTTGTCAGGGCGCCGTCAGTCATGAGCCATCAAGCGCCTTTCGAGCGTCCGAAGCCCGGGCGGAGTCTTGTTCCCCCTGAGCTGTTCACCTGCATCGCCGACCCGAACTCCTCGAAAACGACGCTTTCCTGGAACGAGCGCCGTCCCACACCGGTTGCCCGGAGCGCTCGCGCCGAGCCCGGCCGCGTCCACCCCGAGACGACCACGACCGACAAGCTGGCGTCCTACGGCGCGGCCGTCTGCGAGCTCGGGTTGAAGGGCGTGCATCGACCTGGCGGACTGCAGGCCAACAATCGCGCCGAGAACAGCCACCTGCCGATCCGACGGGAGCGGAAGCAACCGAAGTTCAAATCGCAGGGCTCAGCCCAACGATTCCTTTCCGCCCGCGCCGCCATCTACAACTGCTTCTACGTCCAGGAACATCTGATCCGCCGGTCCACGCTTCGGACATTCCGGGCAGCGGCCCATCATGCCTGGGCCGCGGCGACGGTGGCTGCCTGATGGGGCGTCGGGAGGGGCGGTCTACGGCCCGCCGGAGTTAAGTTGCCAGTCCCGAACTGGCTGACTTAGTGGCGGAGAGAGAGGGATTCGAACCCTCGATAGGCTTTCACCTATACACGCGTTCCAGGCGTGCGCCTTCAACCACTCGGCCACCTCTCCACGCGCCGAGAAGGGGCGGCCCCCCCGGCGGAAGGCGGGCATATACCGTCAGGAACCGTTCGCGGGCAAGCGGCGCTTCGTCGCTTCGCGCAGGCGGTCGGCCGCGAAGAACGAGCGGTCGGCGCGGCCGGCGAGGCGAGCCTCCAGTTTCGGCGAGCGACCGCGCCAGGCGGCGAGGCCTGCCGCCGCGTCCGACCGGCCCGCGCGGACCGCGGCCTGCAGCGCGGCGAGCTCCGCGTCGGCGGCGCGCAAGGCGGCGCGTTCGGCGGGCAGGCCGGCGTAGCGCTCGTCGATCCGCCCCAGCGATGCGCGGGCGGCGGCGATCATGAGGACGGCGGTCGGCCGGTCGCCCGCGCCCAGCGCCGATTCGGCGGCGGCCAGCGCCCGACGGGCGTCGTCCATCAGCGGCCCCGGGCCGGCCGGGACGCGGGCCGCGGGCGGGCAGGCGGCGGGCCCCAGGGCGCGCACATAGTCGGCCAAGCCCGCCAGCACCGCGGGCGGCGGCTCGCGTCCGTCGAACTCCTCGATCACAAGGCCGCGGATGAAGGCCTCCAGCTCGGCGGGCGCCACCTTCAGCTGACCGCGCGGCCCGCTGAGGTCCGGGATCGGGACGGGATCATAGACGCCGTTGCCGCGGTGGCTGGAGAACAGCGACGAGGTCACGTCGGCCGTGCCCGGCGCGCCCGAGACGCCGGGGAAGCGGAAGTCGGGGTTGCCGCGGCCGGCCCGGTGGCAGCTCTCGCACGTCAGGCCCGCCCGGGCCGCCTGGCCGCCCAGGAGGAGGGGCGTGCGGAAGGCCGCGCGGCCCACCTCGACGGACCGGGCGAGCGCCGGATCGTCCGGCGCGCGCAGGCACTCCGCAGGTTCGGTCGCGAAGACGGTCACAGGGTCGGCGTCCGGCGCGATCCAGGCCATGGCCCTCAGCGGTGCGGCTGGCTCCGCGGCCAGCGCGGCGCCCGCCGCCAGACCTGCCACGCCGAGCGCTAGGCCCCGGGTTCGCCGCCGGCGTCGATCCAACGGCGCAGCTCCTCGGCCTCGGCGCAGCCATAGGCGCAGATGCGGTCCAGCTTCGCCAGCATGGCGCGCGCCCCCTCCAGATCGCCGCGCTCCACCTTAAGCTCGCCGTAGTACTCGGTGGCGCCGCGATGGTCGGGGGCCACGGCCAGCGCCTGGCGATAGTAGCTCTCGGCCCGGTCGAGCGCGCCCTTCCTGCGCCAGGCGTAGCCCTGGTAGGTGAGGATGTCCGGGTGCGGCCCGAAGGCGGCGCGGGCGTGCTCCAGGGCCGCCAGCGCCTCGTCGTAGCGCTTCTCGTTGATGAGCCCGACGGCCTCCACGTACGCCCTGTCGCCGTCCTCGGCGGCGAAGATCAGGGCTCCCCGCTCCAGCGCGGCCGTGGGCTTGGCCTCTGGCGTGGCGACGGCCGCCTCCACCTCGGCCGTCAGGGCCTTCAACGTCGCCGGGTCGCAGGCGGCGTTGCAGTCGCCGGCCTTGGCCTTCAGCCAGTCGAGCTGGGCCTGGGCCTCGGGGTCCTTCAGGCGCGCGAGCGCCACGCCCAGGCCGGCGCGGCTGGCCAGGTCGTCGGGCTGCAGCCGGATGGCGCGCTCGTAGGCGCGCTTGGCCGCCTTCCAGTTCCCCGCACCGGCCTGGGCCACGCCCAGCAGCCGCCAGCCGTCCACGTTCTGCGGGACCGCCGAGGTCACGCGCTGGGCCGAACGGGCGGCGGCCTTGTAGTCCTTGGCCTCGAGCGCCTTGAGCGCCTTGGCCCACTCCTCCTGGGGATTGTATCGGGGGGCGGTCTCCGACGGCAGGCCGGCCGCGCCCGTGCCGCCGCCGCTGCCGGCCGCCGTGGCGCCGCCGGCCGCAAGTCCCGCAACGGCCCCGGCGACGAGCAAGCTCCTGATCATCCGCATCGCGCTTCCTCCCTGCCGATCCTTCGCGCCATAGTAGGCCCCGCCCGTACGAGGATGCAAAACAACGTTCTGCGTCCTATCTGTCCGGCGCCTGTCCTCTGGAGACGCGAGATGCTGTTCGCCAAGAAGTCCCTCGACCTGCCCACCCCCGAAACGGCCCTGCCGGGCCGCGCCCATCCGATCCCCACGGCCGAGACCCACTTCGTCAACGGCCGCCCGCTGAAGGGGCCGTATCCCGAGGGGCTGGAGACCGCCTATTTCGCCATGGGCTGCTTCTGGGGCGTCGAACGGGTCTTCTGGCAGGTCCCCGGCGTCCACGTCACCGCCGTCGGCTACCAGCAGGGCCTGACCCCGAACGCCACCTACGAGGAGGTCTGCTCGGGCCGCACGGGCCATACCGAGTCGGTGCTGGTGGTCTACGATCCGCGCGTGGTCAGCTACGCCGACCTGCTCAAGGTGTTCTGGGAGAACCACGACCCCACCCAGGGGATGCGCCAGGGCAACGACATCGGCACCCAGTACCGCTCGGGCGTCTATGTGACCAACGATGCCCAGGCGGCCGAGGCCGAGGCCTCGCGGGAGGCCTACCAGGCGGAGCTGTCGAAGCGCGGGTTCGGGCGCATCACCACCGAGATCGAGCCGGCCGAGCCCTTCTACTTCGCCGAGGACTACCACCAGCAGTACCTGGCCAAGAACCCGCACGGCTACTGCGGCATCGGCGGCACGGGCGTGTCGTGCCCGATCGGCGTGGGCGTCGGCGCCTGAGGCCCGGCGGTGACGCGCGACGAGCTTCACGGCGCGGCTATGGCGCTTCCGGGCGCCACCTTCGACGTGAAGTGGGGCGACGACCACTGCTACTGTGTGGGCGGCAAGATGTTCGCCGCCACCGACGGCGCCTACACGGGCCTGTCGTTCAAGGCCTCGGACATCGCGTTCGAGGCGCTGACCGGGTCCGGCCGGGCCAGCCCGGCCAAGTACCTCGCCCGCGCCAAGTGGGTGACGCTGGACGACCTCGCCGCCCAGGACGCCGCCGAGGTGGCCGACTGGGTGCGCACGGCCCACGGCCTCGTCACCGCCAGGCTCACCCGCCGGCAGCGCGCGGAGCTCGGGATCGCATGATCACCTGCGAGGAGGTCGAGGCGCTGGCCATGGCCCTGCCGGCGGCGCACAAGGTCCGCCTGTGGGACCGGCTCGACGTCTACAAGGTGACCAGCAAGGTCTTCGCGTCGTGCGACGAGGCGGACGGCCTCGTGTTCAAGGCCTCGGAGATCCTCTACGCCCTGCTGGCCGACGACGGCCCGGGGCGGCCCGCGCCGGGTTTCGTCCCAGGCGCATGGGTGGCGGTCCCGCTGTCGGAGGTGGAGCCTGCGGAGGCCGCCGACTGGATCGCCCGCTCGCACGGCTACGCCGTCGCCGGCCTCACCCGCGCGGTGCGTCGGGAGCTCGGGCTGGCATGACCCGCGAGGAGGTGGAAGCCTGCGCCATGGCCCTGCCCGCGGTGACCAAGGTGGTCCAGTGGGGCGGGTCCGACGTCTACAAGGTGGGCGGCAAGGTGTTCGCCGTCTGCGGCTTCGAGAACGGCCTGGCGTTCAAGGTGAGCGAGATCGGCTTCGTGGTCTTGACGGAGGCCGGCGGGCCCGGCCGTCAGGCGCCCTATTTCGCCAAGGGCCACTGGGTCGTGGTGGGCCTCGACGACCTCGACCCTCAGGACGCCGCAGGCTGGATCGCCACGGCGCACAGCTTGATCGCGGCCAAGCTTACGAAGGCGGCCCGGGCGGAGCTGGGGCTCTAGAGTCCAGAAGCACGCGCAGGTCGTGGATCGCCTGGGCTGCGGGCGAGTACCGCTGGCGCACGAACAGGAGCGCCACCGCGCCGAGGGTCGACGCCATGAAGGCCCAGGGTCCGAACAGCCAGGCCGCCGCCGCCAGGGCGAAGTAGTAGCCGCGGACGCCGGAGTTGAACGACTGGAGCGCAGGGTTCAGGAGGCGCGAGAGAATGTCAGAGAACCGCGTCCGCTCGTCCTCCGAAAGCGGATCCGGCGTCGCCCCCATCGCGGCCAGGCAGTAGTTGAACTGGCGGATCGACCAGATGAAGTCCAGCAGCCCACGGGCCAGCGACAGCAGCACCAGGGCGAGCTGCAGCTCGAACAGCATTCGCGACGAGGTCCGGATCAGCTCCAGCGCCGAAACGGACCGGAAGGTGGCCTCGCCGCCGAAGAGCGCGCCGGCGGCCGCCGCGATCAGCAGCAGGTTCGATGAGGCGAAGAACGACGCCGAGTTCAGGGCGTGGCCCAGCAGCTGGCCATCCATCAGCCGCACTTCGCGGCCGGCGAAGGTGCGCATCCAGGCGCCGCGGATCACGGCCATGTCGGTGTTGAGCACGCCGCCCCGCTTCTTCCCGAACGTCGTCAGGAACGGCTCGTAGAAGAGCCAGGCGACCGCGAAGACGGCCAGGGCGGCGAGGTCCAACGGATCGAGCACTCAGTCCTCTAGGATCAGGCTGTGCTTGTTGGTGTTGCGCAGGCGCACGGCCACGATGAAGGCTGCGAACATCATCAACGAGACGTAGATGTAGAACGCGCTTTCCACCCCGGCGTCCTTGAACCACAGCGCCGAATATTCGGCGGTGCCGCCGAACATGGCGTTGGCGATGGCGTAGGGCAGGGCGACGCCCAGGGCGCGGACGTGGGCGGGGAACAGCTCAGCCTTCACCAGCCCGCTCACCGACGTATAGCCGGACAGGATCACCAGCAGCAGGGTGATGAGCGCGAAGGCGGTCGCGCCGGAGGGCGCCTCGGCCAGGGCGGACATCACGGGATAGGTGGCGAGCGCGCCGCCCAGGAAGGCGAAGGCGATGGTGGTCTTGCGTCCCAGCTTGTCGGACAGGAAACCGAACAGCGGCTGGCAGCACATGAAGATGAAAAGCGCCCCGGCCGACACCGACGTCGCCGAGGCCTTGGTGAACCCCGCGGTGTTGACCAGGAACTTCTGCATGTAGGTGGTGTAGGCGTAGAAGGCGAGGCCGCCCGCGGCGCTCAGCACGAAGATGATGGCGCTTTCGCGGGGGAACTTCAGGAACAGCATCATGGTGCGGGCCCGCTCGGCGCCCGCGGCCCGGGCGTTCTCGTAGGACGGGCTTTCGTCCATGCCGCGGCGGATCCAGAAGACCACGACCGCCAGCAGCGCGCCGATGACGAACGGGATGCGCCAGCCCCAGTCCTCGAGCGCGGCGGGATCCATGGTGTTCTGAAGCAGGATCAGCACGCCCAGGGCGATCAGCTGTCCCGCGATCAGGGTCACATACTGGAAGCTGGCCCAGAAGCCGCGCCGCGCCCGGCCCGCCATCTCGGACATGTAGGTGGCGCTGGCGCCGTATTCGCCGCCGACGGAGAGGCCTTGGAGAATGCGCGCGGCGAGCAGGCCGATGGGCGCGGCGGCGCCGATGGTGCGGGCGTCGGGCAGGATCGCGATCGCCAGGGCCCCGGCGCACATCATGGCGACGCTGATCGCCAGCGCCTCGCGCCGGCCCCGCCAGTCCGCGTAGAGGCCCATCAGCCAGGCGCCGAGCGGCCGGGCGAAGAAGCCCACCGCGAAGATCGCCGCCGTCTGCAATAGCTGGGCGGTGGTGTCGCCCGCCGGGAAGAAGTGCGGCGCGAAATAAAGGGCGAAGGAAGAATAGGCGAACCAGTCGTACCACTCGACGAGGTTGCCGGCCGACCCGCCGACGATGGCCTTGGCCCGCTGGATGGGCGTGAGTCCCGGCGTCACCAGTCCCGGCGGCGCCTGGGTGTCCGCGCCCGTTTCCGTCGCCGTCATGCAGCCTCCCCCGTACTCTTCCGGGGGATGCTAGGGGTTCACGGCCGGAAGCGCCAACCCTCAGCGGGCGTCATAGCCGCCCGAGCAACACCAGGATGATGATGATCACCAGGATCAGGCCCAAGCCGCCGCTCGGGAGGTAACCCCAGCTGCGCGAATAGCCCCAGCTCGGCAGGGCGCCGATCAGGAGCAGGATCAGGATGATGATCAGAATGGTCCCGAGGGACATGCGGCTCTCCTCACGACCCCCGACCGCGACCGGCGACAAACGCGCACGGCCAAGCCTGGGTTCCGGAGAGTGGGATCAGTCCGCGGCGTCGGCCGTATGCAGCCGTGCTTCGCGGTCGGTGACCTGCAGGGCGTACATCAGCCCGATCCAGCCGCCCTTGATCCGCGGCAGGGCGGTCAGGGTGATCGCCGTCAGGGCGCCCAGGATGATCGGCAGAGAATAGACGGGCGAACTCTCCCAGACGATCGGGAAGAACAGCAGCGGCGCGATGATGAGGTGCCCGACCAGCAGGATGGTCAGATAGGCCGGGCCGTCATCGGCCGGATACCTGGCCAGCTCGTGCGCGCAGCGCGGGCATTCCGGGTTCACTTTCAGATAGCGTCCGAACAGGCGTCCGTCGCCGCACGAAGGGCAGCGATGGGAGAGGCCGCGCTGGACGGAGCGGAACAACGGATGGGCGATCTCGGCCATGGCGCCCATATGCGCCTTCGCGCGCCCGCGTGGAAGGGCCGAGGACGTGTTTGTCGCACCGGGACGTGCTCTAGGCTCACCTTGCGTTCCCGTGGCAGAGAGACGGCCGTGAACACCGAGAGCTTTCCCGAGATCCGCGAGGCCGTGCGCAAGTTGTGCGCGCGCTTCCCCGGCGCCTATTGGCGCGAGCTGGACCGCGAGCGGGCCTATCCGCGCGAGTTCGTGGCGGCGCTGACGGAGGCGGGCTTCCTGTCGGTGCTGATCCCGGAGGAGTACGGCGGGTCGGGCCTGGGTCTCGCAGCAGCCGTGGCGGTGCTCGAGGAGATCCACCGCTCCGGCTGCAACGGCGCCGCCTGCCACGCCCAGATGTACACCATGGGGACGGTTCTGCGTCACGGAACACCGGCGCAGAAGGAAGCCTATCTGCCCAAGATCGCCACGGGCGAGCTGCGTCTGCAGGCCTTCGGCGTCACCGAACCCGACGCCGGCACCGACACCACGCGGATCTCGACGTTCGCGAAGAAGGTCGGCGACAAGTACGTCGTCTCGGGCCGCAAGATCTGGATCAGCCGGGCCGAACACTCGGACCTGATGGTCCTGCTCTGCCGCACCTCGCCCCGGCGCGACGAAAAGCCCTCGGACGGCATGAGCGTGCTGCTGGTCGACATGAAGGCGGCGGTGGGGAACGGCCTGACCATCCGCCCGGTGCGCACCATGCTGAACCACGCCACGACCGAACTCTTCTTCGAGGACCTTGAGGTGCCGGCCGAGAACCTCGTGGGCGAGGAAGGCAAGGGCTTCCGCTACATCCTCGACGGCATGAACGCCGAGCGGATCCTGATCGCCGCCGAGTGCATCGGCGATGCGCGGTTCTTCATCGACCGCGCCAGCCAGTACGCCAAGGAGCGCGTCGTCTTCGGCCGACCCATCGGCGAGAACCAGGGCGTCCAGTTCCCATTGGCCCGCGCCTATGTGCAGATGACCCAGGCCAGTCTGATGGTCGACAAGGCGGCCGAACTGTTCGAAGCCGGCCAGCCCTGCGGGACCGAGGCGAACATGGCCAAGCTCACGGCGTCGGAGGCTTCCTGGTACGCCGCCGACATGTGCCTGCAGACCCACGGCGGTTTCGGCTTCGCCGAGGAATACGACATCGAGCGTAAGTTCCGCGAGACGCGCCTCTACCAGGTGGCGCCGATCTCCACGAACCTCATCCTCAGCCACGTGGCGACCCACGTGCTGGGCCAGCCCAAGAGCTTCTGATGGCGTACGAGACGATCAAGGTCGAAGAGGCCGCGCCGGGGATCCGGGTGATCGCCTTCAACCGGCCCGAAGCGGCGAACGCCCTGTCGACCCAGATGGGGCGCGAACTCCTGGACGCCTGGTCCAAGCTCAGGGCCGACGAGGCGCTGCGCTGCGTGATCCTGCGCGGCGAGGGGCGGCACTTCCAGGCCGGGGCGGACCTCAAGGAACGCAACGGCATGACCGACGAGGCTTGGGCCGAGCAGCACCGGCTGTTCGAGGCGATGATCCGCGCCCAGCTCGCCTGTCCGGTCCCGGTCATCGCGGCGGTCCAGGGCGCGGCCATGGGCGGCGGTTGCGAGATGACGCTGGCCTGCGACTTCGCCTATGCGGCCGAAGGGGCCCGGTTCGGCCTGCCCGAGGCCGGCCTTGGAATCCTGCCGGGCCTGGGCGGCACCCAGCTCCTCACCCGCGCGGTGGGACCGCGCCGGGCGATCGAGCTGCTGACGACCGCGGCGCCCTTCTCGGCCGAGCAGGCGCGCGACTGGGGCCTGGTGAGCGACGTCGTTCCGGCGGAAGCCCTGATGGACACGGTGCTGGCGGTCGCGGCCCAGATCGCCAGCCGCGCGCCGCTCTCGGTCCGCGGCGCCAAGCGCGTGGTGCACGAAGGCCAGGACCTGGACCTGAAACGGGGGATGGACCTGGAGCTCACCGTCTACAACCACCTCTTCACGACGGAGGACCGCCGCGAGGGCGTGGCCAGCTTCAACGAGAAGCGGACGCCGACCTTCCGCGGGCGGTGAGCCCCAGCCTCAGTGGTGGATGCCAGCTTCGCGCACCGCGTAGCGGCGGCCGTTGCGGCGCGCCATGGCGGCCGCCACGCCGACGGTGGCCGCGCCGCCCAGAACGGCCAGTCCGAGGGTCGCGCCGGGATGGGTCTGCATCGCCGTGTACATGCTGCCTCTGCGCATGAACCGCTGGTCCCCGTACTGCTGCCCGTCCTCGCCCGCCTTGTGGAGGTTGTCGGGCCCGTTCCGCCTCTCGCCGCCCTTGGCCAGCTTGAAGAACAGGAACGAAAAGAGCTGGTCTGAGAGGCCCGGCGCCATGTGGTTGGCGGCAGTCATCATCCGACCCGCGCCGCCGACGGTCATCATCCGCGTGGGATGCTCGGCGGCGTGGAGCACGGCGTCGGCCACCAGTTCCGGCGAATAGACCGGCGGCGGCACCTGCGAGGCTTCCACCATGTAGTTCTTCGCGTGCTCGCCGAACGGCGAGTTGATCCCGCTGGGCTTGATCAGCGTGACCGAGACCGGGGCCTTCTCGTGCAGCAGCTCCTGGCGCAGGCTGTCGGTGAACCCCTTCACGGCGTGCTTGGAGGCGGCATAGGCGGAGAGCAGCGGCGACGGCATCTCCGAAGCGATCGAGCCGATGTTGATGAGCGCGCCCCCACGGGACTTCAGGTGCTTGAGCGCCTCGGTGGAGCCGTAGACCACGCCCCAGTAGTTGGTCTGGAACAGCCGCTCGTGATCCTCGTCGGAGATTTCCTCCAGCCTGGCGTAGACGCCGATGCCGGCGTCGTTGACCCAGGTGTCGAAGCCGCCGAAGCGCTCGATGGCGGTCTCCGTCAGGCGCCGGACGTCGTCGCGGACGCCGACGTCCGCGACGCAGTAGTCGGCCTCGCCGCCCTGCGCGCGGATCTGTTCGCAGGCCTCGCGAAGCGCCGCCTCGTTGCGCGAGCTCAGCATCACCCTGGCGCCCGCCGCCGCAGCGCGCTTCGCAATCGTCAGGCCAATCCCGGAACTGGCGCCGGTGACGACGATCGTCTGTTCGTTCAATGGCTTGAGCTTCGGTCGCATGGGGCCTCCAGATTCGGCTTTTCAGATGACCGCCCCCGCCACGACACTTTCCGAACCGGTGGGCGGTCCGATGGTTCCGAGCTTCTCAGGGTAGTCACGAGGCCGGCGCGCCCGCCGCGACCCGCACGCTGGAGAGCGCCAGGATCGAACGCGGCAGGAGCGGAAGGACTCGTGGCGCGCGCCCGAGTCTGCGCATACGGTCGTTCCATGCACATGCCCGCGCCAGACCCCGCGCTCCTCGCCCGGAAGGCCGAGATCGTCCGGGCGCTGCGTCGCATCGTGCCGGGCGAGGGGGTTGTGTCAGAGCCTTCGGACCTGACGCCCTTCGAGAGCGATGGGCTGTCGGCCTATCGCCAGGCGCCGCTGGCCGTCGTCCTGCCCGAGACGACGGCGCAGGTCTCGGAGATCCTGCGCTGGTGCCAGGCCAACGGCGTGAAGGTGGTGCCGCGCGGGGCCGGGACCTCGCTCTCCGGGGGCGCCCTGCCGCTGGCGGACGGCGTCGTGCTGGGTCTGTCGAAGTTCAACCGCGTGCTGGAAGTGGACTACGCCAACCGCTGCGCCGTGGTGCAGCCGGGCGTCACCAATCTCGGCGTCACGGCCGCCGTGGAGGCGGCGGGCTTCTACTACGCGCCCGATCCGTCCAGCCAGATCGCGTGCACGATCGGCGGCAACGTGGCCGAGAACTCGGGCGGAGTTCACTGCCTGAAGTACGGCCTGACCACGAACAACCTGCTGGGCTGCGAACTGGTGCTGATGAACGGTGAGATCGTCCGGCTGGGCGGCAAGACGTTCGACGCGGACGGCTATGACCTGCTGGGCCTCGTGACCGGCTCGGAGGGGCTGCTCGGCGTGGTGACCGAGGTCACGGTGCGCATCCTCCCCAAGCCCGAGACGGCCCAGGCCCTGCTGCTGGGGTTCCCGTCGGTGGAGGCGGCCGGCGCAACGGTGGGCGACATCATCGCCGCCGGCATCATCCCGGCGGGCCTGGAGATGATGGACAATCCCGCGATCCGGGCGGCGGAGGCGTTCGTCGGCGCCGGCTATCCGGTGGAGGCGGCGGCGCTCCTGATCGTCGAGCTGGACGGGCCCGAGGCCGAGTGCGCCGAGCTGACCGGGCACGTCCGGGCCCTGGCCTCTGCGCGAGGCGCCGATTTCGTGCGCGTGTCGCATGACGACGCCGAGCGGCTGGCGTTCTGGGCTGGCCGAAAGGCCGCGTTCCCCGCCGTCGGCCGCATCGCCCCGGACTACTACTGCATGGACGGCACCATCCCGCGCGGGAAGCTGCCCGAGGTTCTGACCCGCATCAACGAACTGGCGGCGGAGTACGGCCTGGGCGTCGCCAACGTCTTCCACGCCGGCGACGGCAACCTGCACCCGCTCATCCTCTACGACGCCGACAAGCCGGGCGAGCTGGAGAAGGCCGAGGCGTTCGGCGCCGACATCCTGAAGCTGTGCGTGGCCGTGGGCGGCGTCCTGACCGGCGAGCACGGCGTGGGCGTCGAGAAGCGCGACCTGATGGGGGAGATGTTCGACGCGACCGACCTGGCCTGCCAGCAGCGGGTGAAGTGCGCCTTCGACCCGGGCCTGCTGCTCAATCCCGGGAAGATGTTCCCGATCCTCCACCGCTGCGCCGAGCTTGGCCGCATGCATGTCCACCGGGGAAAGCTGGCCTTTCCGGAGCTGCCGCGCTTCTGATGCCGGAGACGCTCGCTCGCCCCCTGACCCCCGCGACGCCGGACGAGGTCCTGGCCGTCGTCGCGGACGCCAACGCCAAGGCGCGACGGGTCGAGGTCGTGGGCGGCGGCACGAAGCGCCGGATCGGATCGTCGGCGCCCGCCGACGTGGTCCTCTCGACCCAACGCCTCGACCGCGTCATCGACTATTCGCCGGACGAACTGGTGCTGACGGCGGAAGCGGGGGTGCGGCTGGCGGACCTGGAGCATCTCGTCGCTGGCCGTGGCCAGATGCTGGCGTTCGAACCGCCGCGCTGGACCCGCCTGCTCGGCGCGCGCGGCGAGCCCACGCTGGGCGGCGTGCTGGCGGCGAACCTGTCCGGGCCGCGTCGCATCCGCGCCGGCGCCGCCCGCGACCATTTCCTTGGCTTCGAAGCGGTGTCGGGCCGCGGAGAGACGTTCAAGGCCGGCGGGCGGGTGGTGAAGAACGTCACCGGCTACGACCTTATGAAGCTGATGGCGGGCTCGTGGGGGACGCTGGCGATCCTGACCCAGGCGACGATCAAGGTCGTTCCGGCGCCGCGGACCGAGACGACCCTCCTCGTGTTCGGCCTCGCCGACGGGCGGGCGAGCGAGGCGATGCAGATGGCGATGAACGGGGCCTTCGACGTCTCGGGCGCCGCCCACCTGCCCGGCTTTGCGGCGCGGTCCAAGCCGCTGAAGGCGGACATGGCCGTGACCGCGCTCCGGCTGGAGGGGTTCGAGGCGTCTGTCGTGGCGCGCGCGGAGGCCCTGGCCGGCGCGCTCAAGGGCTTCGGGCGGATCGACCGCCTGGACGCCGGCCACAGCCGCGAGTTCTGGGCTCAGGTGCGCGAGGTGGAGGCGCTCGCCGGCGACCCGCGCCCGCTCTGGCGGCTTTCGCTTCCTCCCGCGGCCGGCTGGCGGGCCCCGCAGAGCCTGCCGGGCGATGCGCTCTACGATTGGGCGGGCGGACTGGTGTGGCTGGCGACCGAGGAGCCGGCCGAAAACGTACGGGCCGTGGTCCGCGGCTTGGGCGGCCATGCGTTGTGTCTCCGCGGCGGCGAGGCGTTCGGCCCTCGCGAAGGGGCCCTGGGCGCGCTGCAATCGCGCGTGAAGGCGGCCTTCGATCCGCTGGGCGTTCTGAATCCCGGCCGCCTGGGGGGGATCGCATGAGAACCGGCTTTTCACTCGAGCAGCTTGCCGACCCCGAGACCGCCGCCAGCCAGGCGGCGATCCGCAAGTGTGTCCATTGCGGCTTCTGTACGGCGACCTGCCCGACCTATGTCCTCCTGGGCGATGAGCGGGACAGTCCCCGCGGCCGCATCGAGCTGATCCGCCAGATGCTGGAAAAGGGTGGTCCGCCCCCCGCCAGCACCGTCACCCACATCGACCGTTGCCTGTCCTGCCTTGCGTGCACGACCACCTGCCCCTCGGGGGTGGACTACGCCCATCTCATCGACCACGCCCGCGCGCACATCGAGGCTCACCATCCGCGGCCATGGCCGGAACGGTCGCTGCGGGCGGTGCTGGCGGCCGTCCTGACGCGGCCCGCGCGGCTGCGATGGGCTCTGCGGCTCGGCCGCCTGGCGCGGCCGCTGGAGCCGGTCCTTGCGCGGCTTGGCATGAAGCCTCTCGCAGCGATGGTCCGGCTGGTTCCCTCGCGCCCGCCGGGACAGGCGAACACCGCCGTACCGGTCCCCAGCCGCGCGAGCGGCCGAGGGCGCGTGGTGCTGCTTCAGGGATGCGTGGAGCCGGTTGTCGCGCCGGAGATCCGCGCCGCGGCCCGCCGGCTCCTGGAACGCGCCGGCTACGAAGTCACCCTGGCCGACGGCGAGGTTTGCTGCGGGGCGCTGTCACAGCACCTGGGCCGGGCGGAGGAGGCTGCGGGCATGGCGCGCGCCAACCTCGCCGCCTGGAAGCGTGTGGGGAGAGTGGACGCGGTCGTGACGACGGCGGCGGGCTGCGGGACCATGCTCAAGGCCTACGGCCGCCTTGCGGGCGAGGAAGTTCCGGCGCGGGACATCCTGGAGTTCATCGCCGAAGCGGGGCTGCCGCCGGTGGTCCCCGGCCGGCGGCCCAGCGTCGCCTATCACGCCGCCTGCTCCCTGCAGCATGGGCAGAGGATCACGGCCGCGCCGCCGCGCCTGCTGGCCGAGGCCGGGTTCGAGGTGCGGACCGTCGCCGAAGGCCACCTCTGCTGCGGCTCGGCGGGCGTCTACAACATCCTGCAGCCGGACCTTGCCGGGCGGCTGCGCGATCGCAAGGCGGGCCACATCGCCGCGACCGGGGCCACGGTCGTCGCCGCCGGCAACGTGGGGTGCATCGCCCAACTCGCGCCCGCGCTCGACGCGCCGGTCGTGCATCCGGTCGAACTGCTGGACTGGGCGACGGGCGGCCCCGCGCCCGCGGCGCTCGAACACCTGCCGTAGCGTAGTTTTCCCTAGGGAGTTCGGCCTAGGTAACGCTGCGAAATTTCCTCGGGCTCCATCCCAGGCCAAGCTTCTCCCCATGATGGAGAGAATCCAGATGGAGTCGTTTCAGTTGCAGCCCGAGGTCTTCGTCGTGGCGCTGGTGCTCTATGCGATGATCGTCGTGGCCGTGACCATCGCCAACGCCCGGGAGGCGAAGCGGACCCTAGGCCGCCTGAACGAACCCGGGCCAGGTGCTCATGTACTTCACGAAGGCAGGTCCAAGACCCTCGTTGGCCAGATATTCGGCGCTGACCGGTAGCGGCGTCGGCGTGAACGCCGGGTCGCGGGCGCGTTCCGGGAAGTCGTGGTGCAGGATGGCGGCGCGGCCGATCAGGACGTAGTCGGCGCCGTCGTCCAACATCCGCGCCGCGATGGCGGGGCTGGTCACCTTGCCGGCCACGCCGAGGCGCACCGGGCCTCGATCGAGCTCGGTGAAGTAGCTCATCAGGCTGCGGCCCTGGAACGCCTCTTCGACCGGCTCCTTGAGGACGTCCCACAGGGACATATCGAGGTAGTCGATCCGGCCGTCCTTCATCACCGACTGGGCGACGTCGACGATCTCGGCGAGCTTCAGGCCGAACCGCTCGGGCGACAGGCGCAGGCCGAGTTGAAAGTCGGGCCGGCAGCGGGCGCGCACGCCGTCAATGATCTCAAAGATGATCCGGGCGCGGTTTTCGACCGAGCCGCCGTAGCGGTCCTCGCGCCGGTTGATCTCGGGCGACAGGAACTGGGCCAGGACGTAGCCGTGCGCGCCATGAATCTCGACGCCGTCGAAACCGGCCTGTTCCGAGCGAACCGCGGCGGTCACGAAGTCCTCCACGAGCTGCTCGACCTCGCCGGTCGAGAGACCCCGCGCGCCGGTCTCAGGGTCGTCGGAGGGGCAGACCGGCTGGCCCACCAGGTCCTTCGGCGAGCGGTTGCCGGCGTGGTGCATCTGCAGCGCCGCGACGCTGCCGGCCGCCTTGATCGCCGCCGCCAGGCGGGTCAGGCCGGGCAGGTGCTGGTCGCCGAACACGCCGAGCTGGCCGGGGAATCCCTGGCCCACCGCCTGGACGTGGGCGGCGCAGGTCATGGTCAGGCCGAAGCCGCCCTTGGCCCTGAGGGTCAGCCAGTTGAACTCGTCGTCCGACAGCGTGCCGTCCGGGTGGCTCTGCAGGTTGGTGAGGGGCGCCAGCATGAAGCGGTTCTTCATGGCCGGGCCATGGGCGAAGGTCAGCGGGGCGAAGAGGTCGGCCAAGCGGAGGCTCCCGATACGATGGACAGCGCACGGATACCGGCCTTCCCCAACGGCGCGCAAACCAGCCTTTCTGGAAAGCCCATCAGGCGCGGGCCCGCGCCTCGGCCGCCTGGAAGATGGGACCGCCGATGACGTCGAACCGTCCGACCTCGGCCCGGCGCAAGGCGGTGATCTGCATGACGGGCGGCGCGGCGCCCGCCAAGCCGATCCGGCTGCCCTGGGGGATGGCGATACGCGGGCGGAGTTGGCCGTCCAGGCTGGCCAGGGCGCGGGCGACCTGGGCGGCGTCGGCGCGGAAGGGAAGGGGTTCGGCCAGGGCCGCCACCGGCTGGGCGTAGAGGCCGACAAGCCAGGAGCGGTCGGCGCGCCGGATCAGGCCGTAGCCGACGTGGGTGTGGCTCGGCCGGAGCAGGTTGCGCCAGTGGCCGGGACTCGAGCGCCAGAGCTCCAGGAGCTGGGTCGGCGTCACCGGCGGGCCCGATCCGCGGTGATAGGCGATGTTCTCGGAGGGCGAACCGATCGTCGTGCGGCCCAGCAGCCAGAAGCGGTGGCTGGGATCGAAGCCTTCCGGGGCGAGGTGCTCCAGATAGGCCCGCTCGGCGAGGTCCGCGGCATGGGCGCGGGCCGCCCTAGCCAGCTCGGCGTGCCAGGACAGGGGCCTCGCGCCGCTCCTGGCCCGCTCGGCGTTGGTCATCTCCGTGAGCGCGGCCGCGCCGGCCTCGTCGTAGCGGCCGCCGCCGGCGTCTTCCAGGCGGGCGCGGAGCCGGGCCTCGTACCGGCTCCAGGCGTCGACGTCGGATGCGGGCGGAGCCGCATCGCGCGCGCCCTGGGCGGCGGCGGGCGCGGCGAGCAGGGCGAGGCCCGAGCCCATCGCGCCGCGCCGCGTCAGGCTCACCGCCGGTCCATCGCCGCGATCCAGCGGCGGATGAGGTCCACGCCCTCGTCGTGCGTCACGCTGCGCCCCAGCTCGGGCATCATCACCCCGGGCTCGTCCGAGGCCATGCGGTAGACGAGGATCGAGGCGTCGGGATCCCCGGGCTCGATCCCGACCTTGAGGCCGCCCGAGCCGCGGCCGGCGGCCACCGGGCCCTTGCCGATCCCGAGGGCGGCGGGTCGATCCTCCTTGAGGTCGAGGAACAGGCCCGAGTTGCTCGCCACCGCGCGCGGGCTGTGGCAGTGGCCGCAGTTGGCGTCGAGATAGGCCCGGGCCCGCGCTTCCAGGGGCTCGGCCGGATCGTCCCAGTGGGCCGTGCGCGGCGCGGCGGCGGGATCCGGCGCGCCGGCCAGCAGGCCGCGGCGGGTCCAGTGGACGAGCTGGTTCTCCGTGCCCTCGGGATAGGCGAACCGGCCGTTGAGGTGTCCGGCTTTCGGCCCGATGGGCGTGAGTTGCTCGTCGAGCTGATGGCACTCCTTGCACTGGTTCTGATTGGGGACCGCGTAGTCCAGGTCTCGCCTGCGCCCCTGGGCATCGGTGAAAACCACGTTCAGGCGCGCACCGGCCCGCTTCAGCACCGCCTCGGTCTGCTCGGCGTTCCAGACATAGGCCAGGGCGACCCAGCCCTCAGCTTTACGGATCAGCAGCCGGGTCTCCAGATAGCGGACGTCCTGGTCCGGTCGGCGCAGGTCGGCGGGATAGGCGAAGGTCTTGACCAGGGTCGCCCCGACCGGGAACTCGAAGACGCCGTCCGCGCGATATCGGGCCTGGGTCCCTGGCGGCAGGTAGGCGAACCGGAATTTCTCAGCGTAGTCGGTGAACAGGGGCGTGTTCAGGGCGTAGGGCGTGAGGCGCACATTCGGGACCCGCCCGCGATCATCCGTGAACAGGCGATAGTCCGACAGCTTCTGCGCCGGAGTCTCGGCCAGGAGGACATCCAGGGCGACCGGCGGCGGGGCCGGCGCGGCGCCCAGGAGGGCAAGCGCCAGGACGCTCGCAAGCCAGGGCCTTGCCGTCCGCAGCACCTCAGGCCCCGAGGTCGGCCTGCGCCTTCGGCAGGACCACCGCCGCGGGCTCGGCGAGTTGCGCCTCGCCCAGGGTCGGCGTGACGGCGGGCTGGGCGGTCATGAGCTGGCCCGGGCCTTTCAGGTTCAGGTTCAGCACGGGCCCGTCGATCAGGTGCACGCGAACCGGATCGGAATTCTGCGGATGGCTGGTGACCCCGTCCCACAGGATCGGGGGGATCGTCCCGCCCACCGCCTGCGCGAGGGCCTCCGCGCCCGAGAACTTCGGATCGTAGCCGTTCCGGCCCATCCGGTTGCCACGGACCACCACGTCACGGGGCAGGGGATTGTAGGTCTTGTCGTCGAACTTCTCAGTGTAGCTCACCAGCATCACGCCGGTGGACTGATTGCCGTCGATCTCGTTCTCGAAGACGTGGACGTTGCGGTTGGCCATGATCATCACGCCGGTGCCGACCGGCACGTTGGCGACGATGTTGCCCTTGGGCGCGAAGTTCGGCGTGTCGTTGTCCACCACCTTGTTCCGGAACAGGCGCGTGGAATGGCCGCCCATCTGCGGCAGGTTCGGCAGGTCGAAGACCAGGATGCCGCCGGTGTTGCGGGTGGCGACGTTGTCGAACACGTCGGCGTTCATCGAGTTCTCGATCTCGATCCCGGCCACGTTGAACTCGGCCCGGCTTCGCTTGACCACGATGTTCTTCGACTGGCCGACATAGATCCCGGCGTCCGAGGCGCCGCGGACCACGGCCCGGTCGATCAGCACGTTCGTGGAGGAGACGGGGTAGACGCCATAGGCGCCGTTGGTCTCCTTGGGCCCGCCGGTCCATTCCACGCGCACGTTGACGAAGCTGATCTGGTCCGAGCCCTTGGACTTCAGCCCGTCCCCTTTGGTGTCCTCGACGGCGAGGTCGCGGACGGTGACTCGATCGGAGGTGACCAGCAGGCCCTCGCCCGCGCCCTTCTGGCCCTTGAACGACAGCACCGTCGCGTCGGGTCCGGCGCCCTTCACCGTCACGCCGTCGACGTCCAGCGACAGGCCATCGATCAGTTCGTAGCGGCCGGCGGCCAGTTCCACCACGTCGCCGGGCTTGGCGTCGAGCAGGGCGGTCTGGATGCGCTCCTGGGCGTCGGGCCCGGGCGCCACGGCCAGCGTCTTCGCCTGGGCGGCGGTCGCCAGCGCGGTCGCCGCCAACAGGGCCAGCATGAGCTTGGGCATAAGGTTCCTCCCCCGGCTTCGTGACGCGCCGTTCAGGTTCGAAGAGACGCTGTTCAACCGGCCCGCGCAAGCCCTAAGGTCGCGCCCATGGACGTGCGGATCGTGCGCATGGCGCCCGGCGACGAGGCGCTGCTGGACAATGTGGACGAGGACATCTTCGACCAGGAGATCGACGCGGAACGCCTGCCCGCCTACCTGGCCGACCGCGGTCATCTGCTCGTGTGCGCCGTGGCCGGGGACGTGGTCGTCGGCCAGGCGCGGGGCGTGATTACGCGCCAGCCGGACGGGCCGCCCGTGCTCTATATCGACAACCTGGGGGTCGCCGAGGCGCGGAGGCGCGAGGGCATCGCCTCTCGACTTCTGGACGAGCTGACCGGCTGGGGCCGCGCCCAAGGCTGCACGACCGCCTGGGTGGCCACGGAACTGGACAACGAGGCCGCCCGGGCCCTCTACGCCGGCCGGGGCGCCGAGATGCAGACAGTCGCCTACTACGAGTACCCGCTCGCGGCGATGTAGTCGTCGATGGCCGCGAGATGGCGGACCACCGTCGCCTGGGGCAGAAACGAGCCGGTGAAGCTGTTGCGGGCGAGCGTCACCAGCTCCTCGCGGGTCAGGTCCAGCGCCCTGGCCGTCTCGATCCAGTTGGTCCCGAGGTAGCCGCCGAAGTAGGCCGGATCGTCGGAGTTCAGGGTCGCCTTCAGCCCCAGGCCCAGCATCCGCTTCAGGGGATGGGCCTTCAGATCGTCGACCACGCAGAGCTTGAGGTTCGAGAGCGGGCAAACCGTCAGCGTCATGCCGTCGTGGACGAGGCGTCGCACCAAGCGGTCGTCCTCGAGCGAGCGGTTGCCGTGGTCGATCCGGTCGACGTGCAGGAGGTCCAGCGCCTCCCAGACGTATTCGGGCGGACCCTCCTCTCCGGCGTGGGCCACCAGCTTGAGGCCACGCTCCCGGGCGGCCTTGAACACGCGGGCGAACTTGGAGGGAGGATGGCCGACTTCGGAGGAGTCCAGTCCCACCCCCAAGATCCGGTCCAGGTACGGCTCCGCGGCTCGGAGGGTTGAGAACGCGGCGTCTTCGTCGAGGTGGCGCAGGAAGCAGAGGATGAGGCTGGAGGTGACGCCCAGCGCCTGTTCCGCCTCGGCCATGCCCGAAAGGAGCCCGTCCGCGACGATGTGGAAGGGGATCCCGCGGTCGGTGTGGGTCTGGGGATCGAAGAAGAGTTCGACATGCCGGCAACCGTCGGCGGCGACGCGGCGGAAGTAGGCCATCGCCAGGTCGTGGAAGTCGCGCTCCGTCACGAGCACGCCGGCGCCTTGGTAGTAGATGTCCAGGAAGTCCTGGAGATTGGAGAAGGCGTAGGCGGCGCGCACCTCTTCCACAGTCTTGAACGGGATGGCGATCCCGTTGCGGCGGCCCAGTTCGAACATCAGCTCGGGTTCGAGGCTGCCCTCGATGTGCAGGTGCAGCTCGGCCTTGGGCAGGCCCTGGATGAAGGCGGCAAGTCCGGTCATGGCGATCACCTCACCGCATTGCCGGCATGGGTCAAGGTTTGCGGACAGTGCGAGGTCGACTAGGCTTGGCCGTGCAACTCGGGAGTGTGCGTGGCGGGTCAGGGCGTTGGGGTGGCGGAAGGCGAGGCGGGGGAGCGGACGCTCGCCGCGGCGCACGAGGCGTTGCTTAAGACTCGCGGCCTGCAGTTCGACTTCATCGCGCCGCCGCAGCCGAAGCCGCCGCCGTGGCTCGAGCCGCTGGCCAAGTTCCTGGCCGCCATCGCCCCTGCGCTGGTCTATGTGTTCTGGGGCGGGGTGATCATCGGCGCCCTTCTGATCCTCTATTTCCTGCTCCGCGAGTTCGTCCCCGAGAGGTGGTTCCGGCGGAAGATCGACGTCGCCGCCACCGATTGGCGCCCCGAACCCGGCCGCGCACGCGAGCTGCTCGAGGACGCCGACGGCCTGGCCGCGGCGGGACGGTTCGAAGAGGCGATCCACCTTCTGCTCTTCCGCTCGATCGACGACCTGACAGCGCGGCGTCCGGGCGCGGTGAGGCCGGCGTTCACCAGCCGCGACATCGCCGGGCTGGAGGCGTTGCCGGACGAGGCGAGGGCGGCCTTCGCCCGCCTGGCCCAGGCCGTGGAGCGGTCGTTCTTCGGCGGTCGCGCCGCGGGCGCCGAGGAATTCGGCGCGGCGCGCGCCGACTACGAGGCCTTCGCTTTCGCGGAGGGTTGGCGATGAGCGCGGCGTCCGAAAGCGGCGCAGGCCGTCCGCCGGCTTTCGCCGCCGGCGCCGTCCTGGCGCTCGTGCTGACCGGGATTGTGGCGTTCGCCGGCCTCGCCGTGCTGTCGGCCTACGCGCCCGACCTGCGCAGTGGCCAGGACGGCCGGGCGCACGCGCTGTCGAAGTCCGCCGTGGGCTATGCCGGCGCGCCGATCCTCCTGAAGGCGATGGGCAAAACGGTGGTGGTCAGCCGAACCCGCGCCCAAAGCCTCGAGACCTCGGTCGTCGTGCTGACGCCGGACGGCGGCGAGAAAGCCGAGGCCCTGGCGCCCTTCGCCGAGGCCGGCCGGATCCTGGTGGTTCTGCCCAAGTGGGCCGCGGCCCCCGATCCCTTCCGGCAGGGATTCGTGCGCAAGGCGGGCCTGCGCGAGCCGAACGACCACGAGGACCTCCTCTCGGCCTTCGCGAAGGAGACGAAGCTCGCGGCCCGAAAGGGAGAGGCGCGCACGGTTCTCCGCGGCGCCGGCGGCCCCTTCCCGAGCGGGACGCAGCTGTCGCTGGGGTCGATCGACCGGCTCCAGACCGTTTCGGGCGAGGGCTGGGCCCCGGCGCTGGTCGACGAGACGGGCGCCATGGTGCTGGCCTATTCGCGCAAGCAACCGAACCTGTGGGTGCTGGCCGAGCCGGACCTCCTGAACAACCAGGGCCTCAAGAGCCTCGACAACGCCCGCGCAGCCGCCGCCATCCTGGACGCGGCGAGCGCAAGGGGCGAATGGCCTGTCGTCTTCGACGTGACGCTGGCGGGGTTCGAGCGCGGGCGCGGCCTGGGCCGGCTGATGCTGGAGCCGCCGTGGCTCG
The DNA here is from genome assembly GCA_049323595.1 of Pseudomonadota bacterium. Taxonomy (GTDB): domain Bacteria; phylum Pseudomonadota; class Alphaproteobacteria; order Caulobacterales; family Caulobacteraceae; genus Phenylobacterium. The sequence continues at coordinate 54,786 of JBMOOD010000005.1, forward strand.
CCGCCACCCTGATCGCGGTGGCGGCGGGCGTCCTGATGGGGCTGCACGCCCTGGCCCGCTTCGGCCAGCCTCTCCACAAGGGCCGCGCCCTGCCGCTGGGCGCCCAGGCGCTGGTCGAGAACACCGCCGGGCTCGTGCGGGCGGCCCGGAAGGAGCATGAACTGGCGCCGGCCTATGCGGCCCTGACCCGCGGGCTCGTGACCCGGGCCGGCGGCGGCCACGTGAGCGAGGAACACTGGCTGGAAGACCTGGCGCAGCGACGCGGCGCAACTGCGCCGGCGGAACTTGCCGCCGAGGCCGAGGCCGTGAAGACCCGTGACGACCTCCTGGCCGTCGCGCGAAGACTGTACGAGTGGCGAGGGGAGATGATGCGTGAACGTCGCTGAAGTTAAGGCCCTGGCGGATTCCGTCCGCGCCGAGGTGGGCAAGGCCATCGTGGGCCAGCAGGACACGGTCGATCTCCTGCTGATCGCGCTGTTCGCACGCGGGCACGTCCTGCTGGAAGGCCCGCCCGGCGTGGCCAAGACCTTCCTGGCCCAGTGCTTCGCCCGCACGCTCGGCCTGGAGTTCGGACGTATCCAGTTCACGCCGGACCTGATGCCAGCCGACATCATCGGGGCCAACGTATTCAACTTCCAGACCTCGACCTTCTCGCTCACCGAGGGGCCGCTGTTCTGCGAGCTGTTGCTGGCCGACGAGATCAACCGCACGCCGCCCAAGACCCAGGCCGCGCTGCTCGAAGCGATGCAAGAACGGCGCGTCACGATCGACGGCAAGGCGCGACCGCTCTCGGACCGGTTCATGGTCGTGGCGACCCAGAACCCGCTGGAGCAGCAGGGCACCTATCCGCTGCCGGAGGCCCAGCTCGACCGGTTCCTCTTCAAGCAGACCCTGGGCTACCCCAGCCGGGACGAGGAGCGCCGGATCGTCGCCGAGTACGGGACCCAGAGCGGCCACGCCGACCCGGCCGCCCGCGGCGTCTCGCGAGTGGTGACAGCCAAGCAGCTCACCGAGGCGCACAAGGCCGTCGCCGAGGTGCGGCTGACCGACGAAATCGTCGGCTATGTCCTGGACCTGGTCCGCTCCACGCGCGAGACGCCCGACCTCTCCAGCGGCGCCTCGCCGCGTGCGGCGGCGCAGCTCGCGTTGGCGGCGCGGTCCCGCGCGGCCCTGGACGGCCGGGACTACGCCATCCCCGACGACGTGAAGATCCTGGCCCTGCCGATGCTGCGACATCGGGTGATCCTCTCGCCGGCCGCGGAGATCGATGGTCGCCGGCCTGACCAGATCATCCAGGGCCTCGTCGACCTGGCCGCCGCGCCGCGCTGACCGATGCGCCTCTACCCCACCCGACGCGCGATCGTGCTGATGGCCGCGGGCGCCCTGCCGGCGCTGGCGGTAGCCGTGGCGGCGCCCGGGATGTGGACGGCGGCTGCGGCATGGATCGTGTTCGCCGCCGGACTCATGCTGGCCGATGTCGCCCTGGCCGCGCCGCCGCGAGCCATCCGGCTGGAGGTCGAGACGCCTGGGCATCTGGGCGTCGGCCGGCCTGGCGCGGCTCGCCTGGCCGCCGAGTTCGCGGGCCGCGCGCCGCGCGCCGTGGAACTCGCGGTCGGGGTCAACGAACGCCTGGCCGCCGCTCCCGAGCGGCAGACGCAGCGCGTGGTCGCGGGCCGCGCCGAGGCCGAGGTGACGCTGGACCCGCGCCGCCGAGGCGAGGGCCGGATCGAGGGCGTCTGGGCGCGGTGGCGCGGGCCCCTCGGCCTGATGTGGCTGCAGCGCCGCACGCCGCCGGGCGAACCCGTACCCGTCACGCCGGACGTGGCGGGGGTCAAGGAGCAGGCGCTGCGCCTCTTCTCCCGGGACGCCGCCCTCGGCGCCAAGCCGCTGACCGACGCGGGCGAGGGGTCGGATTTCCACGCCCTGAAGGAATTCCAGACGGGGATGGACCTCGGCGACATCGACTGGAAGCAGAGCGCCCGCCACGCCAAGCTGATCGGGCGGGAGTACCGCACCGAACGCAACCACCATGTCGTCCTGGCGCTCGACACCGGGCGGCTGATGAGCGCGCCCGCCGCCGGCCTTCCCCGCATCGACCGGGCGATCAACGCTGCGCTGCTGCTGGCGTTCGTCAGCCTGCGGATGGGCGACCGCGCCGGAATCTTCGCCTTCGACTCCCGGCCCCGGCTGGCGAGCGGTCTGGCCTCGGGCCCGGCGGCCTTCCCGCTGCTCCAGAAGTTGTGCGCCTCGATCGACTATTCCACGGAGGAGACCAACTTCACCCTTGGTCTCACCGCCTTGTCCGGGCGCCTGGACCGGCGGGCGGTGGTGGTGGTCTTCACCGACTTCGCGGATGCGACCTCGGCCGAGCTGATGGTCGAGAACGTCGCCCGGCTGATGCGGACCCACCTGGTCCTGTTCGTGGTGTTCCGCGACGAGGAGCTGGAATCCCTGGTGACGCGCGAGCCGCGCGAGGCCGAGGACGTCACCCGCGCGGTGATCGCCGAGCGGCTGCTGCGTCAGCGTGAGGCCGTGTCGGCGCGGCTCAAACGGCTGGGCGCCGAGATCATCGACGCCCCGGCCGAAGGGCTCTCCGCGGCCCTCGTGAACCGCTATCTCGACGTCAAGCGCCGGGGGCTGGTCTGATGAGCGAGCTCAGTCTCAAGAGCTGGCGGTTCCGCGCCGAACGCGAGGCCGACTGGCGCCGGCTCGAGGCCCTGCTAGGCAAGGCCGAGGGCGGGGGCGCCAGACGCCTGCGGCGCGACGAGTTGCTGGAGCTGCCGCTGCTCTACCGCCAGGCCCTCTCGTCGCTCTCGGTGGCGCGCTCGATCTCGCTCGACCAGAGCCTTGTGGGATACCTGGAGAGCCTCTGCACCCGGGCCTATTTCATCGTTTACGGAACGCGGACCCGCCTGCCGGAACGGGTGGCGCGATTCTTCCTGCGCGACTGGCCGGCGGCCATGCGGTCGCTCTGGCGCGAGACCCTGGTCTCGTTCGTGATCTCGGCGGTCGCCACGGTGATCGCCTACGTCCTGGTCCGGCGCGACGCCGACTGGTTCTACAGCTTCGTGGACCCGGGCCTGGCGAGCGGACGGGACCCCATGGCCACCACGGCGGCGCTGCGCGAGACGCTCTATCACGAGGGCACGCGGAGCGAGGGCCTGTCGGCCTTCGCCACCTTCCTGTTCACGCACAACGCGCAGGTCGCGCTGTTCGCCTTCGCGCTCGGCTTCGCCCTCTGCCTGCCCACGGCGGCGCTGATGGTGCTGAACGGCGGCATGCTGGGCGCCTTCCTGGCCCTGTTCGCCTCGCGCGGCCTGGGGGCGGAGGCCGGCGGGTGGCTGATGATCCACGGCACCACCGAACTCTTCGCCGTGGTGATCGCCGGCGGCGCCGGCTTTGCGATCGGATGGTCCGTGGTGTTCCCGGGCGCACGCTCACGGGTGGACGCGGCGGCCGAGGCCGGGCGGCGCGCGGCCACCGCCATGGCCGGGGTCGTCGTGATGCTGCTGGTCGCGGGGCTGCTGGAGGGCTTCGGACGGCAGCTGATCCAGGTCGATCTCGCCCGCTACGCCATCGCCGGGGTCATGCTGGTCTTCTGGCTCGCCTACTTCTACTGGCCGCGCCAGGGCGCGCCATGACGGCGCAGGGCGTGCTGGCGCGGATGCGTGGACGCCGGCCGGCGCGTGCGGCCGACGACGGCTGGCGCGAGCTGGTCACGCCCGAGGGCGTGGACCTGCGGCTCAAGGTGGGCGCCTACGCCGAGCGGTTTGCGGCCCTGCTGCTGGACTTTCTCATCATCGGCGGGGCGCTGCTGGCGTTCAGCCTCGTGGCCCTGGGCGTGGCCTGGGCGACGCGCGCGGCCTGGGCCGCGGAGTTGCTGGCGGTCGTGTGGCTGCTGGGCGTTTTCGTGCTGCGGAACTTCTACTTCCTGATCTTCGAGATGCGGCCGGGCGGCGCGACGCCGGGCAAGCGCGCCCTGGGCCTGAGAGTCGTCGCGGCCGACGGCGGGCCGCTCAGCGCCGACATGGTCTTCGCCCGCAACGCCATGCGCGAGGTGGAGGTGTTCCTGCCGCTGGCCTTCTTCGCCGCCCGCGGACAGGGCGTCGATGCGGCGCTCATCACCCTGGGCGCCATCTGGAGCGGGGTGTTCGTGGTCTTCCCCCTGTTCAACCGCGACCGGCGGCGGATGGGCGATCTCGTCGCCGGGACCCTGGTGGTGAAGGCGCCGAAGAAGGTGCTGCAGATCGACCTGGCCGACACCGAGCGCGCCGCCGCCCGCGGCTTCGCCTTCACCCCGGCCCAGCTCGACGCCTACGGGATCAAGGAGTTGCACGTGCTGGAGGATGTGCTGCGAGCCGGCGACCGGCGCTCCATGGCCGAGGTCGCGAACCGTATCCGGACCAAGATCGGCTGGGAGGGTCCGGCGGACCTCGCCGACCGGACCTTCCTCAACGCCTACTACGCCGCCCTGCGCGGACGGCTGGAGAGCCAGATGCTCTTCGGCCGCCGCCGCAAGGACAAGTTCGACGTCAGCTGAACACCTCGGCCAGAGACTCGGAGCCCACACCTTCGCGGAGCGCCCTCAGCTCGAGATAGAGCACGGCGGCGGCCGCGCTCGATATGACGATGAAGACGGTCGAGGCGACGGCTTCGACGATGGCGCTCGAGATCGTGGGCGTCTCGCCGATCCCGCCGACGATCGCGAGGAGCGCGCCGAGGATCACCGCGGTCAGGATCACCGCGACCGACAGGATCAGGAAGATCAGGAAGATGGGCCAGCGGTTGTTCCGCGTCAGGTCCCAGCTTCGGCGCATGGCGTCGAACACGCCCTTATTCTCGGCGACCAGGGCCGGCGCGGCGGCGGCCCAGGCGCAGGCCAGGAACACCCCCGGCACGATCAGCAACAGCAGGCCGGCCCCGATTCCCAGGACCGTCACGATGTTCAGCAGCAGGAGGAGAAGGTAGGGTCTGCCCGCCGCGGCCAGAGCGGTCTGCTGCGTCAGGGCGCGACCGCGCCGCTCCTGGATGATCACTGCCATCACCGAGGCCTGCAGGGCGATGGTGAGAAGCGAGACGGGCAGGTTTCCGAGCCGTGCGACGTCCTCGGCGGTCGCGGGATCCTCGGACATCGCGGCCATTACGCCGACCGCAACGCTGGGGAGAAGCGAGTAGAGGAGAGCGGGGGCGGTGAGCGCGAGGGCGTTGCGCCGAAGGACGCCGAAGGACTCGCCAAGTACGCGGCCGATCACGACCTCGCCGGCCCCGGCGGATTCCACGCTCATCTACGCCCCCAACGCGACTGCCCCGGCCATGCTAACCATGGGCTGTGGCGACTGTCGATGCCGGCCGAGGCCGGCCCGATGTGAGGGCGTCAGCTGAAGATGTCGGCCAGCCACTGCGGCCCGACGCCTTCGCGCGCCCTGCGAAGCTCGACGTAGAGCACGGCCGCGCCCGTGGAGGTGATGACGGCGCTGAAGGTGTTGATCAGGACGTTGCTCGCGATGGTCAGGGGGCTGGTGGCGGCGGCGAAGGGGTCCTCCGCCGTCATGGCGCCTATGCCCACGATCGCCCCGATCACCGCGGAGATCACCATGGCGATGACCCACACCAGCACGAGCAGGGCGAAGATCCGCCAGCGATTGCCGCGGGTCAGGTCGGCGCTACGGCTGAACGCGCCGAACACGCCGGTCCGCTCGGCGACCAGCGACGGCACGGCGACGCACCAGGCGCAGGCGATCATCAGGCCCGGCACGACCAGCAGCACGAGGCCGAAGCCCACCGCGAGCGCGAACAGGATGCTGACGCCCAGCAGGGGCAGGAAGGCGCGCAGGCCCGTCGCAAGACAGTCGCCGACTGACGCCTTGGCCCCGTTCATGTCCTGCACCGTGCCGTAGATGAGGGCGCCCTGCAGGATCGCGGCGGTGATGACGCCCGCAAGTCCCGTCACGGCGCGCGAGCCGAAGTAGCCCGGGCCGAAATTGAACGCCCCCGTCTCGAGGTTCGGCATGTTCGCGGCCTGAAGGAAGGCCACGATCCCGGTGGGGAGGCCCGAGAGGATCAGGGCGAGCAGGAAGAAGGCCACGAAGTTGCGCCCCAGCACCGCGAAGGTCTGCTGAATGACGCGCGCAATGTCGAGCTTGCCCGGTTCGACGGTTTCGATGGTCACGTCGTCTCCCCCAAGACCGTATGGCCCGAGCGGATGCTAAACACGGTCGGCGCAACCTGTCGACGCGGGCCGCCGCATGCGGGAGAAGGAGGGCGGTGAAGCTCGAACTGGCCATCCGCGCCGAGCGCCTGCCTCTGCGCGCGCCGTTCCGCATCTCGCGGGGCGTGAAGACCCATGCCGAGGTCGTGGTGGCCGAGTTGCGCGCCGACGGTCTCGCAGGGCGCGGCGAGTGCGTGCCCTATCCCCGCTACGGCGAGACGGTGGAGAGCGTGGCCGCTCAACTTGGCGCCCAGGCCGCGCGGCTGGGCGACGGCGAGCCGGCGGAGGCCGTCGTCCGGTCGCTTCCGCCTGGCGCGGCGCGCAACGCGCTCGACTGCGCCCTCTGGGATCTCGAGGCCCGGCGCTCAGGCGTTTCGGTGGCCGAACGCCTCGGCCGGGCTCCGCCGGGGCCTTTGCCGACGGCGGTGACGATCAGCCTGGACACGCCCGACGCCATGCGCGCCGCGTCCATGGCCGCGTCCGGGGCGCCGCTGCTCAAGGTCAAGCTGGGCGCCGATGAGCCCGCCAGGCGGCTCCAGGCGGTGGCCGACGGCGCGCCGGGGGCCCGGCTGATCGTCGATCCGAACGAGGGGTGGACGATCGCGATCCTGTCGGCCATGGCCGATACGATCGCGCGCCTGCCGGTGATCATGGTCGAACAGCCGCTGCATGCGGAGGACGATGCGGGGCTTGCAGGCCTCGGCTACCCCGCGCCCATATGCGCCGACGAGGCGGTCCATACGGCGCAGGACGTGGACCGCGTGGCCGACCGCTACCAGATGGTCAACGTCAAGCTCGACAAGGCCGGCGGCCTCACCGAGGCGCTGGCCATGGCCGAGCGCGCGCGGGCGCTGGGCCTGGGCGTCTTGGCGGGGTGCATGGTGTCGAGCTCGCTCTCGATTGCGCCGGCGCTATTCATCGGCGCCCAGGCGGACGCCGCCGACCTGGACGGGCCCTGGTGGCTGCGCGAAGACCGCCCTGGCGGCTGCCGGATCGAACGCGGCGTGCTCTATCCGCCACAGCCGGGCTTCTGGGGTGATCCGCAAGCGCGGCCGTAATTGACAGGCCTCGCGCATCACCGGCTTCATCGAACCGTAATATTCGCGATGGCGGAGGCCCAGTGTCGGGCGTGGCGGCGGAGACGACAGGCACGCTCGAGGTCGCCCTCGACCACGCCGCGCGCATGCTGCCGGTCGATCCGGTCGCGGCCGAGGCCCAGGCCCGCGAGATCCTCAAGGTCATCCCCGACCAGCCCCAGGCGCTGCGCCTGCTGGGCGCGGCCCTGCGCCGCCAGGGGGACACCGAGGCGGCGGAGGCGGCCTACCTGCGCTCGGTGAAGGCCTCGGTCGGCGACCCTGAGCTGGTCCGGGCCGCCACGGCGCTGTTCGAGAACCGCCTGGCGGCCGCCGAACAGGCCCTGCGGGCGATCCTGAAAGCGCGCCCCACCGATGTTGCGGCCATCCGCATGCTCGCCGAGACGGGCATGCGGCTCGGCCGACACGACGACGCCGAGAAGCTGCTGGCCCGCTGCGTCGAACTGGCCCCCGGCTTCGCCGCCGCCCGGCACAACTACGCCACGGTCCTCTACCGTCAGAACAAGCCGACCGCCGCCATCGCCGAGGCCGACCGGCTGCTGGCGGACGATCCGGCGAACCCCGCCTACCGGAACCTCAAGGCGGCCGCCCTGGGCCGGATCGGCGAGTACGAGCAGGCGATCTCCCTCTACGCCTCCGTGCTCCAGGACCAGCCGCGCCAGCCCAAGGTGTGGATGAGCTACGGCCATGCGCTGAAGACCGTGGGGCGGCAGGCCGAGGCCGTGGACGCCTATCGCCGCTGCCTCGCGCTCGCGCCGCAGTTCGGCGAGGCTTGGTGGAGCCTGGCCAACCTCAAGACCGTCGAGTTCTCCGACGCCGACGTGGCGGCGATGGCCGCACAGCTGCAGCGGGCGGACCTGACCGACGACGACCGTTTCCACCTGGAGTTCGCCCTGGGCAAGGCGCGGGAGGACCGCGGCGAGTTCGAGGCCTCGTTCGGCTGCTATGCCCGGGGCAACGCGCTGCGCCGCCAGGCCCTGGACTATGACGCGGACGAGACCAGCGACCAGGTGCGGCGGGCCAGGGCGCTGTTCACGCCGGAGTTCTTCGCCGCACGGGCCGGCCAGGGCTGCCCGGCCCCCGACCCGATCTTCGTGGTCGGCCTGCCGCGCGCCGGCTCCACGCTCGTCGAGCAGATCCTCGCCAGCCATTCGCAGGTGGAGGGCACGCAGGAGCTGCCCGACATCATCGCCATGGCCCGCCGGATCGGCGGCCGCGCCCGCCGCGCGTCGGAAGGGCGCTATCCCGAGGTCCTGGCCGAGCTGTCGGGCGACGAGCTTCGCGCGCTGGGCGAGGAGTATCTCGACCGCGCCCGTCCGCACCGGAAGACCGGCCGTCCGCTCTTCATCGACAAGATGCCGAACAACTGGGCCCACATCGGCCTGATCCGGCTGATCCTGCCGAACGCGAGGATCGTGGACGCGCGGCGGCACCCGCTGGGGTGCGGATTCTCGGCCTTCAAGCAGCACTTCGCCCGCGGGCAGGGCTTCACCTACGACCTGACGGACATCGGCCGCTACTACGCCGACTACGTGGCCCTGATGGCGCACTTCGACGCCTTCCTGCCGGGCTGGGTCCATCGGGTGATCTATGAGTGGATGGTGGCCGACCCGGAGAACGAGACCCGGGCGCTACTCGCCCGTTGCGGCCTGCCGTTCGAGGACGCCTGCCTGCGCTTCTACGAGAACGACCGCGCCGTCCGCACCGCCTCCTCGGAGCAGGTGCGCCGGCCGATCTTCACCGACGCCGCCGACCACTGGCGGAACTACGACCCCTGGCTCGGCCCGCTGAAGGCCGCGCTGGGGCCTGTGCTCGATGCGTACCCGGATGCGCCTCCCGCCTGAGGCGCCAACTGCTGTTTGTCTTGGGGGATCAATCTATGACTGACCGAGCTTCCGGCCGGCGCCGCTCGCGCTGCGCCGGTCTCCTGGCGACCACCATGCTCACCGGCTTCGCCGCGCCCGCCCTGGCGCAGACCGGCAGCACAGCGCTGGAGGAGATCGTCGTGACCGCGCAGAAGCGGTCCGAGAATCTTCAGGACGTGCCGATCTCGATCCAGGCGCTGGGGACCGAGAAGCTGGACGAGCTCCAGGTTTCCGACATCGGCGACTACGTGAAGTTCCTGCCCAGCGTGACGATCCGGTCGGCCGCCCCGGGCTTCACGACGATCTACATGCGGGGTGTCGCCTCGGGCGAGAACAACAACCACTCCGGTCCGCTGCCCAGCGTCGGCGTCTATCTGGACGAGCAGCCGGTCACGACGATCACGGGGTCGCTCGAGCCCCACATCTACGACATCGCACGGGTGGAGGTGCTCGCCGGGCCGCAGGGGACGCTCTACGGCGCCAGCTCCCAGGCCGGAACGATCCGGATCATCACCAACAAGCCGGACGCCTCGGGTTTCGACGCCTCGTACGACCTCGAGGTCAATTCGGTGGCGCACGGCGACATCGGCTACGGCGCCGAGGGCTTCGTGAACGTGCCGTTGGGCGAACGCGCGGCGATCCGGCTGGTGGCGTGGGCGCAGCACGACGCGGGTTACATCGACAACGAGCCGGGCACGATCAGCTATCCGACCGCCGGCGTCACCCGCAGCAACGCGCCCTGGGCCGAGGATGACTACAACGAGGTCGACATCTACGGCGCCCGCGCCGCGCTCAAGATCGACCTGGACGACAACTGGTCGGTGACGCCGAGCCTCAACGCGCAGCGGACCGAGGTCGACGGCTCGTTCACCGTCGACAAGGCCGTCGGCAAGCGCGAGGTCCGCCGCTTCCAGCTCGACAAGGGCGACGACAAGTGGGCCCAGGCGGCGCTCACCATCGAGGGCCAGGTCGCCAATCTCGATGTGGTCTATGCCGGCGCCTACATGAAGCGCTGGATCGACGGCGACACCGATTATTCCGACTACGCCTACTTCTACGACACGCTCTACAGCTACTACTGGACGGACGATACGGGGAACTTCGTCGATCCGACGCAGTACACCCAGTCCAAAGACTACTTCAAAAAGCAGAGCCACGAGTTCCGCGTCTCAACGCCGACCGACAATCGGCTGCGACTGGTGGCCGGGCTGTTCTACCAGCGCCAGACCCACAACATTCAGCAGCGCTACAAGATCGACGGCATCGGCTCCGCCATCGAGGTCCCGGGCTGGCCGGATACGATCTGGCTGACCAAGCAGTACCGCGTCGATCGCGACTACGCCGCGTTCGGCGAGCTGTCGTTCGACGTGACCGACCAGTTCTCGCTCACCGGCGGCATCCGCTTCTTCAAGGCCAAGAACTCGCTGGAGGGCTTCTTCGGCTATGGCGCGGGCTTTGGCGGCACCGGCGAGCGCCAGTGCTTCGCGCCTGCGGTGGTCGAGGGCAGTCCCTGCACCAACGTCGACAAGACCACCAAGGACGACGGCCACACCTACCGGATCAACGCCCAGTACAAGTTCGACGACGACCGGATGGTCTACGCCACCCTGTCGACCGGCTACCGGCCCGGCGGCATCAATCGCCGCGGCACCCTGCCGCCCTACGACTCCGACTTCCTCAAGAACCGCGAACTCGGCTGGAAGACGAGCTGGCTGGAGAACCGGCTGCGCTGGAACGGGGCGGTGTTCTACGAGACCTGGGACGACTTCCAGTTCTCGTTCCTCGGCGCCAACGGCCTCACCGAGATCCGCAACGCCGGCAAGGCCAAGATGGTCGGCGCCGAGACGGATTTCAGCTGGCTCGTCGCGGACGGGTTCACGCTCAACGGTTCGGCTTCGTACACCGACGCCGAACTGGACCAGGACTACATCCCAGACCCGTCCGCGCCGCCGGCTGCGGTCAAGGGCACGCGCCTGCCGGTGACGCCGAAGTTCAAGGCCAACGTCACGGCGCGCTACGAGTGGATGGTGGGCGATCTCGACGCCCATGTGCAGGGCTCGCTCGTCCACACCGGCTCGATCTATCCAGACCTGACCGACGCCGATCGGCTCTTCACCGGCAAGCTCAAGGATTACACCACGGTCGACCTGACGGCGGGCGCGAGCACCGGAAGCTGGCGAGTGGAGGCCTACGTGAAGAACCTATTCGACTCCGCCGCCGAGACGAACCGGTTCGTTGCGTGCACCATCTGCACCCGACCCTTCTCGAACATCATCCAGCCGCGGACCATCGGGTTGAGGTTCGGCCAGGACTTCTAATCGTCCCACCAGGGATAGGCTGGCGGCATGTCGGAGGAGACCCGCCCCGGGAAACGGGGCGGGCGCTTCTCGAGGAAGGCGCTGACGCCTTCGCGCACGTCCGGCCCGGCGCCGAGCTGCATGCTGAGCGGGCCGTCCACCTTCAGAAGGCCGAAAGGATCCGGCTCGCCCGCGAACCGCCAGAGCATCTGGCGCGCCAGGGCGATGGAGACCGGCGCGGTGTTCTCGGCGATCTCCAGGGCGATCTCGCGGGCGCGGATGAGGAGCTGGTCCGGTTCGGTCACCTCGGCGATCAGCCCGCCGGCCTTCGCCTCGTCCGGCGCGATCAGCGAACCGGTCAGGCACCACTTCAGCGCCGTCGGAAGGCCCACGAGTTGCGGCAGGAACCAGGCGCTGCCGGCCTCGGGCACCAGGCCGCGCCGGGCGAAGATGAAGCCGATCTTCGCCGCCGAGGAGGCGATGCGGATGTCCATCGGCAGGGTCAGGGTCGCGCCGACGCCGACCGCCGCCCCGTTGATCGCCGCGATCGACGGTTTGCGGCAGGCGTAGATGGCTTCGACGAAGCCGCCGCCTTCCTGGCGCGCCCGGCCCGGCGCGGCGAAGGCGACCGAGCCCTCAGCCTTGGCGTCGAAGGCGCCCGCGCCGCCGGAGATGTCCGCGCCCGCGCAGAAGCCGCGGCCGGCGCCGGTCACGATCACCACGCGAACGTCGTCGTCCGCATCCGCGCGCCGGAAGGCGTCGGTGAGCTCGGCGCCCATGACGGCCGTATAGGCGTTCAGCTTGTCCGGCCGGTTCAGGGTGACCGTCAGCACAGGTCCGTCATGTTCGTAGAGCAAGGTTTCGTAGGACAACGCGGCCTCCCTTTGCACTTTTCGCCCATTGCGCGCGCTTTCCGGGGCGGCAGGCAACCGGATGCGCTATAGGCGCGGCCGTGTGGAGCCAAGCCGCCGACCGACATGATCCTCCCGCGAGCGACCTGAGCTGCGTCGCCCTGCGCGCCACCGCCTGGGTCGACCCTGTGGACGTCGCCTCGGCCTTCGCGGACGACGAGTACGCCTGCGTACTGCTCTCCGGCGACGAAGGCTGGTCCTACGTGCTGCGCCGGCCGGACGTGGTCCTGGAGCCGCCGGGCGATCCGGGGCCCGTGCTGGGCGGACTGCTGGGCGAGGCCCCGGGGCTCGCGGACGGGCCGCCGTTCCAGGGCGGCGTCGTGGGCCTGGCCGCCTACGAGCTCTCGGCGCGGCTGGAGGCGACGGCGCCCCAGGCGCGCGGCGACTGGCCCGACCTTGTCCTGCTGCGATATCCGGCGCTGCTCGCCTTCCATGCGGGGCAGAGGCGGGCGCTGGCGGTCGGGCGCGGCCGCGATCCGCGCGAGGCGGCCGCCCGCGCCGACTTCGCGCTGAGCTGGCTGGATGCGCCGCGCATGGCGGTCGTCGCAGGACGCCTGGCCGAAGGGGCGGAACTCGCCGCATCGGACGAGACCCACGCCGCCGCGGTCGCAGAGACGGTGGGTCGGATCGCCGCCGGCGAGATATTCCAGGCCAATCTCGCGCGCCCGTGGCGCGGGCGGCTGGCCGCCGGGGCGACGCCGTTCGAGCTGTTCAGGCGCCTCGCGCGGCAGAGCGCGGCGGGCTACGCCGCCTGGCTCAACCTGCCGGGACGGGCGCTGGTCTCCAATTCGCCGGAGCGGTTTCTGTCGGTGCGGCCGGCGGCAGACGGCCTGGAGGCCGAGTCTCACCCCATCAAGGGCACGCGACCCCGCAGCGCCGACCCGGCTTCGGACGCCGCGCTCGCCGCCGAACTCGTCGCCAGCGAGAAGGACCGCGCCGAGAACCTGATGATCGTGGACCTGATGCGCAACGATCTGGCGCGTGTCTCCGTCCCCGGGAGCGTCCGGGTCCCGAAGCTCAACGTCCTGCGCAGCTACGCCAACGTGCATCACCTGGTCAGCCACGTGCGCAGTCGGCTAGCGCCCGGCCGGACCGCCTGGGACGCCTTCCTCGCGGCCTTCCCGCCGGGTTCGATCACGGGGGCGCCGAAACTCCAGGCCATGAAGGTGATCGCAGACTACGAGCCGCCCCGCGGCCCCTACTGCGGCAGCCTGTTCTGGGCCGGGCCCGACGGGGCGCTGGAGGCCAGCGTGCTCATCCGCACGGCCGCGATGACCAAAAATCCGGCAGGCTGGACCTTCGAAGCCCGCGCAGGCGGCGGGATCGTGGCCGACAGCGACCCGGCGGCCGAGGTCGCCGAGACCACGACCAAGATCGGCGCCATCCTTCGGGCGCTGACGGAAGACCCATGAGCGGCATCGGCCTCGACGACCGCGGCTTCACCCTGGGCCACGGCCTGTTCGAGACCGTGCTCTGGGAAGACGGCCGCCTCGCGCACTGGCGGGCGCACCTGGAGCGCCTGTCGAAGGGGTGTGCGGTGATCGGCCTGCCGGAGCCCGACCCCGACGCCTGCCGCGTGGCGGCGCAGGAGGCCTTGGCGGCCGCCGGCAGGCCGCCGCGTGCGGCGGTGCGGCTGAACTGGAGCGCCGGGCCCGGCGGCCGTGGCCTGGACCTCCCGCAGCCGCCGCGGCCCCAGCTTACGGCGACCGCAGCCGCCGTAGCCGCGCCGGCCGGCGGCGTCAGCCTCGCCACCGCCCGCGTCCGGCGCAACGATCGCTCGCCGGCCTCGCGGCTCAAGACCCTTTCCTATCTCGACAACGTGCTGGCCCGGGCCGAGGCGCGGGCCGCCGGGGCCGAGGAGGCGCTGATGCTGAACACGGCCGGCGAGGTCGCCTGCGCCGCGGCGGCGAACGTCTTCTGGATCCGTCACGGCGAGGTCTTCACGCCTTCGCTCGATTGCGGGGTGCTGCACGGGATTCTGCGCGGTGAGGTGATCGGCGCCTGCGCGCGCCTGGGCCTGCCGGTCGAGGAGGTCTTCGCGACCCCGAGCCGGCTGCGCGGCGCGCCGATGTTCATCACCAACAGCCTGGTCGGCGTGCGGACCGTGACGGCGCTGGACGGCGTGAGCCTGCCCGGCTCCCCGCTGGTCGAGGCCATCCGGCGCGAGGTCAGTCGAGCCGGCGAATGACCTGCGCCAGCGTCGACGCCAGCCGCTCGATCTCGGCCTCGCTGACGATCAACGGCGGCGACATGGCCAGGGTGTCGCCCGTGGCGCGGACCAGCATGCCGGCCTCGAACGCCGCCACCATCGCCTCGTAGCCGCGGGCGCCCGGTGCGCCGGGACGCGGCTCCAGGTCGATCCCGGCCATGAGGCCGAGGTTGCGGATGTCGGTGACGTGCGGCAGGGCCTTCAATCCGTGGACCGCTTCGGCGAACGCCGGCTCCAGGTCCAGGGCGCGCGTGAACAGGCCCTCCCGGCGATAGACGTCCAGCGCCGCAAGGCCCGCGGCGCAGGCGGCCGGATGGCCGGAGTAGGTGTAGCCGTGGAAGAACTCCATGGCGGTCTCCGAGCCCTCCACCACCGCGTCGTGGAGTTCGCGCCGGACGAAGACGGCGCCCATCGGGACCGCCCCGTTGGTGATGCCCTTGGCGGTGGTCATCAGGTCGGGCGTGACGGAGAGGCGCTGGCTGGCGAAGGGCGCGCCCACGCGGCCGAACCCGGTGATCACCTCGTCGAAGATCAGCAGGATGCCGTGCGCGTCGCAGATCGCCCGCAGGCGCTCCAGGTAGCCGACCGGCGGCGGGATGACCCCGGCCGAGCCGGCCACCGGCTCGACGATGACGGCGGCGATCGTGTCGGCGCCGTGCAGGGCCACGAGCTGCTCCAGGTCGTCGGCGCGTTCGGCGCCGTGCGCCGGCTGGCCGCGGGCGAAAGCGTTCCGCGCCGGGTCCAGGGTGTGCCGGATGTGGTCCGAAGGGAGCAGCGGATAGATGCGCCGGTTGTTGACTAGCCCGCCGACCGAGATGCCGCCGAAGCCGACCCCGTGGTAGCCCTTCTCGCGTCCGATCAGACGCGTCCGTTGCCCCTGGCCACGGGCGCGGTGGTAGGCGATGGCGATCTTCAGCGCGGTGTCCACCGACTCCGAACCCGAGTTGGTGAAGAAGACGCGGTCCAGGCCGGGCGGGGCGACCTGCGCCAGGGCGGCAGCGAAGTCGAAGGCGATCGGATGGCCCATCTGGAAGGAGGGCGCATAGTCCATGGCCATCAGCTGCCGGTGGACGGCGTCGGCGATCTCGGCGCGGCCATGCCCCGCATTGACGCACCAAAGGCCCGCGCAGCCGTCCATCACCTCCCGGCCATCCTCGGTGCGGTAGTACATACCTTGGGCGGAAATCAGCAGGCGCGGCGCGGCCTTGAACTGCCGGTTGGCCGTGAACGGCATCCAGAAGGCGGACAGGTCGGGACGGTTGTCGCGGTCGTAGGGCATCGGCGGCTCGGCGAAGGTGAGGGCATGAAGCAAATCAGCTTTGCGCCGACGCGGCTAGACGGGCTGGAAGTCCGGCCCCAGCGTCCGCGCCGGACGACCGAAAAGGCCCCAGAGGGCCGCTGCGGCGGCGGCTATCCCGCACGCCATGGTCGTGCCCGCCGGGCCCAGGCTCGCCAGGATGATCGGCCCCGCGCCGGTGGCGAGCGCCATGGCGCCGATCACGAGCACCAGGCGCAGGCGCAGTACGGCCGCGTAGTCGTCTCGCTCCAGTCGCGCGCCGAAGAAGGTCATCATCTGCAATCCGGCGACGGCGTTGCCGATGCCCATGAGGAAGGCGCAGGCGGTCATCGCGGGGATCTGCCAACTGCTTGGCAGCGATGCGGCGGCCCCGACGGCGGCAAGGCCCGCGCCGATCATCGCGTAACCCTCGAACTGCCGCCGGAGCGGGCGCGCCGGCTGGGCGAGTACGAGAACCGGGCCCGACACCAGTTCGGCCGCCGCCGCCGCGCCGAAGACGAGCGCCACGGCGCCCAGGCCGGCGCCGTCCTCGCGGCCCGCGAACAGGACGGGCACCGCCACCGTGAATCCGAGCGCATAGGCGCCGCCGCGGACGCCGGTGGCGATGAGTGCGCTCCAGACCCCGGGCGTTGCGCTCGCCGCGGTCGCGCCGCGTGAGAGCCTACGCAGCAGGTCCGTCGGCGGGGCGGGCGCGCGGGCGTCACCGTCCAGCCGTCGCCCCGCGATGGCGAAGGATGCGGCGGAGGCCAGGAAGCTCACGGCGTTGGCGGCCAGGAGGTGCAGGGCCGAGACGAGTCCCATCGCCGCAGCCGCCAGGAAGGGCCCGAGCGCCTGTGCAATGCGGATCGTGCTGTCGACGAGACCATTTAGGGGGCGCAGACGCTCGGCGGGCGCGAGGGCTGGAAGGCTGGAGAGAAACACCGGCTGGCTGAGGGCGCCTGTCGCCGCGAGCAGCACGCCGGCTGCGACCAGCATGGGGAAGGTCAGGCCAGTCCGGGCCGCGGCGACAACGACCGCCAGCGAGACGGTGGCCGAGACCAGGCTCGCGGACATCAGGAGCCGTCGCCGCGGCAGGGCCTCGGCCACGGGGCCGCCGAACACGCTGACGGCGAAGACCGCCACGGACTGCGCGGTGACCAGCAGCGCAGCTTTCGGACCGGCCAGTTCGGCGGCCAGCCAGATGGCGCCGACGCGGTAGAGCTCGGTCCCCAGCGCCGACACCGATAGCCCCATCCAGAGGACGCGAACGGGCCGGTCGCGCAGCAGGTCGAGGTAGGGGTGGGCCATGGCGGCGCGAATCACGCCGCCGAGTCGGCGCATTCGCCAACCGGTTGTGGTCAGGAGTAGCGCGCTTCCACGGCCGGCGCGGCGGAGCCGGACTTCAGCTCGTCGACCGCCCAGGCCAGGTCGTTCAGGTACTGGTCCGCGACCTGCGCATGAAACGGCGACAGCATCAGGTGCAGGCTGCGCGGCTCGGTGGTCACGCTGGTGAACCAGCCCCGTTCACGCAGCTTCGCCCAGATCGCCAGGCAGTCGAGGTCGTCGCGGGTGAAGGCGACGATGCCGAGCTGCGGCCGTCCCAGGACCGTGAAGCCGAGATCGCGCACGCCCGTCTCGATCCGCTCGCGCGCGGCGGTCACCTGGCCCTGCTTCTCGCGGTAGCCGGCGACCCCCAGGACGTTCATCACCGCCCAGGCCGCCGAGATGGCGCCGCCCGGCCGCGTGCCCGCAAGCGTCGGCGTGACCATTCGCCCGCCCGGCCAGTCGCGGACGTCGAAGATCATGAGCTTCATCAGCTCCGCCGAGCGGAAGAAGACGGTGGAGGCACCCTTGGCGCAGTAGCCGTACTTGTGCAGGTCGGCCGACATCGAGCGCACGCCCGGCAGCTCGAAGTCGAAGGGCGGGATGTCGGCGCCATTCATCCGCACGAAGGGCGCGATATAGCCGCCGACGCAGGCGTCCACGTGCAGCCACAGGTCGCGTTCAATGGCGAGGTCGGACAGCGCGCCGATCGGGTCGATGAGGCCATATGGAAAGTTCGGCGCCGAGCCCACGATCATCACCGTGGAGCCGTCGGCCGCCGCGGCCATCGCCTTCGGGTCGGCGAGGTAGTCCGCGAGCGGGGTGCGCCGGACCTCGATCTCCATGACCGCGCAGGCCTTGTCGAACGCCGGATGCGCCGAGCGCGGCAGGACGAGGTTGAGCGGCCCGGTCACGCCGCGGACCTTGCGGGCATGATCGCGCGCGGTCTTCACCGCCATGGTGATGGAATCGGTGCCGCCGGAGGTGATCGCGCCGGCCGCGGCCTCCGGGCCGTGCAGCAGCGACAGACCGAAACCCACGACCTCCTCTTCCATCCGCTTGAGGCTCGGGAAGGCGGCGGGGCCCAGGCCGTTCTCCGACTGGAAGAGGGCGTAGGCCTCCTTCTGGACCTGTTCGACTTCGGGGCCGGCGTTGAAGACGTATACGGCGGTCTTGCCCTCGCGCCATCGGACGTCGCCTTCGGCGTACTCGGCCATCTTGGGCTTCAGCTGGGACCAGGGCGTTCCGGAGTCGGGAAGGGGGTGTCGCATAGCTCGATCCTAGACCGGCTGACCCGCGTGTCGCCAACCCCGGCCTTGCCATACCCGGCGGCAAGGGCGGAAGGTTCCGCCAAAGGCGCGTCCAGACGCCGTCAGGGAGGTGAGATCATGCGCTTTGGCGTCTTCTACGAACACCAGCTGCCGAAACCCTGGAACGAAGGCGACGAGGCGAAGCTGTTCCACGATGCGCTGGAGCAGGTCCAGCTCGCCGACCGCCTCGGCTACGACTACGCCTGGGAGGTCGAGCATCACTTCCTGGAGGAGTATTCCCACTCCTCGGCCCCCGAGGTGTTCCTGGCGGCCTGCGCCGCGCTGACCAAGACCATCCGCCTGGGCCACGGCATCCGCCAGGTGATCCCGCACTACAACCATCCCGCCAGGACGGCGGAGGGGCTCGGCACGCTGGACATCATCAGTCGCGGCCGCCTCGACTTCGGCATCGGGGAGGGCGCGACGCGGCTGGAGCTGGGCGGCTTCGGCATCCCGGCCAAGGAAAAGCGGGCGCTGGCCCTCGAGGCCGCCGAGCAGATCGCCAACATGATGGTGATGGAGCCCTACCCCGGCTACGAGGGCCACGGCTTCTCGTTCCCCTGCCGCAACGTGCTGCCCAAGCCCGTGCAGAAGCCGCATCCGCCCATGTGGATGGCCTGCACCAACCGCGACACGATCAAGATCGCGGCCCAGAACGGCATCGGGGCGCTGGCCTTCTCGTTCCTCGACCCCGAGGAGGCCAAGACCTGGTCGCAGATCTACTACGGCATCATCAAGTCGGAGGACTGCGTTCCCATCGGCCACAGTGTGAACGCGAACCTCGCGATGGTGTCCAACTTCTCGGTGCATCCCGACCGCGATGAGGCGATCCGCCGAGGCCAGGAGGGGTTTGAGTTCTTTTCCTACGCGGTGAACGCCCTGGTGGCGCACGACGTCTACCCGGGCCGCTCGCAACTCTTCGCCGACTTCCAGAAGAGCCGCGCCGCCAGCGACGAGGAGATCATCCGCGCCCGGAAG
This sequence comes from Pseudomonadota bacterium, assembly GCA_049323595.1. Lineage (GTDB taxonomy): Bacteria > Pseudomonadota > Alphaproteobacteria > Caulobacterales > Caulobacteraceae > Phenylobacterium. The sequence goes on from JBMOOD010000005.1 coordinate 74,257, forward strand.
GCCGCCAAGGTCAACGCCAACGGCATCGGCACGCCGCAGGACATCCGCGAGCACATCGAGGGCTTCCAGGCCGCCGGCGTCGACCAGGTGATCTTCCTGCAGCAGGCCGGCCGCAACCGCCACGACCACATCTGCGAGTCCCTGGAGCTGTTCGCCGCCGAGGTGATGCCGGCCTTCAAGGCTCAGGTCGCGGACCGGGAAGCGAAGAAGGCCGCCGAGCTCGCGCCCTTCATCGAGGCCGCCATGGCGCGGAAGCGCTGGATGAAGCCGCTGGCGGACGACGAAATCCCCGTCGTCCCGGCGTCACGGCCCAAGGCGCAGATCAACGAAGCGGTGCGGTGAGCGGGCCCGACGACGCCCGTCAACCTAACCCGCGAATTGTTCATGTCCGTATACGGCCCGTAAACGACGATCGCGTATTGCTGCTGGGGTACGCGAGGAGATGTCTCTCATGAGCATCAACCCGGTTTCCAGCGGCTACTACCTGCCCGTCACGCCCGTGGCGCCGGTGCGGGCGTCGTCGCGCACGCCGGAACGAAAGTCCGACGAGGTCGAGCCGAAGCGGTCGCCGCCGCCTCAACCGCCGCCCTCCTCGCGCCCGCCGCCCGAGCAGGGTCAGTTGTTCGACATCAGGGCCTGAGCGAAGCTCTCCGCGCTATCGCGCCGTCCACGCGGGCTGCCCAACCTGGCTCGTGCGGCATGCGCGTCCGTGGAGGCAGACCTCGCGGAACTGCCACAGGAAGGCGGCCGTGGGTGGGTTCACCCAGCTTCCCCGCGCGTACATCCGCAGGATCGGCGCCCCGCCGCCAGGCTGGCGCACGCGGCGGGGCGCGCGCGGATGGTCCAGGTCTGCGACAGGAATGGCCCAGGCGGCGTGAACCTCCTGCGGGTCCGGCGTCAACGTGACGGCGTCCGGGGTCCACAGGACGACCGGCGTCACCACGTGGCCGCCCAGGGTCACGAAGTCGTCCAGCAGGCCTAGCGCCGCCTGGCGCGGCAGTTCGACGCCGACCTCCTCCCAGGTCTCGCGGCGGGCCGCGTCGATGGGGTCCTCGCCTGGGTCCATCCCGCCACCGGGCAGGGCGTAGTTGCCGGCGTTGCGGCGCAGGTGCAGGGCGCGTCGCGTCAGCAGGAACGTGGGGCCCGCCTCCCCCGGCGAGAGAACGATCGCGACCGCCGCTCGTCGTCGGCCCTCATGCGGGATCTCCACCCGCGTGAAGTTCGAGAGGTGGCCTTCGATACGGGCCCGGAGAGCATGCACGCGGGACGACTAGCTCCAGAGCGGCGAGGAGGCCTTGAGGAAACGCAGGTAGAACCGCACGCGGCCCACGTCTTCGCCGTCCTTCGCGAAGAGCACGTCGTACCAGGCGTTCTCGGTCTTGGGACTCTCGGTCAGCTTGAGGATCCGCGTGCGAGCGGCGTACTCGACGCCCGCCATCAGGGGGCCCTTGATGTGCTCGACCTCCAGGGCGCCGAACAGGCCGACGTGCGGCTGGCGGGCCTTGCCCACGGCGGCGCCGCGGGCCTGGTGGGCGAGGCCGACCACCTGCGACGGCGGCAGGACGCCCCGGGCATAGGCCTGCAGATCCTCCGTGATGATCTCGAGATGCCCGGCCAGCCGCTCGGTGTCGATGCGCGCGACGGCTTCGCCTTCGTCCCCGACCCTGATGTCGGCCAGGATCCGCAGGCGTCCGGGCTCGGCCGGCGCCTGCGCCGCCATGCGGCTGACGAGTTCGGAGTCCGGATCGGGCCGCGCCGACGCCGTGCCCGTGCAGATCTGGGCTCCGTCCCGATTGTGCATGGACAGGCGGGCCCGTTCGCCGCCTGCTTCCACGGAGGCCTGCACCTCCTCGCGATCGACGGTCGCCTGGGTGAAGTAGAGCGACAGGACGCCGGTCTCGAACCAGCGGTCGCCGTACAGCTCGACCAGCCGGGGGACGAACTGATCCATGTGCACCGAGCCGGCCACGGTCCCGCCGCGGAAACCCAGCTTCCCGGCCGTGGCGTCGTCGTGGATGGAGCCCTTCACCTCGGCGGCCATGTTCCGGGGCGACCGGAACGGCCCGGTCCAGGTTTCGGGCGTCAGCGTCTGGCCCATGGCGTCCTCCTGTCCGGTCTGCATGCCGGAATTTCGAAACGCTGGGCCTCCGGAAGCCGCCCGTCAACCGGCGGCTAGAAGGCGCCGGCCGGCCCGCGCGGACGGACGATCCACTCGAAGGCGGGATCGCCGCGGTCGAGCCGCTGGCGCACGTCGAGCACCAGGAACCGGTCGTGGACCGCGAGCAGGCCCTCGATCAGACCGTTCCAGGCCTCGAACACGCTGTCGGGGGTGTTCGCCACGCCGCGCATCAGCCGCCAGCCCGTCTGGCGGATCATGGCGCTGTCGCCGGCCGCGTCGATCTCACAGGCGTCGTCCTGCCCGGCCGCCAGGGCCGCCATCAGGCGTGCGAAGCCTTCCGCGCCGGGCCGAGCCCCGCCGAGGGTCCCGGCGATCTCGCCGTAGAACTGCATCCCGATGAGCCGGCCCGTGACGCGGCCCAGATGGGCGGCCTCGGCGGGCCCGAAGATCTCGGCCAGGATCGGCAAAGCGTTCCTGACGTACTCCATGGCGTAGTTGCGGTTGGCCTTTGCGAGGCGCTCCGGCGTCCAGGCCGTCTCGTCCAGCCTGGGCGCCGCCGACGGATCGAAGCGCGGCGGCAGTTCGCCGGGCGAGAAGCGCAGCCGCTCCTCGGGCGCCAGATCGCGGTCGTGCTCCTGGAAATAGCCCGAAAGGCCCGGCTGGCCGTCGGTCGTCTGCTGGGCGCAGACGAAGCCCAGGCGGGGATTGCCCAGGCTGGGGCCGTTCTGGGCGTACCACCCCCGCAGGACGCCGCGGCTGACCTCCGAGGGGATGCCGCAGATGGCCGCCCCGTCATAGATCCAGCGCGGCGGGACGAAGTGGACCCAAGCCTTCGCGTCGCTCTCGCGGACGAACTCCACCTGCACCCCGCCGAGGCGGTTCGAGAGGTAGTGGTACCCCGCCGCCTTCACCGCGTCGGGCAGGCCGTCCAGGCCCAGCTTCTCGAGGCTCGACAGGAACTTGTCATGGTGCTGCCGGCGGAACAGGCGGAAGGTCAGCTCGCCGGCGTCGGCGGCGCTGCGGCGCGTAACGACCGTCAGCAGCAGGCCGGTGAAGTAGCGGTGATAGAGCGTTGCGGCGGCGCGCCACCCGGCGTTCGGTGTCATCGAGATTGTTTGCGAACAGCGATCACTTGGGGGCATCCTAGGCATAGAGGAGGCCGTGTCCACGTGAGCTGCGGCCCGTACGGGAGGTAAGACCATGGCCGACGGCTCCGCCAGCTTGCGCGACCAGGCCCGCGCCCGGGCCTATTCCATTCCCCTGGAGGACTTCGATCCGGGCGATCCGGAGCTCTTCCGCACCGACACCCACTGGCCCTATTTCGAGCGCCTGCGCCGCGAGGCGCCGGTGCACTGGTGCAAGGACAGCGAGTTCGGGCCGTACTGGTCGGTCACCCGCTACAACGACATCATGGCCGTGGACACCAATCATCAGGTGTTCTCTTCCGAGGCGGCCCTGGGCGGGATCACCATCCGCGACGCGCGGCCCGACCTGCGCCGCCCCAGCTTCATCGCCATGGATCCCCCGAAGCACGACGTGCAGCGGAAGACGGTGAGCCCGGTGGTGGCGCCGGCCAACCTGGCGCTCATGGAGCCGATCATCCGCGAGCGTGCCGGTCGAATACTGGACGCCCTGCCGGTGGGGAAGACGTTCAACTGGGTCGACCGCGTCTCGATCGAGCTGACCACCCAGATGCTGGCGACTCTGTTCGACTTCCCGTTCGAGGACCGGCGCAAGCTGACCTGGTGGTCGGACGTGGCCACGACGATCCCGCATCCCGGGCAGCTCGTGGAGACGGAGGAACAGCGCCAGGCCGAGCTGATGGAGTGCCTCGCCTACTTCACCCGGCTCTGGAACGAGCGGGTGAACGCGCCGCCGGCGGGCGACCTGGTCTCGATGCTGGCCCACGGGGAGGCCACGCGCGACATGACGCCGGACGAGTTCCTGGGGAACCTGATCCTGCTGATCGTCGGCGGAAATGACACCACCCGCAACTCGATCAGCGGCGGCGTTCTGGCGCTCAACCAGAACCCCGACCAGTACGACAAGCTGCGCGCCGATCCTTCACTGGTCGCCAGCATGGTCCCGGAGATCATCCGCTGGCAGACGCCGCTGGCCCACATGCGGCGGACGGCGGTGGAAGACTACGAACTCGCCGGCCAGACCATCCGCAAGGGGGACAAGGTCGTCATGTGGTACGTCTCGGGCAACCGCGACGAGACGGTGATCGAGAACCCCGACGCCTTCATCATCGACCGCGAACGGCCCCGACAGCACCTCTCCTTCGGCTTCGGCATCCATCGCTGCGTCGGCAATCGCCTTGCGGAACTGCAGCTCAAGATCGTCTGGGAGGAGATCCTCAAGCGCTTCCGCGCGATCGAGGTGGTCGGCGAGCCGAAGCGCGTGCGGTCGAGCTTCGTGAAGGGCTACGAGGACCTGCCCGTCCGGATCGTCGCCTAGAGGCCATCCCGGCTGGCTTGATTCACACCAGCCGGGACGCGCTCTAGAATTCTTCCCAGTCGTCGGCCTTCAGGGCGGTCGCGCCGATCGAGCGCGGCGCGAGCGTGCGCGGGGCCGGAGCCGCCTCGGCGGCGCCGTCGACCTTGAAGCGGCGCGTCAGGCCGGCCAACTCGCGCGCTTCCTCCGCGAGGGTGTGCCCGGCGGCGGTCGACTGCTCGACCATTGCGGCGTTCTGCTGGGTCATCTGGTCGAGCTGGGCGACGGCCGTGTTGACCTGCGCCAGGCCGGTCGCCTGTTCCTGCGCCGAGGCGGCGATCTCGGAGACCAGGCCGGTGATCCGTTCCACCTGGCCGGCGATGCGCCGAAGGGTCTCGCCGGTCCGGCCGACCAGTTCGACGCCGCTGTTCACCTGGGTCGTGGACGCGGCGACCAGCGCCTTGATCTCCTTGGCGGCCTCCGCCGAACGCTGGGCCAGGGCCCGGACTTCCGAGGCCACGACCGCGAAGCCCTTGCCGGCGTCACCCGCCCGGGCCGCTTCGACCCCCGCATTAAGGGCCAGGAGATTGGTCTGGAAGGCGATCTCGTCGATGACCCCGATAATCTGGCCGATTTCGCCGGACGACTGCTCGATCCCGTTCATCGCGGCGACGGCCTCGTCCACTACGTGGCCGGACTGCTCGGCGTCGCCCTTGGCGGCCAGGACCGTCGAATTGGCCTCGTTCGCCGCCTCGGCCGTGCGGCGGACGGTGACGGTGATCTCCTCGAGCGCCGCAGCGGTCTCCTCCAGGGTCGCCGCCTGCTGTTCGGTGCGTTGCGACAGGCTGTCGGCGGCCTGGCTGATATCCCGCGCGCCTGCGGTCATGCCGTCCACGTTGACCGCGATCACGTTGAGCGCGTCCTGCAGCTGCTGCATGGCCGCGTTGAAGTCCGTGCGCAGCCTCTCGTAGTCGCCCGGGAAGGGCTCGCGAAGTCGGAAGGTGAGGTCGCCCTGCGCCAGGGCGGACAGCCCGCGCCCGGTCGCCGCCACCACCTGGGCCTGCTGACGCTCGGCCTCTTCGCGCTGCGCCTCGGCCTCGCGCCGCGCCGTCTCGGCCGCTTCGAGATAGACCGAGATGGAAAAGTCCATGTCGAGCAGGGCGGCCTTCACCAGCGCCCCGATCCGCTCGCCTAGCGCCGCGCCGTCGTCGCCGCCGCCCCAGCGCCGGCGACGCTTGGCGTCATCCTTCACGAGGGCCTTGGCCAGGTCGGCCAGGACCATGGCGTAGCCGCCGATGTACCAACGGGGTTCGAGCCCGATCCGCGCATGCACGTGTCCGATCCGCTGCACGCTCTCGGCATAGCCAGCGCTGAACGTACCGCTGGCCAGGCCCGACCAGTGGCGCACCTGCGCCGCCTTGGCGCCGGCCATGTGGCCATCGTCCTGGAAGAACCGCCTGGTCTGGGGCGTGCGGCGCACCTGGTCGTAGAAGCGGTCGAGGCTGGCGGGCAGAGCGGCCTCGATGACCGGTCGCGCCTCATCGAGCGCCCGACGGGTCCCTTCGTCCATCTGAATGAAGGAAAGGCGCTCCTGAAGTGCGTCGCCGTCGGCCATCGGTCGGTCCCCTTGTTTGAGGCGAACGTCGGGGGCGGACTTGAACTCCAGGTTAACTGCGTTCAGGTACCCATTATGAGCGGGTGCGACAGGCGGTCGCAGGGGCCCCGAATTTCGATCCATTGCCTGAACAACGGCAACTTCGGGCCGCCGGACCTGCTCCAGCAACCTATGGCGCCCGGGCCGAGCCATGCGCCGTCAGGCCTGGCCAGGAGTGAAATCCTCGTCCTGGATGGATTGGCGCCTTCACATGAGCGGGGCCTTGGGAAAGTCTGCCCGCCGGACAGAGTCGAGGTGCCCGAGATGAAAACCCGCGCCGCGGTCGCCTTCGAGGCGAAGAAGCCGCTTGAGATCGTCGAGGTGGACCTGGAGGGGCCCCGCGCCGGCGAGGTCTTGGTGGAGCTGAAGGCGACGGGGGTCTGCCACACGGACGCCTACACGCTCGACGGCCTGGATTCCGAGGGGATCTTCCCATCCATCCTGGGCCACGAGGGCGCCGGCGTGGTCGTGGAGGTGGGGCCTGGGGTGACCAGCGTGGCGGTGGGCGACCACGTGATCCCGCTCTACACGCCCGAATGCCGCCAGTGCAAAAGCTGCCTCTCCCGCAAGACCAACCTCTGTACCGCCATCCGCGGTACGCAGGGCAAGGGGCTGATGCCCGACGGAACCAGCCGGTTCTCGTACAAGGGCCGGACGATCCACCACTACATGGGTTGCTCGACGTTCTCGAACTACACCGTCCTGCCAGAGATCGCGGTGGCCAAGATCCGCAAGGACGCGCCGTTTGACACCGCCTGCTACGTGGGTTGCGGGGTCACCACGGGCGTGGGCGCCGTGGTCAACACGGCTGGCGTGGAGGCGGGCGCCAACTGCATCGTCTTCGGCCTCGGCGGCATCGGGCTGAACGTGATCCAGGGCCTGAGGCTGGTGGGCGCGGCACAGATCGTCGGGGTCGACATCAACCCGGCCCGCGAGGAATGGGGCCGCAAGTTCGGCATGACCCACTTCGTCAATCCGAACGACGTCCAGGGGGATCTCGTAGCCCATCTGGTTGAGCTGACGGGCGGCGGCGCCGACTACACCTTTGACGCCACCGGCAACACGACGGTCATGCGCCAGGCGCTGGAGGCCTGTCACCGCGGCTGGGGCGAGAGCATCATCATCGGCGTGGCCGAGGCGGGCCGGGAGATCGCCACGCGGCCGTTCCAGCTGGTCACTGGCCGTGTGTGGAAGGGCACGGCCTTCGGCGGCGCGCGAGGCCGCACGGACACGCCGAAGATCGTCGACTGGTACATGGAGGGCAGGATCGAGATCGATCCGATGATCACCCACCGCCTGCCGCTGGAGCGGATCAACGAGGCCTTCGACCTGATGCACGCCGGTGAAAGCATCCGCAGCGTGATCGTCTACTAGAGAATCCCGCCCGTCCCGCGAGCGGGGAGAGTCGATTCCAATCGTGGATTGTCTCGCCGATTCCGCGCGCTATTGTTGCAGCGTTCAGTGCGTGGGGGAGGAAGCTCGTGAGGCTTCCTGGAGTCAGAGGCTTCCTCAGAAGAGCCGGGCAGGCGCCGGTCCTCCTCCTGGCTGTCCTGACGGGCGCGCTCATCACCTTGTCCCGCGTGCCGCTGCAGAGCGCCCTGGGGCCGAACGCGCCCTTTATCCTGGCCTGGCCCGGCATGATGTTCGCGGCCGTCGTCGGCGGATTCTGGCCGACGGTCATCGTGGGCGCCGTCGGCCTGGCGGTGGGGCAGTGGGCCCTGGCCGAGGGCGGCGCCCGGCCAGCGGGTCCGGGTGGAGTGGTGATCTTCACGGCCTTCACGCTGGCGTTCGCGACGGCGGGCGGGGCCCTGAAGCGGGGCCGGCGCCGGGCGCGCGCCGATGCGGCGCGCATCGCCGAGCTGCAGTCCCGGATGGTCAACGTGGCCCGCCTCAACGCCATGGGCGAGATGGCCGGCTCGCTCGCTCACGAGCTGAACCAGCCGCTCACCGCCATCGCCAACTACCTCAACGCCGCCGAGCAGGTTCTGATGACCGCCGACGACGGCAAGGCCCGGTCGGCGGAGCTGATCCGCAAGGCGGCCGGCCAGGCGGTCCGCGCCGGTCAAATCGTCGCCCGGATCCGGGCCAGCGTCGATCGAGGGGAGGTGATCCTTGCAGAGGAGTCGCTGAGCCATCTTGCGCGCGACGCCGTGGACGCCGCGGTGGCGGGCCGCGCCGACGCCGAGGTCGACATCCACTACGAGTTCGACCGGGTGGCCGACCGGATCCTGGCTGACCGCATCCAGGTCCAGCAGGTGGTGCTGAACCTCGTCCGCAATTCGCTCGATGCGATGGAGGACCGTCCGCGCCGCGACCTGCGGATCGGTAGCCGGATCGGCGAGCCCGGCTTCGTCGAGACCTTCGTCGCCGACAGCGGCCCGGGCGTCGCGCCGCACGTGGCCGATCGACTTTTCCAGCCCTTCGTCAGCGGCAAGACCGGCAGCATGGGGCTGGGCCTTTCAATCTGCCGCAGCATCGTGGAGGCGCACGGCGGGCGGCTGTGGGCGCCAAGCAGCGCCGCCGGCGGGGCGGCATTCCACTTCACGCTGCCGCGGGCCGGCAGACGGGCGCCGAGATGATCCGCACCGTCCACGTGATCGACGACGACGAGGCGGTCCGCGACTCGCTCGCCATGCTGCTGGACGCGGTCGGATTCTCGGTCACCGCCTACGCCTCGGCGGCGGCGTTCCTGGACGGTATCGACCGCGCATCCAGCGGCTGCATCGTCACCGATGTCTGCATGCCCGAGGTCAGCGGTCTCGACCTGCTACGGCGGCTCAGCGACCGGCTGGCGCAGTTTCCGGTCATCGTGCTCACCGGCGAGGCCGACGTGCCCATGGCGGTGGAGGCGTTGAAGTGCGGCGCCAAGGACTTCATCGAAAAACCCTATCCGCCGGACGCCATCATCGCCGCGGTCCGCCAGGCCCTGGAGCGGATGCAGGCCGATATCGACCGCGACGCACGACGTATCGCCAATGCCCGTCGCATCGCCGCCCTCTCCGCGCGCGAGCGCGAAGTATTGCAGGGTCTGCTCGATGGCGCCTCGAACAAGGAGATCGCCCGGGATCTCGGGATCAGCCCGCGGACAGTGGAGGCCTATCGCGCCAACCTGATGATGAAGATGGGGGCCGACAGCCTTTCGGAACTGGTGCGCATGGCGCTGGAGGCGCGCGACGTGGACTAGGCGCGAGGCGCCATGGCGTCCCGCACGGCTTGCAGCAAGGTGTCCGCGGCGAACGGCTTGTCGATCAGGACGAACGCGCCCAGCGCGTTGGCCGCCTCCGCCAGCCCGTTGTCCGGGCGGCCTGCGACCAGGATCACAGGCACACGGCTGCGCCGCGCCCGCAAGGCGCGGAGCAGGGCCAGGCCGCCCATGTCCGGCATCAGGACGTCGGTGACGACGCAGTCGTCCGGACCCGGCTCGACGCCTTCCAGGAAGGCGCGCGCGGAGGAGTGGATGACGACCGCCAGGCCATGAGCGTCCAGCAGGCTGGAAAGGGAATCGCGGACGGCCTCGTCGTCATCGATGATGTGGACGGCGGTCGTGTTCGCCATGGCGATGGACTTCGGTCAGGAGGAGCGCCAGCGGCGAGTACTGGTGGCACTTTCGCCGCGACCGCCGGTCTGCGATATCCCGGGTGGTCCCCTACGGGAATCTACGGTAGCGCTCGCCCGCAGGCGTCCGGGCTCAGTCCAGGATCGCCACCGCCCGGATCCACCCGGCCGAGGCGCCGGCGATCTTGACGGGGAAGCAGGAGAGCGTGAACCCGGTCGAGGGCAGCGCCTCGAGGTTGGTCAGCTTCTCGATCTGGTAGTATTCGCGCAGCCGCCCGGCCTTGTGGCCCTCCCAGATGATCTTCGGATCGTGCGTCTGGGCCCACTTAAGCGCGGTGTGCGAGAACGGTGCGTCCCAGGACCAGGCGTCGGTGCCCACGACCTTCACGCCGCGCTCGGTCAGGTAAAGGGTCGCCGCCTCGCCCATGCCGCAGCCGCGGTGGATATAGTCCGGATCGCCGTAGGCCGCGCCCGCGGCGGTGTTGACTAGCACGATGTCCAGCGGCTTCAGGTCATGCCCGATGAGTTTCAGTTCGGCCTCGACGTCCTCGGCGGTGGCCACATAGCCGTCTGGGAAGTGGCGGAAGTCGAGCTTCACGCCCGGCTGGAGGAAATACTCGAGCGGACCCTCGTCGATGGTGGGCGCGGGGCGGCTCTTCTCGGCCTGGTCGGTCGTCGAGTGAAAGTGCCAGGGCGCGTCCATGTGCGTGCCGTTGTGGGTGGAGAGGGAGACGTGCTCCACCGCCCAGCCTTCGCCGTCCGGCAGGTCCTCGGCCTTCAGACCCGGAAAGAAGGAGGCGATCTGTCCGACCGTCTCCCCGTGCCGCTGGTAGGTCACCTTGGGCCGCATCACCTCGGGGTCCGAGACGATGTCGTTGGTGATCGGGATCGACAGATCCACCAGCCGCCTGCCCATGCGTGTCCTCCGGCTTCTTTGTCGGAGAGCTTAGTCGGGAGCCGCCGGCTAGAACACCGCTATCGCCGCCGAAGCCGTCATGCCGAGAAGCACCAGCGAGCTCAGCATGAAGATCGTCCAGCGGACCATGATGACGTTGCTCGTCGCCTGAACCAGGCTGTGCGCGATCCGCAGAGCCACATAGGCCCAGGCGAGCATCAGGTTCACGCCGCTGCCCTGGCCGATCAGGGCCAGCGTCAGGGCGATCGCATAGAACAGCGTCGGCTGCTCCATCAGGTGGTTGTAGTTGTCGGCCTTCCACCGGACCTTCGGCGGGATGAGCTGAGCCAGGTCCGCCGAGGTCATGTTGGGGTCCAGGGGCGCGTTGGCCTTCCGCATGGCCGGAATCCGCGTCGCGTAGAGCCACGCCCACATCACGAACGACCAAAGGACGAGCGCCACGACGGGCTGGAGGATGGGACTGGGCATCTGGGTCTCCGGTGCGGCGAAAGGCAGCAGGACTTCACCCCGAACAGGCTTGGCCGTCCAGCTTGACGTCGGCGCGGAACTCGCGGCTAAGGGCGCCCGTGACCGCGCCGCTCGCCCATCCCCCGACCCCGAACGTGGCGCTGGGCATCGGCTATCGGGTGGCGGCGATGGCGTGCCTCGCCTGCCTGTCCGCGCTGGTGAAGTGGACCGGCTCGCGAGGCGTGCCAGTCTTCGAGATCATCTTCTTCCGCAACCTCTTCGCCTTCGTGCCTCTCGGCCTCTACATCTGGCGGACCACCGGGTTCGAGGTGCTCAAGACCCGGCGTCCGCTGGGTCATCTGGCGCGCTCGGCGGTCGGCCTGACCGGCATGGTCTGCGGGTTCTCGGCGGTCCAGTACCTGCCGCTCACGGAAGCCACGGCGTTGCAGTTCACGTCGCCGCTCTTCATGACGGCGCTGTCGGCCATGATCCTTTCCGAGAAGGTCGGTCGGCACAGGTGGACCGCCGTCGTGGTGGGTTTCCTGGGCGTCCTGGTCATGGCCCGGCCCGTGCCCGGCGAGATGAACGTCCCCGGCGTGACGCTGGGCATCCTCAGCGCCCTGGGCGCCGCCGGCGCGATGGTGGCGATCCGCCAGATCTCCGACACCGAGCGCGGCCCCACGATCGTCTTCTACTTCACTCTCGGCGGCGTCACCCTGGGCCTGGTCGGTTCGGCCGTCTTCGGCTGGATGGTCCCCGATCCCCTGACGCTCGCCATGCTGGTCCTGGCCGGCCTTCTGGGCGGGGTCGGCCAACTCTTCCTCACCGAGGCGCTGCGTGTGGCGCCGGTGGGAGTGGTGGCTCCGTTCGATTACACCCAGCTCGTCTGGGCGGCGATCCTGGGGCTCCTGATCTGGGGCGAGCTGCCGCATCCGCTGACGCTGGTGGGCGCGGTGATCGTGGCCGGCAGCGGCGTCTATATCCTGCATCGCGAGCTGCGCCGGTTCCGAACGCCCGATGCCTGACGGTTGATTTGACACAACCGCGTTCCGGGCTGACGCTCGCCGCAGCCTAGGCCGTGGAGCCCTTCCCATGCTCAAGCTCGCTAAATTGGCCGCCCTCGCCGCCGGCGCAGGGCTGCTCGCCTTCGCCGCGTCCGCCCAGGCCTCCGCCGTCACCGTTCTGGGCGGCGGCATGGCCAAGCAATGCTCGGACGCCGCATTGTCCGGAGAGTCGGACCATCGCTTCGAGGAGGTCTGCACCCTGGCGCTCGAAACCGAACTGCTCGATCTGCGGGACCGCGCCGGCACCTATGTGAACCGCGGCGTGCTGAAGCTGCGGCGCAAGGAGTTCAAGTCGGCGGAGTTCGACTTCAACCGCGCCATCGAGACCAAGCCCGACCTGGGGGAGGCCTATGTGAACCGCGGCGCGGCCTATGTGGGGTCCCGGCGACCCGCCGAGGGGCTGTCGGATCTCAACAAGGCGCTCGAGCTCGGCGTCCAGGAGCCGGAGAAGGCCTACTTCAACCGCGCCCTGGCCCACGAAGGGCTGGACGACCTGAGGGCGGCCTATTTCGACTACCAGAAGGCGGTCGAGTTGGCGCCCGAGTGGGAGGCTCCCAAGAAGGAGCTCGCGCGCTTCACGGTGCAACGGCGCTAGATGTGGACGCCTCGAGCGCCCACATGGTGAGCATGCGGATGATGGTCTTCAGTATCGCCCTCGCCATCGCCTCCCCAGCGCTCGCGCAGGGTGTGACCGTCGGGGACCAGATCCTTCTGGACGACTTGCGAATGCGCCAGCAAGCGGCCGAGCGGCGCGCCGTCGAGCAGGCGAACCAGCTCATGGCGCTGGAGGCGCGTCTGCAGGCCGAGCGCGCCGTGCAGGACCTGCGGATGCAGGCGACGCCGCCGGCGCTGCCCCGGGCGCCATATGCCAGCCCATCGCCAGACGAATCCTCGGCCCTGGCGAAATTCCCCTCGGTTCCGGATGCGGCGCTGGCCGAGTCGAACCGGCGTGTCCGGGAGGCGGCGGCCAACCGGCGCTAGCGCCCCAAGAAGGGAGCCGTAAGGCGCAGCCTGCGTTAAGACGCGCGGATCGGCGGAGGTTGCGGACATGCGGTGGCGAGGCGGGCGCGGCGGCGGCAACATCGAGGACCGGCGCGGCATGGGCGCAGTCGCCACCGGCGGCCTCGGCGTCGGCGGCGTCATCCTCGCCCTGATCGGTTATTTCGCCTTCGGCGTCGATCCGTCCACGACCCTCGGCGTGGTCGAGGGTTCAGGCCCGCAGGCCGAGCAGCAGCAGGGCGTTCGCGGAACCCCGGCGGACGAGGCGGGCCGCTTCGTGGACGTGGTGTCCACCAACGTGGACGACGTCTGGCGTACGCAGATGCGCGGCTACGAGCCGGCCGCGGCGATCGTGCTCTACGACCGCGCCACCGGCACGGGCTGCGGCCTCGGCCAGGCGGCCATGGGGCCGTTCTACTGCCCGGCCGACCGCAAGGTCTATCTGGACCTGTCGTTCTGGCAGGACCTGGAGGGCAAGCTGGGCGCCAGCGGAGAGGCCGCGCGGGCCTATGTGATCGCCCACGAGATCGGCCACCACGTCCAGACCCTGACCGGCGCCAGCGACCGCGCCCGCCGCATGGGCGCGCAGGGCGCCGAAAGCGGCTCCGTGCGGCTGGAGCTGCAGGCCGACTGCTACGCCGGCGTGTGGGCCGCACATGCGGCGACAGTATCGGATGGCCAGGTCGCACTCTCCCAGGCCGATCTGGAGGACGGCCTGCGCGCGGCCGCAGCGGTCGGTGACGACACCCTGCAGCGCAGGACCCAGGGCCAGGTCGTGCCCGACGCCTTCACCCACGGCAGCTCCGAGCAGCGGATGCGCTGGTTCCGCCGCGGCCTCGAGACCGGCGATCCCGCCGCCTGCGACACCTTCCGGGCGGGCCGGCTTTAGGCGGGTACGTGGGGCAGGGGCTCCCAGCGGAGGCAGACCGCCACGCAGCGGCGCGCCAGCAGGTCGCCGGGATCGATAAGCTCCAGCTTCACGTCGGACTGTTCCAGCACCAGCGGCAGCTCGGTGCACCCGGCGATCAGGGCCTCTGCGCCCAGGCTGCGGAGCTCCTCGGCGTGGGCCTGCATCTCCCGGGTGACGTCGTCGGAGAGGTCGCCGGCCTTGATCCGGTACAGCGTCACCATGAACTGCTCCTGCCGTTCGGGCGGAAGCGTCACCAGTCCCATGGCGCGGGCGGCGAGGTACTCGCGGTAGAGCTTGAGCGAGCCTTTGGTCCCCAGGACTCCGACCCGCATGGCGCCGGTCTGGGCGGCGGCTTCGGCGGCGAGGTCGATCATGTCCACCAGTGGCAGGCCCGAGGCGCGCTGGATCAGGTCGGCGTGGGCATGGGCGGTGTTGCAGGGCATGGCCAGCACGCCGACGCCTGCCTCGTGCAGGCCCGTGGCCATCTCGGCCAGAACTGCGCCGGCACCAGACCCCGCCAGGTTCCTGTCCGGCGCGCGGGGGTTGATGTCGGCGATCACGTGGATGTGGTCCTGGTCCTTCTCGGCCGGCGTATAACCCTGCAGCCGCGCCAGGAACTCCAGCGTCGCCGCCGGGCCCATGCCGCCGAGGACGCCGAGTGTCAGGGTGTCGTCGTTCAAAGCTTGCCCTCCAGCTCGGACTGGTAGCCGAACAGGCCTTGCGCGCCGCCCGTGTGCAGGAAGACCACCGTCTCGCCGTCGAAGGCGCCCTGCGCGGACAGGGCGAGAAAACCCTTCATCGCCTTGCCGGTGTAGACCGGGTCGAGGAGGATTCCGTCCGTCCGGGCGAGGGTGGTGAGCGCGTCGATCACGCCCTGGTCGATCAGGCCGTACCCCTCGCCGACAAAGTCGCAGTCCGCCTCGACCATCTCCCGCGTCACCCGCTCTTCGTGGCCCAGCAGGGCGGCCGTCTCGCGGGCCAGCTTGTAGACATTGGCCTCCTGGGCGTCCTTCGGTGCGCGCACGCCGATCCCCAGGACCGGAATGTCCGCACCCATAACCGCCAGCCCGGCGACGAGGCCGGCGTGGGTGCCGGCGCTGCCGGTCGCAGTGACGATGCGGTCGATCTCCAGGCCCAGGTCGTTCGCCTGCGTCACCAGCTCGAGCGCGCATTCCGCATAGCCGAGGGCCCCGATGCAGTTCGACCCGCCGCCGGGGATCACATAGGGCCGTCCGCCGGCGTCGGCGACCTCGGCGGCCACGTCCGCCAGCGCCTTGTTCATGTCGGACCCACCCGGAACCCGGCGGATCTTCGCGCCGAGCAGCTCGTCCAGCAGGACATTTCCCGAGCGGTTGTAGTCGGCGGCCTGGGAACCGGTGCGCTCCTCCAGGATGATCTCGCACTTCAGGCCGAACCGCGCGGCGGCGGCGGCGGTCTGGCGGACGTGGTTGGACTGCACCGCACCCTGGGTGACCAGAGTGTCGACGTCGTTGGCCAGGGCGTCGCCCAGCAGAAATTCGAGCTTGCGCGTTTTGTTGCCGCCTCCGGCCAGGCCCGTGCAGTCGTCGCGCTTGATCCACACGGTCGGCCCGCCGCCTCCGGGCGTCGCCAGGTGCTCGGTCAATCCGGGCAGGGGCTCGAACGGCGTGGGCAGGTGGGCGAAGCGGAGCGGGTTATAGCGGGCGAAGTGCATGCCCCGACCGCTAGACCCTTAATGTCACGGCTTCAATCGCGGCGGCAGGGCGGCGACCTCGGCGGGCGTCATCGGGACGATGGATTCCACTATGCAGCGGGTCTCGAACCCGTCGCGGCCGATACCGATGTCCAGGTCGATCGGCTTGCAGACGATGGGCGATCCGGGCGGCTGGCGGGTGATGATAGGGTCCGAGGGAATGGCGCCGGCCAGGCACGAGCCCACCATGGTGACGCGATAATAGTCCTTGCCCCGCACGTTCAGCAGCAGCGTGCGATCGCCCACGATGGTGTGGTTGCGGATGTCCTGCGTCCGGAAGCACTGGCCGGAGGCCAGGCCCGTCCCAGCGGCCGGCGCGGGGCCGAGGTCCGCGGTCTGGCGAACGCCCATGCCGGCGCCACACCCCGCCAATGCGACTCCGCTCAGCGCGGCGGCGATCGAGGTCATTCGAGTCTTCGTCATGGGCTCCTCCTTTCGCATGACCAACAGGATACGCCCACAGTCGTTCCACGTCTTCGGTCCCGCTTGGACGCCAGCCGGAACGGGAGTAGGCTCGCCGCCATCCTCGGGGGGCCGCGCCGGAGCGGCTGAGAGGTGGGTGAGCCCACGACCCGTCGAACCTGATCCGGGTCATGCCGGCGAAGGGAAGGGCCTAGATCGACCCATCCGGCGCCCGTGATCCGTCCTCGCTACGGAGCCGCGCCATGAACAAGCCTGCCGGAAAGCTCGAAGCCGCCGCCATTCCCACCGGTGAACGGCCGGGATCGAGGAAGGTCTATCAGCCCGGCGTGCTCTGGCCCGACATCCGCGTGCCGTTCCGCGAGGTCGCCGTGCATCCTTCGGCGAACGAGCCGGCGTTGACTCTTTACGATCCGTCCGGACCCTACACCGATCCCACCGTCAGCATCGACATCGAGAAGGGCCTGTCCAAGACGCGCGAGCCCTGGGTGGTCAGCCGCGGGGACGTGGAGATCGTCGAGAATCCGCGGGCGGTGAAGCCCGAGGACAACGGCTTCGCCAAGGGCGAGCACCTGGCGCCGGAGTTCACCGCGCCCCGCCGCGTCTATCGCGCCAAGGCCGGCGCCAACGTCACCCAGCTGGAGTACGCCAGAAGGGGGCTGATCACCCCCGAAATGGAATACGTCGCGATCCGCGAGAACCTGCGCCGCCAGCAGGGCGACGCCTTCATTCGCGACGGCGAGGACTTCGGCGCCGAGATTCCGGACTTCTGCACGCCCGAATTCGTGCGCGACGAGATCGCCCGCGGCCGCGCGATCATCCCGGCGAACATCAACCACACCGAACTCGAGCCGATGATCATCGGCCGCAACTTCCTGGTGAAGATCAACGCCAACATCGGCAACTCGGCCGTCCTCAGCCACGTCTCCGACGAGGTGGACAAGATGGTCTGGTCGATCCGCTGCGGCGCCGACACGGTCATGGACCTCTCCACCGGCCGCAATATCCACAACATCCGCGACTGGATCGTCCGCAACAGCCCCGTCCCTATCGGCACCGTGCCGATCTACCAGGCCCTGGAGAAGGTGAACGGCGTTGCCGAGGACCTGACCTGGGAGGTGTTCCGCGACACCCTCATCGAACAGGCCGAGCAGGGCGTGGACTACTTCACGATCCACGCGGGCGTGCGCCTGGCCTATGTGCCGCTGACCGCCAGCCGCGTCACCGGTATCGTCAGCCGTGGCGGTTCGATCATGGCCAAGTGGTGCCTGGCCCACCACCGCGAAAACTTCCTCTATGAGCACTTCGAAGAGATCTGCGAGATCATGAAGGCGTACGACGTGTCGTTCAGCCTGGGCGACGGCCTGCGCCCCGGCTCGATCGCCGACGCCAACGACGCGGCCCAGTTCGCCGAGCTGGAGACCTTGGGCGAGCTCACTCAGATCGCGTGGAAGCACAACGTCCAGGTGATGATCGAAGGCCCCGGCCACGTGCCGATGCACAAGATCAAAGCCAACATGGACAAGCAGCTGAAGACCTGCGGCGAGGCGCCGTTCTACACGCTAGGCCCGCTGACGACGGACGTGGCCCCCGGCTACGACCACATCACCTCGGCCATCGGCGCGGCGATGATCGGCTGGTTCGGCACGGCGATGCTCTGCTACGTCACGCCCAAGGAGCATCTGGGTCTGCCCAACCGCGAGGACGTGAAGGTGGGCGTGATGACCTACAAGCTGGCGGCTCACGCGGCCGACCTCGCCAAGGGCCATCCCGCGGCGCGGATGTGGGACGACGCCATCAGCCGCGCGCGGTTCGAGTTCCGCTGGGAGGACCAGTTCAACCTGGGGATCGATCCCGAAACGGCGCGCGAGTACCACGACGAAAGCCTGCCGAAGGAGGCGTTCAAAACCGCCCACTTCTGCTCGATGTGCGGTCCCAAGTTCTGCTCGATGAAGATCAGTCAGGACATCCGCGACGCCGCCCGCCAGCAGAACGACGTGGAGAGCGGCATGGCCGAGATGTCGCAGAAGTTCCGCGAGAGCGGCGGCGAGATCCTGGTGCCGGTGGCGCCTGCGGAATAGGAGCTCAGGCCGGACCGGTCGCTAGCGCCGCCTGTACGGGCTTGAGGTCCTTCTCACGGTCGTAATCCGAGAGATTGCTGTACGAGGTGAGAATCGTTCGACTCTCACGCAGCGCCGCGCAGGCCAGATCCGTAGCGACCACGCGCCGACAGCCTCGGCTCCGTCGAGAGTCTCAGTCTTCGACCTCGGCGCCCGTCGGTGCGGGCCACACGCGCACGGCCACAGCCACCGTGACCGAGCCCAGGACGGCCACGGCGGCGCCCGCCCACTGGACCGCGTTCATGCCGACGGCGGCGTAATGGCCGGTCATGGCTCCGGAGAGAAACACGAGGCTCGCGGACCCCCAGTCGATGAGGTCTCTCTTCGTGAACGGCATCGCAGCGTACCCTGAAAACTGGCGGCGGATCTGACGCGATCCATCGCAGGCCCCGAATGCCAAAAGGTTACCCGCGGGGCGATGCGACACTTTGCGCCTACTCCGTGCGCAGAGCGGGGGCGGGGCGTTTCGAGAGCGCCTGGAACGACGCCAGGAGGCCCCCCGCCGCGGCGAGGGCGCAGGCGCCGCCGAGCAGAGCCGCGACCCCGGCCCAGTCTACGCTCCACTCGGCTTCGAACACCCGGACCACCACTGGCCACGCCGCGGCGTAGCCCAGGCCCACGCCCGCCGCCCCGGCGATCAGGCCGACCAGGCCATATTCGATCACATAGGCGCTGAGCACTTGCGCCCGGGACGCGCCGAGAACCTTCAGCGTCGCCGCCTCGCGCGTCCGTTCCTGGGCGCGGGCCGCGATGGCGCCGGCCAGGACCAGCAAGGCGGCCAGCAGGGCCACGGCGGCCGCGCCGCGCACGGCCAGGGCGACCCGGTCGAACAGTTCGGTGGCGGCGTCGAGCTGATCGCGGACGGAGATCACGTTCACCTCTGGGAAGTCGGCGCCCAGGGCCCGCGTGATGCGCTGCTCCTCCTCGCGGGTGGCCTTGGCGATCGCCACATGGCGCGGCGTGGCGCCCTCCAGGGCGTTCGGCGACAGGATCGCCGCAAAGCTCGGACCGAAGCTTGCGAAGTCCACGTCGCGGATCACCGCCACCTTCGCGTCGATCTCGCGCCCCAGGACCGAGAAGGTGATCGTGTCCCCCACCTGGATCGCCATGCCTTCGGCCGGCTCGCGCGACAGGGCCACGAGCGGGACGCCCACATGGTTCGGCGCCCACCACCGCCCGCTGAGGATCCCGGCGTTGGCCGGTTCGGGACCGATGGCCGACAGGCTCAGGTCGTTGTCGAACGCCCAGCGGACTTCGCGGGGGACCTTCTCGATGTCGACCTCCTCGCCCCGGACCGCGACGATGCGGCCGGACACCAGGGGCGCGCGGAGGTAGCGATCGGCCTCGGGTTTGCGGCCCAGGGCGCGAGCCACCTCGGCGTCGAAGGCGACGCCCCGATCGCCCGGGATCTCGGTGAAGACGAGGGCCGGCGCCGTTTGTGGCGCGACCACCGAGATCTGGCGCAGCAGGCTCGACTGGATCAGCACCACGGCGGCCAGCAGGGCCACGCCAAGCCCGATCGCCGGGGCGGCGGTGCGCGCGGCCGACCGGGGGCCGGCGAGGTTGGCGAGCGCGATCCGCAGCGCCCCATGCGCACCGCTGCGCATCCGTCCAGCAAGCCACGCCGCGGCCCATCCGAACGCCCACAGGAGCGCGAACGCGGCGGCCACCCCCGCGATCATTATGGCCGCCATCATGACGGTCGGCGCGGTGGCGATCGCCAACCCGGCCAGGCCCAGGGCGGCGAGGACGGCGCCGACCAGTTCCGGCCCCAGCCTCAGGGCCCCGGAGAGGTCGCTGCGGAACAGGCTCGCGGGGGGCGTCGTGCGCGCCCGGGCCAGCGGCGCCAGCGAGAACGCCGCGGCCGCCAGCACGCCGAACGCGGCCGCCTTCAGGAGCGGGATCGGGTAGACCGCGAAGAGCGCCGGCACGGGCAGTTCGTCACGGACGGCCGCGCCCAGGACGAGCGGCGTCATGGCGCCGACGATGAGGCCGATCCCGATCCCGGCGGCGGCCAGGAGGCCGATCTGGGCGAGATAGACGCTGCGGACGAGGCCGCTCTCGGCGCCCAGCGCCTTCAGGGTGGCGATGGCGGGCTTGCGGCCGTCCACATAGGCGCTGACCGCGCCGAACACGCCAAGGCCTCCCGCCACGAGCGACGCGAGGCCGATGAAGCCCAGGAAGTATTCCAGCCGGTCGATCATGCGGCTGACGCCCGGCGCGGCGTCGTTGCGGTCGCGGATGCGGAAGAACCCCTTCATGCCCTTACGCACCCCGGCCTTGGCCTCGTCGAGCGAAACATCCGGGCGCAGCGAGATGCGGATCGTCTCTCCGAAGGGCAGCCCCGGGGTCAGCAGGCCGGCGGCCTCCAATGCCCCGGGACGGGTCAGCACGCGCGGGCCCAGGGCGAAGCCGCGCGACAGCCGGTCGGGCTCCTCCTCCAGTATGGCGTTGGCCCGCAGCGGCACGTTGCCTGCCAGGAAACGGTCCCCCAGCTTCAGGTTCAGCCGTTCCAGGAGCGCGCGCTCGACGGCCGCGCCCCAGACTCCGTCGCGACGCTCCAGCGCGGCGGCCAGTGACGGCGCGCCGGTGACCGTCACCCGCCCCGCCAGGGGGTAGGCCGCGTCGACCCCGCGCAGCTCGACCAGCCGTCGCTCGCCGCCCGGCGCCTCGGCCATGGCCTGGGAAGCGACCGCGTGGGTGGTTCGTCCCAGGCTCGCGAACAGCGCGAGCTCCTCCGGCGTGAACCGTCGCTGGTTGCCGGAGACGGCGAGGTCGCCGCCCAAGATCTCCCGCGCCTCGGAGGCCAGGCCGCGCCGGAACGCCTCGGCGGTGGAGCTGGCCGCCGCGATCGCCGCCACGCCCAGCGCCAGGCAGGCGAGGAAGATACGGAAGCCCTTCACGCCGCTGCGCAGCTCGCGGAGCGCGAACCGCAGCCACAAGGGGGTCATGCGGGCTCCCCGAGCCGATCTGCGACCGGGCGGCCATCGCGCAGGGTCACGACCCGCTGGGCCCGCGCCGCCAGTGTCGCATCGTGGGTCACCAGCAGCAGGGCGGCGCCCGTATGCTCCACCAGCTCGAACAGCAGGTCGGCCACGTGGCGGGCGTTGGCGGAATCGAGGTTGCCGGTCGGCTCGTCGGCGAAGATCAGCGCCGGCTGCGGCGCGAGCGCCCGGGCCAGGGCCACCCGCTGTTGCTCGCCGCCGGAAAGCTGGTGCGGATAGTGCCGCAGGCGCGCCGAGAGCCCCACCCGGTCCAGCCAGGCGCGCGCCTCGGCCATGGCGTTCGGCCGGCGCGCGATCTCCAGCGGCGCGGCGACGTTCTCCTCGGCGGTCATGTTGGGGAGCAGGTGGAACGACTGGAAGACCAGGCTCACCCGCCCGCGCCGCAGCTTGGCGCGGCCGTCCTCGTCCAGGCGCCCCAGGTCGCGGCCGAACAGGCTCACCCGGCCGGCGGTCGGTCGCTCGAGCCCGGCGGCCACCGCGATAAGCGACGACTTGCCCGATCCCGACGGCCCGACCAGCGCCACACGTTCGCCCTCGGCGAGGGTCAGGTTCAGATGACGCAGGATCTCCACGGGTCCCGCGGCGGACGGAAGGGTCAGGCCCACGTCGTCCAGGACCAGGGGCGGCATGTCGTTCAAGGGATATCCAACCTGTTGAGCGGCGTTCGCCCTTCCTTACATAGGACGTTCATGGCGACGCCAAGACCCACCCGACGCATCCTCCTCGCCCTGCCGCTCCTGGCGACTGCATGGCCGGCCTTCGCGGCCACGCCGAAGGTCGTGACCGTGCTGGGCGATTCCATCACGGCCGGCTACGGTTTGCCGCGCGCTCAGGCCTTTCCAGCTCAGCTTCAGGCGGCGTTGGCCAAGCGGGGCGTGGCGGCTACGGTGCGCGCGGCCGGCGTCAGCGGCGACACGACCGCCGGAGGTCTGGCTCGCGTCGACTTCAGCGTGCGCAAGGACACCGACCTCGTCATCGTGGCCCTGGGCGCCAACGACCTCCTCCAGGGTCAGGAT
The DNA here is from genome assembly GCA_049323595.1 of Pseudomonadota bacterium. Classification (GTDB taxonomy): domain Bacteria; phylum Pseudomonadota; class Alphaproteobacteria; order Caulobacterales; family Caulobacteraceae; genus Phenylobacterium. The sequence continues at coordinate 96,650 of JBMOOD010000005.1, forward strand.
CCGAAGCGGACGCGCGCCAACCTCGATGGCATCATTCGCAGGCTGAAGGCCCGCGGTATGGCCGTGGTGATCGCCGGTGTCGCGGCTCCGGTGGAGATCGGCGGCGGCTATGCCCGGGAGTTCAACGCCGTCTTCCCCGCCCTCGCCCGCGCCCACGGCGTGACCCTATATCCGAACCTGCTGGACGGCGTGGCCCGCCAGCCAGCGCTGAACCAGGCGGACGGCATCCACCCCAACGCCCGCGGCGCCGCCCTCATCGCCCAGAAGCTGGCGCCGACAGTGGCCAAGGCGCTCGCGGCGCGGCGATGACTGTGGCATCTCCGCCGGCGTCGCCGGAGGGGAGCCGCCATGACCCCGTCTCAGGACGCGCTGCTGCAGCAACTTCTTAGGGCCCTCGGCGAAGACTCGAGGGTGCAGGCCGTATGGCTGTCGGGCAGCCTCGGCCGCGGCGAGGGCGATGCCTGGAGCGACGTCGACCTCGTGGTGCAGGTCCCGGAAGCCGAAGTCGCCGCCTGCGTCTCCGATTACAAGGCGGGGAGGCCCGGCCTGCCCCAGGCGGTCCTCGCCTTCGACGTCTACGGGGTCGTGGTTTCCGCCGTCACCGAGCGATGGGAACGGTTCGACATTCATTTCGCGAGCCCGGCGCAGGTCGGCCGAATGGATCGATCCGGCTGGAAGCCTCTGGTCGGCGCTCCGCTCGCTCCGCCTGCAGCCCCGAAGTCCCGGTCCGATGACGGCGCGCCGGAGCGTCTCCGCGCCTTGGTAACCGAGTTCCTCCGGGTGCTCGGTCTCTCGCCCGTGATGGCGGCGCGCGAGGAATGGATCGTCGGCCAGCAGGGCTTCGAGCTTCTGCGCCGCATGCTGGTCGATTTGATGCTGGAGGAGAACGGCGCCGCCCGGGCCGCCCGCGGGGCCAAGCGGCTGAACGCCTTCCTGACGCCCGAACAGCGCGCTGAGCTGGAGGCGATCGTTCCCCCGCGCAGCAACCGCGACGCCCTGTTGACAGGCGACCTCGCCCTGGCGCGCGCATTTCTGCCGCGCGCCCGCCTGCTGGCGGATCGCCTCGGCGCCGCCTGGCCGGAGCAGTTCGAGGAGGCGACCCGCCGGCACCTGGAGTCCACGCTCGGCCTACGGCTCTGAAATCCCGTCCGGATGCGAGTTCGGCCGCCTATGAAACTGCGCCGGGGCCCGCCCTGTTGACTCTCTGCAACCCACATAAGTGACGAGGAGACGTCAGATGAACGTCCGCGACTGCATGACCCCCGACGTGCGCACGATCGACCCCCACTCGACCATCCGGGAGGCCGCGAACATGATGCGCGAACTCGACGCCGGCGCCCTGCCGGTGGGCGAGAACGACCGGCTGATCGGCATGATCACCGACCGGGACATCGCCATCAGGGCAGTGGCCAACGGCAAGGACAGCAATGCCTCGGTGCGGGACGTGATGACCGACGACTTGCGCTATGTCTTCGACGATGACGACGTCGAGGAGGCCGCGCGCTGCATGAGCGAGCACAAGGTGCGGCGCCTTCCGGTGATCAATCGCGACAAGCGGCTCGTGGGCATCATCTCGCTGGGCGACCTGGCCCAGAGCGGACGCGGGCCGAGCGGCGAAGCGCTGTCGGGCGTGACGCAGCCCGGCGGACCGCACGTCCAGCACTGAATGTTGCGGTTCCGGGCGGCGACCTTACGCCGCTCGGAACCGCAGTGGCATCGCCTTCGGGCCCGAGATGAAGTTGGAGGGCAGCCACTCCACCGGCGCGGTAAGCTCAAAGTCCCTCATACGGGCCAGCACCTCGCGCAGCATCGCGTCGATCTCGATTCGGGCGATGTGCTGGCCCAGGCAACCATGGGGACCGGTTCCGAAGGCGATGTGCGGGTTCTCCGATCGCGACAGGTCCAGGACGTCGGGCCGGTCGAACGCCGCCGGGTCGCGATTGGCGGCGCCGAAGTACATGACCACCTTGTCGCCCTCGCGGATCTTCTGACCGGCCAGCTCGGCGTCATGCTTGGCCGTGCGGCGCATGTAGATCACCGGGCTGGTCCAGCGCAGCAGTTCCTCGCGGGCGGCCGGCAGCCGCCCTTCGAGATCCGCCATCAGCCAGGCGTACTGGTCCGGATGCTCCATCAGGGCGAGCAGGCCGCCCGACAGCAGGTTACGCGTGGTGTCCCCGCCTGCGTCCACCAGCAGCAAGAAGAACAGCAGGAACTCCATGTCCTCCAGCTTGCGGCCGTCCACCTCGCAGGCCAATAGCCTGGAGGCCAGGTCCTCGCCCGGCCGCGTCCGCTTCTCGGCCATGACCTTCGAGCCGTACTCGAACATCTTCATCACGGCCTGGCCGCCGGCGCCGGGCGGCAGCGCCTCGGGCGCGGTGTGGATGATCTCGGTCAGCTTGTAGAGCTCGCGGCCGTCCTCGAGGGGCAGGCCCATCAGTTCGGCGATTACGAAGCTGGGCATCTCGCCCGCAACCTCGTTGACGAAATCGCACTCGCCCCTGTCGATGACCGCATCGACGATCTGCTTCGCCAGCGCCTGGATACGCGCCTGCCGCAGCCGCGCCGACGGCTCGGTGAACTCCGAGCGGATCAGCTTCCGGAACGCCGTGTGCTCCGGCGGGTCCATCATCAGCATCATCTTGTAGGGACCGAACCCGCCGGCCTCGGCCAACGGGTCCGTGATCATGATGGTGGGCTCGGAGGAATAGGTCTGGAAGTCGCGGTCCACCGCCCAGACGTCGGCGTGGCGGGTCACGGCCCAGAAGCCCTTGCCGCCCGGCTCGTCGTGCCAGGCCACGGGGGCGTTCTTGCGCAGCCATTCGTACTGGCCATGCGGCTGGCCGCCGACGAAGCTCTGCGGCGACAGGAGATCGATCTTCATGGCGCGGACGTCCTCCCCGTACTGGCCCGTAGTGGGACGCGCTGACCGAAGGTCACGCAAGGGCGTCGGACCGGAAGCCTCAGATCCTCAAGCGCCCTCCATCTGGAGGCGCAGACGGTACAGAATCTCATGCACGGCCGAGATCTCGTCGTCCCTGAACTGAGCCAGGAGAGACCGACGCAACTCCGACTCAAGCTGCTCGACCCGGTCGAAGAGGCGGGTGGCCTCGGCCGTCATGTGAATCAGGTTCATGCGGCGGTCCTCCTTGGACGGGCGCCGTTCCACGAGCCCGTCCATGGTCATGGAGTCGATCATTCTGACCAGGGTCGCCGGCTCCACGCCGGCCGCCGCCGCAAGCGCGGTCTGGCTGACGCCGCCGGCCGAGTCCCGAAGTGAGTCGAGCACGGCCCAGCGCATGTGGTTGAGACCGATCTCCCTTAAGCGCTCGTCGAGCGCACTTCGCCAGTACCGCGCCACCAACACCAACTCGCGCACAAACGCACGCCGCTCATGCGTACCCATGGCGTCCCCCCCGCTCCGTCTATTTGCCTGTCCGGATCGTCACCAGTTCCGCGATACCCAAATCGAGCCTTCGATCGCAAATGAAACGATCGCAGATGAAACGATCTCATTGCATCAAGTATGCGTTGGATTGTTCAAATAATCAAGGTTACACCTCAGGTGTAAGGCGCGCGAATATTGCATCCATAACCAACGATTAACCAACGTCCCTGCTATTATACACAAACGTCGGCACGATCTCGTGCTTCCGGCCTGCGGGCTCTTGAGCAGGCATTCCTTCTGTCCGGCCGGGCTGCCGCCCGGACCGCAAGTCCTCAAGGAGGTCTTCGCCTATGTCCGGTTCCGATCCGCTGGTCGAGCGCCTGCAGTTCACCAAACTTGACGCCGAAGCGCAGCGCGAGATCCGCGCCGCAAAATCCGTCGTCATGGCTGCGCTGCCTGAAGCACTGGACCGGTTCTACGACCAGGTTCGCAGCACCCCCGAGACGCGGCGATTTTTCTCGGACGAAGGTCATGTGCAATCCGCCAAGAGCCGGCAGCTCCAGCACTGGGACATCATCTCCAGCGCGCAGTTTGATGACCGCTACGTCCGTGGCGTCACGACTGTCGGGGAAGTGCACGCCCGCATCGGGCTCGAGCCGCGCTGGTATATCGGCGGCTACTCGGTGGTCCTGGATCAACTCCTTCGGGCCGTCATCGCAGCCCATTGGCCGAAACGATTCGGAAAGCCCGCGCCCGGCCTGGAAACGGCGGGCGCACAGGTTGGCGCCATCGTGAAGGCGACGCTTCTCGACATGGACTACGCCATCACGGTCTATCTCGACGCAGCGGAGGTCGCGCGCCGAAAGGCCGAGACCGAGGTCCTGGCGGCCGAGCGGGCTTCGGTGGCCGAGACGGTGGGGGCGGGAATGGCGGCGGTCGCCGCCGGGGATCTCACACGCCGACTCCCAGAGACAATGCCGGCCGAGTACGAAAAGCTCCGCGGCGACTTCAACGCGGCGATGCAGCAACTCCAAGATGCGATGCGGGTCATCGCAGCGAATGTCCAAGGTATGAACTCGGGGGCGGACGAGATCAGTCAGGCTGCGGATGACCTTTCGCGGCGCACTGAGCAACAGGCCGCCACGCTCGAGCAGACGGCCGCGGCCCTCGATCAGATCACAACGACCGTCCAACGCACCGCAGAAGGAGCGGATCGGGCCGACCACGTGGTCGCTGAGGCGCGGGGTGATGCGGAAGCGTCCGGCCAAGTCGTCCGGCAGGCGGTGTCGGCCATGACCGAGATCGAGAACTCGTCCAAGCAGATCAGCCAGATCATCGGAGTGATCGACGAGATCGCCTTCCAGACCAATCTCCTGGCCCTGAATGCGGGCGTCGAGGCCGCCCGGGCCGGCGACGCCGGCAAGGGCTTCGCGGTCGTGGCTTCGGAAGTCCGGGCCCTGGCCCAGCGCTCCGCCGAGGCCGCCAAGGAGATCAAGACCCTCATCTCGGCCTCCTCGCAGCAGGTGGAAGAAGGCGTCGGCTTGGTCGGTCGTACGGGCGAGGCTCTGGAGCGGATCGTGGGCCGGGTGGCCGAGATCACCAGTCTTGTCAGCGAGATCGCAGCCTCGGCTCGTGAGCAGTCGACGGCGCTGGCCGAGGTGAACCTAGCCGTCAATCAGATGGATCAGATGACCCAGCAGAATGCGGCGATGGTCGAAGAGTCTACCGCCGCCAGCCACGCCCTCGCCAGTGAAGCTCGCCAATTGGCCAGTCTGCTGTCGCGCTTCGACGTGGGCGGCCAAGCCGAACTGGAGAGGCCGAAGCGCGCCGCCGCTGCCGGGGGCGGGCGAGTCGTAGCCTTCGCAGGCGCCAGGCCCGGCCGCGAGACCGGCTGGGAGGACTTCTAGACGCCATCCTCTGTCCCATCGCGGGTCACAGTGGCTGGCGCGCGACTTGCACCTCAGACCTCGGAGCCGCTTCGGAGCGCAGCTTTGGGACGGCTCCCCCGCCAACAGAGACCCTTTGGCCGGACGGTTCCCTCCTGGACCGCCCGGCCTTTTCTTTGGCTGCGCGTCAGAGTCCTTTGCTGGGGTTGATCAGGTACTTCGCGCCCGTGCCCTTGCGGTTGTAGGCGGCGATCACCTCGGGCTGCAGCGCCTCGGCCAGCGAGATCTCGGCGGTGTAGTGGCTGGCGAAAGTGGTCTTCAGTTCGTCCACCACCCGCTGACGCAGGCGCTGGGTTCCCTCCGCGCCGAGCTTCATCAGGAATGGCGTGAGCAGCCATCCGCCGAGACCCCACGCGAGGCCGTAGTTCCGCGCCAGTTCGGTCGGCCGGGTGTCCAGCGAGCCGTAGATGTAAACCTGTTTGTGGGTGCTGGAGCCATAGCGGCTGTAGGCTCCGGCCGTGCGGTTCAGCGCCGCCTCCATGGCCGAGAGGATCTGGCTCGCCAGCTTGCCGCCCCCGATCGCATCGAAGGCGAGCGTCACCCCCGTTTCGGCGAAGGCGTCCGTGAGCGCCGCCTGGAAACCGTCGGCCATGGAGTCCAGTACGTACTTCGCGCCCTGGTCCTTGAGCAGCTTCGCCTGCTCGGCGCTGCGGACGATATTCACGAGCGGCACGCCGTCCTTCAGGCAGATCCGGTTCAGCATCTGGCCGAGGTTCGACGCCGCAGCCGTGTGCGCCAGGGCCTTGTGGCCTTCGGCCCGCATGGTCTCGACCATGCCCAGCGCCGTCAGCGGGTTCACGAAGCAGGAGGCGCCGTCGGCGGCGCTCGCACCGGGCGGGAGCGGCAGGACGTCGGCGGCCTTCGCCGTCCGGTACTGGGCGTACATGGCCCCGCCCAGCAAGGCCACGGTCTTGCCCATCAGCGCCTGCGCCGCGGGGTCCGATCCCGCCGCCACTACCGTGCCGGCCCCCTCGTTGCCGACGGGCATGGATTCACCGATCCGCGCCGAGAGCGCGGGAAGGATCTGCTGCGGTACGTTCGCGGTGACGACGCCGCCCTCGGCCTTGAGCGTGGACAGGTCCGCCGGCCCCAGAAGCAGGCCAAGGTCGGAGGGGTTAAGCGGCGACGCCTCCACCCGGACCACCACCTCGTCCGGACCGGGCGCGGCGACCTCCACCTCGGCGAGGCTGAGCTCCAGCTCCCCGTTGGACTTGATCAGCGACCTGAGCTGCAGGCCCCTCGTCGGAAACGCCGCCATGTGAGTCCTCCCTTGCGCTTACAGCGTCACGAGATGGCGCATGGATCGGGGTCCGCCAAGGGGCCTTGGGGCGATTGATCCCTCCGAAAGCAAGAAAGGCAGCCCTTCCGGGCTGCCTCTGCCGCTTCGATCTATCCGCGCAGGCTGTCGCCTGGAAGCGTCGCGGGGGCCCCACGCCCCGGCGCCTGGATTCCAGACGCCGTTCGCAAACCTAATCTCGCAGAGCCGGTACGCCCGCAACCCTTCTCAACCGATAGGCGACATTTCGCGCCAGCTTGTGGCGAGCCGGCCACGCCGCGAAATGGCCGCAATCCGGGCGCGAGGCGGCCACAGGCCGTGCGTTTCATGGATCAGTCGGCTGGCCTGCATCCGGTCTGGATCCGAACTGACCCCCAGCCCCCCTGATCGGGCGCCCGGTCAGCCGACGACTTCCCCTTCAGATCAGCGAAACGCACAGCTCAACGGAACGCAAGGGCCAGCCGCGCGCCGACGAAGCGGCCGGTCGGATCGTAGCCGCGCATCGCCGGCCCGCCGCGAGGAGCCTTCCCCGGTTCGAGGCCGCACATGAATCCCATCGAGCCCTTGAGGCCGCCCTCGGACAGCCGGCGCTCCACCGAGGTCTTCGCCACGCCGCGTATGCGCGGCTCGCCGACGGGCTCGTAGCGGACGGCGAAAGACGTCTTCGCGCTGGAAAGGTCGAGGGCCGGGGCGGGCGCCATTGCGGGTGCGGGCTGGGCGTCGGCCGCGCTAGCGGTCAGGCCGGCCCAGAGCGCGACGGCGACGACGGGAGCTCTCACGTCGGAAGCCTATCACGAGCGGCGCGCGCGCGGTACCAAGAGCCGACTCTTGAAAGCTCCGGTTACAGATGCGCCTCATCCTTCCGCTCCTCGCCCTGACCCTCGCCGCCTGCGCGACCGCGCCGGAGCCCGAGCCGGTGACCTATTCGGGAACCCCGCAGGAGCAGTGGGTCCAGGGCCAGAAGGCCTATGAAGCGTGGTCGGCGAAGCGACGCGGCTGGAAGACCACGGAAAGCGGCCTGCAGCATCGCCGGGTCAAGGCTGCCCCAGCCTCCGCGCCCAGGCCGACAGCGGAAGATGTCGTGACCATCCACTACGTCGGGCGCTTCATCGACGGGCGGGTGTTCGACTCCTCCCGCGGGCGCAACCAGCCGGCCACCTTCCCGCTGCCGCAACTGATCAAGGGCTGGCAGGAGGGGGTTCCGATGATGCGCGTCGGCGAAGTCTGGGAGTTCGTCATTCCCTCGCACATCGCCTACGGCGAGCGTGACCGTCCGCCGATTCCCCCGGGCTCGACGTTGCTGTTCGAGATCGAATTGCTCGGCATCGGGTCGGAATAGCGCAATGGCGCGACGCCCGATCGGGCGTCGCGCCTGCGTCTTGGCCGTCGGAACGCCTACGAGGAAGTGGGCGGAGTGGTGTCCGGCGTCACCGGGTCCATCGACGGGGCCGATTCGGACGCTGCGGGCGGCGCGGCGGGAAACTCCGCCGGCGCCTCGGCCGGGGCGGGGGCCGCCTCGGAGGCCGGCGGGATGTTCACGAACGGCGGGTTCACTGCGGCGGGGGCCGGAGCCGAGCCGGGGTTCAGGCTGGCGTAGGGTTGCGGCCCCTCGGGCAGGGTGACGCTCGCGCTGGCGTTCTGGGCCGCCGATTCCGCGCTCGGTGCGACGGCCGCGGGACGGGCGCGCGGCGCGGGGGCGGCGTCGCGACGAGCCGTCGTGAGTGGCGTCTCGGCGGGCGGGGCCGCCGCCGGCGCCAGCGGGGGCTCTACGGCGAGCGGCGTCGCCTGGTCGGCGGCCGGGGGCAGGATCGGCGCCGCGGCGACCTCGGTGGTCACCGAACCCGGCGCGAGTTCCGGCACGCTGTCGCCCTCGCTCATGAGGTACCAGGCGCCGGCGCCCAGCGCGCCCACGGCCACCACGCCGGCGGCAATGGTCGCGGTGATGGCGCCGCTCGGGCGCGTGTCGCGTGTGGTGCCGCGGGAGGGCGAAGTACGCCGGCCGATGGGCGCCACCAGTCCGTCGTGGGCCTGCGTGGTCGATTCTACAGGCCGGTCCGGGGAGGGCGACGGCTCATAGGTGGAAATCGAAGGGTTGGACGCCGCGGGGGCGGACGCTGGCGAGAAGCTGCGCTCCTCGGCGGGAGCGCTCGCCGCGCGGTCGGCCGCCACCTTGCGGCCGCCGAGCCCGCGACGCTTGCGGCCGCGCTCCCAGACCGGAGTGGCGGCGAAAAGAACTCCCTCAGCGTCGGTGACCGACTTTTCAGGCTCACGGGTCTCGTAGTGCATGGACATGCGGTGTCCCTCCAGGTGTGTCGAAAGTGATGAACGTCGTTACTGAAGCGTGGTTCCGCTCGATCGGGCCGTGAGTTTCGTCAATGCCTGATATAGTCTCGTGAATACATGGGTCTGGCCGTCTAGATTGGGCCAAATATTGACACACGGCCGCCACAATGAGTCCCCTGGCCGGGCCGCGGGGGTGCGGTTCTCGTGAGACTGTGACCGGCCGGTCCTTGACCGGGCGGGGCGGTGCTCGCCAAGCTCAGGTCCCAATGCGGAGGAGCGGATGCGGTTCAGGGCCAGGCTCAAGCGCGACTGGCGATTCTTGCGCGGACTGAACCGGACTCTGAAGCGGGTGAAGTCGATCGCCCGCGAGTCCGAAAACCTGATCTGCGACGACCTGCAGGCGGCGGTCGATCGCTGGCGCGACCGTCCGGCCATGACCTTCGAGGGCCGCAGCGTGACCTATGGCGAACTCGACGCCATGGCCAACCGATACGCCCATTGGGCCAAGGGCCTGAACCTGCGTCGCGGTCAGGTGGTGGCGCTCTTCATGCCCAACCGGCTGGAATACTTCGCAATCTGGTATGGGTTGTCGAAAGTCGGCGTGGTCACCGCGCTCATCAACAACCAGCTCGCGGGACTGCCGCTCGCCCACTGTCTGAACATCTCGGGCGCCGCCCATGCGATCGTCGATCCGGAAACCTCGCCGACCTTCGAGCAGGCGCGCCCCCTGCTGGAGAGGCCGATGCAGGAATGGGTGCTCGGCCGCGCTCAGGGCGGCCAGCGCGACCTCGTCCAGGCGCTGAAGAGCTGCAGTCAGCTGCCTCCGGACCGGGTGGTGCGGGACGACATGACCGCCGCCGACACGGCCCTCCTGATCTACACTTCCGGCACGACAGGCCTGCCCAAGGCGGCGCGGATCACTCACATGCGCGCCCAGCTCTACATGCGCGGTTTCGCCGGCGCGACCGGGGCGAAGGACTCGGACCGGATCTATGTGGCCCTGCCGCTCTACCACGCCACGGGCGGGCTCTGCGCCCTGGGGGCGGCGCTGCTGAACGGCGGCTCGGTCGTCCTGAGGCGCAAGTTTTCGGCCAGCCATTTCTGGGGCGAGATCGTCGAGCAGGGCTGCACCATGTTCGTCTACATCGGCGAGCTCTGCCGCTACCTGGTGAACCACGAGACCGATCCGGACGAGACGCGGCACAAGATCCGCCTGGCCTTCGGCAACGGCCTGCGCCCCGATGTCTGGCCGCAGTTGAAGCAGCGCTTCCGGATCCCTGAGATCCTCGAGTTCTACGGCTCGACCGAAGGCAACGTCAGCCTGTTCAACTTCGACGGCAAGGAGGGCTCGATCGGCCGCGTGCCGAAGTGGCTGAAGAGGCGCTTCAACATCCGCCTCGTGCAGTATGACGTCGAGACCGAGAGCGTCGTCCGCGGGACCGACGGTCTGTGCATCGAATGCGGCCCGGGCCAGGTCGGCCAATGCGTGGGCAAGATCGCGGGCGACGCACGCACCGACTTTACGGGCTACCTCGACAGCGCCGCGTCCGAGAAGAAGGTCCTGCAGAACGTCTTCGAGCGCGGCGACGCCTGGTTCGCCACCGGCGACCTCATGCGCATGGACGCCGAGGGCTACTTCTACTTCGTCGACCGCATCGGCGACACCTTCCGCTGGAAGGGCGAGAACGTCTCCACCGGCGAGGTGGCCGAACGCCTGACCGCAGCCCCGGGGGTGGTCGAGGCCAACGTGTATGGCGTGCAGGTGGAAGGCGCCGACGGCCGCGCTGGCATGGCCGCCCTGGTCGTCGACGGCGCCTTCGATCCCAAGGCGTTCGGCGAGCACGTGACCCGCGAGCTTCCGTCCTACGCCCAGCCCCTGTTCGTGCGTATCCTGCCCGCCATGGACACCACGGGCACCTTCAAGATCCGCAAGGTGGACCTAGTGGCCGACGGCTACGATCCGTCCAGGATCAAGAACCCGCTCTTCTTCCACGACCCCAAGCGCGGCTACGTGAAGCTCACCAAGGCGGTGTTCGACCGGATCGCCGCCGGGGCGGTGAAGATCTGAGCCTAGTCCGGTCCACCGGGGCCGAGCGGCAGGACGATCCGGCAGGTCAGTCCCTCGGGGGCGAACTCGAGTCGCGCATGGCCCCTCAACTGGCCTTGCAGGCTTCGTTCGATCAGCCTTGAGCCGAAGCCGCGGCGTGTGGGAGGCGCGACGGGCGGGCCGCCACGTTCGCGCCAGGTGAGGCGCAGGACGCCGCCCGTCATCCTCCAGCGAACGGTCACGCATCCGGAGGGGTGGGACAGCGCGCCGTACTTGGCCGCGTTGGTCGCCAGTTCATGAATCACAAGGCCCAGCGCGAGGGTCTCGGATGGGTTGAGGTCGACGTCCCGGCCTTCCAGCCGGTAGTCGTTGGGTCCGAATGGACCCAGTTCGGCCAGGAGCACGTCGCGAAGCGCGGCCCGACTCCAGCTCGTCGCCGTCAGCAGGTCGTGCGTCTTGGCCAGGGCGATCAGGCGCGACTCGAACGCCTCTCCGAACGCCTCGCGGGTTTCGGTCGAACGCATCGTCTGCTGGGCGATGGACTGGACGGTGGCCAGGCTGTTCTTCACCCGGTGGTTCAGCTCATCCACCAGCAGCTTCTGCTGGCGTTCGGCGAGCACGCGGCTGGTCACGTCGCTGCCCTCGACGAACACCCCCGAGATGGCTCCGTCCGGCTGCAGGATGGGCTGGAAGATGAAGTCGACGAAGCGTTCCTCCAGGACGGCCCCGGGCCGCCGGTGCAGCCGTACGCTTACGGCTTCGCCCACATAGGGCTCGCGCGTTTCCATCACCCGGCGCAGAAGGCTGACGAAGCCCTGATCGACCACCTCGGGGAGGGCGTCCTCCACCGTTCGGCCGATCACCTGCCTGTGGCCGATCAGCTGCTGGTAGGCGTTGTTCACCAGGGCGAAGCGCAGGTCGGGCCCTGCCAGCACGGCCATGAAACCGGGCGCTTGCATGAACAGGTCCCGCAGGTCCTGAGTCTCTCGCAGGAGGACCTGGTTGGCGACCTGCACCTCCTGGGCCCGCAGCAGCAGGTCCTTCTCGCCGGGCGCCGGCTCGGCGTTCGGCCCGAAGGCCATGGCCTTCAGCCGTTGCAGCTCGGTGACGTCGACGGTGTTCTGCACGATGAATGCGGTCCGCCCGTCAGGCCCCAGGAGCGGGACATGCGCCGCCGACCAATAGCGCATCTCGAATCCGCCGCCGCGGCTGGCGGGGCGCTCGATCGGGTAGGGAATCAGGGCGATGGTGTCCGGTCGGCCGGTCTCCAGCACGCGCTCGAAAGAGGCTCGCAACCGCCGGCCGCTTTCGCCCGGCTCGGGAAAGGCGTCGAACAGATTGCGTCCGATCAGATCCTCGCGCCGCCGCTCCAGCACGGCGCAATAGGCGTCGTTCACTTCGACGTAGGTGAAGTCCCGATCCAGGATCATGTAGGGGCTCGGAAGCCGGCGGAACAGCGCCGCGAAATCCGGCTGGGCCGTGTCTGTCATGACCCAACCGCCGGCGTCGAGATCACAGGCCATCTACGCAATCGTCCCCCACCTCGGCCCAACGCGGCAAGGTCGCGCTTGTTCCCGGGCCAACGCGTCGCCCTGCGGCCGCCGGCGGACTCGCCTATATTCCCCGCCATGTCGGAAATCACCGCCGTCCCGCTGAAAGGCGCCGCCCTCATCAAGGACGAGGTCAAGCGCCTGCCGGACCGCCCCGGCGTCTATCGGATGATGGGCGAGGAGGGCGAGGTTCTCTATGTGGGAAAAGCGCGCAGCCTGAAGAAGCGCGTGCTCCAGTACGCTCAGGGCCGGTTCCATACCCAGCGCATCGCCCACATGGTCGACCAGACCCGGGCCATGGAGTTCGTCACCACCCGCACCGAGACCGACGCCCTGCTGCTCGAGATCAACCTGATCAAGCAGCTCAAGCCCCGCTTCAACGTCCTGCTGCGCGACGACAAGAGCTTCCCCGAGATCGTCATCCGCCGGGAGCATCCCGCCGCCCAGCTGCGCAAGCATCGCGGCGCCCACACTATCAAGGGCGATTACTTCGGCCCCTTCGCCAGCGCCAACGCCGTCAACAAGACGCTGAACACCCTGCAGAAGGCGTTCCTGCTGCGCTCGTGCTCGGACAGCGTCTACGAGAGCCGCACGCGCCCCTGCATGCTGCACCAGATCAAGCGCTGCGCGGCGCCCTGCACGGGCCTCATCAGCCTTGAGGACTACGAAGGCCTGGTCGAGCAGGCCGAGGCTTTCCTGCGCGGCAAGTCCCGCGCGGTGATGCAGCGCATGTCCCAGGAGATGCAGGCCGCCTCTGACGACATGGAGTTCGAGCGCGCCGCCCGCCTGCGCGACCGCATCCGCGCCCTGGCCGCGGTCGCCCAGGAGCAGCAGATCAATCCCGAGACAGTGGACGAGGCCGACGTCTTCGCCCTGCACGCCGAGGGCGGCCAGGCGTGCGTGCAGGTGTTCTTCTTCCGCGCCGGCCAGAACTGGGGCAACCGCGCCTACTTCCCCCGCGTGGACAAATCGGACGAGGACCCGGACGTCATGGGCGCCTTCCTCGGCCAGTTCTACGAGGACAAGCCGATCCCCAAGCTGATCCTGGTCAGCGTCGAGCCGGCCGAACGCGACCTGATCGCCGAGGCCTTCTGCCAGAAGTCCGGCCGCAAGGTGGAGATCGCCCGGCCCCAGCGCGGCGAGAAGCGCCAGCTCGTGGACCACGCCCTGACCAACGCCCGCGAGGCCCTGGGCCGGAAGATGGCCGAGAGCTCGGCCCAGTCGAAGCTGCTCGCCGGGGTCTGCGAGGCGTTCGGCCTGGAGTCCAGCCCGGAGCGGATCGAGGTCTACGACAACAGCCACATCATGGGCACGAACGCCGTCGGCGGCATGATCGTGGCCGGCCCCGACGGCTTCCAGAAGAGCCAGTACCGCAAGTTCAACATCAAGGGCTCCGACCTCACGCCGGGCGACGACTTCGGCATGATGAAGGAGGTCCTGCGCCGCCGCTTCGGCCGCCTGGTGAAGGAGGAAGAGGAAGGGCTCGCCGACGTGGCCCGTCCCGACCTCGTCCTCATCGACGGCGGCATGGGCCAGGTGAACGCAGTGATGGAGATCATGGCTGATCTAGGCGTCGACGACATCCCCGTCGTGGGCGTCGCCAAGGGCCCCGACCGCGACGCGGGGCTGGAGAGGTTCTACATCCCCGGCAAGCCCTACTTCATGCTCGAGCCCAAGAGCCCGGTGCTCTACTACCTCCAACGCCTGCGCGACGAGGCCCACCGCTTCGCCATCGGCTCGCACCGCACGCGTCGGTCCATCGACATGAAGAAGAACCCGCTGGACGAGATCGAGGGGGTCGGCCCGGGGCGCAAGCGGGCCCTCCTGCACGCCTTCGGCTCGGCCCGCGGCGTCTCCCGCGCCAGCGTCGAGGACCTCGCCAAGGTCGACGGCGTCAGCGAGGCCCTGGCCGAACGGATCTACGGGTTCTTCCGGAAGGGTTGAGCCGCAGCCGGCCCCCATGTCGCGCCGCGCGCGAAGCAGCTAAGCTCTGCGGGAACGAACCCAGCAACCGGACGCTCAACGCCCAGATGAAAGCCCTGCCGAACATCCTCACCGGATCGCGCCTCGTGATGGCGCTCTTCATGTTCGTGGCCTTCGCGGCGGCGGCGGGGGCGGTGCCCTACTATTCCGACCGGCTCGAGCCCGACACCCAGTTCGCCCTCCAGCGCTGGGCCGTCTATGCCTTCGTCCTGGCGGCGGTGACCGACTTCTTCGACGGCTGGCTGGCGCGCAAGCTCGACGCCGTCACCGTCTGGGGCGCCATCCTCGATCCGATCGGGGACAAGGTGCTGGTCTGCGGCGCGATCCTCGGCCTGATGAGCCTCGGCCCCCAGCCGATGGTGGTCCTGCCGGCCGGCCTGATCCTGTTCCGTGAGTTCACCGTAAGCGCCCTGCGCGAGGTCGGGGCGGGCAAGGGCGTGACGCTGCCGGTCACCCTTCTCGCCAAGTGGAAGACGACGCTCCAGCTGGTGGCGCTGACCCTGGAGCTCATCGCTGCGGCCTGGGGCGCTTTTGGACTGCCCAGCGGCACGGGCCTCCGCTCGGGGTTCGAGCTCTTCGCCCACACGGTCTTCTGGGTCGCCGCCCTGGTCACCCTCATCACCGGCGTCCAGTACTGGGCTCAGGCGCGCAAGGCGCTTTCGAGCTAGAGTACGCTCGCGACAGCGGCGCTGATCGCCGCCACCCCCGCCGCCAGGATCGCGCCCGCCGCGAAACCGCGCGCATGGCGGCCGTGGTCGAAGGGCTGGAAATCGTCGATCGTCGCGCCCGGCGGGAGCGCCCAGGCCGGCTTCAGCACGCCGAGCCACAGCTCGTCCAGGATCAACCAGTCGACGGCGTTGAAGACCATGCCCACCACGAACCCGTGGGCGAACAGCGTGGGGAATCCCAGGGTCGCGTCGCGCGCCGCGGTCGCCAGCGTCGACGCCATTGGCCCGCCAACGAGCAACAGCAGGAGCAGGGCGCCGACGACCCGGCCGGCCCGCATCTCGGCCGCCGACAGCGGCGCGAGGCGCTCGCGCAGCGCGGTGGGAAAGTGGCGCATGAAGAGGCGGGGGTTGGCCCGGAGGCTTCCCATCACCACGGTGGAAGCCGCCGCGGCCACCAGGGCGCCGTCCCGCAGCGCATGGGCCAAAGTCGTCACGCCGTCCCCCCTTGCGCCACTCAGCGCGCGTCCAGCGCCGCCTCGATCTCCTGGATCGCCTCGGTGACCGCGCCGTCCTCGTCGCCGAACACCCCGTCCCACGCCATCAGCAGGAAGGGGTTTCGCTGACCCGCACGATCGGCGTCGTGCTGCGCCTTCCAGGCGTGCAGCCGCGCCAGCACGGCGCGCATCGCCGGCGCATTCGCTGGCCGGTTCCGCTGGTCGCGCCACCACGCCAAGTCGTCGGACGCCGTCCTCGTCGTCACCAGGCCGTCTCCACCGCCGCCATCGACGGAGGCGTACTCTGGCGTCGCCGAGGGCCGAAGGCCAGAGGTGTGACGGGTCCCTGGTGGAGGCGCCTCACCCCAGGGGCTTCTGGTAGGTCTCCTCGGGCTCGGCAAAGCTGCGGCGTTCCGGCCGCACGTCGGCTCCATCATCGTAGCGATCGTATTCCTCACGGAACCGGCGCGTGAGGAAGGCCTGGTCGTCGTAGTCGCGCTTCAGGTCGAGGAACCAGCCCTTCTCCTCCTCGTAGATGTGGTGCAGGACCGCGCCGCGGATGTGCTCCAGCTTGTCGGCCCAGGCGTCGGAGGCCGGGTCGATCCGCTCCAGCTCCGCCATCTGCATCTTGGTCGTGGTCTGCTCGCCGTAGGCCATGCCGGCATGGCCCTTCTCGCCCGACTTGGCCATGGCCGGGTAGAGGACCACTTCCTCCGCCAGAGCGTGACCGTTCAGCACGCGTCCGAGCCTGCGCATCGCTTCGGTGCGCATCGCCGCGTCGTCGGCTGTCCGGCAGGCCTCGAAGGCGGCGCGGATCTGGTCGTGATGATCGAGCGCCAGGTCCAGCCAGTCGCCGGCGTCGGCGGCGGCCCTCGCCTCGCGCGTGGCCTTCGCACGCGCCGCCTCGTTTTCGGGTGGAGTGATGGCGCCGAGCGCCTTGTCGATGATGGACATGGTACCTCCCGTCGTTGATGCGCAGGCAACCGCCCGTCCCGACGAAGGTTCCCTCGGCGCCGCTCGCTTGCTTCGCCGCTTAGCTACGCGCGCCGTTGCTGCTATCGACGCGGGCGTGACACCTTCCGACGCGCCGCCTTCGCCCGCAGCCGACCTCGAGGATCTCAACCGCGCGACGCTGGCGGCGCTGAACACCGGCCGGTCGGACGCGGCCCTGGCCGCCGCCCTGCGCGCGCTGGACCTGGGCGGCGAACACCACGCCGACAGCCGCCAGCTGTTCGTCCAGGCCGTCCGCCGCGCGCCGCCGGGCCATCCGGACGTCCGCCGCCGCCTGGCCCAGGCGCTGCGGGAAGGGTGGGCGCGGCCTGACGTCCTGGGGGGCCTCGCCATCGCCCAGCTCCGCGCCGCATGGCCGAACACGGCCCAGGCGATCGCCGCGGACGAACTTCTCGCCGAGACCCTGTCCAGCGCGCCGATCCGCGACCCCGAGATGGAGCGGCGGCTGATCGCCATCCGCAGGGGCGTGGTGCTGGCCCGCGGACCCGCGCTCCTTCCCCTGCTTGGACGCCTGGCGGACCAGTGCCACCTCAACGAATACGCCTGGGCTTCGGACGCGGAGGAGGCGGGCCTCGCGGCGGCGCTGGAGCAGACCGTGTCGGAGGGGCGGGCGTCCGCGTCCGACCTGCTGGCGCTCGCCTGTTATCGGGCGCTCGACGAGGTGGTGGGCGTCGAGGCGTTGGTCGAGCAGGACTGGCCGGACGCCGTACGGCGCGTGCTGGCCGAGCAGCTGGCCTTGCCCCGGGCCGCGCGCGCCGAGGCGGCCGCGGTCCGCGCCCTGACGACGATCGAGGCGCCCGTCTCGGTCGCGGTGCGCCGGCAGTACGAGGAGAACCCCTACCCCCGCTGGACGCGCTTCGCCTCGCCCACGCCGATCGCGATCGACGCGCTGATGGCGGCCCTGTTTCCCCAGGCGCCGATGGATCCGATCCCCAACGCCGAGGCGCCGGAGATCCTGGTCGCCGGCTGCGGCACGGGCCAGGAGGCGATCCTCGCGGCCCAGCGGCATCCGCAGGCGCGGGTGCTGGGGGTCGACCTCAGCCGCGCCAGCCTGGGCTATGCCGCCGCCCGCGCCCGCCAGGCCGGCTTGGGCAACCTCGACTTCGCCCAGGCCGACATCCTGGCGCTGGACGGCCGCGGCTTCGACGTCGTCACGGCCTCGGGCGTCCTGCACCACATGGCCGACCCGTTCGCCGGCGCCCGCGTCCTGGCCGGCCTGCTGCGTCCCGGCGGCGTCATGAAGATCGGGCTCTACAGCGCCGTCGCTCGGGCGGTGCTGTCGCCCGCCAAGGCGCTGGCCCGGAGCCATCCGCCGACCGCCGAGGGCATCCGGGCGCTGCGGGCGGCGATCCTGCGGGCGGCGCCGGCCGATCCCGTGCGGGGCGTCCTGGGGATCGCCGATTTCTACACCCTCAGCGCCTGCCGCGACCTCCTGATGCACGTCCAGGAGCACGAGATGTCGATCGCCGACATACGCCGGATGCTCGCCGAGACGAGCCTGAAGTTCCTGGGCTTCGCCGTCGACGCGCCCGTGGCGGCCGCCTATCGCCGGGAGTTCCCCGACGACCCCGCGGCCCTCGACCTCACCAACTGGGCCGCCTTCGAGGCCCGCCACCCGGCCACCTTCCTCGGCATGTACCAGTTCTGGGCGCAGAAGCCCGCCTGAGCCGCCTCAGCACTCGGCGAGATTGACGGCCAGCCCGCCGAGCGAGGTCTCCTTGTAGACATGGCTCATGTCCTCGCCGGTCCGCTTCATGGTGGCGATGACCTTGTCGAGGCTGACCGAGTGCTGGCCGTCACCCAGCATGGCCAGGCGCGCCGCGTCGATGGCCTTCACCGCCCCCATGGCGTTACGCTCGATGCAGGGGATCTGCACCAGCCCGCCGATGGGGTCGCAGGTGAGCCCCAGGTTGTGCTCCATGGCGATCTCGGCGGCGTTCTCCACCTGAGCGTTGGTGGCGCCGAGCGCGGCGGCCAGCCCGGCGGCGGCCATGGAGCAGGC
Source organism: Pseudomonadota bacterium (assembly GCA_049323595.1). Lineage (GTDB taxonomy): Bacteria > Pseudomonadota > Alphaproteobacteria > Caulobacterales > Caulobacteraceae > Phenylobacterium. Next base: position 115,295 of record JBMOOD010000005.1, read on the forward strand.
CACGCCCACCTCGCCCTGGCACCCCACTTCGGCGCCCGAGATGGAGGCGTTCTTCTTGTAGAGGGCCCCGATCGCGGCCGCGGTCAGCAGGAACTTGTGCCGCCCCGCCGCCGTGCCCTGGTGGAAGCGGTCGTAGTAGCGCAGCACCGCCGGGAGCAGGCCCGCCGCGCCATTGGTCGGCGCCGTGACGACCCGGCCGCCGGCGGCGTTCTCCTCGTTCACCGCCAGGGCCCAGAGGTTGACCCAGTCGAGCGCGGCCAGCGGGTCGGCGATGCGCTTGTCGGCGTCGGCCACCAGGCTGTTCCAGACCTTGTGCGCGCGCCGCGCCACCTTCAGCCCGCCCGGCAGGACGCCCTCGGCGCGCATGCCCCGCTCGATGCAGCCGTACATGGCGTCCACGATCTCATCGAGGCCGGCGGCGATCTCCGCCTCGGACCTGAGCGCGAGTTCGTTGGCGGCCATCAGGCCGGCGATGGACAGGCCGGCGTTCTCCGCCTGCTCCAGCAGTTCGGACCCGGCGGCGAAGGGGTAGGGGACCGGCAGGGCGCGCTCGGGCGCCGTGTTCTGCGCGATCTCGTCCTCGTCGCGCACGAAGCCGCCGCCGATGGAGAAGTAGGTCCGCTCGGCCAGCACGGCGCCGGCCGCGTCGAAGGCCGCGAACTTCAGGCCGTTCGGATGCTGCGGCAGCCGGGTGCGGCCTTCCCAGAGAAGGTCCCGCGCCTCGTCGAAGGCGATCTCGTGCGCGCCGCCGAGCTTCATCCGACCCGTGGCGCGGATCTCCTCCAGCAGGGCGTCGGCGGCGTCGGGGTCGAGCGAGCGCGGCTCCAGGCCGGCGAGGCCCAGGATCACCGCCCGGTCCGTGGCGTGCCCACGGCCGGTCAGCGCCAGGGAGGCATAGAGCGTCGTCTCGACGCGGGCCGTCCGCCCCACGTCGTCGCCCAGCCGCGCCAGGAACCGGCCGGCGGCCGTCATCGGCCCCATGGTGTGGGAGCTGGAGGGCCCGACGCCCAGCTTGAAGAGGTCGAAGACGCTGACGTTCATGGCCGGCCTAAGTGGACGGGTCCGGTCATGGGTTCAAGGGCGCTGCTTACGTAGCGTCAGGGGTGTCAGGCCGAGTCCGCGAAGGCCGGCTCGTCGGCGTCGGGCGCCGGAGGGTCGAACTCGGGCGCCGGCAGCGCCATCGCCTCCAGGACGCGGGCGACCAGGGCCTCGACGGGGGTGTCCAGGAAGTCGGGGAGGTCGTGGGCCAGTCCGATGAGGATCTCGCAGGCCTCGATCTCGTCGAGATCGTCGTAGTCGGGGCGTTCGCGCTCGAGATAGGGGCCCACGGCCGCCAGGGCCTGGTCGATGTGCGCGCGGAGCCGGGGGCCCAGGGGCCGCAGGTCCTTGTGGATCGGCTTCGGCTCCGACGTCGGCGGACGGGCCGCCTCGGCGACCTCGCGCTCGCGGGCCAGCTTGGCCTTCAGCGCCAGCGTCTGACGGCAGGACCGGGCGATGCGCTGGTAGGTGCGGCCCAGGCCGTTGATCTCGTCGGGATCGTCCGACGCCAGGGCCTTGGCCTGGACGTGCTTGGCCAGCTCCAGGTCGAGCTCGGCGAGCTCACCCAGCATCTGCTCCTCGCGGGAGATCGCGGCGGGTCCATCGGACATGGTCGGAAATGGAACACGGCCCTGCGTCAAATCCGGTCGTAGGGAGTTGGGTCGGTGCGGATTTTCCTTGTCGTCACGGCCTCGCGGCTAGGCGATGGCCAGGCCCGGGACCCAGATCTCAGGTCGCGGAGGCAGGTTGGAGAAGCTCAGTGCCCCTTGAAGCCCGCCTCTCCAGTCTCTGACGTTCATGTGGGATCAAGATGCCTGAGAATGCTGACCGCGACGCCGACCGCTGCCGAGACGCCCTGTTGCTGAAGATGGGGCCCAACCGCCGATGATGTACGAGGAACTGAAGGCGAAGCCAGCGGCCCAGCGGCCGAGGAAGGGGCGCGAGCCGAAGCCCGCGCCCACACGCGTAAGTCCTGATTAACCGACTAGGCGGCGTACTTCACCGGCAAGCCACGGGAGCTTGCCGTAAGGTCCAGGCCGTGGAGGCAGTCCTGCTTGTTGAAGTAGCCTTCGCCGCTGTTGGCGATCTTCCGGCCGTTCGCGGCATAGAGGGTCCAACGCCACTGGCGCGCGACATCAATGTAGACGTAGTAGTACATGACTTCTGATTCCTCTTCAGACGCACACAGCCGGTTCCTTTTTGAGTACCGGCATGAGGGATCGGAATGGGCCTTCGAGGTGCTGGCTCGCGATCTGGACGACGCCAAGGCTCGGCTGCGAACTCTGCCTTGGGCGCAGTACAGGGGCGAGATCGCCACCTCGGGGCACATCCCGAGCGCGGAGGATTTCCGACGCCCGGCCAATGAGCCCTGATTCTCCAGGGAAAAACGGCACCGAAACGCTGTTGTCCACAATCCATCCACAGGCATTCGGATTCGATTTCCGATAACGTCTGTGGATAGATTGTGGATAAGTCTTGATTGGTTGTGCCCGATAGGCGACGCAACCTTTGAATGCGACGTGCCGTCTGCTTTCGATTACCCGGCTTGACGAGGCTGACTATAGGTCGGGCGTTCGGCATGGTCGCGCGACCCGCCGGACTCGGCGATCGCCGCTATCCGCACCGAAACCGCTCAAACCGAGCGGGCGCGCTTCATTTGGGTCCCGGCATTCGCCGGGATGAGCGGTATTGCGTGAAGGCCGCAATCCGGTCCGTCAGGGGATGGTCTCGATGAAGCTCGGGCGGGCGCTGATGGCGATCCACCAGGCGGCGAGGCGGGGGTGGCGGGGCAGCATCGCCGCGCCTTCCGGCGTGCGGAGGAAGAGGGCGAACATCGGGGCGGCGTGGAGGTCGGCCAGGGTGAGGTCGGGGCCGGCGAGCCAGGGGCTGTCGGCGAGGGCCTCCAGGGCGGCGAGGCAGGTCTCGGCCTTGGGCAGCAGGCGGGCGATGCGGGCCTCGTCGGCGGGCCGGCCGCGGCCGGGACGCTCCACGCGCTCGACATAGAGGCCCCAGACCAGGTCGGGATAGACGTAGGCGTCCTGGATGCCGATGGCCTGGTTCATCCGCGCGCGGGCCTTGGGGGCGGCGGGCTGCAGCGGCGGGCCGTCGAAGGCCTCGTCCACGTAGCGCGTGATGGCGCCGGCTTCGTAGACGGAGAAGCCGTCGTGCTCGAAGGCCGGAATCTTGCCGAACGGCTGGCGGGCGAGGTGCTCGGCCGGCGGTCCGCCGGGCGCGAAGACGTCCACCGGGGCGAGGGCGTAGGCCACGCCCTTCTCGGCCAGCGTCATGCGGACGGCGCGGACATAGACGCTGTAGGCCGCGCCATGGAGCGTGGGGGCGGCCACGCCCCCTCAGCTCATCGGGTTCGCCGGCGGGGTCGGCTCGGGCAGGGGGATGAATTCCTGGTCGTCGGCGTCGGGGAGCTTCATGCGGCCGGCGCGCCAGTCGGCCTTGGCCTGCTCCAGGCGCTCCCTGGACGAGGAGACGAAGTTCCACTCGATGAAGCGCGGGCCTACGGGCTCGCCGCCCAGCAGCATGACGATGGCGTCGGTGGTCGCGGTGAAGAGGATCGGTTCGCCCGGCTGGAAGACGGCCATCTGGCCGGCGCGCAGGGTCTGGCCGGCGGCCTCGACCTCGCCCTCGGCGATGTAGGCGGCGCGTTCGGGATATTCGGCCGGCAGTTCGGCCTTCGCCCCGGCGCGCAGGCGCCAGTGGCAGTAGAACATCGGCGAGGCGGTCTTCACCTTGGCCTCGGCGCCCCAGCCCTTGCCGGCGATCAGACGGGACCAGAGCTTGCCGTCCGGGCTCTCATAGGTGGGCAGGTCGGCGGGGCCGTGGTTGGCGAAGCTGGGGTCGGTCTCCTCCAAGTGGTCGGGCAGGGCGACCCAGGCCTGGATGCCGTGCATCTTGCCGCCCTCGGCGCGCAGGGTCTCGAAGCGTTCGGAGTGGGTGATGCCGCGGCCGGCGGTCATCCAGTTCACCTCGCCGGGCTGGATCTCCTGGATCGCGCCGACGCTGTCGCGGTGGGTGATATTGCCGTCGAAGAGATAGGTGACGGTGGAGAGGCCGATGTGCGGGTGCGGGCGCACGTCGACCTCGCGCCCGAAGCCGGCGGCGAACTCCACCGGGCCCATGTGGTCGAAGAAGACGAAGGGGCCGACCATCCGGCGCTTCGCGAAGGGCAGGACCCGGCCCACCTCGAAGCCGCCGAGATCCTTCCGCCGTTGCTCGATGACGAGGTCGATCATGGGGGCCTCCTGCTCTTCCTTTCCCACGGAGTGGGAGAGGGGGACCGCGCCCCGAAGAGGGCGTGGTGGAGAGGGAAAGCCTCATCAGCGGAATCTGCAACCCCAGTGTGTGCGCCGAGCCGGGGGCTTGCCCTTCCCACCGCTCGCTCTTCGGCGAGCGGTCCCCCCCTTCCCGCAGGGCGGGAAGGGAACCTACCCCTGAGCGCTTACGTACGGGCTCACGAGGCCCAGCGGGGCGGCCGTCGTGTTCTTCACGGACCGGATCACGATGCGGCTCTCGATGTTGGAGACCAGGCCCAGCGACAGGATCTTGTCGCGCAGGAAGTCGTCGAAGGCGTGCATGTCGCGGGTGACGATGCGAAGCTCGTAGTCGGCGGCGCCGGTGACGGTGGCGCACTGCACCACTTCGGAAAGCTTGCCGATCGCCTGCTCGAAGGCGTCGAGGTTGTCCTTGGTGGGGAGCGAAAGCTTGACCGTGCAATAGACCTCGAATCCCAGGCCCAGCTTGTCGCGATCCAGGATGGTCACGCGGCGCTGGATGACGCCGGCGTCCTCCAGCCGCTTGATCCGCCGCCAGCACGGGCTGGAGGACAATCCGACCCGGTCGGCGATCTCGGCGACCGACAGTCCGGCGTCGTGCTGGATCAGGTCCAGGATTTTGGCATCAACCGCATCGAGGGCCTCGGACAACATTTCCTCCTGTTCCCAACACAAATGCATATCGTTCTTGCCCCGGAACCCTTCCGCGGGGGCATGCTTTTGGCAAGCAATTGCGGCGCTCTTATATGATCTTGCAGGGCGTTAGGGGAGGCCCGAAAGGATAAAAATTGCGATGCGCCACCAGGAAGTGACGCTCGACGACAAATTTCTGCTCACGGACGGTCGGGTCTTCATCACCGGCGTCCAGGCCCTGCTCCGTGTCCTGATGGACCAGCATCGGCTGGACCGGGCCGCAGGCCTGAACACGGCGGGTTTCGTCTCGGGTTATCGTGGGTCGCCGCTCGGCGGGCTGGACCAGCAGGCGCACCGCGCCGGCAAGTTCCTCAAGGAGAGCGAGGTCGTCTTCAAGGAAGGCCTCAACGAGGACCTCGCCGCCACCGCCGTCTGGGGCAGCCAGCAGGCGAACCTGTTCCCCGGCGCACGCTACGACGGCGTGTTCGGCATGTGGTACGGCAAGGCGCCCGGCGTGGACCGGACGGGCGACGCCTTCAAGCACGCCAATTTCGCCGGCGTCTGGCCGAAGGGCGGGGTGCTGGCGGTGGCCGGCGACGACCATGCCTGCAAATCCTCCACCCTGCCGTCGCAGTCGGAGTACGCCTTCCAGGACTTCGAGATGCCGGTGCTGTCGCCGGCCGACGTGCAGGAGGTGCTGGACTACGGCCTTCTCGGCTATGCGCTCAGCCGCTTCTCGGGCCTGTGGGTGGGCCTGATCGCCCTGGCCGACACCATGGATTCCGGGGCGACCATCGACGTTTCCCTGTCGCGCCACCGGTTCGTGACGCCGGAGAGCTTCCGCATTCCGCAGGGCGGTCTCGGCATCCGGCTCAAGGACCAGCCGCTCGACAAGGAGCGGCGCCTCAGGACCCAGAAGATCCCCGCCGCACTGGCCTTCGCGCGCGCCAACCGGATCGACCGGGTGATGCTGGGCGCCGCGCGGCCCCGGCTCGGCATCGTCTGCCAGGGCCAGGCTTACAAGGACGTGATCGAGGCGTTCGCCGCCATGGGCCTGTCGCAGGCCGAGGCGGCTTCGCTGGGCGTCGCCATCTACAAGGTGGGCATGCCGTGGCCGCTGGAGCCGACCGGCATCCGCGCCTTCGCCGCCGGCCTCGAGACCCTGATGGTGATCGAGCACAAGCGGCCGCTGATCGAGAGCCAGGCGCGCGCCGCGCTCTACGACCTGCCCGCGCATGCGCGCCCCCGCGTGATCGGCAAGGTGGACGAGGCCGGCGCGCCGCTGCTCTCCGAACTCACCTCGCTGTCGGTGGCCGAGATCGCGCTCGCCATCGCCGACCGCCTGCCGGCCGGGCCGCACATGGACCGGGTGTACGACTACCTGAACCGGGTGTCGGCCGCCTCGATGGCGGCGGTGACGCTGTCGGCCGACCAGCAGCGCAAGCCGTTCTTCTGTTCCGGCTGTCCGCACAACACCTCGACCCGCCTGCCCGAGGGCAGCCGGGCGCTGGCCGGCATCGGCTGCCACTACATGGCCAGCTTCAACGACCCCAACACGGACCTCACCAGCCACATGGGCGGCGAGGGGCTGACCTGGGTGGGCGCGGCGCCGTTCACCGAGGAGAAGCACGTCTTCGTCAACCTGGGCGACGGCACCTACAACCACTCGGGCTCGCTGGCGGTCCGCGCGTCGGTCGCGGCGAAGTCGAACATCACCTACAAGCTGCTCTTCAACGACGCGGTCGCCATGACGGGCGGCCAGCAGGCCGAGAGCGGCTTCACCGTCCCGCAGATCACGCGACAGCTCGCGGCGGAAGGCGTGGCCAAGGTGGTCGTCGTCGCCGCCGAGCCGGAGCGCTACGAGGGCGTGACGGATCTCGCCCCGGGCGTCGAGGTGAAGCCCCGCATCGAGCTGATGAAGGTCCAGCGCGAGCTGCGCGAGATCCCCGGTACGACGGTGCTGATCTACGACCAGGTCTGCGCCACCGAGAAGCGGCGTCGCCGCAAGCGCGGCAAGATGGCCGCCGCGCCCATGCGGGTGATGATCAATCCGCTGGTCTGCGAGGGCTGTGGCGACTGTTCGGTGAAGTCGAACTGCGTCTCGGTCGAGCCGCTGAACACCGAGTTCGGCCGCAAGCGGAAGATCAACCAGTCGACGTGCAACCAGGACTATTCCTGCCTGGACGGCTTCTGCCCCAGCTTCATCACGCTGGAAGGCGCCGAGAACGCGCACCGGGAGTCCATGCCGGCGCTCACCGCCGACTCCACGCCGCTGCCGACGTTCGAGGAACTGCACGGCGTGCGGAACATCCTCTTCACCGGCGTCGGCGGCACGGGGGTTACGACCGTGGCCTCGATCCTGGCGATGGCCGCCCATGTGGACGGCCGCTCGGCCTCGGTGGTGGACATGACGGGCCTCGCCCAGAAGGGCGGGGCGGTGTTCAGCCACGTCCGCATCGGCGAGACCGAGACCACCACCATCGGGGGCCGCGTGCCCCAGGCCAGCGCCAACGTGCTGATCGCCTGCGACCTGCTGTCGGCGGCCGGCGCCGACGCGCTGGCGCTCTACGCCAAGGATCGGACGGTGGCGGTGGGCAACGCCGACTTCGCGCCGACGGCCGACTTCGTCACCGACCGGGACGTGCGGTTCGACGCCGACGCGCAGGGCAAGCGCATCGCCGCGGCGGTGAAGAGCTATGACGCCGCGCCGGCCAGCCACATGGCCGAGACCAACCTGGGCGACGCCATCTTCGCCAACATGATCATGCTGGGCTTCGCCTGGCAGAAGGGCGTGATCCCGGTCTCCAGCCGGGCCCTCTATCGGGCGATCCGGCTGAACGGCGTGCAGGCGGAGGCGAACCTCCAGGCCTTCGAGCTGGGCCGGAAGGCCGCGCACGATCCGGCCTCCCGCGGCAAGCGCGAGGACGACGTGCCGACGCCGCAGACCATGCCGCTGGACGAGCTGATCGCCCATCGGGCCCGCGAGCTGACGGCCTACCAGAACAAGGCCTACGCCGACCGGTACCTGGCGAAGGTGGAAAAGGTGCGCGCCGCCGAGGCGCCGCTGGGCTCGGAGGCGCTGACGCGGGCCGTGGCGGTCAGCCTGTACAAGCTGATGGCCTACAAGGACGAGTACGAGGTGGCGCGGCTCTACACCGACGGCCGCTTCGCCGCGTACCGGAACGAGACCTTCAAGGGCGGCAAGGCCAAGGTCTGGCTGGCGCCGCCGCTGCTGGCCCGCAAGGGCCCGGACGGCAAGCCGCGGAAGATGGCGTTCAAGCCCTGGATGCTGGACCTCGTCTTCCCGGCGCTCGCCAAGGCCAAGGGCCTGCGGGGCTCAGCCCTCGACGTCTTCGGCATGACCGCCGAGCGGAAGATGGAGCGCGAACTGCTCGCCGACTTCGAGGGGCAGGTCGAGAAGCTGGTCGAGGGCCTGACGCCCGAGCGCCTGCCGCTGGCCGTCCAGATCGCCCAGGTCCCGCAGAACATCCGCGGCTTCGGCCACGTGAAGGACGCCTCGGTCGGCCCCGCGAAGGCCGAGGCGAAACGGCTGTGGAAGGCGTGGGAGACGGCGGACGAGAAGGTGTTGGCGGAGGCCTGAGGCGCGTCCTACGGGACCAGTTCCACGGCCACGGCGCCGTCAGGGCCTTCGGTGACCTTCAGACGTGAGGCGGCGTCGATCTCTCCGAGGTCGACGTCCTCCTTGGGGGTCACCAGCCAGGCGCGCCGGCCCGCCACGGCGAGCACAATCTTGCCGGTCCCCCAGGTGTCGGCCGCATAGGCCTTGAGCGCCGCGTAGATCGGATTGCGCCGCCAGGCCTGCGGGTTGGCGGGGTCGCAGCGGGCGATGAGGCGGGTCCCCTCCGGGTCCTGGTCCAGCACCACCTTGGTCTGATCGGGCCGGAACCGGTGCGGCATCTCCGGGTCCATCAGCCAGACGCACTCGAAGCTGCGGCAGGCCGTCGGGCGGTCGGGATAGATCGAACAGCCGCCGGCGCGGGCCAGGTGCGCGCAACGCACGCCCATGGGCTTGGCCAGCTCGTTCACGGCCAGCACCTTGCAGCACATCGTGCAGGGGCCGCAGGATTTCGTCATCCTTCGAACCTACGCCACCTAGTCCGTCTGGGAGAGCGTGATCGTCCGCGAGAAATCGCCGGCCTTGGCGTCCTGTTCGCGAACGAACACATAGAGCCGTCCGCCGTCGCCCCAGTTCATCTTCAGGGCGGGATCACTGTCGATCTGAAGCAGCAGCCGCCAAGACTTCGATGCGCGCTGGATCGCCGGTGAGATTTCGGTCGCGCCATCGCCGGGAAGTCCGCGGCGGATGAGTTCGCACTCCACCGCCATCTGCCCGCCCTGGATCTCGGACGGATAGCCGCCGATGCGGTGCTGGATCTCGTCGCCGAACGGCTCATCCGGCAGGGCGGACAACTGATCCAGTTCGTCATCGGTCACGTCGATCTCGCTGAGATCGACACCCATCCAATCCAGACTGGCGCGCGACAGGTACTGTTCGAAGGCGATCCGCCGTTCGGGAAAGGACCCGACGTCCGCGGGGGCCTCCGACGTCGAGCCCGTGCCGCCACAGTGAAAGACCTGGACCTGATCGGAGAAGCCGTGGCCGTCCGGGTCGACGAAGAAGAACAGCCGCCCCTGGCCTGGGAGCCATTCAAGCGCGACGTGATCGCGAAAGGCGCCCAGATCAAGTTGCGCGAGGAACTGCGAGGGCCTTCCCCTGACGTGGGGCCATTCGAAGCCGGCGGGCAGATCGGGCTGGCCTCCCAGCTTCGAATGTCCTGGCGACGAGGCTGGTGTCAGCAGAAGGGTGGGCTGCGCCATGCGGGTCATGCGGCCCCGCAGGCGTGACACGTCCGAGGTCAGCCGGTCCCTCTGTCGCCGCCGCATCCTGCGCTCGTGGAGCGCGCCGCCGATCCAGCTGACGATCAGAGCCAGGGCGCCAAGGCCGATCCAGAACAAGAGTCCGTAGCTGAGACCGACCAGTTCCTCGTTCATGTGCAGCACTCCAGCCGAGCGCCACTCCTAACCGGGGCCCCGATCTGGAACAAATGCGAAACTGAAATTCCTTCCCCCACGTGAATCTTGGCGCCCCCACGGCAGGGTCCGTAAGCTGGCCCGGTACGTACAGGAGCTAGCCATGGCCGACTTCGGCGCCGACATCGATCTCGAGGCCTTCCGCAAGGAGGCGCGCGGGTGGCTGGAAGCCAATTTCCCGGCTTCGCTGAAGGGCAAGGGCGCGCTGGCGTCCGCCGAGGTGCGCTCGAACGAGCCCGACCTGGTGAAATGGCGCAAGGCCATGGGCGAGAAGGGGTGGGGCACGCCCACCTGGCCAAAGGAATACGGCGGCGGCGGGCTGACGCCGCAGCAGGCGCGGGTGCTGGGCCAGGAGATGACCAAGGTCGGCGCCTTCAACCCGCTGATGTTCGGCATGGGCGTCACCATGATCGGCCCGACGATCATGGACTACGGCACCGAGGAGCAGAAGAAGAAGCACCTGCCGCCGATCGTGCGGGGCGAGGTGCAGTGGTGCGTCGGCTATTCCGAACCCAACGCCGGGTCGGACCTGGCGTCCTTGCAGACCCGCGCCGTGGACGCCGGCGACCACTGGGTGATCAACGGCCAGAAGACGTGGACGAGCGGGGCGCAGTACTCCGACTGGTGCGGCCTCCTGGTGCGGACCGATCCCAAGGCCAAGAAGCACGAGGGGATCAGCTTCCTGCTGGTCGACATGAAGCAGCCCGGCGTCGAGACGCGGCCGATCGGGCTGATCTCGGGCGCCTCGCCTTTCTGCGAGACCTTCTTCACGGACGCGACCGCGCCGAAGGACGCCTTGCTGGGGCAACTCAACGTGGGCTGGACCGTCGGCAAGCGCCTGCTGCAGCACGAGCGCGCCAGCCAGACCGGCGCCTCCATGGGCGGCCGGCCCCCGAAGCCGCTGAATGAGATCGCCAAGCAGTACTTGGGCGTGGACGACCAGGGTCGCCTGGCCGACGGCGACTTCCGGATGCGCCTGGCGAAGCACGAGATGGACGCCAAGGCCCACGGCCTGACGCTCGCCCGGGCCGCCGCCGAGGCGAAGGGCAACAACAGCCCCGGCCACGCGCCGTCGATCCTGAAGAACTCGGCCACCTGGGTCGCCCAGACACGAGCCGAGATGACGCTGGAGTTGATGGGCAGTCAGGGCCTCGGCTGGGAAGGCGACGCGTTCAGCCACGACGAGATCGAGGCCGTTCGGGCTTGGCTCTGGGGCAAGGCGATGTCGATCTACGGCGGCAGCCAGGAGATCCAGTTCAACATCGTCTCCAAGCGCATCCTGGCCCTGCCGGACACGACCCAGAGCACCTGAGCGGACGGCTTGACCTCGCAGGTAATGGCGCAGGTCCGACGCCGGTGATGATGTGGCGGCGCAGCAGAGGAGCGCCGCCATGGCCGAGACAAAAACCCCGATCGAGATCGTCACCGCCTTCCTGGATGCGATGGCGCGCAAGGACTACGACACCGGCCTGAAGCTGGTCGCGGACGACTGCGAATACGAGAACCTGCCCATGGGCAAGGTGACCGGACCCGCCGGCGTGCGCGCGGTGCTCGAGCCCTTCTTCGGGCCGGTGCTGGAGAACGACCTGAAGGTCCTGCGCCAGGCGTCGGAGGGGTCGCTGGTGTTCCTGGAGCGGCTGGACCGGCACCGCCTGCCGGACCGCTGGGTCGAACTGCCCGTCACCGGCGTCTTCGAGGTGCGCGACGGCAAGATCGCCGTCTGGCGGGAATACTTCGACCTGCAGACGCTGATGCAGCGCTGGCCCGAGTTGCAGGCCGCCGCCTGAGGCCGGCCGGGCGCGGGTTCAGCGCGGCGGCAGGCCTTCGAGAAACGCCCGCAGATCGGCGGCCGAACGGTCGGGGAGCTGTTCCATCGGCACATGGCCGCCGTCTGGGTAGATGACCAGCTTCGCGCCGGGGATCGCCTCGGCGAACCGACGCGAATGGTCCGCCGGGATCAGGGCGTCCTGCTCGCCGGTCATGACCAGGGTCGGCGTGCGGATCGCCTTGAAGGTGTCCGGCGTCACCGACGGCCGCGGGCCGTCCCGCCCGCCGGTCAGGATCGCCCGGTGTCCCGGGGCGCGCGCGAGGTCGACGTAGCGGTCCACGACCGCGTCCGTCACGAGATTCTCGTCCAGATAGGCCTGCTTCAGCCCGCGCTCGGCGAACGCGCGCGGGTCGGCGTTGCGCAGGTACCAGCGGCCGACGGGGTTCGCGAGCAGCCTGAACACGATCGGCGCGCCCTCCCGGCTTCGCTCGGGGTCCGGCCAGCCGGCGGCCGCGACGAGGACCAGGCCCTCCAGCCGCTCGGGATGCGCCAGGGCATAGTTCCACGCCACACCGCCGCCCATGGAGTTGCCGGCAAGGACGAACCGCTCCGCTCCGAGGCGGCGGGTGAGCTGGTCCACGACCGCCACGCTTGCCGCGGTGGACGGGTCGTAGTCGTCCGGCGCCCGGGTCAGGCCGTGTCCCGGCAGGTCGAGGCTGACGATCCGATACTGGCCGGACAACTGCTCGACCCAAGGCTCCCAGGCGTGGAGCGACGCCGAGAAGCCGTGCACCAGGACGAGCGTGCGGGCGTCACGCGGCCCCTCGTCGCGGTAGTGGACCCGCAGGCCACCGGGCAGGTCCATGAACTGCGAGGCGGGGCTCGCGTATCTCGCCTCGAGGGTCTCGTAGGGAATGTCCGACGCCGTGCACGCGGCCAGCGAGACGACCGCAATCGCGGCGACGAAGAGTCTGTGAAGAACGCCTGCCATGCGCGAACGCTGGGGCTCGCGCGCCGTGTGGTCAAGGCGTCGGTTGCACCTGGCGGATGGTGCGCAGCGCGCCCTCCGCCCAAGCGAACAGCCCGAAGGCCACCAGGCCAAGCCCCACGCTCAGGAGCAGGACTCCGCCTATTGGGCCGCGCTCCAGGGCGTCCAGGGCCGCGCCCAGCCCGCCGGCCTCAGCGGACCGGGCGGTCAGGCCTGCCTGGACGACGAACCAGCCGGCGGGAATCAGGGCGACGCCGCGCGCCGCATAGCCGATCCGCGCCAGCGTCCCGGCCCACCGCCGCACCTTGCAGTCGCCGTCCAGGTCGCGGCCGAAGTGGTCGACGATCGCCCGCACGACGCTGCCGATCCCGGCCCCCAGGACGAAAAGGCCCACGGCGAGCACCGCCATGTCGCCGCCGGGCGCTTCAAGCGCCTGCGCGACCGCAGCGCGCGTCGCGGCGCGGTCGTCGGTCTCACTCAGATCCTCGATGGCGTCGAGCAGGCCGAAGGTCGACACCGCCAGGATCGCGTAGGTCCCGCCGCTTATCGCCTGTCCGGCGCGGACAAGGAGACCCTTGAGGTCGTGGCCGTGGCGATCGACGTCGACAAAGGCCTGGAGCGCCCGCCAACCGGCGAAGGCGTAGAGACGGATGCCGACCAGCCACAGCAGCAACAGGCCGGCGGGCCAGTCCCGCCAGGCTTCCAGGGCGCCGGTGGCGCCTTCCGCGCGCGGCGTGAGGTCGAGCGCCGCAAGGACCGCGATGGCCCCGATGCTCAGATGCACGGCGCCTCGGGCGGCGTATCCGGCGCGGGCGGCGGCCTCGACCAGCGCCGCCCAGGGCGCGCGTCCGAAACGGCGTTTCAGACGATGAAGGGGGGCCGTGAGGGGAAGCGTCGCCATGCGGGCAGCTAACGCCGGCGGCGGCCGCGCGTTCCGACGGGCTTGCGCTGGGCCGCGCGCGGCCGCAGCCTTGGCCCAAACAAGGGAGGGAAGCCGCCATGGACCGCGACTGGCCGACGATCGTCTCTGATCTGGAGCAGCTTCTCAAGCTGCGCTCGATCCCGTTCGGCATGAAGCTGTTCGAGAGCCGGGCGGAGATGGAGGCCATTCCGCGCATCCGCCGGCCGCAGCATGTCCACACGCTCGACCAGGTGGTGGGTCAGGCGGCCCGCCTGGGCTGGACGGTAGGGATCACCGCGGACGATCTCGTGGGCGCCCAGTGCCGTGCGGTGGTCGGGCTCGGCGGCGCCAAGACCGATGAATGGAAGTCGGGCCGGCACATGACCGGCGTCTGGTTCGAGACGGTGGACGACGCGACGGCGCACCAGGCCGCGATGGACTGTGTGCCGGACGGTCGATTCGAGGCGTTGGTGGTCGGGCCCCTGGCGTCCGGCAAGGTGGCGGACTGGGACATCGCCCTGTTCTACGCGACGCCGGGCGCGATGATCTATTTCATCAACGGCCTGCAGTGGTCGGGCTACAAGCGCTTCGACTGGGGCGTGGTGGGCGAGAGCGCCTGCGCCGACAGTTGGGGGCGGGCGCTCACGCGGCGCGAGCCCAGCCTGTCGATCCCCTGCTTCGCCGAGCGCCGCTACGGCGGTGTGCTGGATGACGAGATGCTGATGGCGACGCCGCCCGAGCACCTGCAGAAGGCGATTGCGGGCATGCGCGCCCTGTCGAAGAACGGCTTCCGCTATCCGTTCCCGCAGTACGGCGTGCAGCAGGACGTCCGCGCCGGCATGGCGGTGAGCTACGGAAGCTGAAGCCTCGTCAGGCGGCGACCAGGGCCCGGCAGGCGAAGGCCATCCGCACGGCGCCGACCGAGCCGGGTTCGGGCGTCGCCCAGGGCGTGGCGCGGAACATCGGCGACCGCCAGGACCGCCCCGTCAGCCCGGCTCCGTCGTGGAAGAACTCGTCGACAACTCGGGTCAGTCGACGCCGGCAATCGAACTCGCCCAGGCTCTTCACCGAGCGGAAGTGGAACCCATCGCGCTCGAGTTCGCGTTCGGAATCGTAGGCGGTCCAGAGCCGGCGGACCTCGCCCCGGGGCGCGCCTGCCAGACGCATGTAGACCCAGGCGCCGTCGCTGGCGGTGACGAGGGTCCAGCCGGCCTTTTCCAGGCCCGCCGTCGGAGGCGTCGCGGCGAGCGCCGGAGCGGCCAGGGCCAGGACGGCCGCGAAACAGGCGAGGGCGGGACGGACGGCGCGCATGGCCCATGGCATCCCTCAGAGGGCCCCAGGTCAAGTGGACAGGGGGCTATCTCGCGCCCGCCGGGCCGCGTACTCGTAGACGCGGGCGCTCGACGCCCGGAAAGCCAAGACCCGGAAAATGCTGATCATCGCCTCGGCCGTCGTGCTCCTCCTGGTGCTTCTGAACGGCGTCTTCGCAATGTCAGAGCTGGCGGTGGTGTCCTCCCGGAGGTCGCGCCTGCAGGCCCGCGCCGAGCGGGGGGACCGGGGCGCCCAGGCGGCGCTTCGGCTCGCCGACGAGCCGACCCGCTTCCTCTCCGCGGTCCAGGTCGGGATCACCCTCATCGGCATCCTCGCCGGCGCGTACGGCCAGGCCACCATTGCAGGTGAGCTGGACCGGATGCTGGAAGGCGCCTCGCCGGTCATCGCGCCCTATTCGGAGCAGATCGCGACCGGCCTCGTCGTGGTCGTGCTGACCTATCTATCGCTGATCCTTGGCGAGCTGGCGCCCAAGCGGATCGCGCTGGCCAACCCCGAAGCCATCGCCGTGGTGGTGGCGCGGCCGCTGGCGTGGCTGGCCAAGGCCATGGGGCCGTTCGTCACCCTCCTGACCTTCTCGACGGCGACGGTGTTGCGGCTGCTGCGGGTGCGCGACGAACGCGGCGGCATGGTGACCCAGGAAGAAGTCGAGAGCGTGCTCGCCGAGGGCACGGGCGCCGGCCTGATCGAGCCCGAGGAGCAGGCGATGATCCACGAGGTCATGCGCCTGGGCGACCGGCCCGTGCGCGTGGCCATGACCCCGCGGACCGACATCTACTGGATCTCGCTGGAGCAGCCGGACGCGGCGATCCGCGAAGAGCTGCGGGTCTGTCCCCATACCCGCGTGGTCCTCGTGGAGGGAGAGGACTTCGACGGGCCCCTGGGCATCGTCCACATGAAGGACGTGGCCGACGCCCTGCTGGGCGGCGCGCCGCTCGATCTCCGCGCCCTGGCGCGCGAGCCGCTCTACATTCCCGAGACGACCTCGCTGCTGCAGGCTCTGGAGCAGTTCCGGCGTTCGCGCGTGCACATGGCCTTCGTCGTCGACGAGTTCGGCGGGCTGGAGGGGCTGCTGACGGCGACCGACCTTCTGGAGATGATCGCCGGCGACCTGCCCGAGGCGCACGACGTCGCGCATGCGCACATACTCGCCCGCGAGGACGGCTCTTTCCTCGTCGACGGCAAGACCGACGTCCTCGAACTGTCCGGCGCCCTGGAGGAGAGCTTCGAGGGGACCGGGTTCCACACGGCCGCGGGCCTGGTGCTGGAGCGCCTGGGCCGCCTGCCGAGCGAGGGCGAGGAGGTGACGATCGGCCGCTACCGTGTCGAGGTGATCGACATGGACGGGCGGCGTATCGACAAGCTGCTGTTCACGCCCGCGGATAAGCGTAAGCGCCGGACCTGAGGTCCGGCGCGCCGCCTCAGGCGGGTTCCACGGCGCGGCGGCGCTCGCCCGTCGCCAGCCAATGGGCGCACTCTGGACCCAGCTTCTCGATGGCCATCCGCTCGTAGTCCAGGCTGTCCTGCTCGGTCAGCACCGATTGCCAGCGGCCGTTGACGCCCTTGTTGATGAAGGTGCTTGCGCCGCCTTCCCAGACTGCGCCGCCCAGGGGCGCGACCTTCTCGGCGTTGGCCTTCATCCAGTCGAAGGTGCAGTGCTCGACGATCTGCGGCCACAGTTGCGCCGGCGGCTCGGCGTCGAGGAACGCGGCGATCTCGCGCATCTGGCCCTCGAGGTCGCGCTTCAAGTCGGCGAAGTGGACCAGCTTCACGTTCGGCAGGTCGCGGGCCGCCCACCAGGTGGCGATGTTCTCCCAGAACGACCAGAACGGCGCGCCATCGTTGTCGAGCCAGGTGCGGAAGTAGTTGCGCGGGTCCGGGTCGTGCATCGGCAGCGGCGGGCCGACGCGGCCCGGGGCGTCGTTGATCAGCTCGTAGGCCTCGGGCGTGAAGTTGGCGTGGTGGTTGTACATGCTCATCATCACGTCGCGGCCGTCGCGGACCACGTAGATGTAGCGGGCCTTGGGCGACATCCTGAGCGCATCGACCGGAAGGTGGGTCTTGAGCACCCGGCGGTGGGTCTGGGCGCGCACGGCGTCGCGCACCTCCGGCGGGATGATTCGCATGTCCCACCAGGGCGAGAGTTCGGCCACGCGAACCTCGGGATCGCCCTGGAAGATGAGCTGGCCGACGATCTGCTGCATCCAGGTCGTGCCGCTCTTGGCGTAGGTGCCCACGACGACGTCGCCGTCGCGGAAGTCGAAATCGTTCCACACGGTGGAGTCCATGTGGTGGTTCTGGATCTCGCGGGTCTTGCTGGGGGTCACGTCACACACACCTTTTCGGATAGCTCTGTTCTTGCGATGCGGCAGAGCTACGCGCCCGCTGGGGCGACCTCAATCGGCGATTTCGCCGAACCATGATGCGCCGGCGCATGCCTCCGAGGGGACTGGGCGCTCGTGGGTCGGATCAGGGCTGGCCGCCGCTGGCCCGCAGCAGGTTCAGGAATTCGCGGCGGTTGCGCGGGCCATAGGTGGCGTAGGACGGGTTCGGCCGCTCGGCATAGTTCGCCTTCTCCCGCGCCATCCGGTCGGCCGCGGTGTGCCGCCGGATCTCCTCGGGGTCCAGGCCGTAGGGCTTCACGGCGTTCAGCCCGAAGACCTTGGCCCGCAGGGCCGGCGTCATCTTCGGATAGCCGTGCTTCGCCTGCAGCTCGTCCGAGATCTGGAACGTCCGGAAGGCCTGGATCTGGTCCTGAGGCGATCCGTACCAGATCGAATCCGTTCCCCAGAGGACGTTGTCCTCGCCGACGTACTTGAAGAGCTTGCCCATCATGTGGGCGGCCGTCGTGGGATCGCGCATCGAGACGAAGCGCCAGGTGGAGCCCAGCTCGGCATAGACGTTGCTGTTGGGAGGCACGCCGGCCTCCAGGAGTGAGGTGACCAGGGCGTCCACGCCGTCGGTGCGGGCGGGGTCGTAGGGGCCCTCGGGCCGCCCCGCGACATAGCCCGAGTGGTAGATCAGGAAGTTCATGTCGGGGAAGCGCCTGGCGATCGGCCCGATGTCCTTGCAGGTCGAGTGCTCGTAGCTCCGGGGTCCGAAGGGCAGGCCCTTGTGAATGCAGATGTTGCGGACGCCCAGCGTGCGCGCCCGCTCCACGAAGGCGACGCCGACGTCGTCGGTCATCCAGAAGCCGTCGCCGCTCGGTCCCCACTGGGTGTAGGTCTTGAAGGCCGAGACGCCGAAGCCCTTCAGGCGCTCCATGTCCTCCACGTCGCCCGGCTGGTTCGGGTTGACCCGGCCGTGGAGCATCAGGCGCTTGGAGCCCTCCATCTTCTCGACGATGGCGCGGGTTTCGGCGGCCTCCTCGATGGTGAGCGGCTCGCCCTCGCGGGTGGAGGGTACGAACGACAGCACCATGATGTCGGTGTCGGAATCCAGGAACACGTCCTTGATGAACTCGTCGGCGCCGAGGCAGCGCAGGTAGCTCCGGTCGCCTGGTTCCTTGGCGAGTTCGCACTGGGCCTTCTCGAAGTTCGAAAGGGGTTTCGCGCCCTGGGGCACCGTCTTCAGCCAGGCGCCGGTGGGATTCACGAAGTGGCCCTGGACGTCGAAGATGAATTCGGCCTTGCCCAGTTCTGCAGAGGCGAGCTGCGGCTCCACCGAAGCCTCGGCCGACACCTCGAAATAGCCGCCCGCGCGGCCGGCGGCGGCATGGGCGGCGTTGAAGGCCGCCAGGGTGGACGCCGCCCCGCACGCCGAGGTGAGGAAGGCCCGGCGCTTCAGCCCGAGCCGCCGGGCCAGGCCATCCGCACGCTCCGACGCCAGGTGATTGGCGTACCTCAAGCTGTCGTCCAGCGGGATCGGGGCGAACTCGCCGTTCGAGGTCGAGTCCAGCTTGATCGGCAGGCGCCGTCCGTGGGGGTCGAGGTCGTCGCTCATGGCGCGGTCTCCCATTCGGCCAATGGGAGAGTGTCACGGCCTCCGAGAGGCTTCAATGCGCGCCGGCCGTCACTCCTTCGCCGCGGCCCGCACCGCCTCGTAGAAGGCCGCCCGCGTCAGGCTGTAGTCGCGGTCCGTCGCCCTCGGCCAGGCGGAGTTGGTGACGATCACCAGCTTCTCCTCCGGGATGACGGCGATCCCCTGGCCGAAGATGCCGCGAGCCTCGTAGCCGCCCTGCGGCCGCATCCACCAGAAGTAGCCGTAGCCGGGCGGCGGCGCGCCATTGGTGATCTGCGGCGTGGTGGCTTCGGTGGTCCAGCCTTCGGGCAGGACCTGCTGGCCGCCGGCCTTGCCGCCCTCCAGCATGAAGAGGCCGAGCCGGCCGTAGTCGCGCAGGGTCATCGACATGCAGCCGCCGCCGCGTTCGTGGCCCGCGAGGTCGGTCACCCAGATGGCGTCGCGTTCCATGCCGAACGGCTTCCAGATCTTCTCGGAGGCGTAGTCCGAGACGCTCTTGCCGACCGCCTTGGAGACGAGGACACCCACCAGGTCGGTCTCTCCGGTGTTGTAGCGGAAGACGGTCCCCGGCTCGTCCTGGCGCGGAAGCCTTCGCATGTAGCTGACGAGCGGGTTCACGCCGGGCTCGAGGATCGCGGCGCCGGCGCGGGCGACGTCGGAATTCGGATCGGCGTAGTCCTCGTTCCACTTCACGCCGGAGCTCATCATCAGGAGCTGGCGCACGGTGACCCCGTCGTAGCCGGACCCCTTCAGCTCCGGGATGTAGTCGGTGACGGGCGCGGCGAGGCCGGCGATCTTGCCGTCCCGGATCGCCGCGCCGACCAACGTCGAGGTGACCGACTTGGCGACCGAGAAGGACGTCCAGCGGTCCTCCGGCTTGCGGCCCATGGCGTAGCGCTCGAGCAGCACCTTGCCGTCCTTCAGGACCAGCAGCCCCGACACGTTGTGGGCCGCCATGTAGCTGTCCACCGTGTACGACTGGCCCCCATGGCTGAAGGTCGGATCGATCTGGCGTTCCGCCTTGGGCAGGTCGCGCACCTGGTCGCCGGCGGCGATGGTGTTGACACGGTAGACGGTCTCGATCGCGCGGTACCAGTCGCTCTGCTGCTGGGGCGTCCAGACCAGGATCGAGGGCGTGCCGGGCTTGAGCGGCTGCTGGGCCAGCGCAGGCGCGCCCAGAAGCGCCGCGACGGCGGCCAGACCGAACAGATGACGCATGAAAGAACCTCCCCGCTTTGGGCGGGGAGGCTAAGGGGCGTTTCGGTAGGCGCCTAGTCCGGGCTTAGGCGGCGAGCGCGGGTGTCGCCGACGCGAGCGGCATGGCCGCTTCCCGTTCGGCGATCAGCGCGCGCTCCAGCGCGGTCTCGCCGGCCCGACCCGCGGCGGCGATCAGCGTGAGGTCGAGGACGTCGCGCTGGGCGTGGCTGCCGCCGAACCGGCCGGACCGGTTGCGCACGCCGCGAAGCAACTCCACGGACTTCGCATAGTCGCCGTGGCCGAAGGCGTGGATCGCCTGGCAGGCGGCGTTGCCCACCTCGCGGGCGAAGTAGGCGTTGTCGCCGGGGCCTTCCATGGCTGCGGCCTGGACCCTCAGCAGGGCGTCGGCGGCGGCGTCGCGGCCTGCGGCCACGTAGGCCATCATCGCGTGGGTGTCGACGAACGCGTTCTTGCCGCGCGGCTCAGTCTCGAACTTGTCGGCGACGACGCTCCAGCGGTCGCCCACGTCCACGCCCAGCAGCATGAGCCGCCAGAGCATGGCCGAAGCGTCGGCCATGTCGAAGCCGAAGGCGGTGGGCTCTCCGTAGATCGGGCCGTCGTAGAGCTTCAGCACCTCGTCGATCTCGCCCAGTCCCAGGTGGAAAAGCGCCGTGTGCCACCAGTTGTGGACGCCGAGCTGCGCCTCGGGCTGCCAGGCGGTGTTGTCGTGGCGCATCCAGCGGACGCCCTCGGCGTTGCGGCCCTGCATGACCATGACGTGGGCGACGGCATGCTGCGCCCAGTTGTTGCGGGGCTCGGCTTCGACCGCCGCGCGGCCGGCGGCCTCGGCGCGATCGTAGAGGCCGCTCTCCTCCAGGCCGAACGCGAACATGCCCTGGACGGCGTGCCAGTCGGGCATGCCCCGCGACCAGGCAGGAAGGGTGCGGCCGATCCGGTCGCGCAGCATCCGCGAATCGCCCAGCAGGAAATCCATGATCTGGCCGGCGTGCAGCGCCAGGCTGTCGCGCGGATGGGCGATGGTGACATCCTCGAGGATGCGCCCCGCCGAGCGGATCTCGCCCGCGAGCAGACTGCCGATCGCGGCCAGGTGACCGCATTCGCGGCTGTTGGCCGGCAGGTCCTTCGCGGTTTCGAACGCCGCGACGCCGATCATGGCGGTCGGGGTGTCCGCGCCGATGAGCGCTCATATAGGCCTTCAGGACGTGGCCCATGACGAAGCTTGGGCTGTCGGCCAGCGCTTCTTCGAGCGGAGCCATCGCGTCGCCGGCGTAGCAGTGGTATGCGTGCAGGGCCTTCTGGTAGAGTTCAGCCGCAGCCGCGCTGGCGCCGGTCATCTCCAGGCCCAGGTGATCCTTCACCGTCATCTTTGTCCTCCTGTCTTGAGGGGGCGAGGAAATACGGGCCCGGGGGCCTAGCCTCTAGCGGTCGTACGGTCAGTTCTTCGCAGTTGCAGCAAAGTTAGTGATTCCAACGTACTAGGTCTGAGTTGAAGAAGGAGGCGACCTTGATGTCGCAACTGACTTCGAAAAAAACTGTACCGGCGGTGCAGTCGGAACCCCGCACCAAGGGCGAGCGCACGCGCGAGCGCCTGCTCGAGCTTGCCTACGAGTCCGTCATCCGCAAGGGCTTTGCGTCGACTTCGATCGAAGAACTGGTGGAGGCCGCCGGCATCACCAAGAGCGGCTTCTTCTACCATTTCAGAGACAAGACCGACCTCGCCCGACAGCTGATCGAGGGCTACATCGAGCGCAACGCCGGTTTCCTCGACGACCTCGCGGCGCGGGCGCGGGAGCTGTCGGACGATCCGCTGCACAGCTTCCTGGTCTTTCTGAAGCTCTACGCCGAGGAGATGGAGCGGATGACGATCGGCCATCCCGGCTGCATGGTGGCCACGGTGACCTTCCAGGATCAGGCCTGGGACCGGAACATCCGCCAGCTCGTCATCGGCAACGTCCTGAACTGGCGCGCGCGGTTCCTCGGCTGGCTGGAGGAGATCGCGGTCGCCTATCCGCCGAAGGGCAAGGCCACGCTGGAGGATCTGGCCGACGCGATCCTGGCCTTCACCTATGGCGGCATGACCATCGCCCGCGCCCTCGACGACAACAGCGCCATCGCTCGGCAGAGCATGATGTTCCGCGAGACCGTGCGCCTGCATTTCCTGGGTGCGTAGGGTTCCAAGACGCCGCTAGCCGCGTTAGGGGCTCGGCATGGCCGAGTTCGATTTCGACGCGGTGGTCGTGGGGGCGGGCGCCGTGGGCTTGGCCTGCGGCTATGCGCTGTCCCGGCGGGGACTGACGGTGGCGGTCCTGGAGCAGGACCAGGCGATCGGCCAGGGCGTGTCCTCCCGCAACTCCGAGGTGATCCATGGCGGGCTCTACTATCCCACCGGATCCCTGAAGGCGCGGCTGTGCGTGCAGGGCCGCCGGATGCTCTATGCCTTCTGCGACGCCCATCACGTCGGTTACGACCGCTGCGGCAAGCTGGTCGTGGCGACGAACGACGCCGAACTGGAACGTCTGGACGCCATTCTCGAGCAGGCGCGGACCAACGACGTCGAGGGCATGGCGCAACTCACGAGGTCCCAGGCGCTCGAGCTGGAACCGGAACTCGCCTGCGCCGGCGCGCTTCTGTCTCCGCAGAGTGGGGTGTTCGAGAGCCACGCCTACATGCTGGCCCTGCAGGGCGAGATCGAGGCGGCGGGCGGCGCGGTGGTGCTGGCGACGCCCTTCGAGGGCGCGACGCCCCTGGACGGCGGCGGCTTCTCGGTTCGCGCGGGCGGCGCGGAGCCGACGACGCTCACTTGCCGCTACCTGGTCACGGCGCCGGGCCTGTCGGCGCAAGGTGTGGCGGCCCGGATCGAAGGCTTCCCCACCGGGATGATTCCCGAGGCGCACTACGGCAAGGGGATCTATTTCCGCCTGGCGGGCAAGGCGCCGTTCTCGCGCCTGATCTACCCGCCGCCGATCCCGGGCGCGCTTGGAACGCACTATCGCCGCGACCTGGGCGGACAGGGGGTCTTCGGCCCGGACCTGAAATTCGTCGACGAGCCGGACTACAGCGTCGATCCGTCCGCGGCGCCGGAATTCTACCGCTACATCCGCAAGTTCTGGCCCGGCCTGTCCGACGGCTCGCTCAGCCCCGACTATGCCGGCGTGCGGCCGAAGCTGCATGGCCCCGGCGAGCCTCAGCCGGATTTCCGGATCGACGCTCAGGACGTGCACGGCCTCGCCGGCCTGGTGGCCCTGTTCGGCATCGAGAGCCCGGGTCTGACCTCGTCGCTCGCCATCGGCGAGGAAGTGGCGGCGCGGCTGGGGCTCCAAACGGTCGTTTGAATTCTTTGCCGGAACGGCGATAGTCCTCACGAACGGGAGGACGCCATGAAGAACCGCATCACCGAGCTGCTGGGCGTAAGGTATCCGATCGTCCAGGCGCCGATGGGCTGGATCGCCCGCGCCCAGCTCGCCAGCGCCGTCTCCAACGCCGGGGGCCTCGGCATCATCGAGACTTCTTCTGGCCGCCTGGACGAGGTGCGCGAGGAGGTGAAGAAGATGAAGACCCTCACGGACAAGCCGTGGGGGATCAATGTGGCCCAGGCCTTCGTCCGCGACCCCGACATCGTGAGCTTCGTGGCCGACCAGGGCGTACGGTTCGTCACCACCTCGGCCGGCGATCCCAACCGCTATTGCGAGGCCCTGAAGGGTCGCGGCCTGACCGTCTTCCATGTGGTCCCGTCGTTGGCGGCGGCGCTGAAGGCCATCGAGGCGGGCGTCGACGGTCTGGTGGTGGAAGGCGGCGAAGGCGGCGGCTTCAAGAACGGCCGCGACGTGGCGACCATGGTGCTGTTGCCGCTGGTCGCCTCGAAGGTGAAGGTCCCGATCATCGCGGCGGGCGGGATCACCGACGGGCGGACCATGGCGGCGGCCTTCGCCCTCGGGGCCGAGGGCGTCCAGATGGGCACGCGCATGGTGTCGGCGGCCGAGAGCCCGGTGCACCAGAACTGGAAGGACATGATCGTGAACGCGAAGGAGACCGACACGGTCTTCCTGAACCGTCATGGCCCCGGTCCGGCGCTGCGGGCGCTGCGGACCGAGAAGACCACCCGGTTCGAACTGGAGCCGCCGCCGAACATCATGGCCGAGTTCGGCAACGCCCTGGACCTCTACTTCGGCGGCGACATGGAAGCCTCCATCGCGCTCTCGGGCCAGGTCGCCGGCCGCATCGATTCCGTGAAGCCGGTCGCCCAGATCCTGCGCGAGACGGTCGAGGAGTTCGAAGCCGTGACCGCCGACCTCGGCGCCCGGTACGGACGCGTGGGCGCGACGGCCTAGCGCTTCGCCGCGCCGGCGGCGAAGAGTCGGGCGAGGGCGCGCAGGCGCTGACGTGCGATCGCTTCGTCGGTCACCTCGCCGACCAGGCCTTGAAGGCAATCGACGAGGAAGGCGGCCGATTCATTCGGCGACATGTCCAGGCCGTCCAGAGCGATCTCGCCCTTGGCCGCCGCCCGGTCCAGGATCGCGGCGATGACGGCGGCGAAGCGGGCGTTGGTTTCGGCGCTGGTCGGACCGCACAGGCGGTTCTTCGCGTCGATCAGCTCGCGGCCGTGCTCGGAGGCGTGGAGCAGATCGAAGGCCCAGCCCACCCGGGCCGCCATCACGGCGTAGAGGCGCTCTTCCAGGGCCAGGCCTTCCTGCGTCGCAGCCGCAGCGACAGCGGCGACGACGCCGGCGTTGATCCGCTGGCTCAGCGCGCGGAACACGTCCTCCTTGTTGCGGAAGTAGTGATAGAGCGCCGGCCGCGAGAGCCCGACTTCCTCGGCGATGTCGCCCAGCGAGGTGCGCCGATAGCCGTAGCGGGCGAAGCGGCGGAAGGCGGCGTCGAGGATCGCTGTGCGCTGCTCGGACGACGGCCCCTCGGTCATGCCCCGATTTGACAAAACCCGCCCGAAACGTCAAATCTCCAACTGTCGACATTTTGGACGACAAACGTCGATAAGTTGATGGAGCGACAGATGACCGAACCGAAGTGGGATGACGCGGACGCGCTGGCGGCCGAGCTGGCCGGCTTCTACGGCGACGGGGTGGGGACCCCGACCCGGGCCCAGTGGCGCGAGGTGATCGCCGCCGACCCGGGCGGACCGATCTGCGTCGTCAACTTCGTGAAGCTGCGCGACGAGGCTCGATATCCAACGGGCGTGGACGAGGCTCCCGCGAGCGGCGTCCAGGCGTTCATGCGCTATGGCGCGGGCAGCGCGCCGCGCATCCACGCCGTCGGCGGGACCATGACCTTCGCCGGCCGCCAGGAGCGCACTTTCATCGGCGCGGAGGAGGATTGGGACGTCGTCGTGACGGCGACCTATCCGGATCGCCGCGCCTTCGTCCGCCTGTTCCTCGATCCGGCCTATCGCGAAGCGTTCCGGCACCGGCGTGCGGCGGTGGACCGCTACCGGGCCGTCATCGCCGCCGCCTGATCAGCCTTTCGGCGCGACTCGCAGCACGCGCCCGTTCTCGCTGTCGGTGGCGACGTAGAGCGCCCCGTCGGGGCCGACGACCACGTCGCGCAGGCGCTCGTTCACCTCGGTGAGCAGGCGCTCCTCTCCGACGACGCGGTCGCCGTCAAGGGTCAGGCGGGCGAGATAGCTGGGGGCGAGACCGCCGACGAACAGGCTGCCCTTCCAGGCCGGGACGAGGTCGGCCTCGTAAAAGGCCATGCCGGAGGGCGCGATCACCGGGTCCCAGTAGTAGATCGGCTGGACCGTCCCCTCCTGGGCGGTCACGCCATCCCGGATCTTGGCGCCGGAGTATTCGACGCCATAGGCCACGTCCGGCCAGCCGTAGTCGGCGCCCTTCCTGACGATGTTCAGCTCGTCGCCGCCACGGGTGCCGTGCTCCACCTCCCAGAGATCGCCCGTACGGGGGTGGATGGCGGCGGCCTGGATGTTGCGGTGGCCGAGGGAAAAGACTTCGGGCAAGGCGCCTTCGCGCCCGACGAAGGGATTGTCCTTCGGGACGGAGCCGTCGGGGTTGATCCGCACGACCTTCCCGACCGTGGTGTCGAGCTTCCGCACCAGATCGCGCCCGGCGCCGATCTGGCGGTCGCCGGTGGTGACGAACAGCGTCCCGTCCGGGGCGAACGCGAGGCGCCCGCCATAGTGGCCGCCGGAGTCCATGGCGGGCTGCTGGCGCCAGATCACCTGGACGTTCTCGAGTCGCGGCGGCGCGCCCGCGGCCATCACCAGCCGCCCCCGCGCCACGGAGGTGCTGTTGGTCCGGCCGCCGCGGGGCTCGGAGAAGGAGAGGTAGACGAGGCCGTTCTCCTGGAACCTGGGGTCCACCGCGAGGCCCAGCAGGCCGCCCTGGCCCCGCGGGTCCACCTGCGGCACGCCTGCCACCGGGCCGGAGAGCGCGCCGCCCGCGAACACCCGCAGGCTGCCCGCCTTCTCGCTGATCAGCAGCGCCCCGCCCGGCAGGAAGGCCAGGCCCCAGGGTTTGGTGAGCCCCGTGACATGGTCGGTGACCGCATAGTCGACGTTGGCCTTCATCTCCGGCGCGCGGGTCTGGCCCGCAAAGGCTGGGGTCTGGTCCTTGCCGTTCGGCGGCCGGGTCTCGACGGGCGAGCCGCCGGACGCGGAGGCGGTCTGGGCGACGCCGGGATCGTTCCCGCAGGCGGCCAGGACGGTGGCGGCCGCGGCCGCCAGCATCAGCGACTTCATGGTCATCCTCGTTCGACTCCCAACAGAGCGGAAAGCGCCTCGTTCGGTTGCGCGCCCTCCAGGTGGATCTGCGCCCAGACGGCGAAGAACAGCAACGGCCAGCGGACGCCGGGGCCGCCGGCGCGCATGCGCTCGGCGGCGTCCGGGACGAGGCGGCGCACGGCCTCGACCTGTCCGATCCGGCCGGCGATATCCTGGGCGCGCGGCGCGATCCAGGCCTCCACGGGCACGGTGAACCCCTGCTTCCTGGCCCAGGGCTGCGCCGCCGGGCAGGCGCGCTCCAGCCACTTGCGCAAGATCCACTTGCCGTAACCTGCGCGCACCTTGAACCGGTCGCGGAGGGGCCAGGCGAAGGCGGCGACCTCGGGGTCCAGGAACGGCGTGCGCCCCTCCAGGCCATGGGCCATCAGGCAGCGGTCGAGCTTCAGCAAGAGGTCGTTCGGCAGCCAGGTGACGGCGTCCGCCCACTGGGCCTCCTGCAGGCGGCTCAGTCCCCGCGGCGGCCGCGCCGCCTCTCGCCAGCCTGCGAGCGTGCGGGGACTGGCGCCGCGGGGCTCGGCCGGCCGGCCGCCGAGCCAGCGAGGCCGGAGCGCTCGCCGGTAGCGCCCGTAGCCGCCGAACAGCTCATCGCCCCCTTCGCCCGTGAGCACGACCGTAAGCGTCCCCTTGGCCGCCTCGGCGAGCTTGTAGGTCGGCAGGATCGCGTAGTCGGCGGTCGGATCGTCCAGGGCCCAGGCGACCTCAGGCAGGATGCGCCAGAAATCCGCCTCTCCGAAGGTCGTCTCGCGCCAGTCGAGGCCCAGCGCCGCGGCGACCCGCTCGGCCTGGGCCCGCTCGTCGGCCGCGCCCGGCGCATCGAAGCCGCAGGTGAAGGCTGTCACCGGCCGTTCGTTGAGCCGCGCCATCAGGGTCGCGATCGCCGCCGAGTCGATGCCGCCGGAAAGGAACAGGCCATACGGCACGTCCGAGCGCTGGTGCACGCGGACGCTGTCCTCGAGCACGGCGTCGAGGCGGGAGAGAAGCTCGCGTTCCTCCCCCGCCGGGGCGGGGGAGGGGGACCACGACGTGGTGGAG
>JBMOOD010000006.1:0-11950 GCA_049323595.1 Pseudomonadota bacterium
TCGCACCGCCCGTCTTCGCCAGCGTCATGGTGATCGCCGCCGTCAGCGTCGTCTTCCCATGGTCCACGTGGCCGATCGTGCCAATGTTGCAGTGCGGCTTGTTCCGTTCAAACTTCTCTTTGGCCATTTCAAGCTCCAGCCCTGTCCGGGCTTGTCCTCTCAGCTAGGGTTGGAAAGTCAGGCGTACTTCTTGATGACTTCTTCGGCGACGACCTGCGGCACCGTCTCGTAGTGGTCGAACTGCATGGTGAACTGAGCCCGGCCCTGGGACATGCCCCGCAGGTTGTTCACATAGCCGAACATGTTCGCCAGCGGCACGAAGGCGTTGATCACGATCGCATTGCCGCGGACGTCCTGCCCCTGGATCTGGCCGCGGCGGCCGTTCAGGTCGCCGATGACCGAGCCCAGGTATTCCTCGGGCGTCACCACCTCGACCGCCATGATCGGCTCGAGCAGCTTCGGCCCGCCCTTCTCGCGCAGCTCCTTGAAGGCCGCGCGGGAGGCGATTTCGAAGGCCAGGACCGAGGAGTCGACGTCGTGGAAGGCTCCGTCGACCAGGGTCGCCTTGAAGTCGATGAGCGGGAAGCCGGCGAGCAGGCCGTTGTCCTTGGCGGACTCCAGGCCCTTCTGGACGCCGGGGATGTACTCCTTCGGCACCGCGCCGCCGACGATGGCGCTTTCGAAGACGAAGCCCGAGCCCGGCTCGCCCGGCTCGAACACCAGCTTCACGCGGGCGAACTGGCCCGTGCCGCCGGTCTGCTTCTTGTGGGTGTAGTCGATCTCGGTCCGGCGCGAGAGGCTCTCGCGGTAGGCCACCTGCGGCGCGCCGATGTTGGCCTCGACCTTGTAGGTGCGCTTCAGGATATCGATCTTGATGTCCAGGTGCAGCTCGCCCATGCCCTTCAGGATCGTCTGGCCCGACTCGTGGTCGGTCGAGACGGTGAAGGACGGATCCTCGGCGGCCAGCTTGGCCAGGGCGACGCCCAGCTTCTCCTGGTCGGCCTTGGACTTCGGCTCCACGGCGATCTCGATCACCGGCGCCGGGAACTCCATCTTCTCAAGGATCACGGGCGACTTGCTGGGATCGCACAGGGTGTCGCCCGTGCGGGTGTCCTTCAGGCCGGCCAGGGCGACGATGTCGCCGGCGTAGGCTTCCTTGATGTCCTCGCGGTTGTTGGAGTGCATCAGCAGCATGCGGCCGACGCGTTCCTTCTTGTCGCGAGTCGAGTTGAGCAGGCCCATGCCCGTCTCGATCTTGCCCGAGTAGATGCGGCAGAAGGTGAGCGAGCCCACGAAGGGGTCGTCCATGATCTTGAAGGCCAGCATCGAGAGCGGCTCGTCGTCCGAGGCCTTGCGCTCGATCTCCTCCTCGGTGCGGAAGTCGATGCCCTTGGTCGGCGGGATGTCCACCGGCGAGGGCAGGTAGTCGACCACCGCGTCGAGCAGCGGCTGGACGCCCTTGTTCTTGAAGGCCGAGCCGCAGAGGATCGGATAGAAGGCGCCCGTGAGCACGGCCTTCCGGATGCACTTCTTGATGACCTCTTCCGAGGGCTCCTCGCCCGAGAGGTAGGCTTCCATCGCCTCGTCGTCGAGTTCGACGGCGTTCTCGATCATGTAGTTGCGGGCTTCCTCGGCCTTGTCCTTCAGGTCGGCCGGGATGTCCTCATCGCTGTACTTGGCGCCCAGGCCGTCGTTCTCCCAGACGACCGCGCGCATGCGGACGAGGTCGACGACGCCGCGCAGCGAAGATTCCGAGCCGATCGGCAGCTGGATCGGCACGGCCTTGGCGCCCAGGCGGTCGCGGATGGACTCCACAGACTTGTCGAAGTCGGCGCCCAGCTTGTCCATCTTGTTGACGAAGACGATCCGCGGAACCCTGTACTTGTCGGCCTGCCGCCAGACGGTCTCGGTCTGCGGCTCGACGCCGGCGTTGCCGTCGAGCACCGTCACAGCGCCGTCCAGCACGCGCAGGCTGCGCTCGACCTCGATGGTGAAGTCCACGTGGCCGGGGGTGTCGATGATGTTCAGTCGCTTGCCGTTCCAGAAGGCGGTCGTCGCGGCCGACGTGATGGTGATGCCGCGCTCCTGCTCCTGCTCCATCCAGTCCATGGTGGCCGCGCCGTCATGGACTTCGCCGAGCTTGTGGCTCTTGCCCGTGTAAAAGAGGATCCGCTCCGTCGTCGTCGTCTTGCCGGCGTCGATGTGCGCCATGATTCCGAAGTTGCGGTAGTCTTCGATCTTATGCGTGCGGGGCATGGCGGATGCTCTGCGAAAAGAGGGTGTTCGGGAGGCTGAACGAACGGCGCGGGCGGTTTATCCCAAACCGCCCGCGCCGGAAAGCTAACTTGAAGTCGGGCTTACCAGCGGTAGTGCGAGAAGGCCCGGTTGGCTTCGGCCATCTTGTGCGTGTCTTCACGCTTCTTGACGGCGGCGCCGCGGTTCGAGGACGCGTCCAGCAGTTCGCCGGCCAGCTTCTCGGTCATGGTGTTCTCGCCGCGATTGCGGGCGGCGTTGACCAGCCAGCGGATGGCGAGAGCGCGGCGGCGCTCGGGACGCACTTCCACCGGCACCTGGTAGGTGGCGCCGCCGACCCGGCGGGAGCGCACCTCGATGGCCGGGGCCACGTTGTCCAGGGCGGCGTGGAACGCTTCCAGCGCGCCCATGTCCTTGCGGCGGGCTTCCAGGATGTCGAAGGCGCCGTAGACGATGTTCTCGGCCACGGCCTTCTTACCTTCGTACATCACGTAGTTCATGAACTTGGTGACGACGAGATCCCCGAACTTCGGATCAGGGAGCACTTCACGTTTGTCTGCGCGACGGCGACGGGACATCTCTTATTCCTTACTTCGGACGCTTGGCGCCGTAGAGCGAACGGCGCTGCTTGCGGTCCTTCACCCCTTGCGTGTCCAGCACGCCGCGCAGGATGTGATAGCGAACGCCGGGAAGGTCCTTCACGCGGCCGCCGCGGATCAGCACCACGGAGTGTTCCTGAAGGTTGTGGCCTTCGCCGGGGATGTAGCACACCGCCTCGATGCCGGTGGTCAGGCGGACCTTGGCGACCTTACGCAGAGCCGAGTTCGGCTTCTTCGGCGTGGTCGTGTAGACCCGGGTGCAGACGCCGCGGCGCTGCGGGCAGCCCTTCAGGGCCGGGACCTTGTTCCGCGCCGGCTTGGATTGCCGGGGCTTGCGGATGAGCTGGTTGACTGTCGGCATCTCGTCTCGTTGCATGGAGGCGTGTGCCGTTAGGCCGAAGCGCCTCAGTTGGGGTGGTCGTGGTTCCTAGATCCGAGGCCGTCCCATGAAACGCAAAAACTCGCCGGGACACCCTTGAGAGCGTTCCGGCGGGAGCGGCTCATCGGCGCCGGGAAGAATCCCCGACCTCGAAAGAGCGCGCTACATAGTCGCGAAGCGCCGTCCCGTCAATCTGCGCAGCCGCGCGTTCGCCTTGTTCCCGGACGGTCATGAATTCGCCTCGCAAGCGCCCCTCCCTATGGCGCAGCTTTCGAGGGGTAGTGGAGAGGACATGCCGGCCACGCGTCCGCGCCGGACCTACGGGATCGTGGCGACCTCGCTCGCCGCCCACGTGGCGCTGTTGGCCGTCGTGGCCGTGCAGACGCCGCACCTGCGCGGCCCGCCGCCGGCCTCGGGGCCGCCCGAGCCGGTGATCCCCGTGCTCATCATGCCGCGCGTCCCGCCGCCCGCCTCCGACCCCGGCGGCGAGCCGACGCCGATCCGGTTGCACCGCCGTCCGCAGCGCTTCAACCTCGACGACCTGCCGCTCGCGCCGCTGTTGACGCCGGAGGCCGAGACGCCGACCAGCCCGCAGCCGGAAGAGAGGACGCGCACCCTCCCCCTCCCCCGTCCCGAGGACGCCGTCGCCGAGCGGGCCCGCGCCGCCCTTCGCAGCCGCCGGGGCTGCGACGATCCGGCGCTGACCCGGGCCGAACGGGAGGCCTGCATGGAACGCTTCGCCGCCGGGGGCCGGGACGCGCCGTTCCTGGGTCTGGGCGTGGACCGCGACAAGGCGCGGGAGCTGGAGGCGGCCGTGCGCCGGCGCGAGCAGGACTACAACTACAAGCGCGACATACGCCCACTGGCGCCGCCGACGCCGGGCGCCGACTGGGACAAGTATCGAGGGCCACCCGGCCAAGCGGAATCCTTGGCCGGGTCCCTGGGCAACGATCGGCCGACGGCGACCGTCCCCCTACCTTAGGCCGCGACGCGCGCCTTCATCTCCAGCGGCGCCTCCAGGACGGCCCAGTCGATCATGCCGTCGTGCTGCAGGTTCTCGAACTCGAGCACGCCGAGTTCCTCGAACTTCGGCCGGATCGCGTCGGTGAGCAGCCCCACCCGCTTCAGGTTCGGGATCATCCGCTCGAACAGGAACTTGCGGAACGCCTGGCCGCCCTGGCTCTGGGCGTTGATCTCCAGCGCCTCCTCGCGGGTGAAGCCGAATTCCTCGGCGACGTTCGTGGAGATGAGACGGTTCTTCATGACCACGCAGGCCTCGTAGGCGAATTGCGCCCGTTCCTCGATCTGGTCCTGCGGCAGGGCCCGGATCCAGTCCTCCAGGTAGTTCACGCCGAACGCCACGTGGCGGCCCTCGTCGCGCATCACCAGGCCCACGACCTGCTTCAGCAGCGGGTCGGGCGTGGTCTCGTGGATGGTCTGGAAGGCGGCGAGCGCCAGGCCCTCGATAAGGATCTGCATGCCGATGAACTTCAGGTCCCAGCGCTCGTCGGTCAGTACCTTGTCCAGCAGGAACTTCAGGTTCGGGTTGATCGGATAGATCATGTGGCAGCGTTCCATCAGGTACTTGTGGAACACCTCTACGTGGCGCGCCTCGTCGAAGGTCTGGGAGGCGGCGTAGAGCTTGGCGTCGTGGGTCGGGGCGCAGCTCACGAGCTGCGAGGCCACCATCAGGGCGCCCTGCTCGCCGTGCAGGAACTGCGACAGCGTCTGGGCCGAGGTGCGGCGCATGAAGTCCGCCTTCTGCGCCGGCGACAGCGCCTTCCACTTGGGATGGTCCTTGAAGCCCTCGGGCCCGTCGTCCTCGCCCATCTCGCGCGCGGGCGGCGCCAGGGACCAGTCGACGTCCAGCTCCGAATTCCAGTTGAAGCGCTTGCCCAGCTCATAGAGCCGGCGGATGCGGGCGTTCGCCGCCTCGTAGTCCCAGTTGTAGGAGCCCGTCAGCGGGGTGCGGAAGATCTCGCGGATGACCTCGACGTCGTGGTCGGTCAGCCGGTGGGCCAGCTCGTCGTCGTCGAAATACTGGACCTCGGTGGGCGGGCCCTGGACTTCCTGCACCTGCAGCATGGCGATCTCCCTTCATGTCCCGGCTCCTCCGGGCTTTGGGCGATCATAAAAATGACGCCGGCGTCATCTTTGATCCAGATCAAAAAATGACGATCCCGTCATTTTTGTGCGGTTCAGTCGAAAATGTCGAAGAGATCGAAGCCCTTCTTGCGCTTCTTCTTGTAGTGATAGTCGTCGTCGTAGCGGTAGCCGCCGCGCTGGGCGTCGTAGGGGTGGCGGCGCTTCCAGTCGTCCGGGTCGCGGTGAAAGTCCTTCAGCTCACGGTCGAACCGCTCACGGTCCTGCTGCTGGCCCCTCACCTCCTCGCGCTGTTCGGACAGCAGCTTCTCGAGCTCGCCGCGGTCGAGCCACACGCCCCGGCAACTCGGGCACATGTCGATCTCCACGCCGGAACGGTTCACGTTCTGCATGGACGTGTTGCAGTTTGGGCAGAGCAGCAGCGGCACGGGCTTTCCTCCTTGGGGCGTCCGACTGATCTAGGCGATCCGCCGGCCGCGCCAAGGGGCCCCCAGGTCAATTCACCGGAAGGTGCTTGGCCAGGAACTGCTCCAGCGCCTCGAGCGTCCGCACCCGGTTCGCCGTCTTGGTGAGATAGTGGTTCTCGTCCTCGAGGATGAGTAGCTCGTGCGGCTTGCCGGCCGCCCGGAGGCGCTGGGCCATCAGTTCGGATTGGGCGGGCAGCACGACGGTGTCCTGGCGGCCGTGGATCAGCAGGATCGGCGCTTGCGCCGCCGCGGCCTGGTGAGCCGGCGACATCCGCACCAGCTTGGCGCCCTCGGTGACGCCGAGCTCTTCCCTCAGGTCCTCGAACGAGGCCGTGGCGCGGCCGAAGAGCCGGGCTTCCTCCGACAGGAGCTGGCCGAGGTCGGAGATCCCGGCGATGGAGGCGGCGCAGCGGTAGGCGTCCGGATGGAGCGTCGCGCCGGCGAGCGCCGCGTAGCCGCCGAAGCTGGACCCGACGATGCAGACGCGGGCCGGGTCGATCTCGCCGGAAGCCGCCAACACCTCGATCCCGTCGAGGAGGTCGGTCTGCATCTTGCCGCCCCATTCCCCTCGTCCGGCCTCGCGGAAGGCCCGCCCGAAGCCGGCGGAGCCGCGGAATTGGGGCTGCAGGACCACATAGCCGCGGGTCGCGAAGAACTGGACCATGTAGTCGAAGTCGAAAGTGTCGCGCCATGCAGGGCCGCCGTGCGGCAGGACCACCAGCGGCGCCTTTGCGCCGGGCTTGGCGCCGGGCGGGGTCGTCACATAGGCCGGGATCTCGAGCCCGTCGCGGGCCTTGTAGGTCATCCAGCGCGTGGTCCCGAGCGCGGCGCCGTTGAGCTCCGGATACTCCTCACCGAGTGGCGAGACCTCCTTGCGGGCCCTGTCGTAGAGATACCAGGTCCCCGGCGCACTCGGTCCGGCGACGCGCGCGAGGAAGCGCGTCTTGTCCTTCGACCAGCCGGACAGGCTGACCGCCCGGCCCTTGAAGGCCCGCGTCAGGACGCCATGCGCAGCGCCGATCTCGGGATCGAGCCACTCGGTCGTCGCCTCCTCCAGGCCTGACGAGATCCCCGCCACGGCGTTGACGTGGGGATCCCAGACCAGCTCCCACGCCGCCCCGGACTTGCGGACCTCCTCCTGACTCCCGTCGGCCAGCTTGTGCTTCACCAGGGCGCCGCCGCGCTCCAGGTAGATGGCGTCGTCGGGTTCGGAGTAACCGAGGAAGCGGGCCTCGGGGTCGTCGGGCGTTTCGGTCCAGACGGGAGCCCACTGGGACCTGCCCTTCGGACGGCCGAAGATCGACATCCGGTGGGTGAGTTCGTCCACGTCGATGCGCACCCGCGCCTCGCCTGACAGGTCCACGTCCCAGCTCAAGGTGTCGTAGTCCCCCCGCTCCACCAGGCGGCCCTTTCCGGTGGCCGGATCGATGCTCCAGAGCGCGCGGACGCTGGCGTTCTCGACCCCCTTGCGCTTGAGGCGCGTGTTCATGGAGTCGGCGCCGCTGCCCTCGGCCAGGTCGTTGACGAGGACCCGGGCCGGCGAGCCCGCCGTCACGCCCACGATGGGCTGGCCGCCCACGAGGAACTGCGTCGTGGTGAGGTTGTCGAAGAAGCGCGCCACGGCCTTGGCCTGGGGCGTCACGGCGATGTGCCGTTCGATGCGGTAGGCCCGTTTGGCCCACCCCTCCTCCCAGTAGGCGACCGAAGCGATGACGTGCTCGTCGCCCGCCCAGCGCAGGCGCGTGGTCTCCACCGCCCCAAGCTGCAGGATCGGCAGGCCCGGCTGGTCGATCGTGGCGATGGAGATGATCCGCTGCTCGCTCGTCCCGCCGAGGATCGCGATCCGCTGGCCATTGGGCGAGATCTCGGCGTCGACGACCGCCGGCACCCGTCCGAACGCCGAGGCCGGCGGCGGCGCGGCCTGCGCCGATGCGGCCATGGCCAGAAGCGCGGCCGACGCCGCGAGCAAGTTACGCATTTTTGGAACGCCCCCAGGTACTTCCCCGACGGCGACGTTAGCTTGCAGCTTGGCCGTTGCGCAACCCGACGCCGAATACGAAACGGCCCGGGCTTTCGCCCGGGCCGTCGCTAAGCGTTACTGGACGTGGAAGCCGATCAGGACTCGACCGTCTCGGCCTCGGCGGCGTCGGCGATCTCCATCGGCAGGGGCTCCATCGCCTCCTCGCGGCTGGCCGTCAGCGCCTCGTCGCGCTTGGCGGCGATCCGCTGCAGGTTGCGCAGGTACGAACCCGTGCCCGCCGGGATGAGGCGGCCCACGATCACGTTTTCCTTCAGCCCTTCCAGGGTGTCGTTCTTGCCCTGGACCGCCGCCTCGGTGAGCACGCGCGTCGTCTCCTGGAACGAGGCCGCGGAGATGAAGCTGCGGGTCTGCAGCGAGGCCTTGGTGATGCCGAGCAGGACCGGCTGCGTGAGGGCCGGACGGCCGCCGCGCGCTTCGGCCTTGGCGTTCTCCTCCTCGACCTCGAGGCGGTCGAGGTGGTCGCCCTTGAGCAGGCCGGTGTCGCCGGGCTCGAGGATCTCCACCTTCTGCAGCATCTGGCGCACGATCGTCTCGATGTGCTTGTCGTTGATCGGCACCCCCTGCAGTCGGTAGACCTCCTGGATCTCGTTCACCAGGAAGTCGGCCAGCGCCTCGATGCCCTGGATCCGCAGGATGTCGTGCGGGTCCGGGTTGCCGTCGATCAGGTACTCGCCCTTGCGGATGACGTCCCCGTCGTGGACGGCGATATGCTTGCCCTTCGGGATCAGGAACTCGACCGCCTCGCCGCCATCCTCCGGCGTGATCTTGATGCGGCGCTTGTTCTTGTAGTCCCGGCCGAACTCGACCCGGCCGTCCATCTCGGCGATGACTGCGCAGTCCTTCGGACGACGCGCCTCGAACAGCTCGGCCACCCGCGGCAGACCGCCGGTGATGTCGCGCGTCTTGGCGCTTTCCGTCGGCATCCGCGCCATGACCTCGCCGGGCTTCACCTCATCGCCGTCGCCGACGGAGAGGATGGCGCCCACGGGCAGCAGGTAGCGGGCCTCGCCGCCGTTCGACAGGCGCTTGTAGGCGCCGTCGTCGCCGATGACCGCCATGGCCGGACGCAGGTCCGAGCCCTTGGAGCTGGCGCGCCAGTCGATGACCACGCGGTTGGAGATGCCGGTGGCCTCGTCGGCCTCCTCGCGGAACGAGAAGTTCTCGACCAGGTCCTCGAACCGCACCTTGCCGCCGACCTCGGTGATGATCGGGGTGGTGTAGGGGTCCCACGAAGCCAGGCGCTGGCCGCGCTTGACCTTGTCGCCGTCCTTGATCTGCAGGCGGGCGCCGTAGGGCACCTTGTAGGACTCCCGGTCCTTGCCATCCACCTGGATGGTCAGGATCAGGTTGCGGCTCATGGAGATGAGCGCGCCGTCCGGAGCCGAAACGGTGTTGCCGCCGGAGATGCGGGCGACGCCCTCGTTGGCGCTCTCGTAGAACGACTGCTCGGCCACCTGGGCGGTGCCGCCGATGTGGAAGGTCCGCATCGTCAGCTGGGTGCCGGGCTCGCCGATCGACTGGGCGGCGATGACGCCCACCGCCTCGCCGATGTTCACCGGCGTGCCGCGCGCCAGGTCGCGGCCGTAGCAGGCGCCGCAGACGCCGGTCTTGGTCTCGCAGGTCAGGACCGAGCGGACCTTCACCGACTGGACGCCGGCGCTCTCGACCACCTCGATCATGTTCTCGTCGAGATAGCTGTCGGCCGGAACGATGACCTCGTTCGTGCCCGGATCCTTCACGTCCTCGGCCGCGAAGCGGCCCAGGATGCGCTGGCCCAGGCTGACGAGCACGTCGCCGCCCTCGACGACCGCGCGCAGGGTGATGCCCCGCGTCGTGCCGCAGTCTTCCTCGGTGATGATGCAGTCCTGCGCCACGTCGACGAGGCGGCGGGTCAGGTAGCCCGAGTTCGCCGTCTTCAGGGCGGTGTCGGCCAGGCCCTTACGGGCGCCGTGCGTGGAGTTGAAGTACTCCTGCACGGTCAGGCCTTCCTTGAAGTTCGAGATGATCGGCGTCTCGATGATCTCGCCCGAGGGCTTGGCCATGAGGCCGCGCATCCCGCCGAGTTGCTTCATCTGGGCCTGCGAGCCGCGGGCGCCGGAGTTGGCCATCATGAAGATCGAATTGATCTCGGTCTGGCGGCCGTCGACGACCGGGGCCGAGGAGATCTCGGCCATCATCTCGTCAGCGACGCGGTCCGTGGCCTTGGCCCAGGCGTCGACCACCTTGTTGTACTTCTCGCCCTTGGTGATCAGGCCGTCGGCGTACTGCTGCTCGTATTCCTCGACCAGCTTGCGCGTCTCTTCGACGATCGGCGCCTTGCGGGCCGGGATGACGATGTCGTCCTTACCGAAGGAGATCCCCGCCTTGGCCGCCTCGCGGAAGCCCAGGCCCATGATCTGGTCGGCGAAGATGACCGTCGCCTTCTGACCGCAGTGCCGGTAGACGGCGTCGATCAGATTGCCGATCTCCTTCTTGGTGAGGTTCTTCTCCAGAAGGCGGTGGCCGATCGCCGGGTGCTTCGGCAGAAGCGCGGCGATCTTCATCCGTCCGGGCGTGGTGTCGATCACCCGGCGGATGACCTCGCCCTCGGCGTTCATCTCGAAATGCCGCGCCTTGATCTTGGTGGCGAGGGTGACCACGCCGGCGTCCAGCGCCGCTTCGATCTCACCGAGATCCGAGAACAGCTTGCCCTCCCCGGGCTCGCCGTCCTTGGCGAGGCTCAGGTAGTAGAGGCCCAGCACGATGTCCTGCGACGGCACGATGATCGGTCGGCCGTTGGCGGGCGACAGGATGTTATTCGTGCTCATCATCAGCACGCGCGCTTCCAGCTGGGCTTCCAGGCTGAGCGGCACGTGGACGGCCATCTGGTCGCCGTCGAAGTCGGCGTTGAAGGCCGCGCAGACCAGCGGGTGAAGCTGGATCGCCTTGCCTTCGATGAGCTTGGGCTCGAACGCCTGGATGCCCAGGCGGTGCAGGGTCGGCGCGCGGTTCAGCAGCACCGGGTGCTCGCGGATCACCTCGTCCAGGATGTCCCAGACGGCCGGCTGCTCACGCTCCACCATGCGCTTGGACTGCTTGACGGTGCCCGACAGGCCCTTGGCGTCCAGGCGCGCGTAGATGAACGGCTTGAAGAGCTCGAGCGCCATCTTCTTGGGCAGGCCGCACTCGTGCAGCTTCAGCTCGGGACCGACCACGATGACCGAACGGCCCGAGTAGTCCACGCGCTTGCCCAGCAGGTTCTGGCGGAACCGGCCCTGCTTGCCCTTCAGCATGTCGGCGAGCGACTTCAGCGGGCGCTTGTTGGCGCCGGTGATGACGCGGCCGCGGCGGCCGTTGTCGAACAGGGCGTCGACGGCCTCCTGCAGCATCCGCTTCTCGTTGCGGATGATGATGTCCGGGGCGCGCAGCTCGATCAGGCGCTTCAGGCGGTTGTTGCGGTTGATGACCCGGCGATACAGGTCGTTCAGGTCCGAGGTGGCGAAGCGGCCGCCGTCCAGCGGCACCAGCGGACGAAGTTCCGGCGGGATCACAGGGATCACCGTCAGGACCATCCACTCGGGCTTGTTGCCGCTCTCGATGAAGCTCTCGATGAGCTTCAGGCGCTTGGACGCCTTCTTGAGCTTCATCTCCGAGGTGGTCGTCTGCAGCTCCTCGCGAAGCTTCTCGGCTTCCTTCTCGAGGTCGATGCCCTTCAGCAGGCCCTGGACCGCTTCAGCGCCGATCTCGGCGGTGAAGCTGTCGTCGCCGAACTCCTCCTGGTAGCGCAGGTAGTCGTCCTCGGAGAGCAGCATGTGCTGCTTCAGCGGGGTCAGACCCGGCTCGGTGACGATGTAGTGCTCGAAGTAGAGGACGCGTTCGATGTCCTTCAGCGCCATGTCCAGCATCAGGGCGATGCGGCTGGGCAGCGACTTCAGGAACCAGATGTGGGCGACCGGGCTGGCCAGCTCGATGTGGCCCATGCGCTCGCGGCGGACGCGGGCCAGGGTGACCTCGACGCCGCACTTCTCGCAGATGATGCCCTTGTACTTCATCCGCTTGTACTTGCCGCAAAGGCACTCGTAGTCCTTCGTCGGGCCGAAGATGCGGGCGCAGAACAGGCCGTCACGCT
>JBMOOD010000007.1:0-30674 GCA_049323595.1 Pseudomonadota bacterium
CTCCCGGCCTCCTGCTCCCGCAGCACGCCGATGATCTGCGCCTCGTTGAACCTGCTCTTCTTCACGTCCGTCTCCTCAGGGTGACGGACTCTCACTCAAACCGAGGGATCAGGAAGGGGGCAGGTCATCGGCCAGCGCAATTGAGGGTGATGCAGAGGTGTCGGGGGCCGCCTTCTGGGGAGGTTCAGGAGGAGTGATCTTGATGGCGCCCGTCCAGAATCCCAGAGCCACCGCGCCGACTACGGTCCCAGCGAGTATGAAGCCCTTCCAGGTGGATCGGCTTTCACCACCGCTCCCGACACGTTCGTTGCTCCCAGGTTCCTTCTCCTGAACGCTCATTGGATACTCCCGTACGCACCCACACCAGAACTGGTCCCCATGATGGGGTCCATGCGTCGCGCATAGCAGAAGCCCTGCTGAGGCAAAAGGCAGGGCGCAATGCAGAGACCGTGGGTCTCGTCACAGGCCTATGGCGAGGCTCTCGCGCTCCTGATCCAGGTCCGGATGGAGCGACGCGTGAGTCAGCGCGAGTTGGCCAAGCGCCTTGGCAAGCCCCGCTCGTTCGTCACGAAGATCGAGGCGCGGGAGCGCAGGATCGACATTGTGGAATTCGTCGCAATCGCGCGAGCGCTGGGGGTTCAACCCGGAATGCTAATGACGCAGATCGCCGAACTCCTGCCGCCCAAGCCGGATATCTGATCGTGCAGGGCTTTTGCCTGACAAGAACGTGACAAGTTTTGTCAAGAACGTCCTGAGTCGCGAACGGGACTAT
Organism: Pseudomonadota bacterium; assembly: GCA_049323595.1. Classification (GTDB taxonomy): domain Bacteria; phylum Pseudomonadota; class Alphaproteobacteria; order Caulobacterales; family Caulobacteraceae; genus Phenylobacterium. The sequence goes on from JBMOOD010000007.1 coordinate 773, forward strand.
GGAGGACGTGGCCTTTAGAATTGCTAGCGTTTTTCACTACTATAAGGGACCCAGCGCCTCGGATGCTCGTCGACAAAAGGGACCCGGGTGGGAATTGTAGCATGTTCCCTAAGACTTCGTAGTTTTTGAGATCACCTGGGGAGGTGGTCGAGCAACAAACCAGGATAGGTCACGCAGGCCACCGCCTCGTATATTTTCTCCATGCTCGCTCCACCTGCAAAGTAGTACTTGTCCATTCCGATCTTTGCATGACCAAGTATCTGGTTTTGAAGCTGAAGGGGCACGTCACACTCGACCATCTGAGACTTGAACGTGTGCCGTAGCGAATAGATCGTGGGGCGCGGATACCGCGACGTCACCTTCGGGATGAGCTTCTCGTTCAGTTGCCTGATCCAGCTCGCTTGGCTGTACGCTTTGCGGCGGTCGCTTGAGAGCTTCCAGCCAGGGAAGAGGCGGCGCTCGCCCTTGTCGCGCAATGTCTCGACGTACTGGCCGAAGCCCAGGCGGATCAACTGAGGGTGAATAGGCACATTTCGGCGAGCGTTGGCCGTCTTCGCGGCAACCACGAACTCCTTGTCCAACGAATCCTTAGGATCGAACTCGGTCAGGATGCTGATATACGGCTTCGCGGTTCCCAGCTTGATGTCGCTGACGGCGAGTTGAGCGATCTCGCTAGGTCGGGCTCCGCTGAACAGCATCAGGAGCGGCGCCCAGAAGCGATGATCATTCAACAGGTGCATCCCTGCCACGTTGGGGAGGGCTGGAGACTTGCATCCTGCAAACACCGGCAGCTTGAACAGCTCGTTCAGCTCTTCAATCATGAACGGCCCTCTAGTGCCTCCAGTCTTGCTTGCTCCCGCAATCGACAGGCCCTCAGTGGGATCGAACGGGATTACGCGCATGCGTTTGTGGGCATGGCGAAAGAGGTTTCTGAGGACGGCGTAGTAGCCGTCGCGGACAGTATTTGGGTTGAGGGTGGGGAAGGGTCGCTCACGACGGCTGTTTGCCTCGATGGCTTCCTTCAGGCTCATGTTCTCGAACCGCTTCGTCATGTTGGTGGGCGACCGCAGCAGTAGCCCGATGAACGATTCGACGTCCCGATAGGTCACCTCAACAATGGCCTTGGGTCGGCCTAGATGCGCTTCGAACAACTCGACCACGTAATCGACCTTGGTCCGCCAGCCATCGTCATCGCGCCTCCCGGCCAGGACATGGTCAGCCAGCTTCCTCACGGTCCATGATGCCTCCTGCGGGCGCTCCCCCAAGAGACGTCCTCGCTCGACGGTTTCGTTTCGCAGCGTCTCGAACGGAGAGCCCTCGGCGCGGACAAACCGGATCCGATAGGTCTCGATCTCGGCCTCGGCCAGAGTCTCCCGGATCAGCGCTCTCTCGCGTGGGTCGGTCACCCCGCGCTTCCTGCACTCATGGTCGACGAATGGCTCAAGTTCACGAGCCAGTTCGTTCTCAATGTAGCGGCGGCGATAGAGCTGTCCGCGAGCTGGATCGTTGAACGAGGCTACCTGCTGGAAGGCGTGGCTGTCACGAGCGTCCAGGGCCTCCAGAAGCTCCGGCCTGCCAACGGCAGCCAATCGCTGTTCTTTGTCCTGGGCCGCGAACGCATCAACCCAGCGGGCGTAGATCGAGTCAAGGTCGTCCCTGGTGAGAACCTGGCCGCCAGTTGACGCAGCGGGTGGTGCGACCGGGAGTCCACGGATGCGACGGACCTCCGCATCGAACCAGCGAGTCCACTCCAGTTCTTCCTCGCGGGCCTTGTTTCTGTCAGACGTCCCGAGCGACTTGTGGAAGTGCTCGCGGCCACCAAAAACCGGGTCGTGGCGAACGTCGGCTGGGATGCGACGACGGTATGCGAAAACCGCTCCACGGCGAAAAATATACGATGCCGCCCGGGTCAAGTGAGCACCTTGTGTCGCGCAATGTGTGACGCTGGTGCGTGGAAAAGGGCTAATTTGTCAAGCCGATATGATCGAATTTGGGTTTTTCGTAACACAACACAAAATCCCTCCCTCTCCGCCATCGCTTCCGCAGACCAGTCTCAGCCGCGCAGCGCCGCCGTCGATGCCGCGCGTCGACGACCAAGCTTTCGCAAGCGCGCCCCGACGGCCGTGAAGCCGACGATCAGTACGGCCCAGGTCGCCGGTTCCGGCACGGTGTGAACGCCCTCGATCGTGTACGTCACCTCATTGTTCCCGTCCGGTACGAACAGGAACGACAGGGTGGAATGCAGTTCGTGATGGGCGCCCGGGAAGAAGAAGCGGCCCGGCGGCGGCGGGGGAGAGATCAATACGACCTCGGACTGGTGCTGGTACGGCACCTTCAGGGTCGTGAACCTGAAGCTCGTATCCGTGAAATCGGAGAACTGGAAGCAGGGAAGGTCGCTTGGTGCGGTGCACGACGCGTAGAACGCGACGTCGATGAACTCCCTCGGCTGTCCGGGATTCCGCAGCAGATATGGGAAGACGCCTTCGCTTCGGAGCGTCGTGTAGTCGAGCGTTCCGCCCTCGAACGTCACCATGCCGTAGTAGCGGTGGTAGAATCGATGATCGAACTGGAACTCGACAACTTCGCCGCCGCCCGCGGTCCCGGTGATCTCGAAAGTATCAAGGGCCTGAGCGGAGCCGGCGAGTGCAGCAAAGCCGAGCGCCGGCGCCAGAAGGTCTTTCAGTTGGGTCATGACTCGCTCCGCAACCAGCTTGCGCTGGATAGGTCGATCCCCAACTCTAGATTGAGAGTGCGGCAATCGACCCCTCCGCGCCATTCAAGTTTCCGTTCGCTCCAAAGACGCCTTCGGGTCGCCCGACGATCCGAGTCGGGCCTCACCCTGCGTGACCTCGCCGCCGGGCCGCTCTCACGCTAGGTGTCCGTGGAAAGAGCGCACCCATCCAGAGGCGGCGCCAGGGGAAGCCGACATGCACTACGCCGAACTCGACCAGGCCTGGGCCGAACTGACGGGGCCGGGGGCCCCGTTCGAGGTGGTGGAGGTCGACGTCCGCGGCGTGCCCACCAAGACCTTCAAGAACGCGCCGCCCAACGTGCGGGCCCTCTGGCTCTCCACCGCCGCCTTCGGCGACCGCGACTACCTCGTCTACCAGGACGAGCGGATCACCTACGCCGAGGCGCACCGCCAGGTCGCCGCCATCGCCGGCTGGCTGATGGCTCAGGGTGTGAAGCCCGGGGACCGGGTGGCGATCGCCATGCGCAACTATCCGGAGTGGATGCTGATCTACTGGGCCTGCGCCTGCGTCGGCGTGGCCGCCGTGGGCATGAACGCCTGGTGGACGGCCGCCGAGATGGCCTACGGCCTGAAGGACTCCGCGCCCAAGGTCCTGTTCGCCGACGGCGAGCGGATCGCCCGCCTGCAGGAACAGCCCGACATGCTGGGCGACACCCTGCTGGTGGCGACGCGCACCGACGCCCTCCCGCCGGGCGCGGTCGCCTGGTCCGAGGTGGTGGCGCACGGCGGCGCCCTGCCGGACGTCGCCGTCGATCCCGAGGACGACCTCTGCATCTTCTACACCTCGGGCACGACCGGCTTTCCGAAGGGGGCCCAGCTCACCCATCGGTCCTGCGTCAACAACCTGATGAACATGATGTTCTCGGGCGCTGCGCACGGCCTCGCCACCCAGCGCGCGACCGGCGTGGAGCCACCCGCCACGCCGCCGACGCCGGTGACCCTGGTCACCACGCCCCTGTTCCACGTCACCGCCAACAACTGCGGCGCCTACGCCACCACCGCGGCGGGCGGCAAGATGGTGCTGATGTACCGCTGGGACGCCGGCGAGGCCCTCAAGCTGATCGAACGCGAGCGCTGCACCTCGGCCGGCGGCGTGCCGGTGATGGCGCGCGAGCTGATCACCCATCCGGACTTCGACAAGTACGACACCTCCAGCCTGCTGTCCGTCGGCGGCGGCGGCGCCCAGCTCCAGCCCGACCTGGTGGGCAAGATCGACAAGGCCGTGTCCACGGCGCGGCCCAACACCGGCTACGGCATGACCGAGACGTCGGGCATCATCACCTCGATCTCGGGCGACTTCTTCGTGGACAAGCCGGCGAGCTGCGGCCGGGCCATGCCCACCTTCGACGTCCGGGTCGTGGGCGACGACGGCGAGGCGCTGCCCCCCGGCCAGCCGGGGGAGCTGTGGGTGAGGGGCGCCTCGGTCATCAAGGGCTACATCAACCGCCCCGACGCCACCGCCGAATCCATCACCGACGGCTGGCTGCACACCGGCGACGTGGCCTGGCTGGACGACGACGGCTTCATCTATCTGGTCGACCGCAAGAAGGACATGGTCCTGCGCGGCGGCGAGAACATCTATTGCGCCGAGGTCGAGAGCGCGCTGCACCAGCACCCCGCCGTCGCCGAATGCTCCGTCTTCGGCGTGGCCGACCCGCGGCTGGGCGAGGAGGTCGGCGCCGCCGTCGTGGTGCGTCCTGGCGAGCGTCTGGACGCCGCCGCCCTGCGCGACTTCTGCGGCCCGATCATCGCGAAGCACAAGATCCCGCGCTACATCTGGCTGCTCGACGCGCCCCTGCCGCGCAACGCCAACGGCAAGTTCCTGAAGCGCGAGCTGCGCGAGACCCTGAAGGTGGAAGAGGCGGCCTGATCCCTATTCCGCCGGCGCCGGCTTCGCCTCGCGCCGGCGGCGCGGCCGCCGGGCGAACCAGAAGGTCCAGACGGTCAGCGTCCCGAACAGGCCCAGCGCCACGCCCGAGGCCGTGACGGCGAGCCGGTAGGGCAGGCCGCCAACCTTGGCCGCGTGCAGGGGATAGAGGGCGTTGTAGGCCCGGGCCCGGGCCGGTAGCTCGAGCGCGTCGCGGGCGTGGACCAGTTCGCCCGTGTCGGCCGCGAACCACAGGGTCGTGCGCCCGTTCGGCAGCCATTCTGCCGGCTGGCGCAGGCGCAGGCTGATGAGACCGCTGTCGCCGCGGGGCAGGGCGAGGATCCGCACCTCGGCGTCGGGATGGAGCCGCCGGGCCGTCTCGATCATGCCGCCCCAGTCGAGCGTCTCCGAGAGCTCGGCGTTCCGCGGCGGCGGCGCCTTCAGCGAGGCCTCGACCTCCTTCGCCGCGCCGGGCCCCAGGATCAGGTCGGTCACCGGCCGGAAGACCATGATCGCCCCCGTCACCAGGGACAGCGCCAGCAGCGGCGCCATGACGACGCCCAGGTCCCGATGATGGCGCAGGATCGGGAACCGCGACATCCGGCTCGGCCACAGCCGGAACGTCCAGGACCGGCGCAGCGGCCACCACAGGATCACGCCCGTGATCACGAAACCCAGGCCGCACAGCGCGGCCACGCCGGCCACGATCTCGCCGGTCTCGCCATTGAAGAGGTGGTGGTGCAGGTCGAACAGCCAGATCTCCGGCCGCGCCCAATTCGAGTCCCACCGCGTCACGATCTCGCCGGCCTGGGTGGCGTAGGCGCCGGCCTCGCCCTCGTAGCTCAGGCGGTCCAGGCCGAAGGTGCGGGTCGCGAAGATAATGCTCCGCGGCCGGCCCTCCGGATCGGCCATCAGCCGTTCCGCCGCCGCGGCCAGGGCGGCGGTCTCCTGGACCTGGGCGTCGCGCGCGCCGGGAACGCCGACCCAGGCGTCCTTGTGCGCGAGGATCGCGCCCGAGACGCCCAGGACGGCGAGCAACAGGCCGATCGTCCCGCCCAGCCAGCGGTGCAGGAGATCGACCAGCCGCATCAGAACCGGCGGTCCCACGCGAGCGTGATGGCCCGCCCGCGGCCCGCGAAGAAGCGGGCGTTGTCGGTCGGCCGCGTCGTGTCGGAATTGTAGGTGATGTACTGCTCGTCCAGGAGGTTGGCGACCGCCAGCGTCACCCCGCCGAAGCGCTCGCTCTCGTAGCGCACCGAGGCGTCCACCAGGGTGTAGCCCTCGAAGCTGTTGCGCGGATCGGCGCCGTCGAAGTCGCGCGAGATGTAGTCGTTCACCTGCAGCCGCACGCGCCAGGGGCCGGTGCGGTAGTTGGCGGCGAGCAACAGCCGGTCGGGCGAGATGTTGGCGCCGTCGAGGTCGATGTCCACGCGGCCGTCGCCGTCGGAGTCGGTCCGGCCCTTCAGGTCCGCATAGCCGCCGGAGAGGGTGAGGCCCGGGATGGGGGTGCGCACGCTGACGTTCAGTTCGAGGCCCTCGATCTCGACGCGCTGGCGCTCCACATCGAAGACGCCGCCGGTGAGCACCAGCAGCTGACCCTTGGTGCTGGTCGACCAGAAGTAGCTGGCGTTCGCTTCGATCGGTCCGCGCTTGGCCTCCAGGCCGATCTCGCGGTTGTTCGAGATCACCGGGCTGATGTCGAGGAAGTTGTCGATGTCGACGCCGTCGCGGTTGATCGCGCGGGTGATCCGGCCGACGTCCGGCACGGTGTAGCCCTCGGCGTAACTCACATACGCGCGCAGGCCCGGCGTCGGCTCGACGATCACCCCGCCGTTCAACAGGGTGTCCTTGAACGTCGGGGCGCCGCCCGCCACGTCGCGCGAGCCGTAGAAGGCCAGGGTGGTGAAGTCGTCGATCTTGATGCGGACGTTCTCATGCCGCGCGCCGCCGGCCAGCCGCAGCCGGCCGTCGAACAGGGCCATGTTCGCCTGGATGAACGGCGCGAGGCTGCGGAAGTCCGTCTTCGGCACCCAGGTCCGATTGGTGGCGATCAGCGCCTGCTCGGTGCTGTCGTAGAGGATGTCGAGACCGCCCGTGGCGGACAGGCCCGGGATGCCCGGGATCTCGCGCTCGTAGCTGAACTTGGCGCCGACCTTCTCCGACCGGTTCTCCGACTGGTCGAACAGCGTGCCGATCGGCGCGATATCGCGGTCCTGGAACGTGGCGATCGGGGCGATGGTGCCGCCGAAGGTGTCGCGGGTGCGGTTCCAGAAGATCTGGGTGACCAGGTGTCCGCCGCCCAACCCCTCGTCCACGTAGGAGAGGGCGGCGCTCTCGGTCCGGCCCCGCGCCGGCACACCGGGCGCATCGCCCCGGATGGCCGAGGTGGGGCGGCCCGCGGCGCGGCTGCCGACCAGGGCGGCGTAGTCGCCGTCGCCCTCCACCGTGAACCGGCTGAGGATCAGGTCCAGCCGGCCGGTCTCGGTCATGGCGTAGCCGAAGCGGCCGAAGAGCGAGAGGCTGTCGGAGTCCTGCAGCTCGCCCTGCACCTCGTCGAAGCCCAGCCGGTTCCCGCGGCCGTCGTAGAAGGCGCCGCGGGTCTCGAGCGCGCCGCCCACCGTCATGTCGAACTGGCCGGCCTTCCAGCTCACGAGGCCGGCGGCCTTGTAGCCATTGCCGTCGCCGTGGAAGCGGGTGTCGGCGGTGGTCTGCGCCAGCACGTGGCCGGTGAGCCCGTCCTGCGTAGGCGCGCCCACGGTCACCTGGTTGACGATGCCGCCGGCGCCGCCGATGCCCTGCAGGGCGTTCGAGCCGAAGATCACTTCGACCCGGTCCACGAAGAACGGATCGATGGTGAAGCCGTCGCGCGAGCCGTCGCGCAGCGGCGTCGACTGCGGAATGCCATTGATGGCGTAGAGCGGCGAGCGGCCGCGCAGGGTCTCTCCCGCGCCCGACAGCTTCTGCCGCGTGGGCGAGAAGGACGGGGTCAGCGCCGAGACGGCGTCGACGACCGACCCGCCGATCGTCGCCTGCTCGCGCAGGTCCTCGGGCCCGATCACGTCCACGGTGAGCGGCAGGGCGTTGGCCGGCAGCACCGTGCGCGCGGCGGTGACCACCACCTGCTCGAGCTCGCGGCCGGGGTCGGCCTCCTCGGCGACGGCGGGCGAAGCGGCGAGCGCAGCGCCGATGATCATGGATATGGAAGTCGCAGTCCGCATGTATCCCCTCGACATTTCGGACTGCGCTATAGATCAGGCGCGCATGCAAGTCATTCGCATTCTCTACCCTGCGATCTGCGAATCCTCGAGGCGTCTGGGCGTGAGGGGTCTTGCGCGGGCGGCAGGGTCAGAAATCGCAGCCGGCGGTGGAGCCGCGCGGCGGATGCCGGCCGTCTAGGCTGACCGAGGCGGCGTAGTAGCTCAACGCATTGCCGGTCGGCGCGGTGCGCTGGTCTATTCGCAGGGTGAAGGGCGCACGGCCCGGCGCCGTCCCTGCATAGCTGCGCCCGCCCTCGCCGGTTCCGATCTTCTCGCAGGACATCTCGGCCAGGGTGGCGCCACGCGCCCGCATGGCGCCGACCACGTCATAGGGAATCATTGCCCCGGTCGCGCCCCAGTTCACGCCCACCGCTCTCGGCGCGCCCGGGCCCTCGACCAGGACGTCCAGGCCGCCGAGCTTGCCGGAGGCCAGCGCCTGGCCCCGGGCGGCGCCGGTCCACCGGACCCCGGTCGCGCGCTGGCGGATCGCCGCCAAGGTCGGGCGCTCGGCGGCGGTGGTCGGGAGCACGGCGAGCAGGGCGTCGGCCGCCGGACCCGCCGCCACCACGGCCTTCCAGCCCTCGGCGCACGCTTCGTCGGCCCAGCGGGCGGCGCCGGCGTCCCGGCTGACATGCTCCCGCCGGCACTGGGCGAGGTACTTCGCCCGCGCATCGCCGGCGACGGCAGGGGCCGGCGGCGCGGCGCCGGCAGTCGGGGCCGGCTCGGCCCGGGCGGCCTGCGCTTGCGGCGGCGCCAGGGTCGTCGTGGCGCCGCCCGCCTCACGGGTCACCGACACGCCTTCGCCGAATGCCTGGCCGTTCCAGACGAGCTGCGTCGCGCACTGGGTCGTCGGATCCGCCTGCGCCCCGCACGCCGCGCCCTTCCGCGCGATCTGCACGCGGACGGGCCGCCCCGCCACCAGCCGGAAGGCGATCAGGCTGTCGGAAAAGACCCGCCGCGCGTTGTTGCGGGCGTCGGTGACGAAGATGTCCACGCGCGCCTCGCCGTTCGTCTTGAACAGTCCCGGCCGGCCCGCGCAGCCGTGATCGCCCTCCGAGACCAGATAGTCGAGCCGTCCGTCGCCGGTGAAATCCTGGGCATGGACATAGCGCGCATTGGTCGGCCGCCCGCCCGCCGCCGTACAGCGCTGGTCCAGCGCATTCATGTGGGTGAGCACCACGGCCGGGATCGGCGGGCGGCTCTGGCTCGCGGCCGGGCTCGCCGCCAGGGCCGCCGCGGTGAAGGTGAGGACCAGGAGCGCGCGCATTCGTCTTCCTCCGCCTGACGCCGTGACCGCGGGCCACAGTGGCAGATACGAAGGTGCGATCAATCCGGCGGCGCCGGCGCGGTCCGCGCCAGGGCGACCAGCATCACGGCCGCCGCCAGCGCCACGGGCGCCATCGCCAGAAACACCTCGCCGGGCGTCGCGCCGGCGTTGCGCAACTCGCCCGCCAACAGCGGCCCGCCGATCGAGCCCAGCCGGCCGACGGCCACGGCCGCCCCTGCGCCCGCGCCTCGCATCTGCGGCGGGTAGAGCATCGGCGCCACCGCATACAGCGCGAACTGCGCCCCCATCACCAGGAAGCCGGCCGCCGCCGACAGCGCAAGGATCGCGACGACGTTCGTGGCGACCGCCATGCCCGCCATCGCCGCGGCCAGGGCCAGGTAGGCGATCGCCAGCGGCCAGCGCCAGCCGGCCCGGTCGGTGAATGCGCCCAGCGCCAGGGATCCGACCACCCCGGCCACGTTGAACGCCATGGCCGCGGCGAACCCCTCCGAGGGCGGATGGCCCTTCTCCACCACAAGCGTGGGCAGCCAGTTGAGGGCGAGGTACAGCACCACCAGCGTCAGCATGAACGCCGCCCAGATCAGCACCGTCGGGACGGCGCGCTTCTCGGCGAAGAGCGCCCGGCCGAGGTCGCGGTCCGCGCCGGGTTCGTGGGCCGGCCGCGTCTCGGGCAACAGCAGGAAGATCACCGGCAGCAGCGCCAGCGGCACGAACCCTCCGGCCAGGAAGATCATCCGCCAGTCGAGGGCCTCGCCGGCCACCCGCGCGATGAGAGCCGATGTCGCCCCGCCCACCGGCATGCCGCAGAACATCGCCGCCACCGTCGCCGCGCGGCGCTCGGGCCGGCTGATCTCCACGGCGACGGCGATCAGGTTTGGCATGGCGCCGCCGAAGCCTAGCCCCGTGGCCAGCCGCGCCCACAGCAGCGTCTCGTAGGAACTGGCGGCCGCTGTCGCGAGGGAAAAGACACCGAACAGGGCGACCGAGCCCAACAGCACCGGCTTGCGCCCTACGCGGTCGGCCAGCCAGCCGCCCACGAAGGCGCCGATCACCAGCCCGACCATCGCCGCCGCGCCGGCCCAGCCCTGCTGCGCGGGCCCGAGGCCCAGCTCCGGGATCATCTTCGGCGCCGCGACGCCGAAGGCCTGGATGTCGTAGCCCTCGACCGCGGCGATCAGGAAGCAGACGAAGACGACGAGTCCCGCCGTACCGGCCGCGCCCGTCCTTGCCTGCACCGAACGCCTCCGAATCCGCGGGCCAAACCCGGCGCAACATGGCCCGAGCGGTGGGCGGATGTCACCTTGGCCCTGGCCGGGGCCGGCGCGGGCTCAGTGCAGCCGGAACTCGCCGCCGATCGCCTTCAGTTCGGCCGGCTTGATCAGCTTGCAGTGGCCCACGGTCACCTTGAACAGCGGCCCGTCCAGCGTGTGCGCCCAGAAGTCCAGGAACTTCTTGAGCGTCGGGAACTCCGGGAAGATGTCGTAGTCCTGCCAGATGTAGCTCTGCAGCAGGGCCGGATGATCGGGCATGCGATAGAGGATCTCGGCCGTAGTCAGGCCGTATCCCTGCAGCTGCTTCTGGAACTCAGGCGACGCTTTCATGTGCGACCTCGCGACCGTGGAAACGGGTGGCGCGTCCGCGACGGTCGCGGCCGCGCTTGGTGACAGTACGTCCGATTCTTCGTGAAAGTTCCATGAATCCAGAATGTTAGCACTCGTGCCGGCGCGCTGCTGCCAAGCTTGATCGCCCGGGGGCTTGCATCCGCGGGCGCGGCGGTCGAACAACCTTCGCCGCAGGAGGACGACCCATGAATCCGTCACGCCGCAGTGTCCTCGGAGCCGCTGGCGCCGCCGCCGCCGCGACTGCCGCAACCGTCTCCGGCGCCGCCGGGGCCGCGCAACCCGAGACAGGGCGCAAGGCGGGATGGGCGGTGCTCGGCCTCGGCCGGCACGCCGAGCTCAGCCTTTCGCGCCTCGCGCCCACCCGCCAAACGCGCCTGGCCGCCCTGATCAGCGGCTCGCCCGACAAGCTGTCGCGGATCGGGGACCAGTACGGCGTGCCGCCCTCCGCGCGGTACGGCTACGGCGACTGGGACCGGATCGCAAAAGACCCGAGCATCGACGTGGTCTACGTGGTCACGCCCGTCGGCACGCACGCCGATTTCGCCATCCAGGCCCTGCGCGCGGGCAAGCATGTCCTGGTCGAGAAGACCATGGCCGAGAGTTCGGACCGCTGCCGGCAGATGATCGCCGAGGCCCGCCGCGCCGGCCGCAAGCTTGGCGTCGCCTACCGCGCCTGGCACGACCCCGTGAACCGCTTCGTGATGCAGGCGCGGGACCAGGCGGGGCTTGGTCCGCTGCGCACCCTCTCCGCGCACAAGGGCTTCGTGATGCAGTTGCCCGCCGGCGACTGGCGCTTCGATCCGCGCCTGGGCGGCGGCGGCGCCCTGGTGGACATCGGCATCTATAGTCTGCAGGCCAGCCGCTACGCCGCGGGCGAGGAGCCGGTGGAGGTGCAGGCCCTGGCGTCCAGCGACCCGGACGATCCGCGCTATCGCACGGCCGAGCAGACGATCGCCTGGACCGCCCGGTTCCCCAGCGGCGCGTGGGCCTCCTGCACCGCGAGCTGGGACTACACCGGCCAGAACACCCTGCGCGCCGCCTTCCGCGACGGCTTCGTCGAGCTCGATCCCGCCACCCTGGGCGCGAACAACCGCCTCTACGTCGGGCGGCGGCGCGACGGCGCCTTCGGGATCGAGGAGCGGATGATCGCCTCGCCCGATCAGATCGCCGCCCAGTTCGACCACTTCTCCCGGGCGGTGCTCGACGACACTGCGCCGATGACCGACGGGGTCGAGGGCCTCAAGGACGTCCTGGCCATCGAGGCGATCTACCGCGCCGTGAAGAGCGGGCGCGCCGAACGCGTGGCGCCCGTGCAGCTCTGAGCCTCAGAACAGCTCGGGCCGGCGCACCTTCAGCGCCAGGATCAGGGCCAGCGACTTGAGGTCCTCGATCCGGCGCTGTTCGACCCAGGTCCAGAGCAGGGCGAGCGGGACCTCCTGGACGTCGATGTGCTCGTTCTCGACCGCCACGCCGCCCCCCGTCGCCACGCGGTCGGCCGCGGAATAGGCCGCCAGGAACAGGTCGATCCGCTCGCTCGACACTCTCGGCGAGGCGAAGGGCGAGCCCACCGCCTCCAGCCGGCCGAGCCGCACCCCGCACTCCTCCAGCGCCTCGCGGATCGCGGTCTCTTCCGGATCCTCGTCCTCCACCATGCCGGCCGGCGCCTCGAGCAGCTCGGGCGGGCCTCCGGCCCAGATAACCGGCGCCCGCGGCAGGTTGACCATCAGCGCCGTCCGCCGTTCCGGATCGTACGGCAGCACGCAGGCCGCGCGGCCGTGGTGTTCGATCTCGCGGGTGAAGGTCGAGCCGTCCGGCCCGGAGAACGTCGCCGTCAGCACGGTGAGATAGCCCTGCCAGGCGGTCTCGACCTTGCGCAGCTCAATGGCCGCCATTTCGCCATCCTCCCACCGCCCTTCCGCCGGGAAGCCGGCGGATGCTGCGCACGCGTATCCCCCCAGCGTACCCAGGAGCCGTGATGTCCGACACCCGTCCCGTGGCGGAAGAGGGCCGGATCCTCCCGCGCGGCCCCGCCGGCGCCATCGCGGCCGCCGCCGAACCGCTCCCCGATATCGACGATCCCGCGTTCGGCCGTCTGTTCGACCGGTTCGGGGACGCCCGCGTCGTTCTGCTCGGCGAAAGCACCCACGGAACCTCGGAGTTCTACCGCGCCCGGGCCGCCATCACCCGCTGGCTCGTCGAGAACCGCGGCTTCAACATCGTGGCGCTCGAGGCCGACTGGCCCGACGCCCGGGTCCTGGACGCCCACGTCCGCGGGGCGCGCCGGCCTCCGGGCGCCGCCTTCGACCGGTTTCCCCGCTGGATGTGGCGCAATCGCGAGTTCGACGCCTTTCTGGGCTGGATGGCCGGCCACAACCGGGGCCGCCCGCGCGGCGCCCAGGCCCGCATCTGCGGCCTCGACCTCTACAACCTCGCCGCCTCCATGCGCACCGTCGTCGACTACCTCGACCGGGTGGACCCCGAGGCCGCGGCGGTGGCCCGCGAACGCTATGGCTGCCTCAGCCCGTGGGCGACCGATCCCGCCGCCTACGGGCGGATGGCCGTCTCGGGCCGCTACGCTGCGTGCGAGGGGGCGGTGGCGGCCATGCTGGTCGACATGCTCCGACGCCAGCTTCGGGAAGACGGCGGCCGCGATGACGCCCTCCTGGACGCCACCCAGAGCGCGCGCCTGGTCCGCAGCTCCGAGGCCTACTACCGGGCCATGTACTATGGCGGCGGCGAGGCCTGGAACCTGCGCGACACCCACATGTTCGAGACGCTCGAGGCGCTCCTTGCGGCCCAGCCCGACGCCAAGGCGGTCGTCTGGGCGCACAATTCCCACGTCGGCGATGCGCGGGCGACCGAGATGGGCGCGGTGCGCGACCAGCTCAACCTGGGCCAGCTCTGCCGCGAGGCCTGGGGCGAGGCCGCCCGCCTCATCGGCTTCGGCACGCACACGGGCACGGTCGCCTGCGCCTCGGACTGGGACGCGCCCATGGAGGTGAAGGAGGTCCGCCCCTCGCTCCCCGAAAGCCACGAGCGTCAGTCGCACAACGCGGGCCTGGGCCGCTTCCTCCTGGACCTGCGGCCGGGCGCGAACAGCGCCACCCGCCGCGCCCTCGCCGACCCCCGTCTCGAACGCCTGATCGGCGTCCTCTATCGCCCGGAGACCGAGCGCTGGAGCCACTACGTCGAATGCCGCCTGCCCGACCAGTTCGACGCCTGGGTCTGGTTCGACGAGACCACCGCCGTCACCCCGCTGGACGGCGCGACCACCGGGGCGGGCGAGGACGAGACTTGGCCGTTTGGGTTGTAGGGCTCAGGACCTGACCGGCGCGCGATAGAGATGAGTCTCATGCCGCAGGGAGATCGTCCCGATCGGCGTCAGCGCTTTCTCGATTTCGGCCATCAGCCGGTCGCGCCGGTCCGGTGGCAAGGCGTTGTAGTAGGACCGCGTACGCAGCTGCCGCACGATCGCGGAGCCGGAACTCCGCTCCGACCAGGCGTAGGCCTTGTGAATGACGGGCCCGAACAGGTCGGAGGCCGCGAACAGCGCGGGCACGGGCCCTTCCGGGAGATACCAGGTCTCAGGCGCAAAGCCCCAAAGCTCCGGCGCGATCTCGGTGTAGACGGGCTCGAGGCGGGCCAGAACCTCTGATGGGGGCGCCATCGGGACATGGCCGAAGACGGCTAGCCAGCCGCCCGGCTGTAAGGCTGCCGCCGCCTTGGCGAAGCCTATTGCCGGATCGACCCAGTGCCAGGCCTGCGCCGACGCCACGAGCCGGAAGCTCCGCGGCGGCGGCGGATAGGTCTCGAAAGACGCGACATGAAATGCGACGCATCCCTTGAGATCTCCTTTCGCCAGCGCGACCAACTCGGCGCCGGGATCGACGGCGGTGACCTCCCAGCCTTGGGCCAGAAGGCCTCGGGTGGCCTGGCCGCTACCGCATCCCACTTCCAGGACCGGCTGGCCGGGCCCGCCCACGACGCTGGCGAGATCCGCGAACAATGCGTCCGGATAGGCCGGGCGCACGGCATGGTATTCGGCTGCGACGGCGTCGAAGGTGTCCCGCTCATCCATTGCAGCCCCCGTCCCACCGAAGCCCGTACGAAGAACTGGATGGCGGGCAAGTGCAATACGGGCGCAAATCGTTCGCGGAACTGGGCGCTAACCCAGCGTCGAGCGCAGCATCCAGGCGTGCTTCTCGTGGGCCTGGACGCGGGCGTCGATGACGGCGGCGCTGACATCGTCGGCGCCTTCGCGGGCGGCCTTGGCGGTGGCGATCAGGGTCTTGTGGTCCTTGATCAGCTCCTTGAGCATGGCCTGCCAGTCCTTGGACGGATCGCCGTCCTTGATGTCCGAGAGCTTGTCGAAGGCGGCGTAGCCCTGCGGCGCCAGCTCGCCCAGGGCGCGGACACGCTCGGCGATCTCGTCGATGGCGGTCCACATTTCGGTGTACTGGGTCATGAACAGGGCGTGCAGCGAGCCGAAATTCGGGCCGCGCACGTTCCAGTGGTAGCCGTGGGTCTTCAGATAGACGGCGTAGGTGTCGGCCAGCAGCTTCGAGAGCCCGGCGGCGGTCTTG
This sequence comes from Pseudomonadota bacterium, assembly GCA_049323595.1. Lineage (GTDB taxonomy): Bacteria > Pseudomonadota > Alphaproteobacteria > Caulobacterales > Caulobacteraceae > Phenylobacterium. The sequence continues at coordinate 16,142 of JBMOOD010000007.1, forward strand.
TCGGCCATGGTTGGTTTCCTTTCAGATCAGTGTTGGGTCCGCAGGCGAACCGGAACCGGCGCGGCGCGCAGGGCCCACGCCCGCTCGTGTACGGCGTAGGCGATCGTCTGGAACACCGGTTCGATCAAACCGACGGCCAGGGCCGCGCGCCAATCCTGCGTCAGCGCATAGGCCACGGCGATGGCGACGGTCATGTGAACCATGGACCAGCTCACGGTCTTGGCGGCGAGGCGCATGTGGACCCCTCTCGGTCTTCGATCAGCTGCAATATAGATATTGGCAATTGAAACGCCAAATCGGATAAATTGTTCCTATCCATCGAGGCAGCCTTGGCCGTAAACGGGGGATGACGGCGGCCCCCGATAGGTTATCGTCGTTCAGCGACCTGACGCCCCGCCCGGCTCCAGCCGGGCGCGCAACAAGCCAAGAGGCGTGGCGCGTGACGGAGGATCGGCCCATGAAGTTCACCTGGTTCAACCTCATGCCGTGGCCCTATCTCCCGGACGACTTCCGGGAGACGCACCGCTCGGTGTGGGTGGATATCGACCAGGCCCTGTTCGACCCGGCCAAGAGCCACGAGGTCTACAACACCTACATGGATCTGCTCGAATACGCCGGCAGCCTCGGGTTCGACGGCATCGGGGTGAACGAGCACCACCAGAACGGCTACGGCATCATGCCCAGCCCCAACATCATCGCCGCGGGCCTCGCGCGCCGGACGAGCGATGCGGCGATCGTCGTCCTCGGCAACTCCATCGCGCTCTACAATCCGCCCGTCCGCGTGGCCGAGGAATTCGCGATGCTGGACTGCATCTCGGGCGGGCGGCTGGTGGCCGGCTTCCCGGTCGGCACCTCGATGGACACCAACTACTGCTACGGCCAGATCCCCTCGCTCACGCGCGAGAAGTACCAGGAGGCCCACGACCTCATCATCAAGGCCTGGACCACGCGCGAGCCGTTCGCCTTCAACGGCCGCTACAACAAGCTGCGGCACGTCAACATCTGGCCGCGCCCGATCCAACAGCCGTTCCCGCCGGTGCACATCCCCGGCGGCGGCTCGGTCGAGACCTACGACTTCTGCATCGACAACACCTACAGCTACTCCTACCTCAGCTTCTCGGGCTATCTGCGGGCCAAGGCGCTGATGCAGGGCTACTGGAACCGGGTGGAGGAGCGGGGCGCGCCCGACAACAGCCCCTACCGCGCCGGCTTCGCCCAGACGATCTGCGTCGCCGAGACCGACGCCGAGGCCAAGCAGCTCTACGAGAAGCACGTCAGCTACTTCTACAACCGCTGTCTGCACGTCTATCCGGGCTTCGCCGACGCTCCCGGCTACCGCACCATCAAGACCATCCAGACCGGGGCGCTCTCGCAGTACGCTCCGCCCGTCGGCGGCTATTCCCAGCTCTCCTGGGAGGAGCTGACCGAGCAGGGCCACGTCATCGCCGGCTCGCCCGAGACGGTGCGCCAGCGGATGGAGGACCTGATCAAGGGCCTGCGCGTCGGCAACATCTTCTGCCTGATGCACGTGGGCGACATGCCGGCCGACAAGTGCATGTACTCCACCCGCCTGTTCGCCGAGAAGGTGATGCCGCACCTGCGGAACATGTTCCCCGACTACGCCGACGACGACAGGTTCTGGTGCAAGCCGCTGGCGAAGCGGGTGACCGCCGGCTCGCTCCCCGCCGCCCCGGCCCGCGCGCCGATTCCGGCCGAATAGGAGAGGGTGATGGAGCTCAAGACCGTCCAGACCCACCACGTCCCGGTCCGCTATCTCGAAGGCGGCGAGGGCGCCCCGCTCGTCTTCCTGCACGGCGCCGGTGGCGTCACCGCCGACGATCCGCTGCTGGCGGCGCTGGCGAAGACCCACCGGGTCTATGCGCCCCTTGTCCCCGGCTATGGCGACAGCGAGGAGTGCGCCGAGATCCGCGACATGCTGGATTTCACCCTCCACACCTGGGACGTGGTCGCGGCCCTCGGCCTGAAGGATCCCATCCTCGTCGGCCACTCCATGGGCGGCATGATCGCCGCCGAGATGGCGGCGGTGCAGCCGAACGACGTCTCGCGCCTGGCCCTGATCGCACCTGCGGGCCTCTGGGACGACGATCACCCGATCGCCGACCTCTTCGCCACCATGCCCTACGAGATGCCGGCGTTGCTGTTCCACGACGCCGAGGCCGGCGCGGCCATGCTCACCGCCGGCCGCAACGTCTCGGACCCGAACTTCCTGCAGACCTACCTGGTCACCAACGCCCGTCAGCTCGGCATGGCCGGCCGTATCCTGTTCCCGATCCCCGAGCGGGGCCTCGCGCAGCGTCTCTATCGCGTCAAGGCGAGGACCGTGATCGTCTGGGGCGACTCCGACCGGCTGATCCCACCCGTCTACGCCCACGCCTTCAAGAAGAAGATCGCGGGCGCCGAGCTGGTCTCGATCCCCGAGGCCGGCCACATGGTCGGCCTGGAGCGCCCAGCCGCGGTGGCCGAGGCTATCGGGCGGCTGGGGTAGATCGCTCGGGAATCCGCCACAGGAAGACCCGGTCGCCGTTGGGCAGTTCGCTGGTCGCCTCCGGCTCCCACTCGCCCATGTCGAAGGCGTGGCTGACGATCCGCGTCCCGGGCTTCAGCTCGGCCAGCAGCTTGGGCTTCAGCTTCTCGTTCAGGCTGGGCAGCAGGTAGAGCGTCACCACGCTCGCGTCGCGGAAATCCGCGGCGAACAGGTCCTCGTTGCGGAAGCTCACCAGCTTCGTGACGCCCGCCGCCTTTGCGTTCGCCTTGGCCTCGGCGATCCGTTCGGGGTCGATGTCGATCCCCACCGCTCGGACGCCGAACTGCCTGGCCGCCGCGATCGGGATGCGCCCGTCGCCCGAGCCCAGGTCGTAGAGCACGTCGCCTGCCTTCACCTCGCCCAGCCGCAGCATCTCGGCCACGGTCTCGGGCGGGGTGGGCACGTAGACGACGTCCGGCTTGCGCGCCGCGGCGGCCGGTTCCGCAGCCGTTGGCGTCTGGGCCTGGGCCTGGGTCGAGGCGGGGGGCGCCTCGCAGCCGACGATCACCAGGGCCGCGAGGAGGATGGCGTAGGCTCTCAACGGATGGCCTCCTTCTTCTGCAGGGGAATGAGCAGCAGCCCGCCCACCGCCAGGATGGCGACGCCCAGGAGGGCGCCGCGACCGGTGTAGGCCAGGCTGGAATAGAGCAGGTAGGCGTTGGTCAGCACGAACACCGCCGGCAGGACCGGATAGAGCGGCACGCGGAACGGCCGCGGCGCGTCGGGCTCGGTCCGCCGCAGCCGGAACAGCGCCAGCCCCACCAGCAGGAAGAAGGTCCAGAACACCGGGGCGGTGTAGTCCACGGCGAGCTGGAAGCCGTCGCGGGCGAAGGCCCCCAGCGCCACCAGCAGCAGCGCCCCGGCGCCCTGGACGGCGAGGCCCATCCGCGGCGTCTGCGCCCGCGCGTCCCAGCGCCCCAGGAAGGCCAGCCGCGGATGGTCGCGCCCCAGCGCATAGGCGGTCCGGGCCCCCGTGAAGACCGTGGCGTTGGCCGAGGTCAGGGCCGCCACCGCCACCACCACGCTCACCAGCGCGCCGCCCGCCGGGCCGAAGGCGGCGTCCATCAGGTCGGCCGCCAGCGCCTGCGACCCCGCCATCCCCCCGAGGCCCAGCGCCCGCAGATAGGCGGCGTTGGCCAGCAGGTAGAGGAGGGTGATCACCACCAGGCTCGCCACCAGCACCGGCGCCATCCGCCGCCGCGCGTCCTTCAGCTCGGCCGAGACATAGGCCGCCTCGTTCCAGCCGCCGAAGGTGAGCAGCACGAACACCATCATCAGCCCGAACGCCGGCGTCTCGGCCGGCAGCGGTTGGGCCGCGGCCGGCGGGGCGAAGACGAGGCCGCCCACGATCACCGCCGCCAGCCCCGCCACCTCCAGCGACGTCAGCCACACCTGCACGCCGGCGCCCGCCCGCACCCCGATCCACTGCACCGCCGTGATCGCCGCCACCGCCCCGGCCGCATAAATCGCGGACGAGAACGGCCCCAGCGGCAGGAGCTGGCTCGCATAGTCGCCGAACACGAAGGCCAGCAGGGCGATCGAGCCGGTCTGGATCACCGTCAGCCGCGCCCAGGCGTAGAGGAAGGCCAGCCGCCGCCCGAAGGCGCGGCTCAGGAAATGGTAGTCGCCGCCGGCGCTCGGGAAGGCCGAGGCGAGCTCGGCGTAGCACAGCGCCCCGACCAGCGAGATCGCCCCGCCCGCCGCCCAGGCCAGCAGCACCGCCGCCTCGCTCGCCGCCGCGCCGGCCACCAGGGAAGGCGTCCGGAAGATCCCCGCCCCGATGACGATGCCGATGGTGATGGCCACGGCGTCCCGGACGCCCAGGGTCGGCCTCACCGCCTCGCCGCCCGTGGGAACGGCCCTGTCCATCTGCCTCGCCTCTCGGGTAGGCCCCCGCCGGCGATTTGCGCTGATAGTCGGGCGTTCGGTCAATGGGCGGCGTGCGCCGCAGGCCGCGGCTACGGATGTTCCGCCGGCGGAGCTGAATCAAGCCGCCGGGATGACGTCTAGCCGACCAATGCCCGAGAGGTCTCGACCTGACCGGTCAGGGTGACGCCTCGCGGCAGTTCGGCCGCGGGCTTCAAGGTCACGCGCCGTGCGTCGAAGAACAGGCAGTTTCCCGGATAGAGCGTCGCCCGCGTCGTCCCGTCCCAGGTGACCGTGATCGGATAGGCCTTCTCGGCCGCCCCAACGCCCCTGGCGGGCGGCAGGCACAAGCGTACGTCGCGGGGCGTCGAGTAGCGGATGATCTCGCGATCCTCGTTGTTGTCCAGCCAGAAGGTGCCCGGCTCGGCTCGGGCGCGGCCCCAGCGTTCGGTGGGGGAGAGCGCGTCGCCCTCGACCTGCTGCGCGCTCGCCGCCGTGGCGCCCAGCGTCACGGCGGAGCCGGCGGCAAGCATGAGAACGAAAGGTGTGGTTCGGACCATTTGCATGTCCTCCTCGAAACGGCCGGTGCGGCCTCAGAACCAGTTGTCGTCAACGTCCAGGATCGCCCCCGTCAGCGGGTCGATTTCCAGCTCCACCTCGCGCCCGGCGGCATTGGTGGCCTCCACCTCGTAGCGGCCGCGCTCGACGTCCAAGTCCCGCAGGTTGCGGTAGCCCATCGCATCCAGCCGGCTCATCACGGCGCTTGGCAGCACGATAGTGGTCGGCTGGGCGACGTAGATGCCGCGGACCATCAGGTTGGCGGCCTCGTCTTCGTCGCGCGCTTCGGTGCTGACCGGCTTGCCCTCCGCGGCTGCGCTCGGGGCCTGTTCCTGGGGTTGCGCCGCGTTGGCCGAGACGGCCGACAGCGCGGTTACAGCAAGGGTCGCGAGCATCGTTCGCATGACAGTCTCCATTCGAATTGGTTCTTCGGGACCCGGCGCGGGCGCTGGGTCGGGCGGCCGCCGGTGCGGCTGCGCAGTGTCTCGACAACTCGGGCATCCGCGGAACGTTGCGACGTGAAATCGCTTGCACGATCACGGGTGCTTGAGGGGCCGACAGCCCCCGGCGCAATTCCGTCTTCCCAGGTGGGCGCCTGTGCTAAGCGTCCCGCATGACCCATGACCCCAAGGATCCGGCTGACGAAACGCCGATGCAGCGGGCCCTGCGCCTCAAGAAGGCGGCCCAGGCGGCGCGCGCCGACGCGCCCGGCGGCCGCGGCAAGCCCCGGCCCTCCACCGGCGTCGCCGCCGGCGCCTCGCGGCCCTGGATGAAGAGGTGACCGATCTGCACGGCGATGGGCCTTCCGACGCCGATCCCGAAGACGGCGGCGGCTTCGACGTCGACGACTGGATGCGCCTCTCCGCCTTCCAGGGCGCCGTCGCCGTTCTCGACGACGTCCAGGCCCGCCGCGCCGTCTTCGCCCTGCAGGACACCACGGACGCACGCGTCCTCGATCTGGACCTGCCCCAGCCCGTCATCTGGTGGGACGAGGACGGCGCCCAGGCCGCCGTCGCCGTCCAGGCCGAAGTCCACACCAGCCCCGATGACGAGGTCATGGAGGTCCTGGGCCTGATCCTCCCAGACGGGGGTTCGGCCGTGGCCCTGCTGGAGGACGTCGACCTCGTCGACGACACCGACCCGACCTGGCGCGACCTCGTCGCTGGCGCCGTCGACGGCGAGGACTAGCCGCGGACCCATGGCCACGACCGCCAAACATCGCATCTACACGATGAGCTTCGACGGCGTGTACCGCGCCTACATCGCCAAGGCGGAACGCAAGGGCCGCACCAAGGCGGAGGTGGACCAGATCATCCGCTGGCTGACCGGCTTCACCCAGGCCGAGCTCGACGCCCACATCGCCGCGAAAACCGACTTCGAGGCCTTCTTCGCCGAGGCCCGCCTGAACCCCGCCCGCGACCAGGTCAAGGGCGTCGTCTGCGGCGTCCGCGTGGAGGAGGTGGAAGAGCCCCTGATGCGCGAGATCCGCTACCTCGACAAGCTCATCGACGAACTCGCCAAGGGCAAGGCGATGGATAAGATCCTGCGCGGATAGCGACCCAGGTCCTCCGCCGGAGGAAGAAAGCCGTGCATCTCGCCTCAACCCTCTCGTCAATCCGGCCGCAGGCCCGCGCAGCGGGCCGGAGAGCCGCGACCCAGAGGCGGCGCGCACGGCGGCTGGGTCCCGGATCGGCCTTGGCAGGCCGTCCGGGATGACGCGCCTTGTTCATGCGCGGTGGAGGGGCTTCCGCCGCGCCGCTCCCTACGCCACCTCCGCCAGCTGCGCGCCATAGGCCTCGCGCGCCGCCTTGAACGTCGCGAAGGGGAACTTCGTCGGCGCGCCCGCCATCGCCGCGGCCAGCATCTCCAGGTGGGCGGCCCAGCCCGCCGCGGCGCGCGCCATGTCCTCGCCATCGGGGATCTCCAGCTCCAGGGTCAGGCGCGTGCCGGCCTCGCTCGGCTCCAGGGTCCAGCGGACGGGCCGCTGCGGCTCGCCGGGGCCGCTCCAGGAATAGGCCAGGCTGCGCGGCGCCTTGCAGGCGGTCACCCGGCTGTCGATGACGATGCCGCTGTCCTGGAAATCCAGCCGGGCCGCGCCGCCCTGTTCCAGCTCGATGCGCCCCGGCGCCAGCCACTGCGGCAACAGCTCCGGCTGCGTCAGGTATGACCAGACGTCGGCCGCACAGCCCTCCAGCTCCACCTCCAGGCGCGCCTTCGCCGCGCCCCCGCCGCGCGAGAACGCCGCGCTCACGAATTCCCCTTCCGCCACGGACCCGTGCTCCTCTCGTCAACTGTCGCCGGCCAGACTGGGCGGCCGCCTGCGGGGACGCCTTGAGGCGCATCAAGCCGGCGGTCCTCCGCCGAGGCCGATCAAGGGGCAGGCGACCGCGCCGCCTCGCAAAGCCGCTCCAGCACCTTCAGGCCCTCGGCGGCGCCCGCCGCGTCGGCCGGGGCGAATTCGGTGATGGTCAGTCCGACCAGCCCGCCCGACGCGGCGGCGTTGCGCACGACGGCAACGCCCGTCTCGATCGGCAGCCGACCTTCGGGATAGGCCACGTACGGGAATTCGGCCGGGTCCAGCGCGTCCAGATCGAAGTGGATGTGGACCGGCCCCGGAAACCGCTCGCCGATCTCCAGCCAGCGCAGCCCGTGCGTCCGCTGGAACACCCACTCCCCGTCGTCGCCCAGATGCGCGGACACGTAGCGGAACTGTGCGGCCGGCAGGCGCGTCCCCAGCCGCGGCCGCAGGTCCTCGGGCGGCGAACCCATCAGCGCGGCCACCGGCATCCCGTGGAAGCTTCCGCTGGGCGAGGTCTGCGGCGTGTTGGCGTCCAGGTGCGCATCCACCCAGATGACGGTGAGGTCCGGATGGCGGCGCAGGAGATGGTCGATCACGGCGACGTCGCAGGCGCAGTCCCCGCCGGCGGTCAGCACCCGCCGGGGCTGCCGCGCATCCAGGATCGCCTTGGCGGCGTCGAACTGCTCGACCAGCGCCGTCCAGCGGTTGATCCCGGCCCGGGCCTCGCCCTCGCCCGCGTCCGGCACACGCGCCACCGGCCCATACCGGCCGAACAGCCCGGCCGCCGCCTCCGCGCCCCGCCGCAGGTTCGCGGGGCGCCCCGAGCCCTGCCACTGCGGAAAGGCCAGCACCAGGTCGAAGTCCCGGCCGTCACCCTGCAGGCCTCGCTGCTCGTTCATACGCACCCGTCCACCAGCACCAGCTTGCTGTCGGTCGTCGCGTGGCGCAGAGCGAACAGCGCCTGCGCTCCCGGGTCAGCCAGGAACGCCTCGGCGTTCGCCCGCGCCGGAAACTCCAGGATCACCATCCGCTCCGGCCGCCAGTCGCCTTCCATGACCGTCGGCTCCACGCCCCGCACGATGTAGCGCCCGCCGTGCTTCTCGATGAAAGCCGGGATTGCCTCGACATAGGGCATGAAACCCCGCAGGTCGCGGACCGAGAAGTCGAGCACCAGATACGCCGTCATGGCTCGACCCTACCTCCCCCGCGAAAGCGGCGGGAGGGGCGCCGCCCACCGCCCCACCGCCGCCCAAGGACAAGTCCCCGACGGCGCATCAAGGTCCCTAGGCCACCTCGGCGGGCGGGCTTTCGACCTGCTCAGGAAGCCACCCGGCCCGCGCCGCCTTCCACGGCCGCGTCTGCCCATCCACGTCCTCCCGGGTTCTCTACGGAGCCGACGACGGGGAGGCGACCTTTCGACCGCCCGTCCGGCGCTGAGCAGGGGAATGCAGGGAATTGCCGACCGCGGAGAACGAGACTTGCCGCCGTTCGCGACAGCGCCGTCCCTCCCGCTTGTGGCCGCCGCAGCCTTGAGCCTCCTGCGCGTCAGCGTTCCATAACGCTTTGAAGATAGGCGAGGAGGCGTTCCGCCTGGATCGGCTTCGTCAGGACGTCATCGGCGCCCGCGGCGAGCGATTCCGCCCGGTGCTGGTCCAGTGCGTTGGCCGTGACGACGCAAATGGGAATCCGGGAGAGCCCCCGAATGTCCTCTGACTTGCGGATGTGGCGGACGGCCGTGAGCCCGTCCATCACCGGCATCTGCATGTCCATGAGTATGGCGTCGTACGTGGCGTTCTCGACCGCCTCGAGAGCCTGCGCCCCGTCCTCCACGCAGGTGAGATCCACAGGCAGATCCTGAAGCAGGAGTTGGACCATGCGCCGGTTGATCGGGTGATCTTCCGCAAGCAACACGCGCAGGCGGCGGGTCGCGCCCTCGGACGGGGCTGAGCCGATGAGAAGGGGCGCCCGCTCGGGTGCGATGGCGCGGGGCAAGGGCACGGTGAATTGGAAACGGGACCCGACTCCGGGGGCAGAGTCCGCCGTGATCGCGCCTGACATGAGTTCGATAAGCGCTTTCGAGATCGCAAGGCCCAGCCCGCTCCCTCCGAAGCGCCGTGTGATCGAGCCATCCCCCTGTTCGAAGCGCTGGAACAGAAGTGGCGCGAGCTCCGGCTGGAAGCCGATTCCGGTGTCCGACACAGCAAATCGCACCAGATCGGCCGCGCCTTCGGCCGCGGCACGGGCGACCTGGATGCGAATCTCGCCGGCCGAGGTGAACTTGATCGCGTTGCTCAGGAGGTTCGAGAGCACCTGCCGCAGCCGCAGGTCGTCACCCTCGAAGACGCCTTCCAGGTCCGGCGCGAGTTCGACGATGATCGGGAGCCCCTTCTCTGCGGCTCTTGCCTGAAACAGTGAGGCCGTGTCCCGGATCATCCGGGCTAGATCGAACGGTTCGCGGCGGATCTCGACGTGGCCCGCCTCGACCTTCGCCAGATCGAGAATGTCGTTGAGCAAGCCTTCAAGCGTGCGACCGGAGACGCCGATCAGGTCCACCATCTCGCGCTGCGCCGGCGACAGGTCGCTTCGGACGAGAGCGCTGGCGATGCCGAGCACCCCATTGAGCGGCGTGCGGATCTCGTGGCTCATGTTGGCGAGGAAGGATGATTTTGCGCGGTTGGCGCGCTCGGCCTCCTCCAGCGCTTCGATGAGCTTTTGCTCGGCCGCCTTGGTTGGGGTGAGATCCCGCACCACGGCGGTGAACAAAGGGCCGCCGCGCGTGGAGAGCTTCGCCAGCGACGCCTCCGCAAAGAACACGTCACCCGACTTGCGCCGACCCCGGATCTCCGACCGCTCGTGCATCCGCAGGCTCTGGGTCTCACTTCGGGCGAAGCTCTCGACGTGTCGCCTGTGCGAGCCGGCGACATCCTCAGGTAACAGCAGATCGATTTGGCGTCCGACGGCCTCGTCGCTCTCGTAGCCGAACATCGCCTCTGCGCCGGCGCTGAAGAGGATGATCCTCGCGGCCGCGTCGGTGACGACGATCGCCTCCGGCGAGACGCGCAGGAGGGTGCCGAGAATCTCCTGGGTTTCGCGGTGCGCCGCTTCCGCCGCCCGTTGCTGCGTGACGTCCGTCACCGCGCCTGTCATCCGGACGGGCGCGCCGGCGTGGTCGAACTCCACATCCCCGATCTCATGGACGGTGCGGACCGAACCATCCGGCAGCACGATGCGATGATCGATGGCGTAGTCGGCTTCGCGGGCGAGGGCCTGCTGCACCGCGCGCTCGACCCGTGATCGATCTTCCGGATGAATGCGGGCTAGGAACCGCGGGTAGGTCGGTTCAAATGCGCCGGCCTCGAGGCCGAAGATCCGGTAGATCTGGTCCGACCAGATGAGGCCGTTGGTCGGGATGTCCCATTCCCAGCTGCCCGTGTTGGTGACGGCCTGCGCCCGTTCGAGATGCTGCAGCCGCAGGGCGAGAACCTCGTACGAAAGGTCCTTCCGCGGCTGCCCAACGGTGTGCTTGCGACCCCGCCGCAACGCCGAGGGCCTGGAGGACGACCGCGCCTTGCTCCTTTTTCGCATTCGTGAACTTCCCAGGGCGAGGGCGCCCCGGGCAGGGCGCCCTCGGTCCGCCGGCAGGTGGAACCCCGGCGGGCAGGCGGAATGAAGGGTCTAGAACTCTTCCCAGCTGTCCTCAGCGGGGCCAGCGGCAAGCTTCAACGCGGCGGCCGCCCCGCCCCCGCGGCCGGATCTCGCGAAACGGGCCGGACTGGCCCCCGTCCAGGCCGGCGCCGGCTCACGGCTCGCATCGGCCGAGCCCACGCGCGTGCGGAACTGCTGGACAAGACGCATCATGTCGACCGTCTCTCCCTTCAGGGACTGGGTCGCCGCGGTCGCCTGTTCGACCATCGCCGCGTTCTGTTGCACCACCTGGTCCATCTGGTTCACTGCGGTGTTGACCTCCGCCAAGCCCGTCGCCTGCTCCTGCGACGACGCCGAGATGTTGCGGATGACGCCATCGATCTCCTGGATCTTGGCGACGATCGACTGGAGGGCGGCTCCCGTCTCACCGACGAGCGAGACGCCGGATTCCACCTGGCTGGTCGACGCCATGATCAGCGCCTTGATCTCCTTGGCAGCTTCCGCGGACCGCTGCGCCAGGGCGCGCACCTCGGAGGCCACGACCGCGAAACCCTTGCCCGCATCGCCGGCCCGCGCCGCTTCGACACCGGCGTTCAAGGCCAGAAGATTGGTCTGAAAGGCGATCTCGTCGATCACGCCGATGATCTGGCCGATCTGTCGCGAGGACTGTTCGATTTCGCCCATGGCGCCGACGGCCTGCCGGACCACCTCGCCTGACCGGTTGGCCTGCTGGGTCGCTTCGGCGACCACTTCTCCCGCCTGCCGAGCGCCTGCAGCCGTCGTCTTGACGGTTGAGGTGATCTCGTCCAGCGCCGCCGCGGTTTCTTCGAGGCTTGCGGCCTGCTGTTCCGTGCGGCGGGACAGATCATCGGAAGCCTGCGCGATCTGCTCTGAACTCGCTCCGATGCTGGTGGCCGCCCCGACGACCGCGGACATGGTCTCTTCGATCGTGGAAAGCGCGCTGTTGAAGTCATCGCGCAGGCGCGCGTACTCGGACGGCAGGGTATCCGGGAGACGATAGGTGAGATCGCCCCGGGCGAGGGCGGCGAGGCCGGCGCCGAGCGATTCGGCTACGCTCGTGCGCTCGGCGTTGAGGACCTCAGCCTCTGCGCGCTTCCGCGCCTCTTCAGCGGCCTCCAGATAGACGGAGATCGCGAAGTCCATATCCAGAAGGGTGGCTTTCGCCAGCGCCCCGAGTTCGGCCGCGATCTTGTCCGGGCTTGCTGTGCGCGCGCCGCCGAACCGGGCCTTAGGCCAGCGCGCTTTCACGACCGCGTGGATCAGGGCCTCGAGGACCAAGGCGTAGCCGCCGATGTACCAGCGCGGCTCCAGGCCGATGCGCGCGTGCGTCTCGCCCACCGTGGTGACGGCTCGAACGTAGCGGGCGTCGAATTGGGCGCTGGAGATCGCGTCCCAGTGGGATTCCTGACGAGATTTCGCGCTGGCGATGTGTCGCGGATCGGAGAAGAAGCGCCGGGTCTCGGGGAAGGCGCCGATCTGCTGATAAAAGGCGTCCAGCGCCCCAGGAAGTGACGACTCAATGATCGACTTGATGTCTCGAAGATTGCTTCGCCCCTGAGAGTCCATCTTCATGAACTCTAGGCGGCGGTCGAGCTCGCTATTCTCTTGCATGTCTCAGTTTCCCTTTGGCGCCGTCGCTTGGAGCGACGGGCTTGGACTGGCGGCGAGCGTCACCGAGAGAAGTGTCTCGGCGTCCACTGGTTTGGCTAGGAAGTCGTCGGCGCCGGCCTCGAGGGCGAGCGCGCGATGATCGGGATCGGCGTTGGCGGTGAGCACGCATATCCGGCAGGGCCGGCGACCGCCGTCGGTTTCGAGCGCCCGTATCCGGCGCATCGCCGCCAGGCCGTCCATGACCGGCATCTGAAGGTCCATCAGCACGAGATCGAACTCGCCGTGCTCTACGGCGGACACCGCCTCGGCCCCGTCGGCGGTGATCGTGAGTCGAACGGGCGCATTGGCCAGGATCAGTTCGACGACCCGCTGATTGATGGGATGGTCCTCGGCCAGCAGCACGCGAACGATCCGCGGCTGTTCCCGATGGCTTCTGCGGGGCTTGCGTAGCGTGACGCCCGCCGTCGCCAGCGGCGCCCGGCCGCTCGGTGGTTGGCGCGATTGCGCCATCACATGGCCCTCCAGACAGGGGGCAAGCCAGATCGCCTGAGCGACAGACGAAACTCCGGGGTTAGGCCCCACGCCAGGACACCGCGTAGCATTACCTGCTGGAACACCGGCTCGGCGTCCCCGCCCCGGGCGTTGGCGACGAGCACATCTTCCACCGCCCGCGTATCCGGCGCCCCGGCTGCGGAGTTGTGGCCGATCGCCTTGGCGATCTCTGCGCTGGTGGCGGGTTCGCCGACACGTCTTAAGCCGATGACGACCCATGCCAGCGGCGATGGCGGCGCGGCCGCCGGGACTCGACTCTCGCGCGGGAAGGGGATCACGTTCACTTCAAGCTGGACCGTGCGTGGGCGCGGAGATGGCGAAGCGCCCTTGGCCGCGCGAGCGCAAACGCGCCGGCGGACGCCGCGCCAGGCGAAGCCGCATGTGCATTGAAGCTCCTCCCCTTCATGTACAGCCCCGCCCCCTGCACTTCGTCGCGCTCGTTTAGTGGGTCGAGGAAGGTTCTGAGGTGGCTAACGCATGGTTAAATGGGCTTCTATGGCTACCCATTTTGTGCATCTGCAGCAGTTCAATACGCCTGGGGCGCAATTATTACTGGAGATGACACGTATCCTCTATTATTGGCGCGCGGCTTTAGCTATTTTTGTTTGCGTCGCATTCCGTAACAACTGAAAGTTGTCGTCTGGAGTGGAAACCCTTGGCGCCTTGAGGTCTGTGGGGGGTGCAAGGCTCGCAGATGAGCGCGGGACAGCGGACCCGGCGAAGGTCCGGACTTTGCGTCCATCGGCCGGGAGGCACGGGCGGGCCTTCCGCTGCCCACCCCCCGCCGCCGTTGACTCCGTCCCGTCCCTCTGTATAAACCGCGCCTCCTCGTCCCCGGGCCCGCCCCGGGGGCGCGAACACGCTTTCAATCAAGAAGAAATACAAAGGCGCGCAACGATGTACGCGGTGATCAAGACCGGCGGAAAGCAGTACCGGGTCGAGCCCGGCGACCTGCTGGTCGTCGAAAAGCTGGACGGCGAGCCCGGCGCCAACGTGGCGTTCGGCGACGTGCTGCTGCTGGGCGACGGCGAGACCGTGACGGTCGGCGAGCCGGTCGTGAAGGGCGCCTCGGTCGCCGCGACCCTCATCGAGACCCGCAAGGGCGACAAGGTGAAGATCTTCAAGAAGATCCGTCGCCAGGGCTATCGCCGCACGCGCGGCCACCGCCAGATCGAGAGCGTCCTGCGCGTCACCGCCATCTCGGCGAACGGCAAGGAGACCAAGTGGGACGGCAAGGTGGACCTGACCACCAAGGCCGAGCTCGACGCCCGCGCCCGCGGCCTGGACTTCGCCACCCTGAACAAGCCCAAGAAGGCCAAGGCGGACGCCGCCGAGGCGGCTCCGGCGCCGAAGCCGGCCAAGGCCAAGGCCCCGAAGGCCGAGGTGCTTGAAGAAGCCGCCGAGGCCGCCCAGGTGAACGCCCCGGTCGAGGCCGA